>CAYNSO010000015.1:0-51983 GCA_964399735.1 uncultured Cytophagia bacterium
ACTAGATGAATAGGTAATATTTATGATAATCATTTGTTAATTTCACAGACAACACGAAAACCCACATCATTACAGTCTGAATACCACCATCGGGATTTGGGCATTTGCGGGTCGGTTCTCATCCATTTGTCATACAACGTATGATCACGGGCAGCAGATCGTACCAGGGCTGCATCGGACTTGTAGGAGCCGCCGCGGATTACCCGTTCATCACCGGTTGCCGGCCCAGTAGGATTTTTTACTAAACCCGTTTTTAGATATTCAGCATATATAGTTGACGAATACCAGTCTGAACAGAATTCTTTAACATTACCCGTCATGTTCAACAAGCCGAATGGATTGGTCAGGACGCTTGATGGTAAGTGCGATTTACCGGCGCTGTTTTGTTTGTAAATGATATACGAGTTGATAACAGTCGTATCCGGCCCGAAAATTTTATTCCAAAAACTATTGGCGGTATATTTTTTTGGGTTGCCGCTAAAGAAATAAGGGGTATTCGTACCACCGCGGCAGGCGTATTCCCATTCCGCTTCAGTTGGCAGCCGGTACTTTTTACCGGTAACCGTCGAGAGCCATTCACAATATACATTTGCCGCATACCAGGTCATGGTAATAGCCGGACGTTCATCCTTGCCGTAACCCTGCGCCGGGTTGCCGTAGGGGGGAGTCGGCCCGGTGATCGCATCTATTCCGGTTCCGGAGCGTACCAGGTTGATCTGTGTATCGGAGCGCCCCTCGCGCGCGGTTTGTGCATAAAAGGCTTCATATTCGTCCCAGCTTACTTCAATTTTGCCTATCCAGAATGAGCTGATTTCCACCTGCACTTGCGGGCCTTCATCAGCATTGCGCAGCTGCTCATTTTGTGGGCTGCCCAGAGTAAATTTTCCACCCGGAATTGCTACCATATCGAATTTTACACTGCTGCCGGGTATGTATTCGGTATAGTTATTAAATTCTGTAACAATAGCCGGTTTTGTATATCTTGCGGTCGCTTTATCGACAGATTTGCGGAATTCAAATTCCTGCTGCACTTTGTCCGAGTAATGACCGGTGTGCAAATGACAGTTTATACACAAAAGTTCGCCGGCTTTTTGTTGCGTATAATAAAGATGAGCATCCTGTCCTTTGGTTGTCAAACCGATTGGAAACAGATTCGTATGGCAACGAATACAGGATTCGTTATAGGTGAATGAAGCAGCGTGTTCAACTGTGGATTTTTCATCCCAGTTGATCCTGGCAATATCTTTGAATAGTTTACCATAAGCATCCTGAGCGCCGAGCCGGGCTTTTTCCGTATAATATTTTAATGATCCGGCAGGAGGGAGGTGACATTCTACACAGGCAACTGCAATGCCGTTGGTATTATCGTAATGGGGTCCCTGTTTCCAACTGGTTGTGGCATGGGGGTGAACATGGCAGGCCTCACAAAATTCATTGGTTGAGGTCTGCTTTATTAGCAGATTGAATAAAATGATGATTATACCCCCGATAAAGACTCCCATAAAAAAAACAATGTGCCCCGGTGATTTAAATATTGAATATAGTTTTCGCTTGAGTGGAGTGTAAAACGAAAGAAACTTGATCGCTGCCATTAAAGATTTTCCTGTGCCGAGTGCGAATGAATGAATGCGGATATCAAATGTATCCTGTGTTTGTTTGCCAAAGTTGTGTTCTTTATAATTTAAACGTTCAAGTAATATATTATTTTATTTTTTTTATTGCAATAAAAAGATTTTCTCCCACTCTAAAAATTGTTTGTTGCAATGGTAAAATTATTATGTAATCCTGAATTGTTTGCAAAGCAATACCTGACTATTTTACAAAAAATGGAAATTTCACTTGCTTTTATGATATTTAAAATTAAATTAATCAGCAATTGGCAAATCACAAGTAAAATAAACCGGTTATTACTTTTGTTTTCACTGTTATATTTTTAAAGTATTATTAGAAAACCGCTTTATTTCGGACTTTATAATCAGAGAGATAGTCATTTTGCAGCATTTTTGTAAAGGATATGAGAATGACAGGAACAATAAGACCCCGACCCCAAAAAATCCCTAAAAAAAAGGGAATTCCCTTTATTCCTTTTGTATTGTTTTTACTGATTATTATACTGGTTATTGTATTTTTTTGGCAAAAAAAGACCAGTAAACAAGCGCCCGAAATAACCCAATCTGTACAGAATACACCAATTGCCCCCATGTTAACTGTGGAGCCGGATTCATTACCACCTGTTGTCAACACCGATTCTGTTACTCAAATAAAACCACCGGCAGTCATCCCTGAGAATCAAGCGCAAACTTTAGTTCCAGACCCCCAGCCGGAGACCGGCAATTATCAGGTTTATACACAACGCTATGAACGCGCAATGTCTCTGTTTCATTCCGAAAATTATAACGAGGCGATGCAGGAATTTAATACCCTGATTTCTGATTTTCCTTCTCATACATTTACAATTAATAGTCATTACTGGATTGGTGAGTGTTATTTTGGTCAGGGAAATTATACTACAGCGCTGGAAACTTTTCATAAAGTTATAGCTATGGGAACATCGGATAAAAATGATGATGCGTTAATGATGATAGGCAGATGTTATTATAAAATGCAAGATAAAATCAATGCCAGGTTATACTTTAATC
This sequence comes from uncultured Cytophagia bacterium, assembly GCA_964399735.1. Taxonomy (GTDB): domain Bacteria; phylum Zhuqueibacterota; class Zhuqueibacteria; order Residuimicrobiales; family Krinioviventaceae; genus Fontivivens. The sequence goes on from CAYNSO010000015.1 coordinate 2,640, forward strand.
GACTGATCAATGAGTATCCCCAAAGTGAATATGTAGCCAAAGCGCGTTTACATTTGACCGAAAGACTTTAAAAACGTTAGCTATCCAGGGCGCGGCGAATGATTTGCGCAATGGAACTCATGGTCAATGGTTTAAAAACAAACTCCTTGATTCCCAGTTCCTGCGCTTGTTCAGGGGTGACATTTTCACTAAACCCCGTACACAAAATAATTGGTATCCCCGGTTTTATTTTACTAACTTCCTGGGCCAGTTTCAGGCCATTCATTTTCGGCATGGTGTAATCTGTAAATAACAAATCATATTGATCGGGTTGGGCCTGAAATATTTCCAGGGCTTCAAGACTGCTTGAGGTTACGGTTGTTTGATAGCCCAACTGTTCCAAAATCTGTAAATTCAATTCAACAATTTCTTCCTCATCGTCGACAAACAAAATTCGTTCACGACCTTTGGGTAACTCTGTATTTTCCACTTTTTCCTGCATGGGACTGGAATGGGCCGGAATATAAATTGTAAAAGTTGTTCCTATATGAGTCTGGCTTTCAACAACAATATCCCCTTCGTGGCTTAATACAATACCATGTACTACTGATAATCCTAATCCGGTTCCCTCATTGTTCATTTTAGTGGTGAAAAAAGGTTCAAAAATTCTATCCAGAATCGCCTTTTCCATTCCTTCACCAGTATCACAGACGACCAGTTTAACATATAATCCTTTGGGAAGGTTTAATTGTCCGGTATCATCCTTTAATTCGTACATATCAAGTTCAATAGTTAATGTTCCCCCATCCTTACGCATGGCATGAAAAGCATTAACACATAGATTCATGATGACCTGGTGAAGCTGAATGGGATCAGCAAGTACAGTATCGCAATTTGGATTTATTTTTTGGTGAATTTCAATACTCGAAGGAATTGATGCGCGTAGCAGCTTGATAACTTCTTTTAAAATTGTTTGAATATAAATCGGTCGGCGCTGCTGCTCAACGCGGCGACTAAAAGTTAATATTTGGTTGATCAGGTCTTTGGCGCGGGCGCCGGCTTTCATGATATGATCCAGAAATGTGTATTCCTGACTTTCCGGGTCAATTCTTTCCGACAGTAATTCTGAATAGCCAATGATTGGAACCAGGATATTATTAAAATCATGAGCAATGCCGCCAGCCAGTGTACCAATCGTTTCCAGCTTTTGTGATTTTCTTAATTGCAGTTCCAGCTTTTTTTCTTCGGTTGTATCACGGATGACTAGTACATAATTGATAATTTGGCCTGTCTCATCACAAACCGGGGCGATGTTTGTTTCCGCTTCAAATGTGGTATTGTCACTTTTACCGGCAACGAGATGACCTCGCCAGATATTGCCCTGTTTTAATGTCCCGGTGATTTCTGAAAATATATTCATATCTTGCACTGGATTCTGCAAGACATTAGTACTTTGACCAATTATTGTTTCCCGGGCATACCCGGTTATTTTTTCAAAAGCAGGGTTAACATAGTGAATTATAAAATGTTGATCTGTAATGATCACAATTTCATAGGTATGATTGAATGCTTCGTAAAGCAGGTTTCTTTCTTCTTCCGATTTTTTCCTTTCATTAATATCCAGGATAAACACAAGAGCAGAAGAGACGCTAGAATTATCTTTTTTTATTGGAAAAATCCGGGTTTCCAGCCAGTAATTAGTATTTGCTATCTGAATTTTATTTTCATTAACACTGGGTTGATTTTTTAGAATCGCTTTTTTAATAATTTTTATATAAAATTCGGCAATTTCAAGGGGGAGAAAGTCCATAATATTCTTGCCAACCAGAGCGCCCTGTTTTTCGTGCATATATGATGCGGCAATCTGGTTGACGAACAAAACCCGCCCGGTTTCATCAACCATGCAAATTGGTTGACCTGAGCCTTCTACCAGTGTTCTGTATTGTTCTTCGCTTAAGCGGAGAGCATTTTCCGCCTTTTTTTGTTCGGTAATGTCTGTTGAAATGATTCCCAAATAGTTACCGACTTTGAATGCTTTTATTTGCAAAAATAACTGATCCATTTGCGGATGGTCAATCACCGCTTCAGTGTTAAAAGGAACACCGGTTTGTATAACCTTTTTATAATTTTCATAACGGCCGGAACTAACAACTGAAGGAGAAATTTCGACAATACTTTTCCCATCGATCTTGGTTGTTTCCGGGCTGAAAAACCACTTGGAAGTTTGATTATATCTTAAAAGTCTTAACTCGGAATCATAGAGGGCAAATCCGTCAGTTATTGAATTCATAAAGGCAGACAAGAGTTCCTCATTTTCCACCAGAGCTTGCTCAACCTGTTGTTTTTGTTCTTTTTCCTGCTTTTGTTTCATGGCATTCATAAGAACCGGAACAAGACGAAAAAGTCTTTCCTTGACTACAAAATCCCAAGCCCCCATTTTGATTGTTTCTGCTGCCGTTTCTTCGGCAATTGCTCCGGTGACAATGATGAAGGGGAGAGATGGAGCCAGCTTTTTGACAATTTCAAGAGCAGTCAAACCATTAAACTGTGGGAGATTATAATCCGCTAATACAATATCGGGTTTAAATGTGGTTAACGCATGAACAAAGGCTTCTTTATTATTGACAGGTTCCAGTAAAAAATGAATATTGGCCTTGCTGATTTCACGTCTGGTCAACTCGATATCATACGGATTGTCTTCAAGCAGCAAAATTTTAAGATTTTGAGTTGAATCTGGCAAATCGGATTCCTGTACTATAATTGTTTAATTGTTAAACAACTGATAAAAAGTAAAATTCCAGAAAAATCTACCGGACTAGAGTGAACAAAGAGCTTAATTATCACTGACTGTGAAATAAAAAGTAGCGCCGGAATTTACCCCCGCCTCAGCCCAAATTCTGCCGCCATGGCGGGTAATTATCCTGTTTACAATGGCCAAACCAACACCTGTTCCTGAAAATTCATCGCTCCGGTGAAGCCTTTGAAATACTCCAAATAATTTATCTGCGTATTTCATGTCAAATCCCACGCCGTTATCTTTAATATAAAATACCAGTTCATTGTTTTGTCTAAGTGATCCTATGTTAATTTGCGGATTGGGATTTTTGCTAGAATATTTTAAGGCATTATCAATGATATTGATAAAAACCTGCTTTAGTAACGAGGCGTCCGCTTTGATTTCTACGTCTAACGAAGGTTCTTGTATAATAGCAGGATTTTGGGGCGCATAGTTAGCATAAAGGTCTTTAATAGTATATTCTACCATTTCTTTGATATTGACTTTTTGCTTTATTAGCGGTTTTCTGCTAAGACGTGAAAAGTCAAGCAAGTCCTGAATGAGCAAGCCCATTTTAGCGGCATTATCACGCACAATTTGCACATATTTTTTACCATTTTCCGAAAGCGCTGATAATTCTTCTTCAAGGACAATTTTTGAAAAAGCGTCAATCGAGCGGAGCGGAGCGCGCAAGTCGTGAGAAACAGAATAAGAAAACGCCTCCAGTTCTTTATTTGCTTCTTCCAATTTTCCGGCATAATTTTTTATTTTTTCTTCATACAATTTTCTTTCTGTAATATCACGATAAATAACGCCAACGGCAAAAATTTCCATTTTTTCATTTTGAATCGGCGAGAGAATTGATTCGCCAAATACCTGTTTATCGTTAATTGTTGTACTGTCTTCTGCCCAAACCGGTTCACCGGATTCTAAAACCTGGTTTATTCTTTGCCGCCACCTGGGGATATAATCCATAAAATTTCCCAAACCGGCATCAATGTTTTTACCGGTGATTTTTCTTTTTTCTATGCCGCTATATTTATAAAAAGCCTTGTTTGCATATAAACATATAAAATTTCGGTCCCAAACAATTATTCCATCGGATGTGGATTCAAAAATTGCCCGGAAACGCTCTTCACTTTCGCGCAAGTTTTTTTCCACATATTTTCGGTTGCGGATTTCTTTTTTAAGGCTCTGATTTATCTTTTTTAACTGATCAGTACGGATTTGTACCCTTTTTTCCAGTTCCTCGTTAAGTTTTAGAATTTCCTGTTCGGCTTTTTTGCGATCACTAATATCCTGGAATACAACTTGAGTTGCGGGATTTCCCTTGTATTCAATCTGGTTCTCTACCGATTCAACATAAATTATTTGATTATCCAGTCTTAAAAATCTTTTCTCTGCCTGTTTTGTTCTAGTCTCTGCTGCCGGTAAAAGATCCTCTTTGGGGAAAATATCCGGTAAAATTATATCGTGAATCGATTTTCCGATGAATTCCCCGGAGGTTTGGCCACCCAGGGTTTCAATTGCCGCATTGTTTAAAAAGACAAAATGTTTATTGCTATGAACAAATATTGGGATTGGGGAGAGCTGGAATAGTGTGCGATAGCGGAATTCACTTTCACGCACAGCATTTTCGGCATTGTTTCGGGCGCTTTCACGTTCCTGAATTTGTTCCAGCATTTCATTAAATTCGTCATAAAGCTGTCCGATTTCATCATTACCATACTTGGTTACCCGTATGGAATAGTCCCCTTCTTGCGATATCGTTTGTGTGGTTTTAACCAGTGTTTGCAGAGGTTGAGAAATAATGTTTTGCAGTTTAAGGGCCAGATAATATGATATGATAAAAAGTACCAGAATGATAATGATCATCATACCAAGATAGCGTGTTATTGTGAGATTCAATTCATGAGTTGAAGCTACAAGATAAATTGTGCCATAGTTTGTATTATGATAGATAATTTGTCGTGTGGCATGTAAAAACTTGTTTTTAAATTGATGCCCCGGATAGCTAATGAGTCGTTTATCAATTTTTATATTTTGATTGGTTTGGTATGATGCAAACAATTCACCGTTTTTATAGAAAATATAGCCGTTAACAATTGAAGGAATGGTTTGTAATTTTTCAAGAATTTCCTGTGCACCCTCTCGCTGGTCAAAGGACATAGGCGCTACGCTGTATTCACCAATCAACTTGGCATTGATCATAATATTATCAATCATGTTTTTTTTCAGTGTATAAACATAGTTGATAATTACAACTGAAAAGCCAAGAACAATCATTGTAAAAGAGACAAATAGAATTAAACCGAGCAGTTTGTTTTTAATGGAGAGGTTTTTAATATTTATCATCAATAACCTCTCACCGGATTAATTATCCGGGCTGATTTTAATAGCAAGTAACTGCATTTTAGCCCGGCTTTGAGCAATGCTTTCTCATTGATTTCAAACTTTATCTTGTTATCGACAATAAAAAAGTTTACATGCACTCCATACCCGGCAAAGCCCCCGGTATCGCTGACCGTTAAAATTGGTTTGTCGCTGCAATATGCCAATATTTTGAAAAGTTTATCATTATCAGTCCGGGTAATAAATAATAAATGGCATTGATCTATTTGCGAGACTGTCTGATAATAGACAATTTTTACTTTTCTATTTTTTATTTTTTGTTCTGAATATATTTCTTCCAATTTGTTTTCAAAAGGATTTTCACCAATGACTCCCAGAATAAAATCCCGGGTTGTATCCTCCATGGCAATATGGGCAGGCCATTGCATAAACCGGGTAAATCTTTCCAGATATACCGCTTTTACTGTATATTCACTAATTTGACTGGATAAATTTCCGGCAAGAAAACAGCTAAAAAGTAAAATGATTGTCAAGCGTAACTTCATCTATTCATTATCCTTTAGCGGTGTGTTCCCAAACAAAGCTGGTATTCCTTGTATTTATTTCAAATTTCAATTATAACAGTTTTTTATCCTGTTGATATTTCACTTTAATTTGACAGTAATATAGCTTTTTAAAATTCCCTCAATAAAAAATTTAAAAATATACTAGTAATAATAATAGAGTAAATTTAACAATTTAATCATATCAATAATTGTACCATAACCTGAATTTTTTCCCGCTCTTTTATTTGAAAAATATTATTTTTTTGTCAACCTCAAGTCCGGCTGTCATGTATTCATCTACAAGAAAACGAACAAACAAGTTCTTTTATACATTGATCGTGTGTGTGTTTTTACTATTTAAATGTTTCTTGACTAGTAAAATAATTTTAATTACTTTCATAAAAATTTAAATCTGTATTTTTGGTTATTAATAAAGTTTTACATATTAATATAGCTGCGGCAGGAAAAAAAAACAGGAGAGCTGAATGAATTTTTCACTTTATGATTATCTGGTCTTTATATGCTATTTAATCACTATCATTGGTTTGGGTTTATGGGTTTCCCGTGAAAAAAAAGGGCATCAAAAAAATGCTCAGGATTATTTTTTAGCCAGCAAATCTCTACCCTGGTGGGCAATTGGTTCGTCGCTTATTGCCGCAAATATTTCTGCTGAACAATTTATTGGTATGGCCGGCTCAGGTTTTGCTATTGGTTTGGCTATTGCCAGTTATGAATGGATGGCGGCAATTACTTTGGTCATTGTTGCCAAATTTTTTCTGCCGGTCTTTATTGAGAAAAAGCTATATACCATCCCGGAGTTTGTTGAAGCCCGCTATAGCAAAAATCTAAAAACCATTCTTGCCGTTTTTTGGGTGGCCTTGTTTATATTTGTTAATTTAACCTCGGTACTATTTTTAGGAGGGAAAGCGATTGATACAATCATCGGTAATGGTGATGGCAGCCTGATCATTTATGCCATTTTGGGCCTTGCTTTTATTGCTGCTGCCTATTCTTTATATGGAGGATTGTCTGCGGTTGCCTGGACAGATGTATTGCAAGTCGCTTTGCTAACAGTTGGTGGAGTAATAACTACTTTATTCGCCCTGAATCATTTAACCCCGGATGGCGGAATTGTTAACGGTCTTACCCATTTGGCAAATACTGCTGGTGACAAGTTTCACATGATTCTTAAAAAAGATAATCCAGAATTTTCCAACCTTCCCGGCATTGCTGTTTTAATTGGCGGTTTGTGGGTTGCTAATCTTTATTATTGGGGTTTTAACCAATACATTATTCAACGCGCCCTTGCCGCAAAATCTTTAAAAGAAGCTCAGCGAGGACTTGCTTTTGCTGCCTTTTTAAAATTACTCATTCCGCTTTTTGTGGTAATTCCGGGTATTATTGCTTTTGTATTATTTACCCAGGATGCGGGGACTGCTATTATTCCTGGCATTAAAGAAGCATTTCTAAACGCAAATGGAACTGTCAATTATGATAAAGCTTATCCCTGGTTAATTAGTAAGTTCATCCCGATAGGAGTGAAAGGTCTTGTTTTGGCAGCTCTTACCGCGGCTATCGTATCTTCGCTGGCTTCAATGCTAAATTCCACCTCTACAATTTTTACACTGGATATTTATAAACCATATTTTAAAAAGAACGCAACCGAAAAACAAATTGTTGGTATGGGTAGAATTGCCGCAGCAGCTGCGCTGGTTATTGCAGTTCTTTTAGCGCCGGTTATGGGGAATATTGAACAAATGTTTCAGTATATTCAAGAATATACAGGCCTGGTAAGTCCCGGTATTCTGGCCGTATTTTTGATGGGTTTGTTCTGGAAAAAAGCCACCAACAAGGGCGCAATTGTTGGTGTCTTGTCATCAATCATTGTCGCCTTTTTATTAAAGACTCCTGCTCTTGAAATGCCTTTTATGGATCAAATGTTTTATACGCTAATTATTACAATGGCAATTATTGCCGGCGTCAGTTTGGTAACTTCAAAAGAAGATGATGATGCCAAAGCAATCTCTTTACCGGCCAAAATGTTCAAGACGGATTCAGTTTTTAATATTAGCGTCTATGCCATTATGATAATTCTGGTTGTATTATATGCACTGTTTTGGTAATAATGGAATTTCAAGCATTGACCCAATCGGTATTTGGTTGGTTTAAATTTTTCAAGTATTGAGGATGTAATGGATCGTAATTTTCTTGTTAAAAATTTTAATAACCACTTTAAAGGGATACCGCAAATTTTTATTGCTCCCGGTCGGGTTAATTTAATTGGCGAACATACAGATTATAATGATGGTTTTGTTTTTCCAATGGCTATTGAAAATTTTACAGCTGTTGCGATTAAACCTCGTTCCGATCGCATATTATCCATTTGGTCAGAAAATATGCAGGAATTGAAAACAATTGATCTGGATAATAATCATAAAACAGGTAAATGGAGCGACTATCCGGCCGGTATTGCAAAAATGCTTGAAGAGGAGGGAATTAAACTAATTGGCGCTGATATGTATATTGAAAGCGAAGTGCCTGTTGGAGCCGGACTCAGTTCGTCTGCCGCATTGGAAATATCCTCGGCGCTTGCTTTGCTGAGTACAGTTAATGCAAAATTGGACAATACCCGGCTGGCGAAATTGGGGCAAAAGGCAGAAAATAAATTTGTCGGCATGAATTGCGGCATTATGGATCAATTTATCTCAATAAATGGCGAGAAGGATAAAGCTTTGTTCCTCGATTGTCGTTCCCTGACATTCCAGCAAGTTCCATTGCCTTCAGATCAAATACGCATTGTGGTTTGTAATACTATGGTTCGCCATGAACTGGCTGCTTCCGAGTATAATAAACGTCGGATTGAATGTGAAAACGGAGTTAAACTGCTAAATGAATTATTGGGGCGAGTTCGTGCTCTGCGTGATGTAACAATGGCACAGTTTGAAAATGTTCAGGAAAAACTTCCCCTTTTAGTACAAAAACGCTGCCGGCACGTAATATCGGAAAATGAACGGACTCTGGCATCTGTCGATGCTCTGCAAAAAAGAGATTTAAAACTGTTTGGTCAGTTAATGAATGAATCGCATGATAGTTTACGTGACGATTTCCAGGTGAGCTGCCGTGAACTGGATACTATGGTGAACATTGCCCGCAAACAACATGGAGTTTTGGGTGCAAGAATGACAGGCGGTGGTTTTGGCGGCTGTACGGTTAACCTTGTACAAAAAGATAAAGTCGGGCACGTGTGTGAGCATATCTTTTCGCAATATAAAAAAACAACCGATCTGGAAGCGAAAATATATATTTTTTCTGCATCTCAAGGGGCTATTGAATGGAAATAATCCGGGAAAAAGTTTTTTCCCGGAATATTCTCTGTAAAAAAATCGTTAAATATATAAAATAATTAACGTTATGTGTATACTTTTTTGGTATATTTCATTACCGGGGAAATACTGATAATGCTTCTGTTTATTTATATAAACAGTTAACATAATATTATGTGAATTGATCTGGTATAATTAACCTGATAGAAGAATAATGAGCAATATTTATATAATTTCAAACAGACTTCCAATAACTATTGTAAAAAAACAGGCAACAATTAAATATACACCCAGTTCCGGGGGCTTGGCGACAGGTTTGGGTTCCTTATATAAAAAAAATTCCAGTTGGTGGATGGGATGGCCAGGCATTATTCCAGTCGATGACAATGAAAAAAATCAAATTAAAAAGCATTTGCAAACCGAGAATATGTTACCTGTTTTTCTCTGCAAACAGGATATAGATGAATATTACGAAGGATTTAGCAATAATATAATTTGGCCGCTTTTCCATTACTTTACTCAATATTGTAATTATCAGCAAAATTATTGGGATGCCTACAAAAAAGTAAATTATACATTTTTTAATGAATTGGCTGACAGGATCAAACCGGACGACATCATCTGGATTCATGATTATCATTTAATGCTTTTACCACAGCTGATTCGTGAAAAAATGCCGGATGCAACAATCGGCTTTTTTCTGCATATTCCCTTTCCTTCTTTTGAGATTTTTCGTCTGCTGCCCTGGCGTAAAGAAATTTTGGAAGGACTATTGGGTGCAGATCTTGTAGGATTTCATACTTTTGATTACGGAAGACATTTTATGAGTTCCGTGGCCCGAATTACCGGTCATGAAATCAAGATGTTTCAAATTAATCATGAAGAGAGGATTACCCGTGTAGATTGTTTTCCTATGGGTATTGATTTTGATAAATTTTCCCTGGCTTCCGAAAACAGGGTCGTGCAACGGGAAAAAAACAAATACATGAAACAATTGGCACATAAAAAAATTATTTTATCCATTGATCGTTTGGATTATTCCAAGGGTTTGCTGGAAAGAATTGAGGCGTTTCATTCGTTCTTGTATGAATATCCTGAATACCGCGATAAAATAGTTTTGATTCTTATTGTTGTTCCATCTCGTGCAAAAGTTGAATCGTATCGCAAGTTAAAATATCAACTTGATGAATATGTTGGCCGAATTAACAGCGAACTGGGAAATGTTGGATGGGTTCCAATTATTTATCTCTACCGCTCTTTCTCATTTAATGCAATTTCTGCCTTTTATAGTATTGCCGATATTGCTTTGGTAACGCCCTTACGAGATGGAATGAACCTTGTAGCCAAAGAATTCATTGCCAATAAAAAAGATAGTAGCGGTGTTTTGATTTTAAGTGAACTGACCGGTGCAGCGCATGAATTAGGAGAGGCAATTTTAATAAATCCCAATAACAAGCAGGATATCATTAATGCTTTAAAAAAGGCTCTGGATATGCCGGAAGAGGAACAAATAAAAAGAAATAAAGATATGCAAATAAAGTTAAAGCGTTATAATATAATGCGCTGGAGTGAAGATTTTCTAGACAGATTGATGCAGGCCAGGCAATTGCAAAATTCGATGGTTACCAACCGCATTGACCAGGCAACGATTAAAAAACTAGTTCAGTCTTTTCAAAAAGCAGACAAGCGTCTGATTTTTCTTGATTATGACGGTACTCTGGTTCCATTTCATACAAATCCTCTTGAAGCCAAGCCTGATGATGACTTGAAAACTCTTTTAAAACAACTTTCAGAAATCGAGAGAACTCAAATTGTCCTGATTAGCGGCAGGAGCCAGGAGATAATGGATCAATGGTTCGGTGCGTTTCATATTAATCTTGTTGCCGAACACGGCGCCTGGTTGCGAGAAAAAAATTCGGGGTGGCAAACCATTGAATCACTTCCCCAGGAGTGGAAAAAGGATATATATCCTATTCTTGAGCATTATGTTTTGCGTACCCCCGGTTCATTTATTGAAGAAAAGAATTTTTCTCTGGCATGGCATTATCGTAAAGCCGATTTGGGTTTGGGAGAGTTACGATCGCGGGAACTTGTAGAAACACTAACCTATATAACTGGCAATCTCGATTTGCAAATTTTGGAGGGACACAAAATTATCGAGATAAAAAACAGCGTTATTAATAAGGGCAGAGCTGCCTTAAAATGGCTGCATAAAGAAAATTGGCCATTTATTTTAGGGATTGGCGATGATCTTACCGACGAAGATATATTCCAGGTATTACCCGACCATGCCTTTTCAATTCGGGTTGGTTTTAAAGCATCATTTGCCAAACATAACATTAAATCTTTTGATAGAGTACGTAAATTATTAAGAACACTAGTCGAAGGGAATAATTATGAAAAGATTGGATGATTATCGTTCTATTGTTGGCGACCATGTGTTGGCAAATATATATCAAAAAACAAGAAAATTATATGGTGCAAAAATTATACATATTAATTCAACTTTTATGGGCGGTGGGGTTGCAGAAATTTTGTCAAGTCTTGCACCTTTAATGAATAGTGTTGGGCTTGCGGCAGACTGGCGCATTATTCACGGTAACCCGGATTTGTTTAATATTACCAAAAAATTTCACAATGCCTTGCAAGGTGACAAGATCAATTTAACCCCAATAAAAAAGAACCTTTATATTCAAGCCAGTGAAAATTTTGCTGTTTATGCAAAAATGAATTATGATGTAGTTATTATCCACGATCCTCAGCCTTTGCCGTTGATTGATTTTTATAAAAAGAGACAACCATGGATTTGGCGGTGCCATATAGATTTGTCTGATCCTCAGCCGGAATTGTGGGAGTTTTTAAAAGGATTTATCTTGCGTTATGATTTAACAATATTATCTAATGAATCTTATGCGAAAAAAGATTTACCGGTACAGCAAAAAATTGTCCAACCGGTCATCGACCCTCTAAGTCCGAAAAATATGCCGCTTTCGAACTCAATGATCGATAAATACTTGAAAAAATTTGGAGTTAAAACTGATAAACCGCTATTAACACAAATATCCCGTTTTGATAAATGGAAAGATCCGCTTGGGGTTATCGAAGTTTTTAAAAAAGTAAAACAAAAAATTGACTGCCGTCTGGTTCTATGTGGCAGTATGGCGACCGATGACCCGGAAGGCATTCGAATTTATGAAAAAGTCAAGCTCCGCGCTAACAGCTTTATCAATTCAGGCGACATTATTCTTATTACTCATGAAAATAATATTCTTGTTAATGCACTGCAAAGAGTTTCAGCAGTGATCATTCAAAAGTCGATCCGTGAAGGTTTTGGGTTAACTGTTACCGAGGCATTGTGGAAAGAAAAACCTGTTGTGGCCTCACAGGTCGGCGGTATTCCGCTTCAAATTAAAGACGGGAAAAATGGTTTTTTACTCGAACCCACTGATAACAATGGCTTTGCAGATAGAATTGTCGAGTTGATGAAAAATCCAAATCTTGGACATAAATTAGGTACTGCCGCGCGTGAGCATGTCCGTAAGCATTTTTTAGTTACACGTTTGCTTGGCGATTATCTGGATATGATTAATTATGAGCTTGGGCATAATAAATAATGCAAGTTACTGATCGATCTTGATATTGTTGCATTTTTGTTGCCCTTTATGGTTATGAAAACGCTAATGTTGTCGGGAGCTCTTTTGCAAAGAACTTGAAAAATTGAGGTTTGAAATAATTAAACCGGAATACTCATAAAGACAGGTGTTGAAGAATTTCATTATTTTTTACTTTTCATAAAGTAAAACCTGAAAACAATTTGCATGGTTTATTGTGAAATTGCATTTTAACCGGGTCATTACTTCCAGTTGTATTATTTAATAGCAAACAATTGCTTTTAAATTTTTTGTCTATTTGTTATATTAAGGTAACACACTTTATACCGGAGGTATTGTATGGAAGATTTTGAAAAACTCGGCGCCTTTTACCTGGGCCGGATTTTTGATCATGAAAATAAAAAAAGCACAGACGAAATATTATTATATGATTCGAGGGATCTGACTACTCATGCCGTCTGTGTGGGAATGACCGGCAGTGGCAAAACCGGTTTGTGCATTTCTCTGTTGGAGGAAGCTGTAATTGATGGCATACCGGCGCTCATCATAGACCCGAAAGGGGATATGACCAACCTGGCGTTAACGTTTCCGGATTTATCGGCAAATGATTTTACACCCTGGGTGAACCAGGACGAAGCGCGCAAAGCCGGTGTAACAGCTGAAGCATACGCTGGTCAACAGGCAGATTTCTGGAAAAATGGATTAAATAAATGGGGCCAGGACGGCTCCCGAATCCTCAAGTTTAAGGAAGCTGCTGAATTGAGTATTTTTACACCTGGCAGTTCAGCCGGACAAGCGGTTTCCATTCTTAAATCATTTGCCGCGCCACCAAAAGCAGTAATTGATGATGTTGATATTTTCTCTGAACGAATTTCCAATACTGCCACCAGTCTGCTTGGTTTGATGGGTATCGACGCCGACCCGTTGAAAAGCCGCGAACACATCCTATTATCCAATATTTTTAATCATTTCTGGATCAATATTCAAGACCTCGATTTATCAACGCTGATTCAGGCGGTTCAGAATCCGCCGTTTACAAAAATTGGAATTTTTGAACTGGAATCTTTTTATCCGCCCAAAGAGCGGTTTGAACTGGCTATGGCTCTGAATAATCTGCTGGCTGCCCCGGCATTTCAAAGCTGGCTTGAAGGAGAGGCGCTGGACGTAAACCGGTTATTATATACCAGCGCCGGAAAGCCGCGTATTTCAATTTTTTACATAGCTCATCTTTCTGATGCCGAACGTATGTTTTTTGTTTCGCTATTGCTGAATCAGGTGATCGGCTGGATGCGCATGCAGTCTGGAACCACAAGTTTGCGGGCATTATTGTATATTGATGAGTTGTTTGGTTATATGCCGCCCACCAGTAACCCTCCCTCTAAAAAGCCGTTGTTAACATTATTAAAGCAGGCGCGGGCTTTTGGGCTGGGTATTGTGTTGGCTACACAAAATCCGGTGGATCTCGATTATAAAGGCTTATCCAATACCGGTACCTGGTTCATTGGCCGATTGCAAACCGAGCGCGACCGGGAGCGTATACTAGACGGCCTTTCCGGGGCAGGTGGTTCATTTGATCGAAAGCAATTGGAAAAGATAATAACCGGGCTTGGTAAACGGGTTTTTCTATTGCATAATATTCATGAAAAAAGCCCGGTAGTTTTTGAAACCCGTTGGGCAATGTCTTACCTGGCCGGCCCCATGACCCGAACCCAGATAAAACAAATTGTGAATTCCGGGAATGCGACACTGAAACCGGCAGTTGCAGAAAAGCCAAAATTTTCCGATAGAATAAATCCCGGTTTGCCGCCAGTTTTGTCGCCTGAAATACCGCAATTTTTTATGCCAGTTCGCAGTATGAAACCAACCGGAGCCGAATTTTTATATCAACCATTTTTATATGGCAGCGCTATGGTACATTTTTTTGATAATACCAAAGGAGTTGATTTTCAGGAAAATCTTAAAATGGTCGCCCCGCTTGATACCGGCCCAATACCGGTAAACTGGGAACAATCAGTGCCAACAGATGTTAGTGAAAATGAATTGCTTGAAAAACAGGAAAGTGATGCCCGGTTCGGCGAATTACCGCAGGCAGCATCTGTTAAATCCAGTTATAAAACCTGGGCAGCCGAGTTACAGGATTATTTGTACCGATCGCAAAAATGTGTTTTATATAAAAGTCCTTCCCTCCAGGTCATATCAACTGTTGGAGAAAGCGAGCGTGATTTTCGTATCAGGCTTTCACAATTGGCCCGTGAACGCCGTGACGAATGGACCAGCAAGCTGCGGGAAAAATATACCGCCCGGATCAATACTCTGGAAAGTAAAATTCGCACAGCTGAAGATCGGATTGCCCGGGAGTCACACCAGGCTTCGCAACAAAAAATGCAAACCGCCATTTCAATTGGCACTACGATTTTGGGCGCTTTTATGGGCAGAAAGGCTGTCAGCCGGACTACGCTTAACCGCGCCGGAACAGCGATGCGAAATGCCAGCCGGTCACAAAAAGAGGCCTCTGACGTTGGCAGAGCACGGGAAAATCTTGAAATTTTGCAACAACAGTTAAAGGATTTGCAGGATCGTTTTCAAGATGAGGTTAATGCGGCGGCTGGAAAATTTGACCCATTGCAGGAAGAACTTTCAAGTATAACAATACGTCCGCGAAAAACCGGCATTCAGGTTAAATTTTTAAATTTTATATGGGTTCCACATTGGTATTTGGGTGGCAGCGAGCAACAGCTAGCCTGAACTGGAATAAATGAAAAAGCCTGAACAATTTAGTTCAGGCTTTTTTATATTATTGATGCCATTGCTTGTAGCCGCCGTATTCGTTCTTCAACTGGCGGATGTGTGGAAAATAATTTCTGCAGTCCACCAAAGAATGGATTAACAATAAACATTTGTGAATGCGCCGGATTGCCTTTTTCAATTGGATTGCGTTGCACGCCCATTTGCAGCTTGTTAAGAGCGCTGGCCAACGACAGAGGTTTGCCTGAAATTTGTGCTCCACCGCTATCCGCAGCATATTCCCGAATACGAGAGATGAGCATTCTGATCAAAACCGCAGCTAACGGAGCGCCAATAATGATGAACATCATTGTTACAGGATTTTGTCTGCGGGTACCGCCTGTTGACCTGGCAAATTGACCCAACATGGAAATCGCTCCTGCAAATGTTGCCGCGATAGAGCTTGTCAAAATATCGCGGTTTTTTACATGGGCAAGTTCGTGCGCCATAACACCGGATAGTTCGTCATCGTTGAGTAATTGCATGATTCCATTGGTGGCGCATACTGCAGCATGCTGCGGGTTGCGACCGGTTGCAAAGGCATTGGGGCTATTATCTGGAATTGTATATACTTTGGGCATAGGCATTTTGGCATTTTGCACCAGGGTGGAAACGATTCTGTGCAACCTGCTATCCGGCGGCGCTTCCTGCGCCCGGTACTGACTCAGCACCATTTTATCACTAAACCAGTACGCCCAAAAATTCATTGCTGCTGAAGCAATAAAGGCAATTAATGCACCTTGTTCGCCTCCCAGCGTTCCTCCAATCCAGACAAACAGGACTGTTAACACTGTCATGAAGAAAAAAGTTCGGAAATTACTTGTCATCGAAATGTCCTCATGATCTGGTGATTACTTGCGTTTACCGAACAAACCGCCCAGTAAACTGCCTAACGGGCTGCTTTTTTGCCCGCTTGAACCAGCCAAACCGCTCATCAGGAAACCGGCGACGTCATCGAGAATACTGCCGTCTCCATCCTGATCGAGCAAAGCGGCAATGCCGCTTGAGCCAACGCCACCCTGATCGCGTTTTTTCGTCAACGCTCCCAATATAATCGGGGCGAGCATGGGAATAATCTGCATTGCAGTTCCCTGGTTCAGGTTGAATTGTTTTGCTATCATATTGGCTGCCTGAACACCGGATTCTCCTAATAAACCGCCAAGTTTTGGATCAGGATTACTTTCCGCAGCTTTTTGGGAGAAAAGCCCGCCAATATTATTTAACACACTGGCGCTGCCATATTTATTTAATATGTGGTCAACACGGGCTTCGCCGCCGTAATTTTGCATTTGATTTTTAAGGCCGCCCAGAATTAACGGGGCAACCTGGGGCAATATTTGCAGGGCAGTGTTTTTGTTTATGCCAAGAGAAGATGCCATTTGCTTGCTCACTTGCGGGCCCATTGTTTTCATAAATTCATCAATAAAAGTTGCCATTTTTATATTCCTTGCTCAATAAATAACCTAAATATTATTCGTGAATTATAATACAAACATATTATAATTTAGGAATTCTTATTTGTTGACCTGGATAGATAAGATCAGGATTTTTTATAACTTCTCTGTTTGCTTCAAAAATTACCGGGTATTTCATGGCATTGCCATAATAGGCCTTGGCGATTTTTGAAAGTGTGTCGCCGGGTTTGATCGTATAGAATTCTGTTTCTTCTTTTGGCGGAGCAGGAGGGGAGAGCAGTTTATCGCCATTTACACTCGCAACGCCTTTAATATTGCCGGCTAATAAAATAGCTTTTTCCTTGGTAGCCATGGTATCGCAATTGCCAGCAAGAAAAGCAATTTCATCTTTATAATCTACTTCCAAATTTGTAATATGAGCGCCCAAATCGGCTTGTAATAGTTTTTGTATTTCTTCGGCTTCTTTTTTGCCTTTACCAAAAAGGTTGGCGCCAACATCTTTCATAAAACTAAAAAGTCCCATTTTTCTGTCTCCATTATTTAATTGTTGTTTGTTCTGTTATCTGGATATTAATAAATGCGTATTACTGAATAACTAGTAAGTAACTTTGGGGTCCATCTTTTTTGCCTCTTCAACCCATTTTTCAACCATTTTTAATCCGGGCGCCTGACGAACCAATTTTTTCTGAGCATTAATTTCCAATATTTTCGCCAGCAGATTATCCGGTTTGCGATTTTTCAGTTCTTTGACGGTATCAACACCGGCTTTTTCCAACAGTTCGGAATACTCACTGCCGATTCCCTTTACCCGGTATAAATCTGCCATATTAACCCATTTTAATATCAAGGTTTCATCAATTCCGGATTTTTCCGATAATTCTTTCCGACCTTTTTTACTGCCGCCTTTTTCCAATAAAGCATTAACACTCTTTACGCCTACAGCTCTCAGCTTTTCTGCATATTTTTCTCCAATCCCCTCAATATCGCTGATTTTGTAGCTTGCCATTACAGAACCTCCTGTTATTCAATTCATTACATATTAGTAGATTTAATTATTATGGGATTTGTCGAATTACCCATTTCTGCATTCTCAAACAAAAGCCTTGTGTTAATTATTTCATTACACGAGTTTTAATTTAAAATTTTTACTTGACATACTGATTTGAATATTTTTAATTAATAAATTGATTCTATCATTATTTTTTATATATTATAGGTAACTGTTACGGAGAATTTGCCAAAATTGAAAGTTGATGATTTTTTACAAATGAAGAAAATTTATCTGTTTAGATGGTTGATTCCAATTCTGCCGATTTTTATTTTGATGGGAATTCAATGTTCAAGAAATAAAAATTGGAATGAAAGTAAATTAAAAGTTGCTGCTTCTATAGTGCCTGTTGCCGACTTTGTCCGGCAGGTTGGGGGCGAGCATGTAAGCGTTTTAACGGTGGTGCCGCCAAACATCGATCCACATACTTTTGAATTGACCCCCGATTTATTAGTACAAATTTTTCAATCTCGATTACTGATTATCAACGGGGTTGGCCTCGAGTTTTGGGTTTCCAGGGTTCAGTCCAATATTAATAGTGGAAAGTTGCAAGTTATCGACACCTCATCGGGCGTAATGATTGTTGATTCAATGCATAGTGAGCATTCTGACGCGGAACATCATCATCCATCAGGAAATCCGCATATTTGGTTAAATCCGCAAAATGCTGTCATTCAGGTGCAAAATATTAAAAATGCCTTAATTGAGGCAGACAGCTTGCATGCGGCAGACTATGAGAAAAATGCAGAAAAATTTATCCAATTGCTGCTAGAGTTAGATAATGAAATCGCTAGTGAAATAAAAACATGGAAAATGCACAAGTTTGTATGTTATCATCCTGCCTGGGAGTATTTTGCCAATCGCTATGGCCTTGAACAAGCAGCTGTTATACAAAAATCGCCTGGTTCTGAACCTGGCCCCAAAGAAATTGCCGGCATTATAGATACAATTAAGCAATTAAACGTAAGGGCTATATTTGCAGAAGCACAATTCCCTGATGCCTTGACAAAAGCTGTTGCTGATGAAAGTGGTATTTTTATTATCAATTTGGACCCGATAGGTTCTACCACCGATATTACTGATTATCTGGCCATGATGCGCTATAATGTTCGACAAATGGCAAGCGCTTTAAAAGAATAAAAAATTATGCGAAAGAATAGCGAAACAGTTGTTGCTGTAAAAAATTTAACAGTAGCCATTGATGATAAAATAGTTCTCAAAGATGTCACTTTTGATATTCATCAGGGTGAATTTTGGGGAATTCTTGGTCCGAATGGTTCCGGTAAAACCACACTAATTCGCACGCTTTTAGGAATGATTACGCCGGTTTCAGGGGCAATTCGCGTTTTGGGTTCAACTCTTGATCAATTAGGCACAAAACGGCAACTGCTTGGTTATGTGCCGCAACACATGGCAATTGATTATCATTTTCCCATTAGTGTTAAAGAGGTTGTGTTGTTGGGCCGCAGCGGGAAAATAGGCTTAGGCAGACGACCCAAAGCTGAGGATTATGATGCTGTTGAGCGGGCATTGCAACAGGTGCAGTTATCTCACCTGAAAAATCGGCAAATAGGTCATCTGTCTGGCGGAGAGCGGCAGCGGGTATTGATTGCCCGCGCTTTGGCGCTTGAACCTGAAATTTTATTTTTGGATGAGCCGACGGCCGCTCTTGATGTTGGCGCCACAGAAAGCTTTTATGAATGGTTAAACAGTATGCGTGCCGGTTTACACCTGACTATGGTTATTGTTTCTCACGATGTTGGCGTTATTTCTCGTTATGTAAATGTTGTGGCCTGTCTAAACAAAACATTGGTGGCGCATGGTATTCCGGATCAAATATTGAATAATGAAAACCTGGAAAAAATGTATGGCTGCGAAGCGGTTTTCTTTCATCATGGCAAAGTGCCGCATATTGTCGTTTCCGAACCTGATCGTATGGATTTTATAAAGGGACAAGATTCGTGATTGACCTGTTTCACTATACTTTTATGCAGCGAGCTTTACTGGTTTCCACTGTAACCGGTATACTGTGCGCAGTTATTGGTGTGTATATCGTGTTGCGAGGTATGGCTTTTATCGGCGCCGGAATTTCTCACGCTTCATTTGGCGGCGTTGCCCTTGGTTTTTTAACCGGTATCAATCCCTTTTTTACTGCTATAGTGTTTTGTATTTTTACAGCTTGGGGAATTGGCATGATCAGTGAAAAAAACCGGGTTCGCGAAGATACAGCGGTTGGTATTTTTTTTGCCTCCACAATGGCTTTTGGAGTTTTGCTTATCGGTTTTATCAAGGGTTATAATGTTGATATTTTTGGGTATATTTTTGGTAATGTTTTGGCAGTTACTGCTTTTGATGTGTGGAGCGCTGTAATTCTTTCCGTGCTGGTAATAACCGTGATAATAGTTTTTTTCAAGGAATTTTTATTCATCACTTTTGATATGGAAATGGCCCGGGTTGCCGGTTTGCCGGTGCGTTGGTTAAATTTTATCATGTTGACCCTGGTAGCTATGGTTATTGTCATCTCGATCAAGGCAGTTGGAATTGTTCTGGTTTCTGCATTAATAGTCACCCCTGCGGCGGCTGCTTTTCAATTGACAGATAATTTTAAGAGAATGATGCTTTTTTCAATAATACTAGGTGTTTTTTCTTCCTGGGCCGGTTTGTTACTTTCTGCTTTATTCAATATTGCCTCCGGCGCAGCAATTGTTTTAACAGCAACTCTGATCTTTTTTATTTGTTTTTTTTACTCTCCGAAGCGTCGGGGTTTACGCAAGAGGGTTAAAAAATTGCATAGCAACTAAACTTTGGATATATTTTTAGCAATCATTATGTCTTGCAAGATCACTATTGTATTTGACAACCAATCTTTATTGCCCGGATTCAAAACCGAATGGGGCTTTGCCTGTGTTATTGAAACCAAAGATGAAAAAATTCTTTTCGAT
Organism: uncultured Cytophagia bacterium; assembly: GCA_964399735.1. GTDB lineage: Bacteria > Zhuqueibacterota > Zhuqueibacteria > Residuimicrobiales > Krinioviventaceae > Fontivivens. The sequence continues at coordinate 23,415 of CAYNSO010000015.1, forward strand.
ACGGGTAACGATGGAAAAATGCTTTTAGAGAATATGGCCGGTTTGCAATTTTTTCCTCAAGATTTTACCCGGTTGATTATTTCGCACATGCATTGGGATCATGTCGGAGGTATTCCTGAATTTTTGCATTCTTGTCCGCATTGCATTACTTTTCTACCGGCATCATCGCTTGATGATGATGTTAAAATTATTCGTTCTTTATGCAGCGCGGTAACGCTGGTAGGCGAACCGAAAGAAATTACCAAAAATGTTTTTTCTACCGGGGAATTGCCAGGTTATGCTTGGGAACAAGCCATAGTCGTTAATGGATCATCGGGCCTGATTATAATAACCGGCTGCGCTCATCCTGGAATTGTTACCATAATGAAAAAAGCTCGCGAGTTGTTTCCCGGTGTGCCGGTTAAATTGTTATTGGGCGGGTTTCATTTAAATCAGACGCCTTCCAGTCAGGTTAATACAATTTGTCGGGAATTACTCACTGCCGGTATTGAAAAAATTGCCCCGGCACATTGTACCGGCGTTCAGGCGATTTCATTATGCCAAAATATTTTTCGTGAAAAATTTTTACCGACCGGTGTGGGATTCCGATTTGAGCTTTCCTGACATGGATAGCCGATCCCATATAAAAAGTAAAAGAGAAACCAGTAATCCCGGATAAATGGGCTCAATATTGAGATAGTAATGCTGATGGCATGCAGGAATGAACCTTGTCATCGACCAGAGGAAAGAGGCCAGAGCTCCGCTGCATATTGTAATACTCGCCATGTGTTTACTCATTGTCCATTTACGGGAAAAACTGCTCAAAACCGGCAAAAGCAGGGCAGGGGCGCTAATTGACCCCAGTTCTTTCCAGATATTGACAACTGATTGACCATAAATGGCAATGACAATGCCGGTTAAAGCAGCTACCAGTAAACCGATTTTGGTATAATGTGTTATTTGCTGTTCATCCTGATTATTTCGTAATCTCCATAAACAATCTCTGCCCAATGTCATCCCGGCAACAAACAGATAACTGTCTACTGTGGACATGATAGTAGCCAGCAGTCCGGTAAAAAAAATGCCTGACACAATAGGCGGTAAAACCAGTTTGGCCAGATCGAGATACCCTGTAACCGGGTTGGCAAGATTCGGTAAAACCGCTCGTGCGTATAAACCGGTAAAGGTTGTTAAAAAATCAAAAATAATCCAAAAAAGTACCGATATTACTATTCCACTACGGGCAATAGCAGGGGTTTTCGCTGCGAAGCACCTTTGATAAAAAGCCGGTTCGGTGAGGGTAGAGAGAGATATAAAAAACCACATGATTATATAACCGGCGCCCTGACCTCCATGCCATGAAAAATGTTCCCGGGGAAGATTTTTTTGTAAAAATTGCCATCCTCCAAACTGTTGTGTACAAAATATCAGAATAATAATAAATCCTGCAAACATGAATAAAAATTGAATAATATCCGTTTTGACAACCGCTCTGAAACCGCCCCGGTAAATATAACAGGCGCTGAATATTGCGCCAATGATAATACTTGCCCACAGAGGAATGTTGAAAAAGTAATGTACAAGTATACCCAGCATTAAAAGGTAGGGAGCCGGTGTTGCATAAATAAAAACAAACAAGGCGCCCAGCAATGAAGCGGTTCTTCCATAAACGCGGTCTAATTGCTGTGGAATAGTATATAAAGTTTGTTGTTGTGCTTTTTTGGCAATTAAAAAAGCAAAGAGAAGAGCAGAGATATAATAAGGAACTCCAAAAACCAGCCAGTTGGATATACCGTAGCGATATGAAAATTCTCCCACGCCAAGAATGCCACCGTACCAGGTGGTTACCAGCGTTGCAACAAACGCAGGCAGAGTGAGGTGGCGGCCACCGAGCAAAAAAATAGCGGCATTGTTTGTATTTTCCGATTTGTTTTGGCTTTTAAAGCCCAAAATTAAAATGACAATAATATAAACCAGAATTAAAAATATGTCGGCTAATGCCAAACCTGTTTCTCCGCTTATTTTCAGGTTATTGTTGATAACAAGTAACAGATGTTAAAAATGAATAAATGCTAGCTGCAGGTATAATATATTTAATTTGAATCTCAATAACAATTTATTATACAAGGAAAGTCGCTAACGAAACAGATTTTAATCAGCATGAACATCATTTGTGCGTAGCGTTAACGAACTTTAAATTCATTCCGATTTGCGCTTATGTTCTTTGTATACCATTTTGTCATATTTCCTCCAAATTAATTTTTTATGTAAAATAAGCAGATATCGATTTTAAATATTCTTTAACGGGATGAAAAAAATAATCACAATCCTGTTCCGGTTTGAAAAAATTACCTACTTGTAACACATTTTTATATCTCTATCTTGTTTTTAAAAAGCACCGGCTTTTTAAAGTTTTCCTGTAAATATATTAATAACATACTGTTAGTTTATTATGAAGCTTTGAAAAGTATTCTGTTTTTAAATTAAAACAGATTTATTTATTCTTGTAAACTGTTGTAAATTGTGTTTCCCTGGATTACCGCTTTGTCTGTTTTGGCATAAAAATTGAAAATGAATTTTAGTTAATATTATAAATTTGTTTAACCTGTTATCGAGTACTTTTATTATAGTTCTAATTGGAGGATTTATGCCGCTCAATACTGATAGTAAAATTCTGCTTGTTGAAGATGCAGCTGTAATGCGTAAAATGGAATTAAAGACTTTAAAAAGTTTGGGATTTGAGAATATCATTGAAGCTATTGATGGTCAAAATGCTATTGATACGCTTCAGAGAGAAAAAGATATTGAATTGATTATCAGTGACTGGAATATGCCGGTCAAGAGTGGATTTGATTTGCTAGTCTGGGTGCGAAATTCTGCTGACTATGCTAAATTACCATTTTTAATGGCAACCGGTCGCGGCGAAAAAAAAGAAATAGCCAAAGCCGAAAGCGCAGGAGTGAGTAGTTTTATCTCCAAACCCTTTGATGCGAATGAGTTAAGTGTTAAAATTGAAGAGGCTTTTGGAGTTAAAGAAGCACAACCCCAAAAATCAACTCATTCAATTCAGTTAAACGCTGCGGGTAAAGTAAAACTCAAAATAGGGCACATTCAAATTACCGACCATCTTGTACTTGGTATTTTAAAGCATCTTATCAAGACCGGTGAACTACAACCTCAAACTTTTGAACTGGAAACCCTCTGTTTGTCCAGTTGGAATCCTGTTGCCGATTCTTTGGAAAAAGGTCAAGTTGATGGCGCCTGTATTCTTGCACCCATCGCGATGGATTTGTTTAGTTACGGCGTACCGATCAAGATGATTTTATTTGCACACCGCAACGGCAGTATCTTTGTGCGGAATAAAAAGGGCGGTCAGTATGTAGAGCCCTACCAGGAATTTTTCAGGAATAAATCGTTTTTATTGCCCCATCTTATGTCCATTCATCATATCCTTGCACACATGTTTTTTACTGGAATCGGGCTTAATCCCGGTTATGCTGGTGAAGCTGGTGTTGATGTTAATTTTGAGGTTGTTCCTCCGGTAAAAATGCCGGAAATTCTGGCCAGTAATGATAAAGCCTGTGGTTACCTCGTAGCCGAACCATTGGGCACCAAAGCAATTGCCTCCGGTATTGCCGAGCTGCAATTTATTTCCAGTGAAATATGGGAAGACCATCCCTGTTGTGTTGTAACAATGCAAAAGGACTTAATTGAGCAATATCCCCAGGTAATTCACGAATTTACCAAAATGCTGGTTTATGCCGGCAAATTTATTTCACAAAAACCTGGTCTGGCTGCTGAAGTTGGTGTTGGCTTTTTAGACCCCAATGGAGCCCTGGGCTTGAAACCTGCGTTAATTAAAAATGTGTTAACCGAACCCAAAGGAATCAAGACTGATAACCTGTATCCGTCCATTGAAGAATTGGATCGAATTCAACAATATATGCATGATAATATGGGCTTGGGTAATATAATTGACCTTGAAGAATTTGTAGATTTACGTTTTGCTAACCAGGCGTGTAAGGATACCGATATTAGCAGAAAAGCCTCCCGACAGGTTGAGACCACACATAAAGCCCAGGAAATACTGGTGCAAAAACATACTATGCAAAAGCAGCAGGTAGAAAAGTCATTAATCAACCTGGAAGGAAAATACCTGTCATTTTCTTTGGGTCGGGAGGAATATGGAATTGATATTTTAAAGATCAAAGAAATTATAAAAATGCAAGCCATCCGCACGATTCCTCATACACCCCGGCATATTAAAGGTGTGTTTAATTTACGCGGCAATGTCATTCCGGTTATTGATTTGCGTCTGCGTTTTGGAATGCCGGATAATGAATATAGCGAGCGTACTGTAATTATTGTGCTAGAAATTGATAATCAAGGCTCAACTGTGTTAATGGGAATTATTGTCGATTCCGTTTCTGAAGTCTCGGATATCAAAGTTAAAGATCTTGAAGATAAACCCTCTTTTGGCTTAAATACCAATACTGATTTCATTCTTGCAATCGCCAAGGCTAATAGTAAAGTTAAAATTTTACTTGATATAGATAACGTATTGACACAGGATGAAACCGTTATTGTTAGTAAAATATTCGAACCCACAGAGGTGTAATAATAGCAGACTATCAGGATAATAGCAAATATGACTAGGCGCTTTAAGGAACTGTACAGTGATTTAATTAACGCACTTGATGTTGATGGGCTGCAGATACCTGCAACTGCAGTAAAATTTTTTAAAAATACTGATATCATTCCCGGGAGCGTGTGGGATTATTTCACGAATGATATCAGTATAACCAGTTGCCAGGCGTTCAAACAATCATCGCTGGGGGATGCAGTATGTTTAACCCGTGATAATATCGGCTGTATTGCCGCTGCGATCACTTTTGGTCTGGTTGATCAATATGATACTAACGCATTAGGTGATTCTCGTGTTTACACCGATATAATGAAAAAACAGTCCAGTTTGGGGGAGCAGTTTCATCCGCCAACACCTGCTGATTTTACAAATGGAATTGTTTATGCCTGCCATGATTCCGGAAGAAGCGATTTTTGTTTGTTCGGCAGCAGCGATGTGGGACGTTTCAAAACTGTTGAAATTGCTAAAAAAGCTATTCAGGGCATGGCTGCAATTCAACCCCCAACCATGAAAGCTGTTTTCTTTTACACCCCGGATTGGGATGAAATTGATTTACAGCCTGATGTTATTGTTGCAAGTGTACGGCCAGTTGAATTGGCACGGCTTGTTCAGGCTTTTCAGTTTAGCGCTGGTGAGCGTATTGAAGCCAGCATGGGCGCAGTTCGGTCAGTTAACTCGGATTTAATAGTGCGGCCATATCTTTCTCAAAAAATTAATGTTTCCACTTATTGTGTCGGTGCACGTCTTATTGCTGAATTTGGCCCCGATCGAATGGGAATAGGCATTCCTTATCCTTTATTTATTGAACTGGTTCGCAGTATTGAACAATCACAAACTGGTTATCCTTTTCATTTATATCCAGGCGTTGCAGAATAATATTTGTTTATTTGTATTACTCAGTTGATAGGTTTTATTAATGAATAATTATATTAAAACATTAATAACCCGTATGGCGATGTCAAATAATATTGTTTTGACCGAGGAGCATAACAAGATACTTGATTATGCTTACCGGTATTATCAAAAAAACAAAGTTGGCCCGTTATATTATAATTTCAAGAAAAATCTTGGCATAACAAAAACCGGCATTAACAAATTGTTTCCACATGGGTTGTACTCAATTTACAACTGGGTAGATATTCCCATACATTCTGCAAATTTTCCATGTAAAGCAATTCCCGAAATCAAAGTGAATGATTACCGTCAGGTTTACCTGGATTATAATGCCACTACTTTTATTCGCGATGAAGTAAAAAAAGTATTGAATAATTATTATTCCGGCAATATGGGGTTTGGAAACCCCGGTAGCAGTACCGAGCCCGGCCGCCAGGCCTGGGAATTGGTTAATGCCGCCCATGAGCAATTGGCACAATGCCTTCAGGTAGAGCCTGGTGAGATTGTTTTTACCGGCTGTGGCACAGAAGCCAATAATCTTGCCATTAAGGGAATCGCCCTGAATCATTATCCGGATAAAGGTCATATTATTACTGCCAATACCGAACATTCTTCGGTGTTACGGACTGTACAGTATCTGGAATCTGTTGGCTATGAAATATCAATACTCAATGTTGACCGGGAAGGTTTTGTCGAGCCGGATGATGTTGCCCGGCATATCAAAAAAAATACAATTCTGGTTTCTATAATGGCGGCAAACAACGAAATCGGCACCATTAATCCTCTACCCGAAATCGGCAAAATATGCAAGAATGCCGGTGTGCCTTTTATGGTGGATGCAATACAGGCGTTTGGCCGCATTCCATTGAATCCCAAAAAACTCGGAATTTCATTATTATCAATTTCCGGTCATAAAATTTATGGCCCCAAAGGGGTCGGAGCTTTGTTTGTTGATAAAGAGTGTGTTCTTGTGCCATTACTTCATGGCGGCCGGCAGGAGGGTGGTTTGCGTTCCGGTACGGAAAATGTTGGTCATATTATCGCAATGGCAACTGCTGCCAAACTGATAACTGCAGAAATGAACCCGGAAAGCGCCCGTTTGCGTGAACTGCGGGATTATTTTGTTGACCAAATTCATTGCAGTATTCCGGATATTATTATAAACGGCTCCCTGCAACATCGCTTGCCACATAATATCAGTATTGGTTTTCCCGGCATAGATAGTGGTTCATTATTGCTTGGCCTCAATAAAATTGGTGTTTATGTTTCTTCCGGGTCTGCCTGCAGCGAGGGCAGCCAGGATACCTCGCATGTTTTACGTGCTATTGGTGTGGATAAACTAAAGTACGGCGCCATTCGTTTCAGCTTTGGTCAGCAGACCACCAAAGACGATCTCGATTATGTGCTGAAATATATTCCAGTTCTATTCCATAAACTGAAAAAAAATTATCCTGGTGTTTGACCTGCGTGCTGGATATATCCTGTGGATTTTCGTTTAGAATTTATTATATTATCCTGAATTTAAACAGTATCATTCATGTAAAAAAGCAAGATTTGGAATTGACAGACGATAATCTGCTTTATCTGGATAACCACTTGATAGTGGTGAAAAAGTCGGCCGGAATGCTTGTTCAGGGCGATTATACCGGCGATGTATCTCTTTTTGAGTTGACCAAAGAATACCTGCGTCGTCGCTTTGATAAAAAGGGCCAGGTATATCTGGGTCTTGTTCACCGCCTGGACAGGCCGGTGGCGGGGATTATTGCTTTCGCCCGAACATCCAAAGCTGCTGCACGCCTGAACGAGCAAATACGAAACCGTACTTTTGTAAAAATTTACCGCGCATTGGTGCATGGCCGCCCGCCTGCTAACGGTGAGTTTATTGATTACATTATTCGGAACGGCGCTACAAGTGTTACAGGCTCTGCCGCTACCGGGAAAAAAGCAGTTTTAAACTATCAACTGCTCAAATATCATCAGGGCATATCCCTGGTAGAAATTGACCTGTGCACCGGGCGTCATCATCAGATTCGGGTACAATTTGCGCAGCGCGGCTTTCCCGTGGTTGGTGATTTTCGTTATGGTTCCAAACAAAAATTTGGCAATAAAGCTTTGGCTTTGTATGCCTGCCGGTTGCAATTTGCACACCCGGTGTTGAAAACAACAATGGAATTTAACATCCCGCCGGAAGTGTATTGGCCGCGGGATTTTACAATGGAATGAACGGCAGATTATGAGTTTATTGATTACCGGTGGAGCCGGGTATATTGGCAGTCACACTTGCCTTGAATTATTAAATCAGGGATATGATCTTGTAGTTGTGGATAATTTGGCTAACAGTAAAGAGCAATCACTGACGAGAGTTCAGGAATTAACGGGCAAGCATTTACGCTTTTACCAGGATGATTTGCTAAATAAAGATGCCCTGGAGCGTATTTTTAAGGAAAATACTATTACCGGAGTAATCCATTTCGCCGGGCTAAAAGCGGTCGGCGAGTCAAACCAAATTCCCCTGCGCTATTATGATAATAATATTACCGGAACCCTGAATTTATGCCAGGTTATGGAACAGTTCCATGTTCGCAACCTGGTATTCAGTTCATCGGCCACAGTGTATGGACAGCCGCACCGCGTACCCATAACCGAAGATTTTCCGCTGCAACCCACCAATCCTTATGGCCGCACCAAGTATATGATCGAGCTGATCCTGAGTGATCTTTATAACGCAAATCCGGATTGGAATATCATTCTGCTGCGTTATTTTAACCCGGTAGGCGCTCATCCAGGCGGCAGAATAGGGGAGGACCCCAACGGCATTCCTAATAACCTGTTTCCTTATATTTCCCAGGTTGCGGTTGGTAAACTGGATAAATTATCAGTTTTTGGTAATGATTATCCCACCCCGGACGGTACCGGTGTGCGCGATTATATACATGTTGTTGATCTGGCTATTGGTCATTTGCGTGCTGTACAAAAATTACACGCTAATCCCGGTCTGCTGGTTTGCAACCTCGGCACCGGGCAAGGATATAGTGTTTTGGACGTGATTCGCGCTTTTGAACAAGCCTCCGGACGAAAAATTCAGTATACAATGCAGCCGCGTCGGCAGGGAGATGTTGCATCCTGTTATGCTGATCCGGCCAAAGCAAAAAATGAATTACATTGGACAGCAGAAAGGAATTTGATAGATATGTGCGTCGATTCCTGGCGCTGGCAAGCCGCTAATCCCGATGGATATGGAGTATAATAAATTTCAAGGAAAAGGTTATGAAATTATTAAAAAAAATCTGGATTGATTTACTGGTTACAATTATAATCATTACATCGCTATTCATCCACGCTCCGTTTATTAAATATTTTTTATACATATATACACCCCTGATCCTCATCGGACGAATTATCGCTCTAACCGGATTGAATTTGCAAAAGCGTATCTCCGGTAAAGCGCCGAACTGGCTTTTTCATTTATTATATGCAATAAATGTATTGATCCTTGCCTTGAACCGCTGGTGGATTTTGTGTATATTATGGTTACTCATCTGGATATTGGCCTATATTTATGTAGCGCGCCCAAAAACACCGAAAAAAAAGTTGCGTAGAATTTAAAAATGGTTGTACTTTTGATTGTAGTTTTTAAATGAATTGTAATTGATGCCAGGCGGATTTTCTTGAAATGAATAAATATAGTAAACCAGTTGTATTAATGCTTGGCCCCTTGTCGCCGCCAACCGGTGGCATGGAAACTATGATGCGGGAATTGTTGAACTCTGACTTGTCGCAAAGATATCATCTTGTCCATCTTGATAATTCCAAACCTGCATTTATTCGCCGGGCATCCATCAAGTACAGTGGCTATCACGCGGCATTCTTGCGCAATCCATTTTCAACTTTATACAGTTTTGCCCTGTCTGTTTTCTCATTACTTTGCTATCTTGTCGTGCTTTTCTCCCGACCGGTCGATTTGATCCATATTCATACCGCTTCGTACAGTTCTTTTTGGGAAAAGCTTCCGTTTATCCTTGCCGGCAGAATATTCTCCAAACCGGTCATTCTGCATGTGCATGGCGCCCGCTTTGATCAATTCTATCAATCCAGTTCCATATCTGTTCGCCGGTTAATTAAAAAAATTCTTTGCTTGTGTAATCCGGTCATTACTTTATCCGGCTTTTGGCGAAAATATTTTACCTCTGTTATCGGATTAGAAAATGTGCAATTGGTTGAAAACGGAATCGATATTTCTCTTTATCGAAATAATGAAATTTCAAAGACGGCAAACCCGACAATACTGTTTCTGGGAGAATTATCCCGTCGCAAGGGAATTGATGATTTGTTAAAAATTGCCGCCATTGTACGTGATAGCGGAGTAAAAGCCCAATTTATTGCCGCAGGCCCCGGAAACTTGACTGAATTGAATTTGCAATTGCAGGAAATGGGTTTGCACGAAATCGTCAAACTTTCGCCACCTGTTTTCGACGACTCTAAAAAACGGTTACTGGCGCAAAGCTGGCTTTATATTTTGCCTTCCTATGCCGAGGGTATGCCCGTAGCAATTATCGAAGCGCTGGCTGCCGGTCTACCGGTAATTGCCACCAGGGTCGGCGGCATTCCCGATATGATTACAGAAAAGTTAAACGGCTTTCTGGTTCAACCCGGCGATATTGAACTTTTTGGTCAATACATCATCAACCTGATTCAAGATAACAACATGCGACAAATGATAAGCGTCAACAATTTTTCTTTGGCGGCCAATCGTTTTGATATTCATCTTTTATTGCACAAAATTGATAAAATATATGCGGGGCTTTTTTATACCTGAAAAATAGTCGACGGGTATATCGCCTTACCTATTGTTTTCAAGATTTTTAACTTGCTTTTTAGCTAAAAAATCTCTAATATTATATTCGTTTGTTTTAGTTGCAATCGATAAGGAATGTCCTGTTCCTTGTATTGTATTACCTGGAAATTTAAGAATTATGGCAAAAAAGCAAGACTGGATAATTGGCGGTATTATTTTTATTGCAATATTTATATGCACTATTTTTTTTATAATATTCATGATTCAAATAGGCAGTAAAAATGATATGTCTATATCCGGGGTTGGCGATAAAGTAGCGATTATTGAACTTGAAGGTGTTATTTACTCCTCTGATAATATAGTCCGACAATTTAAAAAATTTAGCAAAGACGCAACTGTCAAAGCCATAGTTTTCAGAATAAACAGTCCGGGCGGCGGTATTGCTGCGTCCCAGGAAATATATGAACATGTTCGGCGTGTACGGGACAGTGGCAAACCAGTTGTCGCTTCAATGGGAAGTGTTGCCGCTTCCGGCGGATATTATGTTGCGCTGGGAGCCGATACCATAATGGCTAATGCCGGCACCACCACAGGCAGTATAGGTGTAATTGCCGAGTTTCCCAATTTTAGTAAATTACTTGATAAATTGGGTATCAGCTTTACTGTAATAAAAAGCGGCAAGTTCAAGGATACCGGGTCATCCTACCGTGATGTGAAACCTGAAGAAATGGTTTACCTGCAAAGCTGGATTGATAATGGTTACCAGCAATTTGTTAATGTAGTGGTTGATGAACGGCGTCTGTCTAAAGCCAGTGTTTTAAAAGTTGCCGATGGCCGGGTGTTTTCCGGTGAACAAGCGCTGGAGCTTTGTTTAATTGATACCCTTGGCACTTTTGATGATGCCATTACCCTGGCTGCAAAGATGGGTGGTATCAGGGGCGAACCGAAAATTATTCGTGATCGCCTGCGAAAAATTACCATGTTTGATTTGCTTACTGAGGATGCTCAGGTTTTGATGAACCGATATTTGAGTCTTTGGCCACAAATAAAATATATGATGACCTTTTAAATGATTGGTACCCTGATTTGTTCATCACGTTAAAACACGGGTTGAGATATGAAAAAAGCCGATATAGTAAGTATCATTGCCGAAGGAACTGGCCTGACCAAAGTTGAAACCCAGGCAGTCGTTGACGGCTTTTTAGCAACCATAACTTTTGCGCTGCGTAAAGGTGAACGGGTGGAATTGCGCGGTTTTGGCAGTTTTCGTGTCGTCAAACGTCAGGCTCGAGTTGCACGGAATCCTCTGACCAATACTCCGGTAAATGTACCGGAATATATGACCGCTGCTTTTCGGCCATCTAAAGATTTAAAGAAATTTTTAAACAAGTAACGTTATTTTTGTATTATTTTGAACGGAGGTGATTAACTTGCCCAGTGGAAAAAAAAGAAAACGGCACAAGATAGCCACTCACAAGCGGAAAAAAAGATTGCGCAAAGATAGACATAAAAAGAAATAAAGTATCTTTTGTCACGGGCCAGGTCTTTATCCTGGCCTTTTTCAATTCCGGTAATTATTTGATTTATTAAAATGTATTTACCTTATGGATTTGTCCGATACCTTTGACTCTACAATTATCTATAGCGTTTCCGAGATAAACCTGGAAATAAAGGAAATTCTGGAAACTACCTTGCCCCCGGTATGGGTACAAGGTGAAATCTCGAATTTTGTTCATCATTCTTCCGGCCACATGTATTTTTCGCTCAAAGATCCCAATTCACAAATTTCCTGTGTGTTATGGAAAAGCCGTAATTTGGCATTGCATTTTGCGCCCACCGATGGTATGAAAGTGAATGTTCTTGGCGCTATCCGTGTTTATGAAAAGCGTGGAACATATCAGATTGATGTTGTCAAAATGTTGCCTTCCGGTATTGGCGATTTACAACTTGCCTTTGAACAACTGAAAAAACGGCTGTATGATGAGGGTTTATTTGACGATCAATATAAAAAGCCCATACCGCGTTTTCCAACTGCAATAGGAATTGTAACATCACAGAGCGGTGCGGCAATCCGCGACATCAAAAATGTCATCGGACGTCGTTTTCCACCGGTAAAATTAATATTACGCCCGACCCTGGTTCAAGGTGACGGGGCAAGCACAGATATAGCCAACGCTATTGATGATTTTAACGAATATGGTGGTGTAGATATTCTCATTATCGGACGAGGGGGAGGCTCGCTGGAAGATTTGTGGGCGTTCAATGAAGAACCGGTTGCCCGAGCAATTTCTCGTTCCAAAATTCCGGTGGTTTCTGCAGTTGGGCACGAGATCGATTATACCATTAGCGATTTTGTAGCGGATCTGCGCGCTCCAACCCCTTCTGCGGCTGCTGAACTGGTTGTGCCGGATATTCATGAAATACGATCCGCTATCAACTCTATGGCTCTCCACTGCCGGAAATCAGTAGAACAGACATTGTCCGATTATCGTGATTCTTTGCATAATATAAAAACCAGTTATGGATTTAGACGCCCTCAAGATACTATTTTTCAATCACGGCAGCGGCTCGATGAACTGGTTCATATTCATTCTTTGGCTGCATCCCATAAAAATGCCCTGCTGCGTCAACAATTGCAGCGCATCCAGTTTCGGTTAAAGGATCTAGCCCCGGAATCCATTTTAAAACGTGGTTACAGCATTTGCCGGCGCGAGTCCGATCAAATGATTTTAAAAAATGCCGAGGATGTTTCCCTGCAAGAGCAGGTATCTATTCAACTTTACAAGGGACGCTTATCCGGCCTGGTTACCACAATTAATCGTGAATAACACCATTTATTATTTACAGGATTTGGTAATGGTAAAAATATCATTTGAAGAAGCTATGAAAAGACTGGAAGAAATTGCCGATATTCTGGAAAATGGCGCTCAGTCTCTGGATGAGACAATTGTTTTGTTTGAAGAAAGCAATGCGTTGGTCAAATTTTGTCAGGAAAAACTTGATCAAGCTGAAAATAAACTGCAAATTTTAACCAGGGAAAATAATTCATTTCACCTGGAATCAGAATCTGAATTATAATCGAGATTAAATTTTGTTAGAAAAAATAAATTCTCCTCAAGATTTAAAACAACTGGAAGTAACTGAGCTAATCTCGTTATCGCAAGAGATTCGTGACTATATTATTAATACGGTATCAAATACCGGCGGGCATCTGGCGCCTTCTTTGGGGGTGGTGGAACTAACCCTGGTATTGCATTACCTGTTCAATGCCCCAAAAGACAAACTGGTTTGGGATGTAGGTCACCAGGCTTATACGCATAAAATTATTACCGGCAGAAGAGCGCAATTTAGCACTATACGACAACACAAGGGAATCAGCGGTTTTCCCAAAATGAGTGAAAGCGAGTATGACGCTTTTGGCGTGGGGCATGCCAGCACCGCTATTTCTGCTGCTTATGGACTTGCCTGCGCCAGAGATTTGGCAGGAGAAGATTATAAAGTGCTGGCCATCATTGGCGACGGTGCGTTAACCGGCGGCCTGGCTTTTGAAGGTCTCAATAATGCCGGAGCTTCAACCCGCGATTTCATCTTGATTGTTAATGATAACAGTATGTCAATTTCTCCAAATGTTGGCGCTGTTTCCAAATATTTAACCAATTTGATTACCAATCCTCTTTACAATAAAATTAAAAACGAAGTTTGGGATCTTACCGGCAAGCTGTCTACAATGGGGTCGCATATTCGGCGAGGTGTGAAACGGCTGCAGGATTCGCTCAAATCTGTTGTCATCCCCGGCCTGTTATTCGAAAGGCTTGGTTTTCGCTATTTCGGCCCGGTTGATGGTCATGATATACCGGAATTGATTCGTCTTTTTCATGAAGTACAAAAATTACACGGTCCAATTGTTGTGCATGTTCTTACCAAAAAAGGCAAAGGCTTTGAACCGGCAGAAAAAAACGCTTCCATTTTTCATGGACTGGGGCGGTTCGACCCGGTCACAGGAATTGTCACCAGCAAGTCCGATGTTCCCAGTTATACCGGTGTTTTTGGCAAATCCATAGTGGAAATTGCAAAAAATGATGACAAGGTTATTGCCATTACCGGCGCAATGGCTTTGGGAACTGGCTTGAGCGAGTTCTCGCAAACATATCCTGAGCGTTTTTTTGATGTCGGTATCGCTGAAGGGCATGCTGTAACCTTTGCAGCCGGGCTGGCAGCCAGCGGTTACAAACCGGTTGTGGCTATCTATTCCAGTTTTTTACAACGCGGTTATGATCATGTAATTCATGATGTAGCTTTACAAAATTTGCCGGTAACCTTTGTTCTGGATCGTGCTGGAATTGTTGGCGATGATGGCCCGACTCATCATGGCGTTTTTGATTTGGCTTTTTTGCGAACCATACCCGGGCTGGTTATTATGGCGCCTATGGATGAAGAAGAATTACGGCACATGTTATGGACTGCTATTCACTATAACGGCCCAATTGCACTGCGTTATCCGCGCGGCTCCGGCGAAGGCGTCGTTTTAAGCGCTTCTTATGAAAAGCTGCCCATTGGCGTTAGCAAGGTCATTCGTCCCGGAAACGACGTTGCTATTATTGCTGTTGGCCCCCTGTTACACCGGGCTGTGGAAGCCGCGGAAATTTTGTACCGGCAAGACAAGTTATCGGTTGAGATTATCAATGCCCGTTTTATTAAACCAATGGATACGGAAATGTTGACCCGCGTTGCCTCCCGTTTCAAGCTGGTATTGACCCTCGAAGACGGTGTTTTAAAAGGCGGCTTGGGCAGTGAAGTTGTTGAATATTTTTTCGACCAAAAATTTGCAAATATAGAAGTAATTCGTTGTGGACTACCTGATTCGTTTGTCGAGCAGGGTGAAAGAGAGTTGTTGCTTCAGATGTATGGACTTGATGCCGCAGGAATTGTTACACAGGTACGGAATGCCAAAGGATATAAAAATTTAACCCGGTTGAATTTGTTCAAGTTTAACAGGCACTGATTTTATGATAATAGGACTGGTAGGCAATACCAATAAACCGCAGGTTCGCCAGGTAATTAACAAATTTGTTGATTATTTAAAGCATAGGCAGATCAAGTATGTTTATGCCAGCGAACTGTATAATTTTCTCAAGTTGAGCAATAATGAAACCCTGGTTCCGTTAAAAGATATTGGACAGGCCAGCGATATTGTTGTGGCTTTTGGCGGCGATGGCACGATATTATCTACTGCAAACATGGTTGCTCATTCCGGTGTTCCAATTTTAGGCGTCAATACCGGCGGATTGGGATTTTTAGCCGAGGTGGTCGTTACAGAATTAAAAGAGACCATCGATAACCTTGTGCATGAAAATTATACTATTATCGACCGGATGCTGCTTGAAGTGAAAATTTTAAAAAAAGACCGGGAGCATTGTTTTTCCGCATTAAATGATGTTGTGGTTGACAAGGGACTGGGCCCCCGGCTTATATCCATAGATGTACGCGTCAATAATACATTTTTAAATACCTATCGCAGCGACGGTGTTATTGTTGCCACGCCAACCGGCTCAACCGCTTATTCATTATCTGCCGGAGGACCGCTGCTGATGCCCGATATGAACGCATTGATTGTTACTCCAATTTGTCCTCATTCATTGACTGTTAGGCCAATTGTATTATCCGATTCCAGTGTAATTGAAATTGCCATGAATTCTACCGGGCAAGGATCGGCTCAAATTAATCTTGACGGGAAAAGTATCATGTCGTTGGAGCAGGAGGAAAAAATTCAAATTCGCCAGGCAAACTTTAATTTGAAGTGGCTTTCAATGGGTAAAAAAGACTTTTTTGAAATTTTACGAACCAAATTACATTGGGGTATAGATAATCCCCTGGCTTTTAAAAATACTTAATTATGCAGAATCATCCGTGAAAGAAGACCTGGCAAAAACTCCATTAATGGAGCAATACCTTAAAATTAAAAACAACCATCCTCATGATCTATTATTATTCAGGATGGGTGATTTTTATGAAATGTTTTACGACGACGCCAAAACCGGCGCCCAAGTTTTGGGTATTACTCTGACCTCGCGGGCACATGGTAAAGCCGCCGATGTCCCGTTGGCTGGCTTTCCGCATCATGCGCTGGACAGCTATCTTGCCCGTTTGATCAAAGCGGGCTTGCGGGTAGCAATATGTGAACAAATTGAAGACCCAAAACTGGCAAAAACTATTGTCAAGCGCAAAGTGGTCGAGGTGGTTACACCAGGTACTGCCATTGCCGAAGATCTGCTCGAAACCAAACGCAATAATTTTTTACTCAGTCTGTTTTTTGATAAAGCCAAATGCGGTTTTGCCTGTGTCGATGTATCAACCGGCGAATTTCAACTGGGAGAAATTTACGTAACTCAAATTGGTGAAAAAATTGCGTCTGTCAATCCTGCCGAACTGTTGATTGGTGAATCACAATATCCATTACTCCAGGATGTCGGCGATCATTTTCTAAATATGACAATTACACAGCGGGACGACTGGACTTTTAATTATGATTATTGTTATGAATTATTGACCGGTCATTTTTCAACCTTGTCTCTGAAAGGTTTTGGAGTGGAAGGCATGAATGCCGGAATTTCTGCAGCCGGCGCTATTCTTGCCTATATAAAAGAGAACCGAACTGAAAAACTGGTACATATTAACAGTTTATTCCACAGTATTGAAGGCGAGCATTTAATTATCGACAGCACTACCCGGCGTAACCTGGAACTGGTTCATTCGATGACGCTTACCGGCAAACGAGGCACTTTGTTATCGGTCATAGACAAGACCAAAACGCCGATGGGGGGCCGAATGCTGGTAAACTGGCTGTTGTACCCCCTGAATAATATACAAAAGATCAATCGCCGTCTGGATGCCGTTGAGCTTTTGTTTACTAACCAGGAACTGCGCACAACAATTCGTGATGTTTTGAGTCAGGCAGGAGACCTGGAACGCCTTTTAGCAAAATTTTCAACAGGACGCGCTAACGCCCGCGATGCCGGGGCAATTGCCACCACTCTTAAAGTTGTGCATGAAACTAAAAAATTGCTCGCCGGCATCGGGTGCGACCATTTACAATCTATTCATGATCAATTACATAGCCTTACTGATGTAACCGAAAGAATAACCAGGTCAATTGTTGATAACCCCCCGTTGTCCATCACCGAAGGGGGAATTATTAAACGCGGATATAACGAAGAACTGGATAAATTAAGGGATATTGCTTATTCCGGAAAGGACTGGATTGCACGTTTGCAGACCCAGGAGCGGGAAAAAACCGGAATATCTTCGCTTAAAGTAAATTTTAATAAAGTGTTTGGTTATTATATCGAGGTTACGCGGTCGCATCTTGCCAAAGTGCCTTCGTATTATATCCGCAAACAGACTCTGGTCAATGCGGAACGATATATCATTGAAGAATTAAAAGAATACGAAGAAAAGATACTGGGCGCTGAAGAAAAGATGGCATCGCTGGAATACCAGTTATTTAATGAATTACGTAATTATATTCTTGATTTTACAATTCAATTTCAGGAAAATGCACGCAGCCTGGCACAACTGGATTGCCTGGCAAATCTGGCGCAGGTAGCAGTCGATAACGAATATCGCAGACCCGCGATCAATGAAACGGACAGGATTGAATTACGCGAAAGCCGCCATCCGGTCGTTGAGCAATTATTGCCGCCCGGGAACCAGTTTGTTTGTAATGATTTGGCGATTGATAACCAGAATGATCAGATCCTGATAATCACCGGACCCAATATGGCAGGAAAATCTACCTATTTACGGCAAATTGGCTTGATTGTCATTATGGCGCAAATGGGGGGATTTGTACCAGCGGCTTTGGCCAACCTTGGCCTGGTTGATCGGGTTTTTACGCGGGTTGGCGCTTCAGATAATCTTGCCGCTGGTGAAAGCACATTTTTAACAGAAATGAACGAGACCGCCAATATTCTGAATAATGCTACCCCCCAAAGCCTGATCTTGCTCGATGAAATTGGCCGCGGCACCAGCACTTTTGATGGCCTGTCTATTGCCTGGGCGGTAGTTGAGTATTTGCATAATACACCGCGGATTGCCGCAAAAACCGTGTTTGCTACACATTTTCATGAATTGACGGAACTTGAATTGATTTTGCAGCGTGTAAAAAACTATAATGTAGCCGTTAAAGAATGGGGCGATCATATTGTGTTTTTACGCAAGATCATTCGCGGCGGCTGTGATCATAGTTACGGTATTCATGTGGCGCAATTGGCCGGATTGCCTCAAGTTGTAATTAACCGTGCTAAAGAAGTTTTGAAAAATCTCGAATCGGAGAGTTTAAATAATAATAATGAACCCAAGCTGGCCAAACACCAGGAAAAACCGGCAAGCAGTGTAACACAAATGAATTTATTCAGCGAACTGGAGCAATCCTTACAGGAAGAAATACGAAAAATAAATCCTGATGAATTAACCCCGGTTCAGGCACTTAACAAGCTGGATGAGTTGAAACAACTAGTAAATACCTGATAAATAGACTGGATTAGCTGTTGATAGCCAAGTGGAGAAGAACCTTGCGAAAAATTCATTATATAGTATTATTGACAAACCTGTTATTATTATGCAGCCAAAGCAGTGCACTGCAAATTGCCAAGTATGCCGGTGAATTTATGAGTACCGGTGTTGGCGCTCGATCCCTTGGTATGGGCGGGGCTCATGTTGCTATTGGCGGAGATGTAACTTTTGGATACTGGAACCCTGCCGGCTTGACGTCAATCAATTATCCCGAATTAACTGCCATGCATTCGCGCCGTTTCGGGGGAGTTGTGAATTATGATTATGCAGGTTTTGCCATGCCTTTCCGCAAAAGCGAAACTTTTGCTTTAAATATTATCCGGCTGGCGGTCGATGATATTCCTATACCGGTATTGCAAAAGCAAAATCTGGAAATGAGCGAGTATAACCGTCCGGTTATTGATCGTTATGTCTCGGATGCGGAATATGCCTTGTATTCAAGTTATGCTAGAAAAGTTTCGGAAAAGCTTTCATGGGGTGCGAATGTAAAGTTTGTCCATAAAGGCACAGGTGAAAATTCTGCATGGGGGGTTGGCTTTGATGTTGGTGCAATCTGGAATCCGGTTGATAAACTTTTAACCGGTGTAAATTTTCAGGACATTACTACCACGATTTTAGCCTGGGATACCGGTACAAAAGAACTGATTTCTCCAACACTCAAAGCAGGTTTGGCTTACCCGTTAGCAGTAAATGTACTTGCCAGCCAGCTATGGTTTGCCATCGATACGGATATTCGTTTTGAAAACCGCAAGTTTGCCTCGCAAGCCAATCTTGGCGCAGTCAGTTTCGATCCCCGTTTAGGTATGGAACTGACGATTCGCCGCGTAGTTGCGCTACGGCTTGGCCGCGATGATTTGGGTTGTTTTACGGCTGGCGCTGGAATTAAATTACCCCGGCTTGATCTGGATTATGCTTTTCTCAGCCACGATCAATTGGAATCTACTCACCGAATTTCATTTCGATTGCGCCTGGAAGAAGAAAAATTTCTCCGCAAATAGTTAACTATATTTCTATTGTGAATTGTGGCATGGATCTCCAGGCCTTACCATATAAAAATTCACATAAATGTAAAAATTTCAGTTGACTATAATTGAAAAAATCCTTAAAATATAAATCGTTCTAAATTCTGATTTTAAGATATGTTATGTATTATCTGTATTGGATAGCTAATGATCTTTAGTATGACAGGCTATGGACGCGGTGTTGAAACAGTTGGCGATCTGGAAATAACAATTGAAATTCGTACAGTAAACAACAGATTCCTTGATCTGGTTTTAAAAGCCCCCCGTTCTTTAGCAAATTATGAACAACAAATTCGCGAAATTGTCAGCACCTATATTAAACGCGGTCGCGTAAATTTGTGGATTGGTATTACTTCGGAAACGGATAAATACCAGGATTTGGTGTTAAACAAAAGTCTTGTTAATGCATATACCCGCGTTGCCCAAGAGTTGAATGATTCCGGAATACCGGGTAATATTGATTTGAATACAATTCTTGGTTTACCCGATATTTTATCTGTCGATATTGATGCCGATGTTGACGAAGATACCTGGTTGTGTGCTAAACAAGCGATTGAAACCGCTTTGGTTGCGCTTAACAATATGCGTCAGGCGGAAGGCGAGCATTTGTATAAAGATTTTGTGGAACGAGTTAACAATCTTGAACAGATAATAATTAACATTGAAGAGTTGTCGGCAAAAGCCCCTTCTGAAAGTTTGGAAAAGTTACGAGAACGGATCAGAAAAATTGTGCCCGATGATGTTGTCGACAGCAATCGCCTCGAACTGGAACTGGCGTTGATTGCCGACCGCATTGATATTACAGAAGAGTGTGTTCGGTTTCACAGTCATAATAAATTGTTCCTTGATATTTTGGCAAACGAAAATTCACAGGGCCGTAAATTAAACTATCTCTTGCAGGAAATGAATCGTGAAGCCAACACGATCGGTTCAAAAACTTGCCTGGCAGAGGTTTCTCATCTGGTCGTTGTTGTTAAAGATGAAATAGAAAAGATACGCGAGCAGATACAAAATATTGAATAGCGCTATGACGGTTAAGGTGAAACGGAAAAACGGCCTGCTGGTTATTATCTCCTCGCCATCCGGAGGGGGTAAAACGACTATTATTAAAGAATTGCTCAAGGACCCTGAACTGAATGCCGTTTATTCTGTTTCTGTAACGACCCGTTCCCCTCGTGAAGGCGAGATAAACGGAGTTGACTATTGGTTTGTCAGCAGGGAAGAGTTTGAAACAATGCTGAATCGTAATGAATTGCTGGAATATGAGCAGGTTCATGATCAGTACTATGGCACACCTGCAAAATTTATTAAAGATTGGCTTGAACAGGGACGCATTGTTTTTCTGGATGTGGATGTATACGGCGCTTTTACATTCAAAAAGGCGTTTGCCGATGAAGCTGTTTTAATATTTTTAAAACCGCCGGATTTACCCAGTCTGAAAAAAAGATTGTATAATCGGTCGACCGAGTCTGCTGCGCAAATTGACAAGCGGATGCAACGTGTGGCTCTGGAAATAAAAGAAGGGAAAAAATTTGAGTTTATTATAATTAATGACACAATTAGCGATACAGTAATTAAAATAAAAAACATTATTCGTAAACAAATCTCTTGATAAATAGAGTGTATTTTGGAGAAAATTTATGGCAGAAACATTATCCCTGGAATCAATTGAAAAAAACGCCTCAAATATTTATGAAGCAATTGTGATGATAGCCAGACGCGCCCGGCAAATCAATGAATTACAAAAGCGCATTCTGGATGATGAGGCAGAAGCTATTTCACAAACAGAAGAGTTTGATGATGAAGGTATCAATGCCGATATTGTAGAACGTCAGTTTTTAAAGCTGCCCAAGCCTACTACCATTGCCCTGCAGGAAATGATTGACGGCAAGCTGGAACGGGTAAACCCGGAAGAGTAACGCGTTATTATGTTCATTGATAAAAAAATACTGGTCGGCATTAGCGGTGGAATTGCCGTATACAAAACAGTCGAGTTGATTCGCGAGTTTATCAAGAACGGCGCCCAGGTTAAAGTTATTATGACCCGTAAAGCTGCCAAATTTGTAGCGCCGTTAACATTTGAAACGCTGACAGGAAACTCTGTACTGCTCGATCTGTTTCCGAAAAATCCGCTTTCCTTTACAGCACATATAGACATGGCACGCTGGGCGGATATTATTCTTGTCTGTCCGGCTACCTATAATACAATCGGTAAAATTGCCTCCGGCATTGCCGATAATGCGCTGACCACTACCATAGCCGCTGCTGAAATACCGGTTGTTTTTTGTCCGGCAATGAACAAGGCCATGTATCAGAATTCGATTTATCAGGAAAATCAGCAAAAATTGGAACGGCATGGCTATACATTTGTGCAATCAGGTGTTGGAGAACTGGCTTGCGGTGAAACCGGCGCCGGTCGTTTGGCTGATAATAACACAATTATTACAACTGTTAAACGAGTATTATTCGGCACAGATGATTTTTCCGGCAAGAGGTTTTTGATCACTGCCGGCCCCACAGAGGAACCCCTTGACCCGATACGGTATATTTCCAACCGCTCTTCCGGGAAAATGGGCTTTGCTCTGGCGGAACAGGCTCGGTTACGCGGAGCGGTTGTTACCCTGGTAACCGGCCCGACAGTTCTTGCTCCTCATAGTGATATTGATTGTCTGCGCATCCGCACTGCTGCTGAAATGGAAAAACAAGTCATGCTGCGGTTACCAGATGCGGATGTTTTAATAATGGCCGCTGCTGTGAGCGATTATCGACCGGAACAGTATGCCGGGCAAAAGCTAAAAAAATCATCATTGACATATAATTTGTCTCTTGTTGCCAATCCAGATATTCTGGCGCTGGCAGGTAATGATAAAAAAAGACGTATCCATGTCGGTTTTTCCGTTGAAACAGAAAATGATCTGGAAAATTCACGACAAAAGCTAGTGAAAAAGAACTGTGATTTTATTGTTATTAACAATCCAAATGATTCCGGCGCCGCTTTCCAGGTTGATACCAACAAGATAACTATCCTGGAAAATAACGGTCAGTATAACTCTTACCCGTTAATGAGTAAAGTCCAGGCAGCCGATGTCATTCTGGACAAGGTTTTGCAATTATTGAACAGTAAAAATTGATACTGCGTTATGGAAACCCTAGTCAAGCAGGTTCGGCAATTTATTGAGCAGGAAATTGAATTATATGGTGACGATTATATCGTTACCAGAGAAATAGTTCATAAACCACTAATACACTCTGCATCGGAACAGAGTGATCCAGTTGTTTGTGACGGCAATAATAAAGCAGAATTGATTGTTGTATTAAATATTACCCGGCCTGCTGATGCCGAGCCGCACACCTTTTGGGCAAATGACCAGGGTGAATTGCTGACAAAAATCCTGGCGTCGGTTGGCTTTGACCGCGAGCAGGTTTTTTTATGCCTGTTGGCTAATATTATCAAAAACAAATTTGCCGATACCGACGCTGATTTGTTGTTTAAAAAAATACAATCGTTAAACCCGGCTTTTATTCTCTGCTTTGGTCAAGTAGCCGGACAATTATTTTCCAAATCGCCGGATGAGGTTAGCATTCTGCGGGGCAAAGAATACAGCTATCACTCTGCCACTGTTCTTGTTACACATCACCCGGAACAATTAATCAAAAATTCCCGGTTGAAAAGAGAAACCTGGGATGATATGAAAAGGTTGCAGCGATTATATAATGATCGCCAGCAATAAAATTGAAAATACTTTGAATCTATGAATGATGTTGCAATAGTAAAAATGCCGCCGCAATCCATTGACGCCGAAATGGCAGTTTTGGGCGGAATGATGATGGATACCCAGGCTTTATCGACGGTTATGGAAAAGCTTGATGATACTGCTTTTTATAAAGAAGCCCATAAAAAAATATTTCTGGCCGGACGTTCGCTGTATGAACGGAATGAACCGGTAGATATTCTTACTATTGCCAATGAACTTGAAAAGCAAAACGCTCTTGAAGCAGCTGGCGGAAATTATTACCTGACAGAGCTTGTGCAACGTATTCCTTCTGCCGCTAATGTAGAGTATTATTGTAAAATTGTTTTGGACAAATCAATTTTGCGCAAGTTGATCAACGTATCAAATATTGTGCAGGAGGAATGCTATACCGCCAGTGACGAAGCGGTAAGTATTATAGACAAAGCCGAGCAACGGATATTTGCATTGTCTGAAAACAAGAACCGCAAAGATTTTTCTCACATAGCGCCGATCATGCACTATACAATGGAGAAAATTGAAGGTTTTCATGAATTAGAAGGCGGTATTACCGGAGTTCCTACCGGTTTTAAAGAACTGGACAATTTGCTATCCGGGATGCAAAATTCAGATTTAGTTATTCTGGCAGCTCGGCCCTCGATGGGCAAAACCGCATTGGCTCTGAATATTGCCAGGCATGCCGCTATCAAAGGTGGTGTACCGGTAGGTGTTTTCAGCCTGGAAATGGCATCGTATCAGCTGGTGATGCGTATGTTGTGTTCGGAAGCGAGAGTCGATTCGCATAAAGTCCGTAATGGTAAATTGCCCGATGATCAGTGGCAAAACTTGAGTCGCGTGGCCGGAGACCTGGCTGATGCACCAATTTATATTGATGATACGCCGGGTATTAACATTATGGAGCTACGCTCCAAAGCAAGAAGACTTAAAATTGAACATAAAGTTGGTTTGCTGGTAGTCGATTATTTGCAGCTTTTACGAGGAGTAGGGCGGGTTGAAAGCCGGCAAATAGAAATTGCCATGATATCGCAATCATTAAAGAACCTGGCCAAAGAGTTGGATATACCGGTGCTGGCATTATCACAGCTTTCACGCGCCGTAGAATCGCGTGGCGGTGAACGGCGGCCAATGCTTTCCGATTTACGTGAATCCGGAGCTATAGAGCAGGACGCCGATGTGGTTATGTTTATCTACCGGCCAGCCGCTTATGGTATTGTTGAGCCGGAACTGGAAAAAATTGCCGAAGTGATTGTTGCCAAGCAACGTAATGGCCCAACCGGTACAATTGAACTGATTTTCCTGAATGATTATGTACAATTTGCCGACCGGGATTTACAACATTCGTTAGAGGTTCCGGTTATTCCGTCCGAGCCATTTTAATAATTGAGGTCTGTTGTGCCTGCGGTCGAGATACATAATGATTATCACAAGGTATTTGAGGGATTATTGCAGCGCATACGGCGGTATGATCAAACTGCCGATATATCCCTGTTACGCAAGGCATTTGAATACAGTTATAATGCGCATGGCGATCAGTTAAGAATATCCGGAAAGCCTTATTTTGAACATCCACTGGAAGTTGTTAAAATTTTAACCGGTTTAAAAATGGACTGGGAGACAATTGCCGGTGGAATTTTGCATGATGTTGTTGAAGATACCAAAATAAGCATTGAAGATATAAAGCGGGAATTTGGCAAGAATATCGCCCAATTGGTTGATGGTGTAACCAAAATTTCCGAATTAAAATTATTGGGATCGGAAGATCAGCAGGCAGAAAATTTCCGTAAAATGCTGCTTTCGATGGTAAAGGATATACGTGTTATTTTGATAAAATTTGCCGACCGATTGCATAACATGCGTACCATTGAGTTTTTGCCGGAAGAAAAACGTAAAAGAATTGCTTTGGAAACCCGTGACGTATATGCACCCCTGGCGCATCGTTTGGGGTTGGCTCGTATTAAATCCGAATTGGAAGATTTGTCGTTAAAAAATCTCGAACCGGAAATTTACAAGGACTTGGTCAATCGTATCCAGTCAACAAAGCGAGAGCGTGAAAATTCCATTCGCAGGTTGACCAGCCCGATTCGCAAAACACTGGCCGATGCTAATGTCAGGGCTCGTTTTGAAGGCAGGGCTAAAGACTATTATAGCATTTATAATAAAATCAATAAACGTGGTATTCCTTTTGAAGAAATTCATGATTTGTTGGCAATAAGAATTATTGTAGAAACTTTGGAAGATTGTTATCATGCGCTTGGGATTGTTCATTCACTTTTTAATCCATTGCATGAGCGTTTTAAAGATTATATTGCCACACCAAAATCCAATGGCTATCAATCCATCCACACAACAGTGATGGGGCCGGAGGGTAAAAAATTTGAAATTCAAATTCGCACCGAGCAGATGCATCGAACTGCAGAGGAAGGAATTGCGGCGCATTGGAAATACAAAGAGGGTAAATCGCGCGAGGATGATTTTGATAAACACCTGGTATGGCTGCGCCAGGTGCTGGATTTTGACGACCAGGAACCGGATAAATCATCCTTTATGGAGCATTTAAAAATTAATCTGTTCCAGGATGAAGTTTTTGTATTTACCCCCAAAGGCGATTTGCACCGATTACCATTGCATTCAACCACGGTAGATTTTGCATTTAATGTTCATACCGATGTTGGATTGCATTGCCTGGCTGCCAAAGTGAATGGCCGTATTGTGCCCCTCAGTTATGAATTGAAAAATGGTGACACTGTTGAAATTATCACCTCAACCAGCCAGAGGCCGAATGAAGACTGGTTAAAATTTGTCAATTCCAGCAAAGCCAGGAGTAAAATAAAAAAATGGCTGCGCGATTCCAAGTTTGACAGCAGTGTTGCATTGGGCGAAGAAATGCTGGCCAAAGCATTGTTCAAATTTTCAATCAAGCTAAAAACAATTGATTTGGTTGATTTAGCCCAAAAAATGAAACAAAAGGATGACAAGGATTTACTGGCGTCTATTGGCCGAGGCGATATAAAAATCGATACTATATTACGTCGCATACTGCCTGAAGATAAAAAGGAACAGTCTGAGAAGAATGTTTTTTCGCGGATTATAGATAAAGCGCGCAAGTCCAGTCATGGTGTGCGGGTTGCCGGTATAGATAATATTATGATTACTTTTGGCAAGTGTTGTAATCCCGTGCCCGGCGAACCAATTACCGGTATTGTTACCAGAGGCCGGGGTATTGTATTGCATACCAACAACTGCAGAAATTTATTAAAATTAATGCAAGACCCGGACAGGATTGTAGAAGTTTCATGGGATGTAGATAAAAACTATCGTTTCCTGGCTGGTTTGCATATTTTGAGTGAGAGAAAAAATAACTTGTTACCCAATCTGTCTGATACAATAAACCGTGCAGATTGTATAATAAAAAGTATTAAAATGACTGCAGAAGATTCTTTGATAACCTGCACATTAAGTATAGAGGTTTATGATCTCGACCATTTAAAGCGGGTTATGAACAGTATTCACAAAATTGACGGTGTTATTTCAGTCAAGCGCTTTAATGACTAGTGGCACAACAGATACTTGAAAAAATTTGAAAAAGCACATTTCACAAAAATAAAGGAGTCGTATCAATGGCAGCGCAAAATACAAAAAACACGATCACCAAAAAAGATGTATCCAAACGAACAGCAAAGATTATTGGCGAAAAGATCTATTTAACCGAAAAAATTGTTGACGGAGTGTTTCAGGCTTTGCGTGAATTTATGATTGAAGCTAACCCCGAAGTTCGTATCGAAATACGCGATTTTGGTGTTTTTGAAGTTAAAAAAACCAAACCAAAACCCAAAGCGCGTAACCCCAAAACCGGCGAAATTATTTATGTTCCTGCACGTCGCAAGACTCATTTTAAAGCCGGCAAACTGCTTAAAGAAGAACTGAAAACACCTTTGGATAAAAGCGAAAAAAAATAGTTGAAGAATAATGAACTAGATTTCAATGGTAATCAGTCTGCTATTTCTTTAGCAGGCATTGTAACACCGGGCAGGTTATTGGGAATTGATTATGGAAAACAGCGAATCGGCGTCGCGCTCAGCGATCCTTTTCAAATGCTGGCATCGTCATTATGTACCATTAACAATAACGGTTTACATAAAAGTATTAATCAAGTTTTAGAGCTAGGCGAAAAAAATGAAATTATTGCTTTTGTCATTGGTATGCCAATCAACATGAATGGAAGTTATGGTGAAAGCGCCATTGCTGCCAGGGATTTTGCACATGCGCTGCAACAAAAAACCACGATCCCGATATTCCTGTGGGATGAGAGATGGACGACGGTAAGCGCCCACAAATCTCTCATCTCACAGGGAAAATCACCGTCAAAAAGCCGGGATCGTATTGACCAGATTGCCGCCGCCTTTTTATTACAGGCATTTCTGGATCGTCTCGCATTTGTGCGAAAACATGGTGAAGAACAAAAGTAGAATTCAGCTCTTTTTTTATTGTCTGGTTTATTTACAAGAAATTCCGGGTGTTTTTAATTAACTGCATAGCGTAGGGTTTTCGCACTTGTTTTTAAATTTCACATGTATTCATTCTACCCTGGTCAGATACCGGCAAAATTGGTTGCTAATATCCTTTATTCATTAAAAGAAATTTACGGCTCTATATTGTTTGTAGTGGGTAATTGTCTCACTATTTTGAGAACAAAAATACAGTCCTATCAGTTATCAAGACCGGGTTAATGCAACTTTTATAAATAACATTAATTACATTAAACTTTTGTTTGAACAAACATATTGCCTGCCATCCATAGAAACAAGTTTTTAAAATTTAAAATTATCAAGAATAAACTGCTATCAATAAACGCTATAAAAATAATTGATTGAATGCTTTTCTCTGCGTTCCCGTCGCCCTCTGCGGTAAAAT
>CAYNSO010000016.1:0-51566 GCA_964399735.1 uncultured Cytophagia bacterium
ACTGTATTCTTGTTCTTAAAATAGCGGGAGAATTACCCACTACAAACAATATAGAGCCATATTTTTTTAGTTTTAAATTTTCCAGATATTAATTATATTGCACAAATCGCTGTCCCCGGCTCAACACAGGTAATCTTATGTATGATGATATTATTCGCGCTATCGAGTTAAATCTAACCAAATCGACCTTTTTTAAAGACATTTCAACCAAAAGCCGCCGCGCCCTGGCGGAAATCTGCATCTTGAAAAACCTCAAAAACAAACAGATCCTTTTTACCGAAGGGGAAAAGGGGCATTCCATATATCACTGCATCAAAGGAAATATCCAGCTTTACAAAACCTCTGCCGACGGCCGTGAAATCGTTATTAAAACCATCAAGCCCGGAGAAATTTTTGCCGAAGTGATCCTGTTTGAGGAGAACCATTACCCGGTCTCGGCGCGGGCTTTATCAGCCGGACAGGTTTATGTGCTGCCCCGCAAGCAATTCCTTTGCCTGCTGGAAAATGAAGATTTTCGCTATGATTTTATCAGTATGCTGATGAAAAAACAGCGCTACCTGGTCAATCAGATCAAACACATGGTCATTCATGATGTGGAAGAAAGATTTCTGCTCTTCTTGCGCGAGCAATTTGGCGAAAAGGAACAGATCGTGCCCGCCATCTCCAAAAAGGATCTGGCGGCGGCTATCGGCGCCACCCCGGAATCTTTATCCCGGCTGTTACTGCGTTTGAAAAACGACAATATGGTAGTATGGGAGGGGAAAACCATTCACATCAACGCTCTGGTCTGGAAGCGGTTATTCGCAGATTAAACCTGCCAATAAAAAAAGGGACTCAAAACGGGTTGTCGCTTCAAGTCCCTGTATATTTTATACCGTATATTAAAACTGATTTTATGCCACACCAGCAGCCGCACCGATATTGGTAACTATCTCTACCGATGGCGGATTGGCGAGGTGTTTCTTGACTGCACATTGATCCGCTGCGCGAATAACTGCGTCTTTATATTTTTCCGGGAATCCTGCCGGCAAATTGATCTCCAGATTAATGTTGCCAACCAAATGCGTTACCGGATCGGTTTCCATGCGTTGAATAATTTCTATCTCATCGGTGGGAATATTACGCTGATCGCAAAAATGTTTTACATAAATACCTGTACAAGTGCCAATCGAAGCCAAAAACAATGCAAAAGGCGATGGCGCGGTACCGTCCTGATTGGTGACAATTTTCATATCTCCATACTGTGCATCCACACGTGCTGCGCCCGGAAAAGTGACCTTTAACTCCACAGAAATCTCCTTGTTTATTATATTTCAATCACTTAATTTTATTCATTTGATGACTGGAAACGGCAAAAGATTCATGCAAAAGCAAATTTGCGACGGAATAAATTATGAATTTCTCTCTCGATATTCACAACCCTTTTTCCCTGGCGGCAACGGTAAAAACCCATGGCTGGTTTCAATTGGCGCCGTTTCGCTGGGACAATGGCGCCCAAACTCTGCGCTGGGCCATGCAACCCGATGAACAGCCGCCGTTCGTGGTAACCATTCGGGAATGTGAACAACTCAAACCGGTTGGCGCCCGGCTTGTTCTGCAAACCGAACGCTCAGGCGCTCATATACAAAAAACCATTACCGACAAGATCCACCATATTTTTAATCTTGACCTGGATCTGGCCGAATTTTACCTTGTTTGCAAACGTTACCCGGCTCTCAACCAGGTGCAGAACAAAGGTATGGGCCGCCTGATGCGTACCGAATCTGTATATGAAGATGTGTTTAAAAGCATTTGCGGCACCAATGTGCAGTGGAAACAGGCTGTGACCATGATCAACAACATTGCCCGGCTCGGCAGCCCGGTTGCGGGCACGGATATGCGCACTTTTCCGGGGCCGCAGCAGGTGTTACAGGCAGGTGAACAGTTCCTCAAGGATACCGGCCGGGTCGGCTACCGCAGCAGTTCTCTCATTGCCTTGTGCAAACACTTTACCAAACCCGATCCTCTGCAAGTTCCTGTTGAAAAGGGCGAGCTCTCTTATCCCGAACTCTGCAAGTATTTCCTTGGCTTTAAGGGCATTGGCAAAGTAACCGCCCGCTATTTATGCGCCTTGTATGGCCGCTTTGACGAACTGGCGGTGGACAGCCTGGTCATCTCTTACATGACCAAAACCCACTTTAACGGCGTGCGCCCTGATGTAAAACAAATTGAAAACTTTTATACGGAATTCGGGCGCTGGAAGTACCTGGCCTACTGGATGGAGTTTATTGTCAATGAAGGATGGAATCCGGATGCATAACGCCCAAAACAAAGCTCTGCGAAAATTATTAGAAAACTACTTGCATTCTTTTCCAGAATCGACCCTGCAGGACATGTACAAACTGCTATACCAGGGCGCAATGGGTCCCGGACACCTGCTGAACAACCCCGAATCTGCCCGCCACTATTTACAACAGGAATGGAACTCCCTGTTCGCAAACACGCAAGAGCTGCTCACTGAAACAATCACTCCGGATGGCAAGGTATTTAGAATACACCTGCGGCCTTTAAAAGCGCGGCTGCCCAACTCCAACCAACTCTGGCAGGCGTTGTTCAATTCCGCGCAGAACTGGTTTGGCGGCATTGAACTGTTTGTCGAACGTTGGCAGTACATGAAAAAGCTGATCACAAAAGGCTTCTTGCCGTTTTCGTTAGAGGAATTCACGGCTGTCGATGACCAGGCGCAACAGAACAACTATCCGGCCATGCATCATTCCTCTCGTTACCGGGACGCCTACTCTCCGGCCTACCGCATTATCACAAAAGAAGAATTTTTCAAAATGACATTATAAAAGGAAAGATATATTATGGATAAACAGGAAGCCTGTAAATGGGCCGCCAAGCGCATCCGCGCCCAGGTATTGCGCAAGATAGATACTTATGCTGCCCTGGCAAACACAGCGGCAATTCTTCAAGAATACCGGCCCGATTTTTTCTGGGTGGGCTTTTATTTCGTCAGGCCCGATCACCTGCTGCTGGGCCCGTTCCAGGGGCCGCCTGCGTGTGTAAAGCTATCCCTCGATAAAGGCGTATGCGCCGCCTGCGTCACAGAAAAGAAAACCATCATCGTCCCGGATGTTCATCAATTCCCCGGTCATGTCGCCTGCGATGAGCGCTCGAAATCGGAAATTGTGGTTCCGGTTTTTGACTCTGCGCAGCAGTTGCGGGCGGTTCTGGATGTGGACAGCGATAAATTGAATGCTTTTGATCAAAGCGATGCTGCCGGATTGCAGGAAATAGCCGCACTGCTGGCGCCAATCTGGTAACTGTTCCGCCCTTGATCCATTTTCAAGAAAAATTTGTTATTCTGGCTTTTTATAATTACATTATCTTTTGAATTCATCATATAAAACCGTTAGATAATAAGGAAAGGGTCACGGATGTCTGCGTATAAAGTTGGTATTATCGGCATTGGTAAACTGGGAGAATATCATTGCAATGCCCTGACGCGCTTGCCCGAAGCAGAACTGGTCGGTGTTTATGATATCGATTCCGAAAGGAAAAAACTGGTTGCGGAAAAATACAATTGTACCGCTTTTGCATCTGCCTACGAATTGATAAATGCAGCAGAGGTCGTTGGAGTAATTGTCCCCACCACCCAGCACCTGGAAACTGCCTTATTGGCAATCAATGCCGGCCGCCCGGTTTTTGTTGAAAAACCGATTGCCGTCTCACTCACTGAAGCGGAAGAAATGGTTACCCTGGCACAGCAAAAAAATGTACCCTTGCAAACCGGCCACATCGAACGATTTAATCCGGCAATTCGGGCATTGAACGGATTTGATATTAACCCGCACTTTATCGAATCACACCGGCTGGCGCCCTTTGACCCGCGCGGCACCGATGTCGCCGTCATCCTCGACTTGATGATCCACGATATTGATATCATCCTCAGCCTGGTGAAAAGCCCGGTTGCAGATATTCGCGCTAATGGCGTGGCCGTGGTATCCGATGAAGTGGACATAGCCAACGCTCGCATCGAGTTTAAAAACGGCTGCGTGGCAAATGTTACTGCCAGCCGCATCTCGCAGCGCAAAATGCGTAAAATGCGTCTGTTCCAGCGGGACTCGTATATTTCGATAGACTTTTTACAACGGCTCACCGAGTTGTTCCAGATTGTTGATGAAAATGATAAAGCGGAAAGCACTATGAGCCTGGGCATGATCGATAAAGGCAAAAACAAAAAACATATTATTTACAACCAGCCCAAACCGCCGGAGGACGACGCCATGCAAGCGGAATGGAAAAGCTTTTTCCACGCCATTGCCACCAATTCCAGGCCGGTCGTTAGCGGTGAGGATGGCTACGAAGCGCTAAAAATTGCAATACAAATCACCGAAATCATCAAAACACAAAACGCAGGAAAATAACGTGTTTAATTCTCAATTCTTTTTTAAATACAGAAGCTACACCCCTATACCGCTCATTATTGTTGCGCTGATCCTGGCAAAAACCACCCTGTTTTCATTTATCGCAGGATTTTTAATTGCCCTCTGCGGCGAACTCGTACGCATCTGGTCGGTGCGCTATGCCGGCAAGGCAACCCGCACCACCACCGAGGTCGGCGCCGATGAACTGGTCACAACCGGCCCTTATGGGCATGTTCGTAACCCCCTGTACGTCGGTAATTTTTTACTCAGCCTGGGTATGCTGGTCATTGCCTGGCCCTGGATGCCATGGTTTATACTCATTTTTCTGGCATTGTTTTATGTCCAATACGGCACCATCATCAAACAGGAAGAAACCTTTTTACAGAAAAAATTCAGCGTTCAATTTACAGAATATATGCAAAACGTGCCCCGCTTTATCCCCCGTATCAGCAACTGGGGCCACGGTACCAGAAAACCGACCGAATTGAAACGCGCCCTGCGTACCGAAAGAAATACCCTGCAAAGTTTTACCGCCGTTACTTTGTTGTTATTGTTACGCTGGCTGTTATTTTGAGATTTATATGCCCATAAAAATCATGATGATAGCCGGAGAAGCCTCCGGTGATTTGCACGGCGGAGAATTGGTCAAAGCTCTGCACCGACTCGAGCCCGGTTTGGAAATATTTGGCGTTGGCGGCGATTCCATGAAAAGCGCCGGCATGGAGCAATTCTATCATGTCAATCAATTAGCCTATATCGGCTTTTGGGAAGTTGCCAAACATTATGGCTTTTTTCGCAGCGTTTTTCACCGTCTGGTTGAAGAATATAAACAACGCAAACCGGACATCCTGGTATTGATCGATTATCCGGGGTTTAACCTGAAATTTGCCCGCGAGATCAAGAAAAGAGGCGGACGGGTTTTCTATTATATCGCCCCGCAAGTATGGGCCTGGGGCCGTGGCCGCGCTAAAAAAATGGCCAAATTCATCGACCATCTGGCTGTATTGTTTGATTTTGAAGCGCCCTTTTTTACCGAATTTGGCCTGGCAACCACGTTTGTCGGCCATCCCCTCATAGACGGCTTGCAAACCCGCTATACCCGGCAAGAATTCTTTGAACAATTGCACATCAAGCCGGACGCCCCCCTGCTGGCGTTGCTGCCCGGCAGCCGTAAACAGGAGATCAATTCGCTTTTACCGCCCATGCTGGCTTCCGCATTGGGCCTGAAAAAAATCCACCCACAGCTGGAAATTGCGGTAAGCAAAGCGGCAACCATAGAAGCCAAACATATCAAAACCCTGGTTCAGGATGCCCCGGCAGTTCATATTGTTGAAAACCAGACTTATGATTTGATGAAACACGCTACCGCCGCTTTGGTAGCATCGGGCACAGCCACCCTGGAAACTGCCTGCTTTGCCACACCCTTTGCCATTGCCTACCACGTTTCGCCCCTTTCGTATGCCATTGGTAAAAGAGTGGTAAAAATTCCCAACATTGGGCTGGCAAATATTGTTGCCGGGGAACAAGTCGCCCGTGAATTTATCCAGCATGACCTGATCCCTGAAAAAATTATTCCGGAACTGGAAAAACTGTTATTCGACGAAACATACCGCAGCGATAGAATTACCAGGTTAAAAAAAGTTAAAGCCAAACTAGGCGAGCCGGGATCATCCGTAAAAACAGCCCGGCTTATTTTACAACAACTTGACTAACTAGCCTTTGTCTGCTATGGATAAGAAACAAGTTTTGAACCTGCTGGCAATTAAACTGGCGTGGTTATTTATCATGGCGCTGGGCAAGTCCGCTTTTATTTCGGTACACAATTTAAAATACCTGCGTCAGGCGCGCAAAACCGGCCGCCCAATAATGTTTGTGGTTTGGCATGGTAAAATGTTGCTGCCATTGTATGCCCACCGCAATGAAAAGGTTGTGGCCATGGTCAGCGAACACAATGACGGCGAAATCATTGCCCGAACTGCAGAACGGCTCGGCTTTCGTACCGTGCGCGGCTCCAGCACCCGCGGTGGAACAAAAGCTTACCGTAATATGTTAAAAGAGCTGAAATTGGGCCGGCATTGCACGGTTTTGCCGGACGGCCCCACCGGGCCCCGCTACGAGTTTAAAATGGGCGCCGTTCAACTGGCGCAGCGTTCCGGCGCAATTTTGCTGCCGC
Source organism: uncultured Cytophagia bacterium (assembly GCA_964399735.1). Classification (GTDB taxonomy): domain Bacteria; phylum Zhuqueibacterota; class Zhuqueibacteria; order Residuimicrobiales; family Krinioviventaceae; genus Fontivivens. The sequence continues at coordinate 6,583 of CAYNSO010000016.1, forward strand.
TTACCTTTTCTGCTAAAAATGCGGTTATCCTGAAAAGCTGGGATGCCTTTACCTTTTGGCTGCCGTTTGGTAAAATATGCCTTGCCTATGGCCCGCCAATGTTTTTACCAGAATCGGCAGATACAGAAATTCTGGAATTATGTCGCCGGAAAATTCAACAACGAATGATGGATTTACAAAATGAAGCGGATAACCTTTTTAGAAAATAAATGGCCGGCCGTACTGTTATGGCCCCTTTCCCTGCTCTACAGCCTGGTTATGGTCATTCGCAACCTTGGTTATGATGCCGGTCTTTTGCGGTCATACAAAGTTGACTGTCCGGTTATCAGTGTGGGCAATATCACAGTCGGCGGCACCGGTAAAACGCCAACGGTCATCACCCTGGCGCAATGGTTCACTGCAAAAAAAGTTAAAGTTTGCATCATCAGCAGAGGTTACGGTCGTAATTCTACCGGCAATGTGGTGGTTGCCGACAGTGAAAAAATTCTGGTCAATGTTCACGAATCCGGCGACGAAGCGCAGTTAATAGCCAAATCATTGCCGGGTGTGCCGGTCATTGTCAATGAAGATCGGGTTCAGGCTGCCAGGTATGCAATAACTCATTTCCAGCCGCACCTGATCATTCTGGATGACGGCTTGCAGCATCGCCGCCTGCGCCGGGATCTGGACATTGTTACCATCAACAGCGCCAAACGGTTCGGCAACGGTTTTGTCCTGCCGGCCGGCCCCTTGCGAGAACCACGATTCAACCTGAAAAGAGCCGATATTATCTGGATCAATAGTAATCATGAAAATGACCCCCTGCCGTCTTTACCCCGCGTTATCAAAAACAAACCGCTTATTCATGCGCTATATACACCGGTGGCGCTGGAAAATGGTTTGACCAGAATGGAAACAACCGCACTGGAGAACACAACCATAGTGGCTTTTTCAGCGCTGGGCAACCCCGACAGTTTTAAAAAAACCCTGGAAAGCCTCGGCACATACATTAAAATTATGGTTACCTTTAAAGATCATCATTTCTATTTGGATAAAGACATTCAATGGTTATTAAAAATGTCGCATTTGGAAGATATAAAGTTTTTAATAACAACGGAAAAAGACTGGGTAAAGCTGCCGGTTGAAATCACCAAAATTCCAAACTGGTTTTGCCTGGCCATGCAAATAAAGCCGCGCCGCCCTCAGGATATGGAATTTATTGCCGGTAAAATAAACTGTCTCAAAATCGAACAAAGTACTTGAATTTTTAATAAATTTTTGATAGAATAGACCTGAAGAAAATAATCATCTCTTTCATGGAGTAAACAGAGTGGAAGATATTGTCTACAAGCCAGTCGTCATGATCGTTGACGATGACAAAAATATCTGCAAAATGATCGAAGCCAGTCTTCACAAAGAAAAGAAATATGAACTGTTGACCGCCCAGAACGGCGAAGCCTGCATGAAAATGATTCGGGAAGAAAAACCGGACATGGTGCTGCTGGACATTCAAATGCCCGGCATGGACGGGCTGGAAACTCTGCAACAGATCAAAGAAGAAGATCCGCGCATCCAGGTAGTAATGATGACCGCGCATGGCACCATTGAACGCGCCGTAAATTCCATGAAAATGGGCGCTTATGATTTTCTCACCAAGCCTTTTGCCCGCGATCGCCTGATCGTTACGGTCAACAACGCCCTGCTCAACAGTTCCCTGCGCCGCGAGGTCGATGAACTGCGTACTGAACTGAAAGGCAAATACTCTTTTGGCAACATTATCGGCCAAAGTGGGGTGATGCAGGATGTGTTTAAATCGCTCGGTAAAGTAGTGGACAGCAACGTAACCGTGCTGATCCAGGGCGAAAGCGGCACCGGCAAGGAACTGATCGCCCGCGCCACGCATTTTCACTCCAAAACCCGCGCCGATAAACCCTTTGTTGCAGTCAACTGTTCTGCGCTGCCGGAATCGCTGCTGGAAAGCGAGTTGTTTGGCCATGAAAAAGGCTCTTTTACCGGCGCAGCCGGCAAAAGGATCGGCAAGTTTGAACAAGCCGAAGGCGGCACCATTTTCCTCGATGAAATCGGTCTCATGTCGCCGGCTACCCAGGCAAAAATTTTACGTATTTTACAAGAACGGGAATTTGAAAGAGTTGGCGGCAATGAATTGATCAAAGTGAATGTTCGGGTTATCTCTGCTACCAATAAAGACCTTGAAGAAGAAATGAAACACGGCGGCTTTCGTGAAGATTTGTATTACCGCCTGTCGGTATTCCCCATTAAATTGCCGCCGCTGCGGGAGAGAAAAGAAGATATCCCACTGCTCACTGCGCATTTTATTAAAAAATATAACGAGCAAGAGAACAAAAACGTTCAGGACATTAATCCGGATGCCCTGGAACTGTTGCTCAATTACAACTGGCCGGGCAATGTGCGCGAACTGGAAAACGCCATTGAAAGAGCCGTAGTGCTAACCTCGGACGATGAAATTGCCGCGCGGGATCTGCCCCCGGCAGTTCGCTCTATCGGCGAAAAACAAATTTACGAAGCCGATAATACCCTGGCAAGCTGGATCGAAAAACTGGAAGAAGACGCCCTGCGCCAGGCTCTGCTGGAATGCGAAGGCAACATCTCCAAAACCGCCAAAAAGCTGGGCATCGGCAGGGCTACTATTTATCGCAAAGCCAAAAAATATGGCCTCACCATGATTGCCAATAATTAGCAAGCTGACATCTCTAAATATTCAACCCCTGAGAAAAGCGAACCCACCCGGTTCGCTTTTTTTTATGTGTTCCAGTCTAAAACACTGTTCCAGTCTATCACACCCCGAACATGCTTTTTTCTGAATGCCGTCAATGACAATTCAATAAAAACAATATGTTATCAATAACATTTTTGTAATATTTGTGGTATGCCTTTTGCCCTTGGCAGGGTAAATAACATTATCACATGAATTAATATAGAATTGTCTTATGGAAAACAACTCTCTTACCATTACAGTGGCAAGTATCTGCAACAAGACCTACAGCCAGAATCAACTGGTGCAATTTATTGATTTGACCAAAAAGATATCTTTGGGCTACCTGCGTTACCAGGAGGTGATCGGCAAACGCATATCCGGTGAACGGAATGAGAACCGCGAAGAACTGAGCGATCTGGCCCTGGATTGCGTGGCAGAACTGTTTAGCAGCGATGGCTGCGGAAATTTTCCCCAGCTTATAAAATACTATCAGCCGTTTTTGGCCAACCCCGCTATCACCGACGAGGAATTGCTGGCATTAACTCGGCGGCTGGTGGTGCGCAAAACCAAACAGGAGCTGTCCCGTATATTCCGCGAACGCGATCCGGAAGGCGCCAAGATTGTCCGTAATATCAAAGTTGCCATTCGTAGTTCAGAAAAACTGGATACCTTTCGCGAAATGGGCAAAGAGTATGTTTTTTACAAAAACGGCATTACAATCGACAATGAACAACCCATCGCGCCCAAAGATATTGCCGGTTACCTGCGCAAGGAATCATCCCCTGTTCCCGAAGATCTTTTACACACTCGCTTTATTGATATCTACAACCCCGGCGATTCCATTTCCTGCGCGATCAATAAATTACTAAAAACCATATACAGCCTGCAAGATTACCAAAACTTTTTGCCGTTGGATGCAGTCGTCAAACTCATTCGTCGGGTAAAATTTGAAGTATTGCGAGACAAGCTGAATTCCGAAGATAATGTGCCAACCCCGCTCGATCACCTGGAGAATAAAGAGATTGAAAGCTATGTACAGGTTGTAATGCAACAGGTCAATACCAAAATTAATAAACTCTATTTAAAACCCGGAAAAATTTCCGCCGACAAGGCGCAAATTTACCACCTGGCGCTGCATGATGTTCTTTATGATCTGCTGCAAAAAAAAGACTCGTCATCATATTACCGTAACTTGAAATACTATTTGCCGCAATTAACGCAAATTCAATACCGAAAAGAAGAAAGAACTGTTTTTGAATATTTGGCCAAGATAGCCAAGAAAAACTTTCGCGGCCATTTACAAGAGTTATTATAATTTTACGTAAAATCACCGGTTTGTTTGTATGTTATGTTATAATTTATCAAATAACAAACCTGTTAAAACATGACATACGCAAACACTGTAATTAAAAAATGCCCCGACACCCTGGAACTGGAAAAGCAATATCTGCGCGCAGCTACGGATCATAAATGCAGGGTGCAAACAGCAGGGCATGTGAATCATTGTCCTTCCTGCCGGCAGGAATTACAAGAGATTAACGGAATTTATAAATTTACCGTAAAAGAATTAAACACCCCTGTCTCCGGCAAGGTCCTTGATTTTGCCTGTAAAATCAGCGGACGGGAGGTACAAAAAGAATATTTTTTCTGTATTCCGGCATTAAAAAAAACTTTATCCAACAGCAGAGCTTTTCTAATAAAAATGCTGTTGACAGAAAACAGCGCCATGAACAAAACCTTTGCCGGTCTGAAAAGCGATAAACTGCCGGTATCAGCCCTCGGTATGCGGGCAATTGCGGATCAATCTTTGCAAAATGTATGTTTATATTTTGAAACAAAAAAGCCGGTTGATTTTATAAAGTATAGTATCTCTATCCCCGGTCTTGTGGAACATGTTCGTTTATCCGGTAATGGAACAGCTATACTGCCGTTTTTAAAAATTCAGGACTTGCATAATAAAATAATCTATTTTACCGGTAAGGAAAAAATTTTTAAAAAAAGTCTGATAAAATTGTTTCAACAATACCTGTCAGAAAAACCTGAACAGCCCTTTTAAAACTAACCGTTCACAGAAAAAGAATATTAAAAAAGCCAGAATTAATTCTGGCTTTTTTCTTAAATAAAATAAAAATACCTTGACATACACTGTTTTTTTGAATAACTTTTTGTTTAACTATTAATCAATTACAAAATCGTAAACAAATGAAAAACAGTTCAATACTAATCGTAGACAAAGACCCGAAAAATCAAAAAGTGCTGGAAAGCAATTTTGCCGATTTCGGATATAAAGTAGAATTGGCCGGCACCAATACGGTCGCCCTGCAATTACTGCAAACCAGACCTTTTGATGTTGTATTAACTGAACTGTCAACCACAGGCATTGACGGATACAGTTTGCTGGAATCTACCCGTAACCTGAAATTAAACAATCATGTTCCGGTTGTAGTTATCTCCCAAAAAAATGATATTTGGAACAGGATAAAATGTTTAAAAATCGGCGCCAAGGATTATATTGTTAAACCTGTACATATAAAGGAACTTGTCGCACGCATTAATATGTTATTGTCCCGCATCGAGAGAAAATCAGAAGAAGCAAACATTCTCAAAAAAAAGTTCTCCGGCAAATTGCAGGATATCAATCTTTTTGATCTTGTCAAAGTATTTGGAATTGAAAAAAAGACCGGTATATTGACATTACTGAACGAGAATGGCTTTACAGGGCAAATTTTCGTCGAAGACGGAAACATTATCAGCGCCAACACGCTATCGCTAAAAGGAGAAGATGCTGTTTATAAAATGATGACCTGGAAAAAGGGCCGCTTTTCCATGCATTTTTGTGATATTGACGTTATTGATGAAATCAGGGTTAGCAATTTGGCTATTCTATTGCAAGGAGCTATGAGAATGGAACAACGAGAAAATTTATTAAAGAAACTTCCTTCTCTCAAAGTTGTTATTACTACCACGCCTAATTTTAATAAAATTATATCCAAGCATGATTTGAACAGTGAGTTGCAACATTTTTTAGAATTATTTGACGGCAAGCGTACTTTGGGAGAAATCATCCGGGACAGCAAGGATGATGAAATAAAAACTTTGAAAAAAATACTACAGCTGAATCAATTAGGGTTTCTGAACATACTCAAAGAAAAACCGGTCGCCGGGGAAACCATAAAGCCTCATGCAGACGCCGGAATTGAAGAATCTTTGAAAGCCGGCGAAAAGAGCAGCCAGTCATTTTTTAAAGATATTATTAATGAACAGGATGCCGATTCCATGCAGCATCAAGTCTCCAACTTTTACCAGGAACCCCCGGCAAATAAAACAAAACCTGTTATCAACAGACCGCAACCCGGAGAAAACCCCTCTGTTGCCGTAAAACCGCCTGTGGTAAAAATTCAAACCCTGCCGACCAAACCGGCGCCACCGGCGACCAAAGTATTTCCGAATGCAATAACCAGCACACAACCAAAAGTTGTTTCTCAAAAACAGCCCGCTACCGGGAAGCAATTCCAAACCGACATTTTTTACAAGGCCAAAGGCAACATTCTGGTTTTGGGCGCTGATCACTCTCCCCGTAAAAATATTGTCCAGGCTCTGGCCGCTAACAAGCCAATTGAATCGCAGGTAGATGTTCCCAATGTTTCGGAAGTGTTTTTGGGAACCGCCCACTTTAATGGTGAAAATTACCTGAACATTACAACTTTTTCCATGGAAAAAGAGTTTACCCCGCTGCTGGATTATTTTGCCCCCACAACCCTCGGATACATTCTGCTGGTTGAATGCCGGGCTGCCAATTGGAGTTATTATCAATATTTGTTGAATGTTTTACGCTCAAAATTAAACGTACCGTCATTAATTGTCATTCTGAACAAAACATCCGCTCCGGAATTTCCTACTGTTGATGAAATTCGCGCCAAACTGGCGTTGACAAAAACGGAAAAGATCACCTTTTGTTCACAATTTGATAAAAACTCCTCTCGAAAACTGATTTTTTCTCTATTTAAAGAATATTACAAAAAACAAGCCTAGTATCTGTATCGGTAAAACATGTTATGCCCGGCATTAAAAACAAAAACAAATACACCGTATTGGTAATCGACAGCCCCGGCCCGGAGGTGAATCAGTTAATAAAAAACCTGGCCGAGACCAACCTTGATGTTGTGCACATTGAGGACGGGCAAAAAGCATGTGAATACTGCCAGGCTAATCAACCTCACATTATCATCACCGAACTGGATCTGCCTGTAATCAGCGGCGTGCAACTATTCCGCTTTTTAAAAAACAACTTTATTACCAGCCATATCCCCATCATTGTCACCACCAAAGAACCAAAACTGGAAGACAGAATTAAAAGTATGGAAATGGGCATCGATGATTATGTTGAAAAACCCTATTTCCCGGAAGAGGTAGTCGTCCGTGTGCATTCGCTTTTAAATGAAATCAGGAATATTGACAAAAACCGCTGGATCATTAATCACGGTTTCAAGGGCGATCTGGAAGAAATGAATGTTCTCGACCTGATCAAGGCTATGGAGCTAAGCCGCACCTCCGGTATTATCTATTTATCCCGCGGGTACCTGGAAGGTCAAATATTTGTGAACAAAGGCAGTATTGTCGATGCTTTTATCGACGGCTTTGAATCGGAACAGGCTTTAACTCACATGCTCACCTGGCTGAAAGGAACCTTTTGGGTTTCCGTTCAACAGATCGAACGAACCAGAATGATAAGCGACAATAACAGCAAAATCCTTTCCAAAGGCACAAAACTGATTCAGCAATGGAAAGATCTTGCCCGCCAGCTACCTCCACTAAATACATCTTTAAAAGCGATAACCCCGGAAAAAGGCGAACAGATCAGCCATCCTGAAAAGCAGATGCTGGATCGGTATTGTGAACCAAAAACCATCATGCAGGGCATTGAAGAGAGCAAAATGGATAATTTGCACGCCCTCGAACTAGTCCGCGCCCTGTTGCAAAAAGGCCTGCTGATTAAAGGCGCCACGCCACACCAGGTGAAAGACCCCTTTGCACAAATTGTTTTTGATCGTTCCCAAAATAAAGACAATAGTGAAATAACATACAACAAGATCACCTCATATTTTAAAAGAAACTCTGAATCCGGCATCGAACCGAATACCCCGGCGGCAGATCAACAAAAAGATACCCCTTCTCATTTGCCAAAAATTCCTTACAAGGTATTTTTATCAAAACAGGACTTGAAACGGGTAAAAGAATATTTTACCAAAAAACTTTAAAAAACTCTGGGCACATGTTCGATTTAATGCAAAACACAGAAAAAAAAATTGGTGAAATTCTGATCATCGGTTCCTCCAACTCTTCGCATGATTCATTTCTCTATTCTACCTGCCCCAGGGTTATGAAATCGGATCAGGATATTATTTTTGGCGAATTAAAAATTGAGCAGGATTTGTCTCTTTTTTTATACGGGGTCAGTTCCAATGGCGGGCATGATAAAATTGCCTGGGATATCATCGCCCGTAAAATGCTGGGCTATATCATTGTATTCGACTGGTTTGACAAAACCTCATTTGAAATTGCCAAAAAAAATATTGACTATCTTGGCCAGCGTTTCGAGGCGCCGCTTGTCATTGCTGCAGATATTAAAGAAAAACCATTACCGGTAAAAAAGACGATTATCGACCCCTGCATCTCTTTTTCCGGCAAGGAAAAGTTTACCTTTTGCAACAGCAAATCAGTCAGCAGTATTAAATCTGTTTTTGCTACGCTTGTTGACGTTGCTTTTAATTATGCGAATTAAACACAACCGGGGATCATTATGATTACAGCTGTTAAAGCCGGTCTCGGCGCTTCCTTAAAACTGGAAATTATTAAACGTATTATCGACGGTAAACTTGTCAGCCCGTTAATTGATGATCTGAAACCTCGGGAGATCATGCTGGTTCACCAGTTTATCCTGGAAAAAGCTCTGGAATTTGGCAAGACCGTTAAAGGGAATGACTTTTCACAACAGGATATTGCCCAATTTCACAACCCTCCCGACATTAACAGGTACGAAGATGTACAAATAGATACCACCAACAAAAACCTGTCACAAGCTATAGAAAAAACCAAAAACCAGATCGATTCTCTCTGCCAGATCATCAGAGAATATGTGCTTGCCTGAAACCTGGCGCTTTCGTTCCTGATTCAATATATTCAATGCAAGCTTTTCCAAACATTACACTCTATAAATACAGTCGACAGAACAAACATGGTAAATAAAATTAACAAGTTTGTATTTATACTGTTAACCCTTGCTTTTTTTGCAACAACAATTAAAGCAGAAAAAACTGCGGAAAAACTGGTGGCAGGCAATGTCAATGTTTATCACGAATCGGCAGACTCGCTTTATGCTCAACAAGCTGCCACAACCATTCACCGCTATTATGAAGAAATTGCCAACGATCTGCAAATTGACAACCCCGATTCCCTGTACATTTATATTGCCCCAAGCCGCAAAGATTTCAGAAATTATCTGCGTGGACAACTGCCCCATTGGACCGGCGCATTTGCGACGCCCGGTAAATACAGTATGTATATTCGCTCTCCTCGCTGGGACAAGGATAGTGATTTCAAAGCCACCATCATTCATGAATTATTTCATCTGCTCGTCCATCATAAAATGAAAAACACTGCAATTCCCCGCTGGATGGACGAGGGGCTGGCTATTTTTTATTCCGGGGAACAAAGATGGATTACCGGTACAGCGCTTTCCAAAGCCCTGGCTACCAATTCGCTCATCCCCCTCGCACAGGTTGAACAGGTGCTGAAATTTCATCGCGCCAAAGCCGAACTGGCATACCAGACAAGCTATTCCGCCGTCCATTACCTGCTGACAGTCTATGATATAGACGCAGTGAGAACCATACTGGACGGTCTGGCGGCCGGACAAGACCTCGATACCTGCTTTATCAATGCAACCGGCAGTCCTTTCCACACTTTTGAAAAAGAATGGATAACCAGCGCCAAAAAACAATATAAATGGTTCTGGCTCTCCGACCTGAATGATTACCTGTGGATTCTCATTATTATTATCTTTCTCACAGTCGGTATTTATATACGCTTTAGAAACAGGAAAAAATTGCTAGAGTGGGAAAAGGAAACCGATTTAGAATAAAACTTTTTGATAAATCCCTGTAAATTCTTATATTTCACTCATGAAAAAAATACAAAACCACATTGAATTTTTTCTAGCCCGGGTAATCGGAAGAATTGTTTTATATCTCCCGCTTAAATGGGCTTTGCTAACCGGCAGAATGATCGGGCGTTTGATCTATTATATCATCCCAATACGTAAAAAAGTCACCCTCGAAAACCTCATGCGGTCCTACCCGGAAAAATCCACTAAAGAAATTCATTCAATCGCCAGAAATATCTATATTAATTTAGGGATGACCCTGATTGAATTCATGCGCTTCCCAAAGCTGACTCCAGAATTTCTGGCAAAACACATAAAATTTGTTAATGAAGATCTTTTTAAACAGGGCCGTCTTGCCGGTAAGGGGATACTTTGCATGTCCGGACATTTTGGCAATTGGGAAATTATGGCGGCGGCAATCCGGGCCAAGGGTTATCCAATAGTGGGCCTTGTAAAAGAACAACGCAATAAAAACATTGGCAACCTGGTTATTGAATATCGCGCCCTGGTTGGTGTAGAAACCTTGCCCCTGGGCATGGCGGTACGGGGAGTCATCAAAGCCCTCAAAGAGAATAAACTGGTAGCAATCGTTGCCGATCAGGATGCGCATCGGGAAGGCGTCTTTGTAAATTTTATGGGCAGGCCTTCCGCAACAGCGCCCGGCCCGGCTATTTTTGCCTTGAAAACCGGCGCACCATTGGTTTTTGGAATTTGCGTTCGAAATAAAAACGGACATCATACCGTCTACTTGCAACAAATTCCATATAATGATTTACAGGGCGGAATAACGGAAGAAAATATAAAAATACTTACCCAACGGCATGCTTCTGTTCTGGAAGAATATATAAAAAAATGGCCGGATCACTGGTTCTGGATGCACAAACGCTGGAAAACCAAACCGGAAGACCAGATAACCTCTAACCAGTAATTTTTTTAATGGGCTGTTGCTTTTCTGCCAGACCATATTTTTTACAAAAAAAATCATTACTTGTTATTATAAAGACTGCACCTGTTTAAAATCTAGTTGTTCTGACAGGTAAACAAAGAAAAAATCTAATTTTTTACATTTTTTTCTTTATGCAAATAAAAAAAATACTTTTAATACAGACAGCATACATTGGCGATGTCATTCTGACTACGCCGTTGATTCGCTGGGCAAAAACCGGTTTAAATTATCCACAAACTCATATTGTGGTAATTCCAACGGCCAAAAATATTGTAGAAAATAATCCCTTTGTTGACAAAATAATCGTCTACGATAAAAGAGGTAAGGACAAAGGATTAGCCGGCTTGATAAGCCTGGCAAGGCAATTAAAAAAAGAAAACTATTGTTTGGTTATTTCGCCACACCGCTCATTGCGCAGCGCACTGATCGCCAGGCTCACCGGTGCAGCCAGACGGATCGGCTTTAATACCAGCAGCGGAGCCTTTTTTTATACTGATAAAATAAAATACAATCAGAATAGCCATGAAATTGACCGGAATCTGTCGCTGCTAAAATTTGCCCGGCTGAATATTACAGATCGTCATCCGCAGGTATTCCCGGATCATGACGATGAAAAATTAATAATTACACTTTTCAGCGAACATGCTATCAAACCACACATCGCTCCGGTAGCCCTGGCGCCGGGGTCGGTTTGGTTCACAAAAAAATGGCCGGAAGAGTATTACCGCGAACTGGTTAAATTACTGGTCGAGCATGGTTTAACCGTTTTTTTAACCGGCGGGGCGGCCGATAAAGAATGCTGTGCGCGTGTAAAATCCGGAATCGACGGGCAGGTGATCAATCTGGCTGGAGAATTAACCCTGCGGCAATCGGCGGCGTTGTACAAAAAATGCGCGGTTCTTGTTTGTAACGACAGCGGCGCCATGCACCTGGCCGTTTCAGTAAAAACCCCGGTTATTGCTCTGTTCGGGCCAACAGTACCGTCTTTTGGCTTTTCTCCCTTTGGCGAAAAGAATACTATTCTCGAACACCAGCTGTCATGCCGGCCATGTGGTATTCATGGTGGAAATAAATGTCCGATTGGTACGCACGAATGTATGCAAGCCATACATCCGTCACTGGTATTTCAATCTGTTCTTAAATATACAAAACCGGAAGTATGATGAATAATATTATTACCATTAACAAAAAGAACCCCGAACCGGAGCTCATTTACCGGGCAGCCAAAATATTGCAAAAAGGCGGCGTTATCGGCTACCCGACTGAAACGGTGTATGGCATTGGCTGTAATACATTTGATGAAAAAGCCGTCAACCGCATATATACAATTAAACATCGCGACAAGTCCAAAGCTCTCATCGTTATTGCTGCGGATATTATCCAAATCAGCGACATTGTAGAATCGATACCGGAAGAAGCGGAAAAGCTGATTGAAAACTTTTGGCCGGGACCGCTAACGATTGTTTTTGAAACCTCCGCGGCTCTCAAAGAATTTCCCTTTGGCAAGTCCAAAACCATCGCCATTCGCATACCGGACAACCCCATCTGCCTGTCTCTGTTAAAAATATCCGGCTTTCCAATTGTATCCACCAGCGCCAACATAACCGGGCAGCCGGCGGCAACCACTGCGCAGCAAGTTTACGAGCTGTTTGGCAGCGAGCTCGATCTGATCATCGACGGCGGCGAGGCGGTAACCAGTCAGCCGTCCACCGTTATTGATATTACCAAAACGCCCCCGCGTATTATCCGGGAAGGCGCCATTACACCGCTGGAAATCAGCACTGTTATTGATATAAATATTTGATCAATTTTGAAAAATCATACCTTGCAACATGTTCTCGTTATCCGCACCGACCGCATGGGCGATGTATTGCTCTCTGCGCCGGTCCTCACTGCAATAAAAAGCTCTTTCCCGCAGTGTCGTACCGCTATGCTGGTTACCGCGTATACATTTGACTTGATGTCCGGGCATCCCGATATTGATGAATTACTGTTTGATGATCTAAACGGTCGTTATAAAGGTTTTTTCGGATTATTTATATTGGCCCGGGACTTGAAAAAACACCGCTTTAATGCTTCCCTTTTGCTCCACCCCACTTTACGGCTGGCCCTTGCCTGCCGGCTGGCGGGCATTCCGGTGCGCGTCGGCACGGCTTTCCGCTTTTATTCTTTCCTGTTCAACCGAAAAGTAAAGCAGCGCCGTAAATTTGGCGACCGGCATGAACTGGATTATAATATGGAAATTGCCGCCGCTATTGGTGTAAAAACAAATGACGTCGAATTTAAATTTTACATTCCAGCGGAAGCCGAAAATAAAGTAGCCAGCTTGTTAACAAAAAATAATATACAGAATAAATATATTGTGCTGCATCCCGGCAGCGGCGGCTCGGCGCGGGATTGGCCTCCGGAAAAATTCGGCGAACTGGCTGCCCGGATAAAAAGCGAATTGGGATTGCCGGTATGCGTCACCGGTTCTGCCGGCGAAGCCCCTTTAATCGACAGGATAGAAAAAACCGCCGGCAAGTTGATGCGCTTTGACGGTCAACTATCAATAAAGGAACTGGCCGCTTTGCTCAAAAACAGCGCCCTGGTTGTTGCCAACAGCACCGGACCGCTGCATTTGGCGGTCACCGTCGGCGCGGAGGTGATCGGCCTGTATTGCACGCAAACCGCCTGCGGGCCGGACAGATGGGGCCCCTATAACCGGGAAAATTCTGTGCTGACGCCCCCGCCCGGTACGGATTATAACAATAAAAACATCAATCCCATGGAACTCATTAGCGTGAATTTCGTTCTGCAGCTTGCCAGAGAAAAACTAGCCAAATAAAATTAAATATAGAGTTATTGAACAACCGGAGTCGCTTATATGTATCATCCCCGTTTTAAAGGCAATCATTATGATATTGGATTCAAGTATGGCGGCTTGTTAAAAAAGAACAACATAAATTTATTTGGGATGACGGAACTGGATGATTTCCAACTTGACTATGGCACTCAATCGGAAAAGATTCTCAACAAATATTTCCCGGAAGCCTGTGAAGAAATGAAAGGAATGGCAGATGCCGCGGACATTCCTTATTCAAGATTCTCAGCCTGGTTAATGTGCATCAGCGTGTGCCTGGAAATGCCGCATTGTACCATGCTGGCGTGTAACCATAACGGCCATATTGTTCTGGGCAGGAATAACGATCTGGCGCCGATATTCCGAAAATTAAGCTGCAGCGCTTTGTATGCCCCGGCGGACGGATACTCGTTCATCGCCAATTCATCGGCATTTGTCGGCGCAGAAGACGGCATCAACGAAAAGGGTTTGGCCGCGGGCATGACCTACGTGTGGGCCAAACAACTGCAACCCGGTATGAATTCCATGTTCTTCGTTCGCTATATTTTGGAAAAGTGTGCTACGGTAAAAGAGGGCCTGCAGGCAATACAAAACATTCCCATTGGCGGGGCGTTTCATCTTTTATTGGCGGACAATCATGAAATCGCGCATGTCGAGTGCTGTCCGCAAAAGATTAAAATTAACAGGGGTAATTTTGCAGTTGCAACCAATCATTTTGTCTCAGCAGAAATGCAACAGTACGAAGAAAAGAAAAACTTGTACTATTCCTATGAAAGATTCAAGACCGCAACTGATGCCTTGAGTAAAGATTACACCCAACTTCCGGTCAGTTATGTAATAGAGATATTGAGCGGCAAGCATGGATTTATGTGCCAATACGAAAAAGCCTTGAATTTTGATACTGTTTGGTCATCGTTATATGATATTTCGGGCGCTAGAATATACCGGGCAGAGGGCAGCCCGGCACGAATTAACTATAAAATCGACTTGCGATTGGAGAAATAAACTTTATTTAATATGCTCCTTTATTTAAGGTCAACAGTCCATTGGTATAACGCACTGGTAAAGCCTGTGCTTTAAAATATTGTTGTACTGAAACTTGAGAATCAAGAAAATTGTGGAGATGATAACAAGGTATAAAAAAAGCTCCCTTTTCCCTTTGCGTCCATTATGAGCTCTGCTTTTTTATGTTTTAACCATCGGGACGAAAAATTATATTGTCAGGGTCATTATTTTACCCTATATTTTAACTCTAACAAGAGCTTTCACTTTTAATTTCGGAATATATTATGACGACAACAGACTGGCAAAAAAAACTGCAAAAACTGGAAAAGGATGGCCTTTCTATATTAATTGAAAAGGACAACGAGATTGTCTTTCAATCGTACGATCCTATGCTTAAACCTCTTTACACCTGCCTTGTGGAAATAAAGGAGCAGCTAAAAGGCGCAACAGTATATGATAAAATTGTCGGCAGGGCTGCTGCTTACCTGTGCATTATTGGCCAGGTTAAGGAAATCTACACACCGCTGGCCAGCGAAGCGGCAATCAAAGTATTGACAGAAAACAATATAAAAATAACTGCCGGCAAATCTATTCCATTGATAAAGAACAGAGACAATACCGATTCCTGTCCTATGGAAAAACTGGCCATGTCCTGCACCGGACCGGAAGATTTTTTCCTGGCGCTGCAGGCAAAAATGGCCGGGCCAAAAAAATAGCAATGTCATCAGAACAAGGGGTTGCAACCCCTTGTTAAAATAAATGGGGGAGGAAACAAATCATCATTCACTTTATCAATGCAATCCACAACCCTTTTTTACCCCAACACTTGTAGTTTATTCAATATACATCACTTCCCGTTGCAGTTCTATACCGAACTGCTCGAACACCCGCTTTTTCAAAATCGCTTCCAGTTGCAGCACATCCGCTGCTGTGGCATGGCCCCGGTTATATATAATATTGGCGTGTTTGGGATGAACCGCCGCGTCGCCGACGCCGGTTTGCTTGCTGCCCACCGCTTCCAGGTAGACGGCAGCAGCGGTAGCGTTACCTTGTTCATCTTTGATGTTTTTAAAATACGAGCCTGCAGTCGGCACGCTCCAGTGCGGCAGCTTGGCGGTGCGGATGGCGTGGATATTCCTGACTTGATTTAATATTGTATCATAATTTCCCTTTACAAATTCAAGCTCTGCCGATAACAGGATGCAGTTATTCCTCTTTAGTTCTGAATTACGATAAGAAAAATTAAAAAACTCTTTACTCACCTGCACTATATCACCATCCGGAGTAAGAACTGTCGCGCTGCGCAGGCAATCACTGATACATTTACCATAAGCGCCGGCATTGCCGTATATTGCTCCGCCCATAGAGCCGGGAATTCCGGAAGCAAACTCGAATCCGGTTAACGAATTGGCAATGCAAAAGCGCTTTACATCGGCCAGCGGCGTTCCGGCCTGCACCCGGCAAGTTTTTTCATCAACTTTATCAATCCCGGTAAAATTAATTATCATTACAATGCCTTTGAATCCCGCATCTGCAAAAAAGACATTGGTAGCGCCGCCCAGAGCCAGAAAATGCACATTGCTTTTTCGGCAAAATTGAAATACCTGTACAAATGTATCAATATCGGATACCTTTGCCAGGTAATCTACCGGGCCGCCAATTTGTATGCTGGTATGCCGGCACATGGGTTCGTTGTGAAAAATAGAATACCCGGAAATAATTTTTTCAAGACCATCTTTTTCAAGAATCATTCCGTTACCCGCTTGATATCAGCGCCCAATCCCTGCAGCTTTGCTTCCAGGTTTTCATAACCGCGGTCTATCTGCCGGATATTATAGATCGAACTTTTGCCTTTGGCACATAACGCGGCAATAATCAGCGCCATCCCGGCGCGTATATCCGGGCTCTGCATGTTTGCGCCATACAAGTTGGTTTTGCCGACAATGACCGCGCGATGCGGGTCGCATAGCACAATCTGCGCGCCCATAGCAATCAGGTAATCCACAAAAAACATACGGCCGTCATACATTTTTTCAAAAATCAGCGCGGTTCCTCTGGCCTGGGTTGCGGCTACAATTACAATACTCATCAGGTCCGAAGGAAAAGCCGGCCAGGTGCCGTCGTCAATTTTGGGAATTTCACCGGCAAAATCCGGTTGAATCTTTAATTTCTGTCTATCCGGCACATGAATGCTCTGCCCCTTTATATCATAATTTATTCCCAGCTTTTTATAGGTAGAATGAATAACGTGCAAATCTTCGGGGTTGACGTTTTCGATGGTAATTGCCGAGCCGGTGATAGCCGCCAGCACAATATAGCCCCCGGCTTCAAGGTAATCCGGGCCGATGGCATGATCTGTACCGGTGAGTTTTTGCACTCCCTCAATTTCCAAAATATTTGTGCCTACGCCGCTTATTTTCGCGCCCATACTGTTGAGCATCCGCGCCAGACCACTGACATGCGGCTCACATGCGGCATTACGGATCACTGTTTTGCCTTTGGCCATCACCGCCGCCATCAGCGCATTTTCAGTGGCAGTTACCGATTGCTCATCCAAAAATATATCCTGGCCACTCAACTCTTTGCGGGTAAATACATAGGTACGATTAACAACATTCACACTTGCGCCAAGACTCTTAAAAGCCAAAAAGTGAGTATCCAGCCGGCGGCGGCCAATTACATCACCACCCGGCGGCGGCAGCACAACACGACTAAAGCGGGTTATTAATGGCCCGGCCAGCAACAATGCGGCACGCAATGATGCGCATTTTCGCTGATCCAGTTCTGCATGGTTAATATTCTCACATTGTATTTCCAGGGTATTTCTTTCCAGTTCCCGCACGGTTGCACCCTGACTTTTCATAATATCCAGCATGGTTTCCACATCGCCAATACGCGGCACATTTCGCAAAATCACCGGCTCGGTGGTCAACAAACACGCGGCAATCACCGGCAGCGCTTCATTCTTGTTGCCGGAAATTTTCACACTGCCCGATAAGGTTTTTTTCCCATTAATTAAAAATTTTTCCATAATGGCTGATTTCTTTCCCGTTAGTTTTCAAAAAATTTTTTATGAATAGCTGCATAAATCTCGTCGCTGCCTTTAAGGGGGACAAGAACACGAACGAATAATTCGCCGTTCATTACCGCGCTGTATGATACCTGCATCTCATCCAGGATCGTAAAAAATTGCCGGGCTGATTCACTGCCAATGCTTACCCCGGTTCCTACCAGGGAAAGTACAGCCTGCTGTTCATCCACGTTCAGGTATTGGGCCGTTTGCTCCAGCATCCTCTGTGCCGTCGATATATCACTGTGCGACACGCCGATAATTGCCAGGCCCTGCACGCATTGCCAGATTTTTAAAAACAGCTTTTCCCGGGAAAAGATCAGCGGCAATTTCAGGCCGTCTTCCTGTTTGATCGAAAAACGAATGACCGCTACATCCCGGTCAATCACCACACCGGTTGCCGTACCGCGGCTAAGATTTTCATCCGTCACAATTGTTCCAATCTGCCCGGTAAAGGTTGAACCCAAAGACAGAGATACATTATGGCGTTTGGCAAATTCTACCGACGTTTTGTGCAGCATTTTGGCGCCGGCCGCCGCCATCTCCAGCGCTTCATCATAATGGATGCGGTCGATACGCCTGGCTGCCGGTATCCGCCTGGGGTCTGCTGTATAGATGCCGTCAATATCGGACATGATTTCACAATAATCCGCATCCAGCGCAGCAGCGATTGCAACTGCTGTGGTATCCGAGCCGCCGCGGCCCAGGGTGGTTATTTCTTTATTGATAGACACTCCCTGAAATCCGGCAACAACCACAATTTTATCATCCTCAAATGCCTCGCGCAGCCGCAGCCCTTTAACCTCCAGCACCCGCGCATTGGTATGGTTATTATCGGTTATTAAACCAATTTGGCTGCCGGTATAACTCACGGCAGTATATTTTCCCAAAGCATTGATTGCCAGGGCCAAAACCGAAATGGAAATGCGCTCGCCCACAGATAGCAGCATATCCATTTCCCGCTTGTCCGGATTCGGATTTACTGTATGTGCCAGCTTGACAAATTCATCAGTAGTTTTACCCATTGCCGAAACCACCACCACCAGATCAACGCCCTCGTCTTTGCGGGCAACAACATTTTGCGCAACTCGTTTTATCAGTTCCGGCGTTGCCAGGCTACTGCCCCCATACTTTTGCACGATAACCGATTTTTTATTCATAGCGATACAATTGTGTTCCTTGTATAATTTATTGTTCTTGCCGGATTTTTACCAATTCAGCAAAAAGCAGGTTTATAAAACATTATTATTCAGAATTTTGTCGTTGTGGTGGAATAAAACCCACCTTGTGTGTAGTTTCTTTAATCATTTAGAAAGGCAAAGGCAATGCCTTTATACATTATTGCAATATTTACTCTGCAAGCTGAAAACAGATAGCTGATCGTTTTCATTAAATACAACACTTTTTGCCTTTTATTAACATTTCACCAGACGGCGATTTAGATTTTTTCCTGTTTAAAATATTCTCTTATACTATCTCGATCATCATAATAGTTCCGGTTATCGTTCACTTGCTGAAAATTTTCATGTCCTTTACCGGCTATTAAAACAGCATCGCCAGCGCTGGCCTGCGACAAGGCATAATGTATCGCTTTTTTGCGATCCAGAATTTTTATCCATTCTCTACCTGGTAATATTCCCTGCATAATTTCCGAGATAATCAACTCTGGATCTTCATGGCGGGGATTATCCGTTGTCAGCACTGTAATATCCGATAACCGGGAAGCCACTTCACCCATCATGGTGCGTTTAAACTTGTCCCGTTCGCCGTCACTGCCGAATACAGTGATCATCTTGCCCTGCAAACGATTCAATATGGTGGTAATCACTTTATCCAGTGCATCGGGGGTGTGGGCATAATCGATAATTATTTCAAAATTTTGCCCATAATCAACCCGTTCAAAGCGGCCTTTAACATTTTTCACTCTCTCAATTCCGTTAATGATAACAGCCGGAGAAATGCCTTTGGAAATGCCGGTGGCGACAGCAGCCAAAAGATTGGCACAATTATAAAGACCGGGCAAATATGTAGTAATCTGCATCTTTCCACAAGGGGTATTTATAATAATCACAGTTTGATTATTTTTTACCTGAACCTGCTCTGCATAAATATCCGCATGTGAATCTTGCAGGGAATATTCAAGCTCATTACCGGCCGACGACGCAGCTTTTATTTCGTAATAATGAACATCATCTTTATTCAATATGGCTGTACTATCGCAACTGAGACTGCTGAACAATTGTGCTTTGGTAGCAACATAATCAGCCAGGGTTTGGTGATAATCCAAATGCTCATGAGAAATATTGGTAAAAACCGCTTCCCGGAAGGATAAACCCTCAACCCGCTTTTGTTTCAGGGCATGGCTGGTCACTTCCATAACACAGGCAGTAACATTTCGGGCGACCATTGTGGAAAACAACGAATGCAAAGTCAAGGCATCGGGCGTGGAAAGCCCGCTCCCGGCTTGTTCATTACCAATTAAATAAGCAATTGTACCGATCATTCCGGTGTTGATGTCATTCTCTTCAAGAACGGCTTTAATCAAAGTGGCGGTAGTGGTTTTGCCATTCGTACCGGTAATGCCGGTTAATTGTAATTTATTTGCAGGTTTATCAAAATAGTTTGCCGCCATGATGGCCAGGGCTGCACGACTGTCGTCAACCAGAACAAACGGCTGCGGTGTGTTTTGAACCAAAAAACTACGATCTTGAAGGACAATGCTGCCGGCGCCATTGTTTATCGCTTGACGGATAAAGTGATGGCCGTCGGCGGTATATCCCCTGATAGCTAAATATACATCACCCGCTTTCACATGGTCGGCATGGAAGCATATCGCCCGAACCGGGATATTGGTATTTCCCTGTATACACTGATAATTTAAACCATGCAAAATAGATTTCAGGGTCGGCATAATCAACTTTTATTGCTAGCGGGTTTTCATTTTGAATAAAGATAAAGACAAATTGTCAAAAGAACAAGTATATTTGTTTTTGCCTTGAACAGATCATTAAACATAAAAAAAGCCTCGCCTGACGGCAAGGCTTGATCTTTTTATGGTTGTGCTTCTTCAGGAACTGTTGGTATCACTTCTTCTTTTCCTTCAAGAATGCGTTTCAAGCGTTCCAGTTCCTGTTCTGCTTTCTCTCGTTCATCTTTTATTCGTTGTAACTCTTGTTCAGCGGATTCGGTTTCTTTTTTCTCTTTGATTATTTGTTCAAATATTTCCCGCCGCGATTCCGCTTTTTTCATGAGAATATCCCGCTCCCTTACTTTATATACCGAAGTGGGTAAAATGACAAACCTGCCGCCGACATTAATTCTCCACGAGCTATAATTGGGTAAATCATGCCGTGAAATTCTCGGCCCGATGGTTTCTTCTTCATCAGGCGACAGCCGAATATCCCCGGAAACAATAAAGCTGAACCACTTGCTGGGTTTATAGGCAATGCTTAAATTCATATAGGAGTAATACTCGTGACTGGCAGCGGTGAGTGGCGGTTTTTGCAGCCAGCCATTACCGTAAACTTCAAGTCCATAATTAAAGTTTGCTGTTGGATATTCTACTCCAATAGCATAACGAAGTTGCTGGCTTTGCTTTAGAACATTGTTATGCTTTTTATAATCGTCTGCTAAAAATTCGTTCGGAATCATTTTTTCCCCGACATCATTATGATTCCAGTAACCAAAATTAAAATGTGCATTCCAATCCTCATCCGGGAACTGTTTATCTTTCGCCCAGCTTACCAAACCGTTAAAACCCCATTCTGCAGTACCGGCAGTATAATCTTCATAAATAACATTATGCTTGCCCCCGGTAGGCAAGCGCATGGCCAACTCGACGCCGAATTGAAACGGACTATCTGCAAACTTGTAAGAACCGGCTTTAAGACCTACAAAAGTATCCCAGAATATTTCATCTTTATCGCCCTGGTTTAAATCCTGGTACATAATTGGTAACATAAAAAAATCAAAATGATCATTAATACCATAATTAATACTCAACAACCCCTGCACATCCCATACGGTATAAGCTCGTTTTTCCCCGGATTCGGTTGGCTGTGACTCTGTTACTTTACCCCAAAACCTGGTATTAGGAAAGACTGTTAAATAACCCTTCTTTTGCGACCAGGCAGCTTTGGTATGGGTAAGTCCGGGCCCGCCGTTCAAAATTTCTGCATTTACTCCCTGTGTAAAAGCCACAAGCAAAAGAGCCGCTATAATTCTATTAATAACTTTCATCTGTCCTCTCCGCATAACTATTTAATTTATTTATATTAATGTAATAATTTTTTATTACAAAGACAATATGGTGTTAAACTTTTTGTATATTACCGGCATTACCTTTTATTTACAGAATAACAAGAGTCAAGCCTTAATTAATTTTTATAACAAATTACATCTTTATTTATTTCGCATATAAACTAGCGCAATTTTTACTCTTTGAGGCGAAATGAGCAGCTGAGACGATGCACATCATCCAGTTGATTGGAGACAAAGGCGTAATCGACCATCAGCCGCCAAAAATGAATACCTGCTCCGGAAGTAATGCCAAATTCATTTTTCCCGAACCGGATTGCCAAACCTTTAATCAACAGTTCTGCGCTATAAATTGAATAAACATTATATTTTTTATATCTTGTCCAATACAAATTTACCCTTGCGTCGGAAAAACCCAGCCCCTGCTGGTAATATACGCCATAGAGCACGGCTCGTTCAATGCGGTCTTCGGTTTTTGCAGCTGTGTTCCAGATAATTGCCGTGCGATTTATATCTGTGGAAGAAATGCCAAACGCCAAATCTCCCATATTTTTTTTATCAAATATCTCGCCCAGATTCACTTTAACCATAGAACCCACATCAATACCCATACCGGTTGCCTGAGCATTATATAATTTATGCCTGAGAATTTTAAAATTCATACCAAAAGGTATTTCAAAAGGCATATCCATATACAGCCAACCCAGTGGAACAGTACTCTTGATCGCTTTGGCAAAGGAAAAATAATAAACATCTTCAACATCTTCAAAATAACCCAGGGCAACGCCATTTAGTTGCAGATTTTTATCGCTGTTCCGTTCTGCAAATGACGAACCTTTGGGATTCGGATATATGGGAATATCGTCAACGGAAAAGCGCGTCCAGTTTAAAGCAACAGTCCCCCCTCCGGGCAATGGAAAAGCAAGCCCGACGTAGTTATAATTGGCAAGAGGATCGGTAATACTTGAAAAAGAAGGCGCATACATTAAACTGAGCGTTGGCTTTTCTATAAAAGACAACGAAGCTGGATTATAGTGAAATAATTCTGCGCTGCCATACATGGCAGCAGCAGCCCCGCCTAATGCCAGGGGGCGCGCGCCGATACCAAGTTCCATAGAAGACCCGGCATACTTGCCGCCTGCATAACTGCCGGTTGCATACAACAATATGCCTGTGGCAATAATTACTTTAATGCCGGAGGTTACTTGCTTGATCATCATTTTCTTCATTTCACTTTTATGTTGCAGTTTTAATTCTTTCATTTTAATTACCGCAATTTTGCCATTTTTCCGGTAACTTGCAATGTCTTGCCACCGGAGACAGCTGTTATACGATAGAAATAGACACCATTGGCTATTTCTTCGCCCTGCTCATCCAATCCATTCCAAAATACCTCGTGATAATCGGCGCTATAAGGATTCGGATCTTCGCTGATTTCATGGGGATTTATCTGTCGAATCATCCTTCCCGATGCGGTATAGATCTTTACTTTAATATCTTGTACCGGAAATGTCAACACATAACCTATAACTGTTGATTCTGTAAAGGGGTTGGGGTAATTACCCAATAACTTTATATCAAACTCACTTGCAGTTTTAAAAATATATTCTTCTGAATTAAATACATTCCCATTGCAATCCACACAAGAGATATGCAGGGTATGTTGACCGGTGGATAATTTGGGTTCAAAGGTAAATGACACAAAATTAGCATTTAAAATACTATCCGGCATCGCTAATTCATGGCGCTCCAATGGTTGTCCATCCAGCATAACCTGGAAGATTTCCGAAACTGCATTCACCCCATTTACATCCTCTAAATTGATACAAAATGCCGGTTCCGGACTGATATATCTGTCATAAGCATAGGGCTGACCATTAATGGAGATATCCACTTTGGGTGGCAAAACATCATTGCTTTGCATAACAGCGACAGGGCCGGGTATGGTCAATTGCGCGATAATCCGGTTACCGGCGCGAATGCCATTACATTTAACCCATTTTTGTAATTCTGCCGACAAGGTATAAATATCAAATTGCGTAGCGCTGCTATCCAATTCTATTATCATACTTTCCGGCAGGGTGAATGTAATTTGCGCCGGTTTTTGAATAGAATTAATGCCGTTTGTCAGTGAAAAATTATAAACCGGTATTCCGCTGATAAATGCAAAATCCGGCTGCTCATGAATACTCGGAGTTGTGCTCTTTTTCACAGTAACAACCATACTTTGCAGAGTTGCGTCAACAGGGATATAAACTGCCAGGGTATCATCTATTATCAAAGTATCAAGTACGGTAGTTCCATAATAAAAACCGCGCCGGGGATCATAGTTGACTGATGCAATATCCACATCAACAGTTACATTATTATTACCCCGATTGGTATCTTTGTGGCTGTTATCCGGATCGATTTTAATTTGCAAATTAGCCATTCCTGGCGGCAGCGATAATTGCTGCCGGAGCGTCGCTGTGGAATATGCAGCAAGATTGATGGTATCGGCGCCAATCTCTTGCCAGCCCAAAGTTGTTTGCTGTTGAATCAATACCGGAACCCGGTTGGCTTCAGTATCGCCATTGTTTATTATTTTTGCCTCAAGAACAATATAATGATCGCCGGTTATACGAACAGAATTTTTATCGACCGCTAAATCCGGCCCTTTTTTCATGTAATAAATAAATGCTTTACTTTTATATACTTTTCCATCCTCTGTCTCTGCAAGATAGGAATAAGTAAACTCATAACCGGAATATAACAATTTTACGCTTTTTTCACTCTTGAACCATTCGTGCCGGGTTGGTATCATTGTCAAAGTATCATAAGCAGAGACACAACGAAGAGTCTTTATCGGCACGTTGCTTTGCACCTTGACCAAAAAAGACAGACTGTCGTCAGTTGAATGAACAATTGCTGATG
Organism: uncultured Cytophagia bacterium; assembly: GCA_964399735.1. GTDB lineage: Bacteria > Zhuqueibacterota > Zhuqueibacteria > Residuimicrobiales > Krinioviventaceae > Fontivivens. Next base: position 31,494 of record CAYNSO010000016.1, read on the forward strand.
AATCAAACATAATGCCGGCAAGAGAAAATGAAACCGCACCATGCACTTGCTCGGAGCCGATGGCATTAACAGCATAAAAACGAATATCCCCGGTATGAGAAGGAAAGGGATTGGGCAATGTAAACTCGGCAGAACATTCAGCGCCGGATATATTCATTGTGCGAACAGCCAGGTCATGACGAGAACTGTCATTTAAAGTAAATTCGGCCTGACCGTCGTTGAATGGTAATTTTGCTTTAACCTTTAAAACCTCCTGGTTTTGCGGAGTCTGTGTATTTATAGCCACCCCGGTAACAGCAGTTGGCAATATCAGGCGCGTAGCCGGATCGCCAAATAAATGATATTGATTAAGCTGGGTTATGGTCTGCAAGTATTTATGTTTGGCAAAATATAGAGTTTTACCGGCAGTAATAATTTCACCCATTGTTTGATGAGGATTTTGATACAAATAATTAAAAATCTCGGTTTGCAGGTAATAATCATTCTGCGTCCAGCCGAAACCGCTGGCGCCTAAAAAGCCAATCACGCCTGTATCTTCGGTGAATAGCAAAGCATCGGACAAGGCTTCGCCGGAAGGGGACTCGAACGCGCCGGTATAGCAGGTCATACTCAAAATTAATGGCAGACGGCCCTGATTATATATTTGCCGACAATCTTCAATGCGCAACAATCCATTGTCAGCCCAGATCGCACCGCCGCCATGACCATGAAAAGTCATCACAGCACAGCCATCATTAAAATAATCCAGCAAATCTATTGTGCCACCAAAAAAAGGATCGCTGGGCCGGGATTCATCCCGAAGGGTAAACAACTTTTTTGTATCGAGGCTGCGGGGTGCTCTTTCAGACAATATTTCTCCCTGATCGCGAAAAACCTTGCCATTTCCGGCCAAAAAAAGCAACCGGTTTCGCCAGGAACCACTGCCGGGGTTTGTCTCATAGTCGATCATTTTTCCAATAAAGGCATTTACTTGTTCAGGAGTACGCGCCGGAATTCTGCCAATATGAATATCGGCAACTTCATTGTTGCCATCCAAAAGTGCATACCAGTGGTCACTGGCTGCAGCGCCAAAGTTATAGGTCTGCCTCATATACACCGGCGCCAAATCAAGGGTATCTGGCGCAGATGTGTAACGAACATAACTGCCATCGCCAACCAGCACAACATACTTTAGCTGCGGCGCTTGCCAGTTATCATAGACCCATTGTAAAAACCGTTTCAACCCGTAAGGACCGGGTTTGCCATGATTAAACTCATCATATATATCCTCAATGTCCACCATCATTGTATGATAACCCTGCGATTGCCGTAACTCTAGCAATTCCTGCATAACCGGCAAGTCGATAAATCTTTTATGGGTAACAACAAGATAATCCGCAGCTAGATTTGTGGTTTTTAACAATGTCGGCGCGTCTGGAACGATTGCCAGCGGTTTTAGCATGGAATCCGGCGATATGGCAATGTATTCAGGATTGCCCGAAGGGACATGATCTGTAAAACTTATCTGGTACAATGTACTATCTGTAAAGGCAGAATAGCCTGTTATTGTTCCGCCGACAATTTTATTCTGACCCAATTTGTAAATTTCTATCTTGTTATCTGCAAAATTGCTAATGCGAAAAACATAATTGCCGGTTGCTTTATCGGGTGGAATCGTAAACTTTAGATAATCTTCCCGGGCTTTGTAAAGCCGGGGGTAACTGACCTCAAACCAGTTGAGCATTACAAAATCAAACTCACGGGCGTCAATATTGTTGGCAATAGAAAGTTGGTTAACGCCATTCAACAAATCGGCGCCGGTTATTGATTGTTGTGTATCGCTAATTAAATCGAAATAATTCTGCTGCCACCATTGGGCTTTGCCAAGATAATTTTTATTTAAATAGCAGGTTATGTTATGGGGTATTGTGTCCAATGCTGTTCTGCCGCATACAAGCAAACGGCAGCTTACCCCCAGAGTGCTTTGCGGATCAGGATGGTACAGCTCAAAATGATAATCCGCCCGTTGCCCGGCTTTGATTCCACCATCAAAGAACCAGTGATCGCGTATGGAATCGGTTTGCACCATACTTAACCGGTCATAATAATTATCCTGTTCGATATGAATTGTATCATAAAATGAATAAGGACTGTTATATTGTTCAGTCGGATCGAGATCAACCATTCCCTGTTCCTCACCCATCCAGATACCCTTTTGTCCGCCCCACGATAGCCAGTAAACATTGGCTTTGGAAAAGGGATCGACATATAAATCTGTAGGCGACCTGGTAATTGTTTGTCGGGCGTATTCGCCATAAAATTCAAAATAATCATCTTTACCAAATTGTCCATCTTGCCACCCCTGAACATAAATTGGCGTTTCCGTGCCATCGTTTGTCAAACGCAGGGTTTTAATATCAATTCCCAGCAATCTCACTCCGGCGGCGCTCAAATCTTTGCCGGTAACCCGATAAAAGCCGTCCTTTTCAATAATAATTTTGCATTTTTCTGTTTCAGTAACAGCGCTTTTTGCCAAAGTCGCCGTACCGGTTTTTTTCTGCCGGGTTTTTGACCTGATAACAACGCCTAACTGTTTTATTTGTTCTGCCTCTTGCTGTGATAAAGGGATGCGTTCACCGGCAAGGGAAACATTAATTTCAATCACCATTCGGTTTGTTACAACCAGTTCCCCGGTGACGTCGTCATAATGGTAAGGATAAAAATCCAGGCCCCATAAACAGCTGCCCTTTAAATCACCTGTATAACGTAAAGCAAACAATTGGCCTTGCGGAACGGCCGGCACATCGATTCGCTTTCTTGCCATCAAAGAATCGGTATTTGAATCTATGCCGCTTGGAATGTCACCTGTAAAGGGTTGGGGAGGAAGCGCTTTAATTCTGGTTGCTTCGCTTGAAACAACCAGCCCGTTGGCCTGCTTGCCGGCTAAATGCAGTACACTGGAAGTATATGGCAATTGTCGGCCACCCTGAAAATGGGTAACCGGCCAATCAGCAATTTGTATATCAGAATATTCAAAACTACCGTCTTTAACCGATTGTATCTCTGGAATTGGAAACTGTACTGCAAGCCGAATCCGGCTTTCGGTTTGTTCAATTATGTTAATAGTATAGTCGCACAAGCCAGCCGATACATTAAAAATTATTAACAATAATATCAGGAAAATTGTATTTCTTATCAATGTGTCTCCCTACTTGAAATAGTCCCGGCAGCGGAGGATTATCGTTTAAACATGAATAAAATAATAATTTATACCTAGTAAATCAACACAAATTTCACAAATAACAATATAGTATAGCTGTAGCAACAAGAATAAATAATTAAAATTATTACTTTTATTGCTCAAATTAAAATAAATCTGCTTTGTAATACAATAGAACCAGGTTTCGGCATAACAAAGCCCGGCAGTATGTTATTCCCAGCCAATTTATGCCAATCTGCAACATGTAAAATCTTAATTCAGGTATCTGATCGAGTAATTATCAATGATAAAATCACCGGATTTATAAGAAAGGACTTTATTCCCAAACCCCATCACATTCATCAATACCGAAAAAACTTTATTCTGCCCACCTGTTTTGGGTTTTTCTTTACTGTCGGCGCCGGATTTACCGGACAACCATGAATTCAGGTCATCATAAGTTTCCGCCGAGACCGGTTTAAATATTGTTTCTACACTGATATAGTATTTACTTTCCGCCTCCAGTTCGGTAATATCCGCCAGAATAAAACTATGCACTTCGGAACAAATTTGCCGAACAGTTTCCACCTGGGTTGTTAACCGATTTTCCGTATCGGTAATAATACGAAATTTATCTTCCCAGTTATCATAAAGTATCTTTATAGATATCAACGCCTCTGCCGATATGGAACTGAACAACTTTTTACTTTTCCATAATCTGATATGGTGCAAAACCTCGGAAGTCAAACCGCGTTCCAAACTCTGAATCGTATTATTGTTCAATAAACCATCGATATGATAACTGAGACACAGGCGGTTATTACTTACAACCAGGCTGTCTACCACAATTTTTCGTTCCGCTCCATGGCCGATAGATACTAAAAAAAATATTATAAAAATTATTAAAGTAGAATAACGCATATTCAATCACTGTAATTTGGCACACTCAAAAGCAAGCCACTCTTCTTTTTGCGTAACACTGACAATTTTAAAATTGTTCAGTGTTAAAGCCTCCATAACCAGCTTTTTTTCACTATCCAGAATGCCTGATAGAATAAACAAACCCTGCAGATTCAGCAACCGATAAAAATCCGGCAGCATGGTAATGATCTGAATGCGGTTAATATTTGCAATAATCAGGTCAAATTCGATCTTACTTATTGCCTCTAACGTGCCTGTAAAAAACTGAATGTTTTGTTGTGTTTCATTTTGTGCAGCATTTTTATATGCGGTTGTCGTTGCAACCGGGTCGTTATCAAAAGCAAAAACTAGCTTGGCGCCCTGTTTGGCAGCCAGAATTGCCAATATGCCGGTTCCGCTTCCGGCATCCAAAACTGTTTTTCGCTGCGTGCGGCCATCCATTAACTGCATGCATAACGATGTGGTTGCATGGGTACCGGTGCCAAATGCCATTTCAGGATCAATGGCAATCACTATATCCGGCGCATCCCCCGGTGTTGCACACCAGGTTGGCTTTACCAGTATATTTTCGCTGATCCATAAAGGCTTGAACCCTTTTTTCCATTCACTGTTCCAATCCCGGTTAGCCACATCGATTACGGTAATTTCCGTATTGATAACCGGGTAACCCATCTTTTTCAATGAATCGAGGTACTGTGATAACCGCTCTGCTAATAAAAGCCCATCACTGTCCGCAGGGAAATAGGCATGAAGAGATTTTTCCTGCTCGACAATACCAACCGACCCTGCTTCGAATAAATAATTACTAATAGACTCTATTGTTTCCGGTGTAACGGCAACTATAACCTCTAGCCAGTTTTCTGGTTTCATATAATACAACTCTGCCAGAATTTAGTGATTGATTTATGTCACAATTGATAAATTTTACGTTGGTATAAAGATAATAAAGTTTTCTGTAAAAATATAGAACTTTATAGTCCATATAGTAAATGAATGAGGACAGCGCCAACCTTTCCCAGGCTGGCGGGGCTGCATTTATCCGGAGTGTCTTGCACGGTATGCCACCAGGGATAATCGAAATCGATAATGTCAATACATGGGATGCCGACTTTTAAAAAAGCCAGATGATCGTCGGTAACAACATGCCTCACTTCCGGAATAAATTCTTTAATACCCAATGCCTGGGCTTGTTTCCATACCATATCGACTATGGGTTTGGCATATTCATTGGAATATCCTTCTTTATAAATATTCAGGTCGGCATCGCCAACCAAATCTAAAAGCACTCCAAAACGCGGAAAGAGCTTTCCCCGATATTGGCGAACAAACGCTGCCGAGCCCTGCGCCCAACTGTCATCAACACTGTATTCTCCGGCATCTTCGGCGTCAAACAGCACAATGTCTATACCAATATTTGGCTTGTGAATATGAAATATTCTGGCCATTTCCAGCAACACTGCCACTCCGGAAGCGCCGTCATTGGCGCCAGGCACTGGTTTGGTATGATTTTTTGGGTCTTTATCCATGTCCGCCCAGGGACGGGTATCCCAATGAGCGCATAACAAAACACGGTCGCGCTTGTGCGGCTGAAAAGCGGCAATGATGTTGGTTGCAGTAACCGACCGCTCCGGCTTGCCGAATGTAAACATAAAAGGATGAGTTGAAACCTGGTCGGCGTATAATTGCAGGGTAGAAACAAGATAATCGCGGCACTGCTGATGCGCAGCCGTTCCCGGCGCCCGCGGACCAAAAGCACATTGCTTTTCCAGGTAAAGAAAGGCATTTTCTTCATCAAACTGCGGTACCGAAGCGCTATGACAGCCGGTAATTCCTGTTAACCCTGTGGTTATCAACAGCGTAAAAACAAAATATTTAAAATTCATGTTATACCTCGTCCTAATTGCCGCGGATTTGAATATTAACATTAAGTCCAAATTCTTTATAAGAAATATCGCCCGTCATTTTATTGCTGGTCTTGCCGATTTCAAAAAACATACCGCCTTTAACACGTTCGCTAAAACTATAATTGATATCCGGCTTGAGCATCCATTTTTTCGTTTCGGCTTTAACCTGGAACGGCTTGCCATCTTTACTGTCTTCCTGGCGGGTCATACCAGTACTAAAAGTGAGGGCAATATCAACATTGTTTTTCAATTTTTTGTTGCGCAGGAATGGCAAAGGAATACGGAAATCACTTCGTTTAGAGTAATTGGCGGTAACAGAAATATCGGATGATGAATTTCTGCTTACAGAATTGCTATAAGCTTTGCTTGAGGCTTCTTTTAAGGTCGTATTGTAACGCACCGACATGGAAATTCCATTCTTCATAGACATGGTCATACCAATGAGTGGACGAAAGCTGGAATCTTTATCCTCTTTGGTTACATTGTCTTTATCTTTTCCACCGACCTTAACCCTTTCAAAAGTTTCATTCGCCCTGCCGGAAAAATTATGATCGAGGGTGACCCGTTGAAAATATTTACCAAGCACTGGCAGTTTTTCCAGGCTGCGTACACTGGCAGTCCAGCCGGGGAATACCATTGCCGTTTCACCAATCTGCATCCAGCTTTTGGAACGTTGACCAGTGGTGGTTTTGCCATTGGCATTCAATGAATAAGAATCGTCATACTTTAACCGAATACTAATGTTACGGGAAAAATTGATCCCGGAAGAGACAGACATGGTCGTATTCGTGCCGTTACTGCCACGGTCAAAACTTGTAGAAGAACTACCCTCAGCGCCTCCGGTGATGGCTGTTTCAGTGCCAACCCCCGGATTCGGGCTAAAACCATACTGGAAATTGTTATTGGGCATTCCATTAATTCCATAAATCGACATATTATCGCGCGTATTGTATGAGACACTGAACGGCTCAAACGCATTAAAGAAACCTGATAAAATACCCATTACTGAAAAATTCAATTTTGAGCCAGCTTTGGGCTGCGCGGCGCCGGGAGCGGCTCCAGGCGCCGCCCTTCCCGGGGGTGCGCCGGCGGTTCTTGGGCCTCTATTAACGCCCGGACGATAAATTGCTTTATAAAAAGTGCTGATATTCAAGTTAACACTTCCCTGAAATGTCCGGTTTTGGGTAGCGTTGCGCGGCGCCAAAGTTTGCTGACGATTGTATCCGTATTTAAAGCCGGTTGTATAGGTAAAATTCGGGGTAAACCATGAAAATATTTGCGGCGCATATTTGAGCGACAGACTGTTGTCTATACTTGTTAACAAACCGATCTTTTTTTCAGCAAGCCCTTCCTGCAACAGTTCCTGATTGATTCCGCGAACATCATGCACATAACCGCGTTTAATATCGTAAGACAGGGTTTCTGTTACTTTCATACCCAAACCATAACTGCGGTTTAAAATAAAAGAACGGTTACTCGAAGAAACCCCGGAACGGGTCATAGATTCATTAATACTACGCGCACCGGAGTGAGACGTTGTGAGGGTTTGCGGCGTATAATACAATTTTAAATCCGTCAGTTTCATTAAAAACCGGGAAGAGCCAAGCCATTTAAACGGTTTTATGAAATTATTAGCGCCAAACGCGATTCCCCATGACATACTGCCGGACTCTGACATGGAAGAACGATATTGAGTTCGCGAATCGCTGCCCTCACTCTCATTACGACTATAACTAGCTTTGACTTTGGTTAATAAATGCTTTACAAAGAAATTTTGCGATCTGGAGTTGATGCCAAAAGAAACACTCATGCCCCGTTTTTCGTTAGTTGTTCTGATCGAATCGAGCGTGGATTCGGGCAAATCGTCAGTAACTTCTATGTCTGTGCCCGGTATGTATTTGGGCGTCGATTCACTTTTTCCATAGTTAACACTAACCGGCAAAGTTAAACCCAGTTTTGACGGTAAAAACTTTTCCACATTAACGCTGGCGCTGAAACTACCACTCACTTCGTTATCGCCGGTGCCAAAACGCTGGGCAACATTATGAAAATCGGCGTCCTTTTTATTCAATTCACCGTTAAAACGAATCAGGTCGGCCAGACTCAAATCCAACCGGCTGCGCAAAGCTATGCCCTTGTCCTTCTTGACATTGGAAAGGCGCATTTCATTCAGCCAAACTTCACCGGTAAAATCGGACAATGTTTCTTGGGAGCTTTTAATATCATCATACCCCTTGTTCTTTACTCCGGCAATCAGCATTCGTATATTGCGCAGCGCAGGTTTTCCCTTGACCCGCCAGGATTTTCCATTCCCCATATCTTTGTAAAGTATTTTTAATTGTGGGTTATCAGGGTCGTACCAGGAAGAGTCGGAAGTTATCTTTAATTGTGATAACGCAACCAAATCAATTTCAATGTTGTTATTTTTCCAGCCGTCATATACCGGCTGCCTGATTTCATAATAGTTGTTCCGGTCGGAACCCATTCGTATAAAAAATTCTATTTTACTGGAATCAGACGTTATGTGACGGCCATACGGATCGTGACCATACACAAACATTTTCATTGTCTGGTAATGAATATAGTCTTGCGCTTCATAAAAGGTTTTTTCAATAATTCCGGTATAGCCCGGCATTAATTTATCTACCTTAAAAACCAGCGATTGCTCCCTGGCTATAACCTGGGTAATGCGATCCACTTCACCCTGCACTCCCGGCGGCGCTTGATATTCCGGGTTATCGTGTGTGTTGATGACGGTAATTGTAACGGTCGAATCATTTTCCACAATAAAAGAATCAGGTTTGGCGGGGCTGGAAACGCCCATTTCTTTCCAATCGCTGCCTACCAGGTTTATTTCCGCTATTTGTATGGAATGCGGGCCGGGAGTTTCAAATCCATCCACCCAAATACGAATATATTCAATCAAGGATAAATCCGGATTGCCAATTCTTTTCATTACCGGGTCCGAGGCATTAATCGGTATTCGATATTGCCGCCATTTAAAATCCTCGCCGGTTTCTTTACTAATACTTTTACCGGATATGAACATGGTATCGGGATGATTTTTTTGCAATGAAAAAGAATAATGAAAATAATTATTCGACATGTCCACATCGCCATTAGAGTTTAAATCTTCAGTATCGGGAACGCGTAACCCGCCGGAATCCCGGTTACCTTCTGTTCCGTTCACCCGGCGATATTTCGAGTCGCTTTCCGCAGTTTGGGCATTATAACTGTAATCATCATTACTAAACGGCTCTCCCGGATCTTTAATGCCATTACCGTTCAAATCCCAAAAATCGCCGCCGGCTGCAATTGCTCTTGGATCTTTGTTGCTCATACCGTCAAGACCAATGTCCTCGTTATCATCCAGCAAACCATTACGTATCCCTTCAACCATCTTGTCTTCAGTATCATATCTTCCGTTTGGAATAATATCTTCAGAAATTTGCCCAAGGTCGATGTGCATGGTGCCAGATTCACCCCTGACCCAAATTTCAATAAACTTGGTTTCAGTTTGGTTGGAAAAACCGGAAGATAACCATTTTTGAATACCATTCCAGGATGTTTTAATGCTATCCGGGTTGGTTGTTACCGGTTCAAATTCCATTACCAGGATATTGGTGGTCTGGTTGACATTTGCGTTCAAATCACGGTTTGGCCATATTTCCTTGAGTGGATAGGGCACATAGGGGGTAAAATAAAACATGTTCGCCCTGAATTCCAGGGAGCGCATTTCTTTTGGCTCATACCGATATTTTCCGATCGGTGGTGAACAATATTCCCAGCTTTGATGCACCAACCCGATTGGCGTTTGCCGCTTGGTTGCTTCAAAATCATCAATATAAGCCACACCGTCGTTATCGCCGGTATATTCATTGTTCCTGGTATTGGGGTTTGGAATAATTTGCGCAAATTCGCCTTCAAACTTGACGGTTGAAGGCGCGCGCGAATCCACAAACGGCAGCAGGTTCGCCATGCGAGTCAAAAAATAGGGCTCTAAAGATAACGATGTGTTGACATCCCAAACCATGTTGCGCATAGGCCCTTTGCCAACGCGGACTTTTTGATCCAAAGTACGTTCGTTCAGGTATAAAAAAGTAGCGCCAATAAAACTGTCGCCCCACAAGCCATATTCAGCCCGCGCTCCCATAACAGTTTTTTTATCAATTTGAAAAAGCTGGTTGCTCTCGTAAGATATTTCCAGGTTGGCATTGGACGCAAGGGCTTCTTCATTCAAAATGCGTAACTGTCCGGAAAAATAGTCGATAGTATAATCAGTGCCCGATAACAAACGGCGGTTATTTAATGTCACCTCTTCAGAATTTTCTATGACATTCATGCCAAGACTGTACTGGGAACTGCTTCGTTTTGAATTGACCTCGATATAAAAATTGCTCTGCGCATTGATCACACTTTGCACTGTGGTATCATACAATGCCGGCGCCAAAAATTCTTCAGGATACAATTCTTTTATAGCTTCATTAACAGGATCAAAGGGGCGCAAATCCGGGAAAAATACCTCGCCGGTGGAAAAATTGATCAAAGCGGGATTGTCATCGACAATATTATCGGGAGAGCTCTCACCAGCCAAATTCTTTTTATCCAGCCCAAACAATTGCAGCCAGGTCATCTTGACGCCGTTCACCTCAACGGTTTCCTGCGGATCTCCGGATGGAGGTTTGTAAAATATACGCATTTCAAAACCGTCTTTGGGGGTGCCCCGGCCAAAGTCGTAAACGTTTTTCCACTCCAGGTCCCAGGTTTTGTCTGCAGGACGGGGGTTTGTGTTTTTTAACATGCGTAAATAAAGCAATTTGGTATCCGGGTTTACATCAAGTGTACCACGAATAAATTGTGATGTGTCACGGTAAGCAATTGCCAGAATTTCATCATCCGCAAGACGCTGCCGTAAACGAATAAAACCTAATCGTTCATCTATATCATAATCAACATTCTTTTGCATCCGGATAAAATAACCTTTAGCCAGATTGCGGTTTTCTTTGGTCGTATCGGGATCGGCAATAATTTTTGTAGTGCTTTCTTCTGCGTCAGGAACAAATGCCCAGCCGCGAATTGATTCAGTATATGATTGCTGGTAGCCGGGTCCGGATTTGTACAATTCATATTTTACCAATTCACGATCCGGATCGGCTGTCAAATCTCCGTTGCTGGTGCGCTTTAAATAGTTATTTCGATAATACTCGTCGATAAAATAATAAATATTTCTTTTATACTGAGAGTCTTCAATACGCGAGACTTCCTGGGAAGCGCCGCCTTTCAGAGAAAGTTTTTTCTTTTCACCCTTTTCCTGGCTGGCAATAGCAGTTAATTTAAGATTACCGATGGTAGCTGCGGTTTTTATGCCAAACAAGCCGTTGCTTTTGCCGCCAAAGGTAACAAACTGGGTGCCCGGCAGGGAAAGCGCAATATTACCTGCTTCGATGGACTGAATTACTTCGTCCTCATAACCCGTGTATTTAAGACTGATATTGTTATCAAAATCAAAAGTACGTTCCGAGTCCTGGTCAATGTTGATTTTCACTTTATCGCCAATGCGGCCCCCTACCTGGAAACGCTGGGTTTGTTCCATTTTGAAATTATTATCCGAGCCGCGGTTTAACGCCGTCTTGGCCTCGGAGCGCTTTTCATTGCGGAAACCGCCTTTGATATTAATTTCCCCGCTTACATCAAGACCTACTGTTCCGGTGCCAAATATCTTTTGGAATGTCTTGCTTTTTATTTCCACCGGAATATCAATACGAAATCCACCGCCACCCCCGCCCCGGGTCGATGTTTCTGTTAATTTGCTAACTGTGGTTTGTATCCAGAGATCACGCATTTTATAATCACGACGCGACTGGATATAATCTTCAAGAGATAAATAATTAGCCAGCATAATATCAAAATCACCCAGCTTTTCAGTAAAATTGATATTTTGCCCGGTGGAATCGATTGCTACTGTGCGCTTTTTGCTAATTGTATTCTTTAACAACGGCGAGCGCATACCGTCTTTGTGTAAACCTATAAAACGCTGTTCCTCAACGATATTTACCCGCGGATCATACATGGCAGGCAGACGCATGCCAATAGCCGGATAAATTATCGTTTGCGCATAAAGATTCCCGGAAAATAATATTACCCCTGGAACAAAAAATAATAACAGCGGTAACAGCGTTCTTTTTAGTGCCGTTTTAAAAAAACAAATCATTCAGTTTTCAGGTGAGTCTTGATTAATTACCAGTATTCGTAATGAACAATGATTTAGTACCGTAACAAAAGTTCTATAACATCTCTCCTGTATTAATCTGAATGACTTTATTAAAACAAAACTCCCGTAGAACACTTGTCTTGCTGTTTTATTATGATAATAAAATTAAATATTATAAATTGTAATAATCAACACAAATTCATATATTTAATTTTCAATACCGGCAAAAGTTCCCAAAATAATATAACTTGAAGGATGCCGATTGTATTGTGTAATATATTGATTTTTCATCTTTATTCAAATACTTTTTTATTTTTTAGACGCTAATAAAGGGCGGTATGTTTACATTGTGGCGATATATTTTAAAAGAACATCTTTTCCCTTTCCTTTTTGCCATGGGAATAATAATTCTGGTCTTTTTATTAAACCTGGTTTTCAGCGAATTAGGCAGGTTTTTAAACAAGGGCCTGGAATTCCGGCTGATTGCTGAATTTATCTGGCTTAATATGGCTTCAATCATTGCCATGGCGGCGCCTATGGCAGTTCTGGTTGCTACAATTATGGCGTTTGGCCGATTGTCCGGCGATAATGAAGTAACCGCCATGAAAGCCGGCGGGGTGAGCATGCTTTACACGATCGTCCCCGTTTTAATCGCCGCTGCTTTTCTTACCTGGGGGCTGGTGTGGTTTAACAATAATATTTTGCCGGAATATAACCATAAAAGCCGGATGCTGGCTATGAAAATTGCCGGCCAGCGGCCCACCCTGAACCTTGAAGCCGGGGTGGTAATGAAGAATATTCCTGATCTGAGTATACTGGTACAAAAAATTACAGAAAAAGCCGATACTGCATTTGTAGAAGCGATCACCATAGAAGATAACCGTAGCGGCGATAAAAACAAATATATCTTTGCCGAAAGAGGCAAGATCTATTCCAGCCCGCAAACCGGTTCAATCTATTTGCATTTATACAATGGCGAAATGCACGAGTTGAACCTGAATAAAATGGAACAGTATACCCGGTTGGCTTTTCCGCAACAAAAAATATCCATTGCCCTGCCCGATCTTTACCAAAACCAGGGCGACAGCGATTATCGCGGAGACCGGGAAAAAAGCGCCCGAAAATTGCGTAATGAAATCAAAACCAACAACCTGTTAATCAAAGAAAGACAATCACGCCTTTCCAGTCTTGTCAACCAATACTTCAACACCTGCTATCCAGGCGATGTTATTACTCTAGAGAATAATGAAAATTCCCGTCTGGGGCAGCCGTTGTTGATGCAATCGCGCAGCAAGACGGAGCGGGCCCGGTTCCTGGCGCAGCTGCGTAAAGAAAACCTGCGGTTACAGCAACAAATAACCGCTGAAATGACGGTTTTGCATCAATATCATAAAGCCAATAATAATCTGGCAGTTGAGGTGCACAAAAAGTATTCTCTGCCCTTTGCCTGTATTGTCTTTGTGCTGATCGGTGCACCGCTGGGCGTCATGACCCGCCGCGGCGGTATGGCGTTAGCCGGGGGAATCAGTTTTGGCTTTTTTCTGCTTTACTGGGCCACCCTTATCGCCGGCGAACAACTGGCTGACAGCGGTCTGTTCAGCCCTTTCTGGGCAATGTGGCTGGCAAATATTTTGGTGGGTACCGCCGGAATAATTATCATTATAATCTCGCTGCGCGGGGCAAAAATAAAATTAAAAATTCAGTTCATTCTGGGCCGCTACATTTTAAGCGAACATTTCGGGCCATTTGTTTTTGCCATGAGTGTTATCACCCTGGTTTTTCTGTTAAACCTGGTTTTTCGCGAATTGGGTAGAATTCTAAGCAAGGGGCTGGAATTCGGGCTGGTTGTGGAATTCTTTTTTTTGAACCTGGCCTGGATCGTTGCCCTGGCCGTGCCAATGGCAGTGCTGGTGGCAACAATTATGGCCTTCGGACGTCTTTCCGGTGATAACGAAATTACTGCCATGAAAGCCGGCGGGGTCAGCGTTATTCACATGATCCAACCTGTATTTATCGCATCTATTGTTCTTGCTATTGGACTGATATGGTTTAACAATAATATTTTACCCGACTTTAACCACAGAACCCGGCTGTTAGCCTCCGATATTGCCAGAACCAGGCCTACCCTAAACCTTGAAGCCGGGGTGGTGATGAAAGACATTCCGGATATTAATATCCTTGTTCAAAAAATCACCGAAAAATCCGATACCGCCTGGGTTGAAGGGGTTATGATTGAAGATAACCGGGTACAAAATAAAAGTAAATATATCTTTGCGCAAAAAGGACAAATATACAGCAATCCCGCGACCGGCTCACTGATTCTGATGCTGTATGACGGAGAGATGCACGACCTTGACCTGGAAAAGATGGAACAATACACCCGGTTAACTTTTCCTGAACAAAAACTTTCCATTCAGGTGCCCAACATGGCCATTGAACGCAGCGATAGCGAATATCGCGGCGATCGGGAAAAAAGCTCCGCAATGATGCTGACCGAAGTGAAGGAAAACGACGCCCTGATTTTTGAACGCGGTCAGCGTATGGAACAAATTATCAACGCCTGGTTTGATAAATACTTGCCGGGTGGTATGCCCATCGATTCGCTGAAAAACCCCGACGCACAGCCCGGAAATTATAAAAGAACGACTACACTCTATGCGCGGCAGCGTTTTCTTTCGCGTTTGCGGCAGGAAAACCTGCGCCTGAAACAACAAATAACCGCTGAAATGACTGTGCTTGATAATTATGAACAGGCTAACTATAAATTAATGGTAGAAGTGCATAAAAAATATTCTATTCCTTTTGCCTGCATCGTCTTTGTGCTGATCGGCGCGCCGCTGGGCATCATGTCGCGCAAGGGGAATTTGGCGTTGGCCGGGGGAATCAGTTTTGGCTTTTTCCTGTTGTTCTGGGCGTCTTTGATCGCCGGAGAGGAGCTTGCCGATAACCGTATGATCAGTCCATTTATTGCCATGTGGCTGGCCGATATAATAGTTGGCGCTGGCGGCATTTACCTTGTTATTCATTCCATTCATGAATCTACATTTATTAACTGGGAATCGCTTCAGACATTTTTCCAAAAAATATTTCACCGAAACAATAAAGACAAAGTATCTATATGAGAATTTTAGACCAATATTTATCCAGAAAATTTTTAGGGGTTATCTTTTTCGCCCTGGTTGCGTTCATAACAATTTTTGTTGTAGTTGACCTGGTTGAAAAGCTGGATGCTTTTATAAAACATGATGTTCCCGGTATAATCATTATGAAATTTTACCTCTATTCAATGCCATACATTGTTGTTTTAACCCTGCCGGTCGCCATGCTGCTGGCGAGTTTATTCAGCACCGGCGATATGGCGCGCCGTAATGAAATAACAGCCATGAAAACTTCGGGGCTGTCGTTGTATAGAATTTTGCTGCCGATCTTTATCATTTCTTTTATTATCAGTCTGTTTGCCATGGTATTTGGTGAATATGTGGTACCCCGTGCCAGCGAAAAACGGGAATATCTCAACGATGAGTACCTGGAAAAAGAACGGGAGTCCTGGCGCAAACGCATCAACAACGTCTACATGCGCGACGATCAGGATCGGCGAATCAGCATGCGTTACTTTCATGCCGCCACGCTTACCGGCAGCAGGGTCAGCATTAAAAAATTTAACGGCGAGGAGCTTGTCTACCGGCTGGATGCACAAAAAATTGTGTGGGCGGACAGCCAATGGGTGATTTATAACGGATATGAACGAACCTTTGCCAACGGTCAGGAAACCGCAGAGCCTTTTGAACAAAAAATTCTGGAAAACGAAAACCTGCGGCCAAAAGATTTTGCCAAAGTTTTAAAACGCTCCGAAGAAATGTCTTACAAGGAATTAAAAGCCTTTATCCATGAAATAAAAATAAACGGCGGCAATCCCGATCAATGGCTGGTGGATTTGTATTTGAAAATATCGGTTCCTTTTGCCAGTTTTATTATTGTGCTGTTTGGTTCACCGCTATCATCGCAGAAACGACGCGGCGGCGCCATGTCGGGGTTTGGCATTTCGCTGGCTATTTGTTTTGTCTATTTTGGCATCATTAAAACATTTCAAACCATGGGGCATAATGGCCATTTTCATCCGTTATTTGCCGCATGGATAGCCAATATTATTTTTGCTGTGGGAGGCATTGTGGCGCTTATCAAAGCGCCAAAATAAGTTATTATTTTTCAGCGTCTTTATACAAAATATCGATCAAACTCTGAATATCAAAAAAAACGCACTCCTGGCTCTTTTGAGTTGAATCCTGCAGGGCCAACTTTTGCTGATACAAGATCGCATTTAAATAATCCCGCATCTCCTCTTTACCTAGCAATGGTGTGTACTCGAAAATGCGGTTGCGGCGATTGGCATTGCTCATTTCAATCCCGCTATCGCCGGTCAAACCAAAAAATGTAAACTCGTTGCGCGGCGACACGATTTTCTTTTTCAGCAAACCTTTATCAACCAATCCGTCCATAATTTTGTGCAAATCCTCAGCCGTGACTTTAAAACTGGTGTCAAATGTTGCATAGATCATTATATCAGTAGCCCCTTGATTTTGCCAGATAACGTTCAGCGCCTGCAGTTCCTTTTTATCGGGAATAAAATTTAGATGCACCGGGCCCGGTTCTTTGGTTACCCCCAATACTTTACTCAGTTCCTTTACTCCTTTGTGTATTAACCCCGGCACAGAGACAGAAGGCTGCGGATGCCCGCTGCTTTGCCGATAAATCTGTTCCTGAACATTATTATAATTTTGCACCCCGCCAGCCGGATGCCCGTAGCCCGGCTGGTAAGCAGCTCTGCCCTGGCGGTATTCGTTCAACGCCAGCTCGCTGTAATCCGGACGCGCCAGGTATACTGTGTCTATAATGAACAGCTCTTCATGGGTGAGTTGAGGAAGCGTATCAGTCTCTGCTTTTGTCGATTCGGGCATCGCCAGGGTACTTTGGCGCTCTGCAAGATTGCTACGGTTTGCCTGCCAGGAATGACTCGCACTGAACCTGGGCGGGGTGACTATTTGGGGCAAGACTGGAACTATCTCTGCCACCGGCAAGGCAACGCCAGCCTGAAAATCGATGATCACCTCGCGCACCGGTTGGCTTAACCATACGTTTGTAAACAATACATATAATACGCCATGCAAGAACAGTGAAAATAAAATACAGGGAAGCAGCAATTTCATGTTAAATCTCGTCTCAACCGTTATTTATTATTCAATGACTCATCCGTTATAGAGTTCCTTTTTGCTCGTCTTTTAATGGCTTTGGTATACACAAAACGCTTGATTTTCATACAATTTACATCTATTTTATCTTAAATAAAAGCCATGATCATAAAATTGCCCGGTTTCGCATTATGATTATATTAACGAAAAAGGTTAATTAATGGACAGTTATATTGTAGTTTTAACCACTTTTGGTTCAAAAGAAGAGGCGCTGCAAGTAACAGAAAAACTACTCAAAGCCCGCCTCATCGCCTGCGTCAATATTATAGATAATCTTGCTTCCTTGTTCCACTGGAAAGGAAAAATTGAAAAATCCTGTGAGGCATTGGCAATTATGAAGACGCAAAAAAAACATCTTGAAGAACTGATGGAATGGATCCAGACACATCATTCTTATAGCATGCCGGAAATTATTGCCTTGCCGGTCATCGGTGGTTCAGGTGAATATTTAAACTGGATCAAAGAAGAAACATCCTGAGCTTTTGCGCATTTAAAGGATAGTCGATAGTCACCCGAATGTTATCGGGAATGAATCAGATTTATTCTTGTCAAATCCTTAGAAATAACAAATTGTAACGTGAAAAAGCCGGTACGTGCAAAAACATATCTTGAAAATTTCTTTTATTATTGCCCTGCTCCTGCATTTATTGTTGCTTATTCTGTACCGACCGCTGACTGGAATTTTGCAAATATTCCCCCATTCCGAGGCCAAAGCAACGGAAACCGCCCCACTGGTGTTTGAATTTGAACAACCCCGCGAGTTGGTGGAAACGCCCGATGACGCTAAAGTAGATAAAGCTCCGCAGGATGCACAATTTCTTTCCGACAAGAACGCTCAAGCCCGGGATGATTATCAAGCCGATGACATAAAACAAGGATCGGCATTCAGTGAAGGGTTGACAGATTTTAAAATTTTTGCCGGCGGCGGACAGCCGGGGCAACAAATGGAAGCCCCGCAAAGCGAACAGCCCAGCGATGATATGAACATGAAAGATGCAGAAAATACCCCAACGAACGATGAACAAAACGATCCCCGCGACGGCGACGTACAACTCAGCCGCCAACAACAACGGACACAGACACGGTTTAGCAAAGATTTACTCTATGGACGTCCCTCGAACTCATCCTCCAGCCCGGTCACGTTTTCAGAGGATGTGAACTGGAACAACCAGCAGAGCAGCGCTGCGGATCAGGGTGGAATATCCCTGAGTACCTACGAATGGAACTATGCCCCGTACCTGCTCTATCTTAAAAGACGGGTTCGCGACCATGTTTACCCACCGGCGGCTTTTTATCAACTGGGCCTCATCAGCGGCGAGGTTGTGTTGAAATTTACAATTTTTAAAAACGGCGCCATTTCCGAGCCGGAGCTTGTTAACAGCAAAGGCCACAATTCCTTTATCTCTACCAGCATGAATGCGATCAAAGCCGCCAGCCCCTATAAAAATCTACCGGATGATTTTCCGGAAAACAAACTGGAACTGACATGGACGTTTATTTATACAATTTACAAATAATTGCTTTATAAATATTGATTTTACAACAGATCTCAAAACGAACCGCAGGAAAAGGATTATATGTCGGAAGCAATTACATTTTTAGCCAAAGGTGGAATCGTTATGATTCCCCTGTTTTTATGCTCGCTGCTCGGTCTGACCATTGTTATTGAAAAGATGGTCAGTCTCAGGCGTAACAAAATTCTCATTCCGGAAATTATTTCGGTAGTCGATTCTATAAACAGTGTTGACGATATAAAGCTGGCAACAACAATTTGTCAAAAAAATACCGGCCCGTTTGCCAACATTATCCTCACAGGGCTGCATAACCAAACCTTGCCCGTTGATGATATTAAGGAACTGATCAACGATGAAGGCCGGCAACAGGTGCGTATTCTGGAACGGGGCTTGCCGCTGCTGGAAACCCTGGCTGGAATATCGCCGCTGCTGGGACTCCTGGGAACGGTGCTGGGCATGATCAAGGTGTTTACTGTTATTTCCATCCAGGGAACCGGCCAGGCCAGCCAGCTAGCCGGGGGGATTTCCGAAGCATTGATCACCACCGCTACAGGACTGGTAATTGGCATACCCATGCTGGTTGCCTGTAATTATTATACCAACCGTGCGGAAAATTTTATTATGGATATTGAAAAGTATTCCACCCGTCTTATCCAAAAAATTCGTATAATAAATGACAATGTTAAATTATAATCCGGTCGGGTGATACTTTGCAATTTAAAGAGAAAAAAAAGAAGGCGCTGGGTTTAAATATTACCAGCCTTATCGATGTCATGTTTATCCTGCTGCTTTTTTATGTGGTCTCTTCCACTTTTGTGGAACAGCCGGGTATGAAACTGGAATTGCCATCCATTAAAAGCCAGGAAGTGACCCGCGTGGAAAATTTGATGATGTTCATTTCCAAAGAAGGGGAAATCCGGCTTGGCGAAACCCCGGTCACTTTGGAAACCCTGCCGGCAGAAATTGAGAGGATGATTCCGGAAATTGGCGAAAAAACCCTGGTACTAAAAGCGGACAAAGCCACGGAACACGGCCTGATCGTGCAGATCATGGATATTGCCAAAAGAAGCGGTTTACAAAAAATTGTTATCGGCACAAA
>CAYNSO010000017.1:0-51468 GCA_964399735.1 uncultured Cytophagia bacterium
AGGGGCAGGTCGCGACCTGCCCCGGTTCATGAACCACCCCTGCAAAAATTCCCTTACAACAAATCACTCGCCAGTTCGGCCAGTTCCGAGCGCTCGCCCTTTTCCAGGGTCACATGGGCGTGCAGCGGCTGCTGCTTCATCCGGTCGATGACATAGCTGAGGCCTGTGGAGCGGGAATCCAGGTAAGGCGTGTCGATCTGGTATATATCACCGGCAAACACAATTTTGGTTTTTTCACCGGCGCGGGTAATTATGGTCTTGATTTCATGCGGCGTCAGGTTTTGTGCTTCATCAATTATAAAAAAAATATGATTAAGACTGCGGCCGCGGATATACGCCAGCGGCGAGATTTCCAGCTTGCCGTTATCCTGCATCTCCTGGATCAACTGGTATTTTTTATCACTTTCACTAAACTGGTTGCGAATAACGCCCAGGTTGTCATACAACGGCTGCATATAGGGCGCGAGTTTGGATTCCACGTCGCCGGGCAGAAATCCCAAATCCCTGTTGGAAAGCGCCACCACCGGCCGGGCCAGCAATATCTGCCGGTATTCCTGGCGCACTTCGAGCGCCGCCGCCAGAGCCAGCAGGGTTTTGCCGGTGCCGGCTTTGCCCCGCAGTGTTACCAGGGCAACATTGGGATTCATCAGCGCGTGCAGGGCAAAAATCTGCTCCGCATTGCGCGGTTTAATGCCGAACGCCGGCGAGCTTTCCAGTCGTTCCAGCATTTTGGTTTGCGGATTATAATAGGCCAGCGCGGATTTGCCGTTAGTGCGGAGTATAAAATATTCATTGGGCATAACATCCTTTAACCCGGTATCGGCAATCGCCACCTCATAAGGATCGGTGTACAAGCGGTTAATCAGATCGGGATTCACATCTTCAACCAGCCGCTTGCCGCGATACAACTTTTCCACATCCTCGATCTTGTCGGTATAATAATCCTGCGAGTTGATGGAAAAGGACTTGGCCTTGAGCCGTAAATTCACATCTTTGGAAACCAGAACCACCTGGCTTTTCGGGGTTTTGCTTTGCAAGAACAAGGCGGCGCTGATGATACGATGATCCGGCTTTTGCTCGACAAAGGCTTCCCGGACGCGGGCATCCTCCGGGAAATTGGTAAGGATAGATATTTTCCCCAGACCCTTGCCCAGCGATACGCCGCTATTTACCAGCTTTTCCGAAGGATAGCTGTCCAGCATACGGATGAATTCGCGGGCATGAAAATTTTTTAAATCCGCACCTTTTTTAAAGGCATCAATCTCTTCCAAAACGGTTATAGGAATAACTATGTCATTTTCATCAAAATTAAATATACTGCCTGAATCATGCAGGATCACGTTGGTATCCAGAACAAAGGTCTTTTTCATAGCGGCTATTCCTTTCCTGACTGAGGCTTATCGGTTACTCTATTTTTCAACTACCTGTCCTTTTAAAACATGGGCGGTGGCGTCGGTTATCAGCGCCTTCACATACTGCCCAATCTGCCAGGAACCGCCGGGTATAATGACCAGCTTGTTGCCGTCGGTGCGGCCCTGCACATCATCCGGTGACTTTTTGGTGCCCTGTTGTTCTATCAACACCTCCAATGTCTGACCGATATGGTCACGGTTCTTTTTCAGCGAATGGCGCTTTTGCAGATCATTCAGGTGCATAATTCGTTCGGTTTTCACCTCTTCCGACACATCGTCCGGGTATTTTTTTTGCGCCAGAGTGCCATTGCGCTCTGAATATTTAAAAATAAACGCTGAATCGTATTGTACATATTTCATTACTGTTACAGTATCTTTAAATTCGGCATCGGTTTCGGAGGGAAAGCCGACGATTATATCAGTTGTCAACACCACATCCGGGCATTTGGCGCGGATTTTATCCACCAGGCGCAGGTATTCTTCATGCGTATAGGTACGCCGCATCAGGTCGAGAATACGCGTATTGCCGGCTTGCAGTGGCAAATGAATATGCTTGCAAATTTTCGCATTCTCCGCGACCACATCCAGCAGCGATTCCGGAAAATCTTTGGGGTGCGGCGAGGTAAAACGGATGCGCTGCACACCATCGATCTCGCTCACCTTGTTCAACAGATAAGCAAAATCCTTGCCGTTATATTGATAGGAGTTGACATTCTGTCCAAGCAGCGTAACCTGGCTAAAGCCTTCCAGCGCCAATTGCCGGGCTTCTTGTATCACGCTTTCCGGCGAGCGGCTGCGCTCACGGCCGCGCGTATATGGCACTACGCAGAACGAACAAAAATTGTTACAGCCGCGCATCACGGCGATCCAGGCATTGACGCCGCTGTTGCGGATGGGGTATATATCCTCATACGTTTCGGTTTTAGACAAGGTAACATCAAAGCCTTTACGGTCATTTTCCAGCGCTTCGCGAATAATGGCGGCCAGGTTGCGGTAGCTATCCGGCCCGGCGATAAAGTCAACCGTCAGATGGGCGTCATCGAGCAGTTCTTTTTTAAAATCCGTTGCCATGCAGCCGATAATACCGATTTTAACCGGCTGTTTGCGCAGCAAATGCCGGATAGCATGCACCCTGCCGAATACCTTGCGGTTGGCGTTTTCACGTACTGAACAGGTATTCAGCATGATTACATCTGCATCCTGGGGAGTGGCAACTAGTTCAAACTCTTCTTTTTGTAATACAGCCCGCACAATTTCAGTATCATATTCATTCATCTGGCAGCCGTAGGTTTCTATATATGCTCTAATCATCATCAGTTCCGTTAGATTATTCCATTGTCAATGTGCCCTGCATGGTCTGGTCACAAACGCTGTCCAGTCTTACCGGCAAATATTGGTTGTGCAAATTATTTACAGATTCTACTTTTACTTTGATAAATGTATCAGTTACTCCGCTCCATAACCCATTTTTCTTTTGCTCGAACAATACCTTTTCTACCCTGCCGATCTGATTCTGTAAATAAACAGCTCTTTTTTGTCGGGATAGTTCGCGTAATATTTGGCTGCGCTCACGGATTTTTGCTTGTGTTACCTTGTTCGGGAAATTTTTGCTTTTGCTGTTGGGCCGATCAGAATAGCTGAATACATGGAAATAAGTAAACGGCAGACCCTGCAAATAATTCCGGGTGATTTCAAAATCCTCATCCGTTTCGCCGGGAAAGCCGACGATCACATCCGTGCCCAGGCAAATATTATCCACAGTGCGGTGCGCCAGCAGTAAAAAATCGGCATACTCACGGGTTGTATACCTGCGGTTCATCGACTGCAAAATTTTATCACAGCCGCTTTGCAGCGATATGTGCATAAACCGGCACAGCTTGTGTTCTTGCGCCATAAAGGGCAAAATTTCCACCGGAAAGGTAGTAGCTTCAAACGAAGAAATGCGAATGCGCAGCAAACCGGGAATCTCTTCCAGCCGGTGTACAACATCGGCCAAAGATCTGCCGTTATCGTTATAGGTACCCACATTGACGCCGGTAAGGATCAATTCTTTGTGTCCCGCCCGCACCAGGATCTCGGCCTCCTTACGTATGTCGTCAAATTCCCGGCTGCGGGCATGACCGCGCGCATAGGGAATTTCGCAATAACTGCAATAAAAATCACAGCCGTCCTGAATTTTTAAATTGGCGCGGGTATGCCGGTCGTCCGCCTCCGCCGATGGCATGGTAAAACTACCTTGCGGAACGGGCGGAGTAAGCAGCAAATTTTCGTTCAGGTGCTGCTTTATAAGCGCCGGTAATTCCAGTTTGACCGCATTGCCAACTACCCAATGCACCCCCGGCAGCGTCAGCAGCTTTTCTTTTTGCGTCTGCGCCTGGCAGCCCACCAGGGCTATTTGTGCGTTTGGATTGATATGCAGTATTTTATTGACAATTTTGCCGGTTTCCGCATCGCTCTTTCCGGTTACGGTACAGGTATTCACCACAAACAGATCAGCCGGCTTGCCGAAACTGACAATTTGAAAGCCTGCCCGGGCAAAAGCCTGCTGCATAACCGCGGTTTCGGCCTGGTTTAAACGGCAGCCGATTGTATAAAATGAAACGGTAGTAACGATAAACCTCTCTGTATTAACTCTAACAATATAAAAACATCATTCACATTTAGCAAACAAAAGTTATACCATTTATACAACAAAAAGGCTCCGGGTTGTAAACTGCGGAGCCTTGATTTTTATCATTTATAATATTTTGATATAATCTTCCAGATTGTGTCAAAAGCTCCGGCAAAGGTCTGCCGCTCCTCCGCGCTCATAGGCTCTATCAACCGCGTAAACAGGTCGGTCATATCCTTTTTTCGCAATTCGAGGGCTTGCAAACCATGCGGCGTTACCGATAAATATACCTGGCGCTTATCGGGGCTGTCGCTTTGCTTTGCAAAATGACCCGATGCGATCATCCGGTTTGCCAGTTCCGTGCCGGTCGACGCAGCCAGTCCCAGCTTTTCACAAAATGCCGAGATACTCAAATTCTCGCTGGTGTTGACAATCACCAGCGCTTGAAACTGGCGCATGGTTAACTGTTCCGACTCGGAATGACGCTTGCCAACGCTATGGAACGCACCCATGATGTGTGGCGCAAGTTCTGCCAGCATTTCTGCGTATCTGTTCATAATTGTACCTAAAAATCGGTATTTAAAGTAACAAAATAACGCCTGCCCACCCAGGGCCCATAATCCTGATCCCGGTAATCAAGCGCATTGGTTACACCGCTTTGCAGGGACAAGTAGTTATTTACTTTAAAAGTACAGGAAACATCCATCAAGCTATAAGGATTTTTCTTTTCGATATTGTATTTATGAGCTTGCGGATCAAACGACTTGATATCCCGCTTGCCGGAGTATTGTTCGCGAAAGGAGAAACTGACCCGGTTACGGAACAGCTTGTAGACAATACGCAGCGAGGCAGTATGCGGCGAAATGCGGGAAATAGAAAAATCCTCATCACTCTGCTCGATATGGGTATAATTATAGCCCAGAGTGGTGGTTAAATTATTGAGCACAAAAATGCGGTTCTGAAACTCGATGCCGGTGAACCTGGCGTCATCAATATTGAGATAGCTGGAAACGCCAGTGCCGGGAACAACATAGTCCATAATCAAATCGGTAAAGCGGTTATGAAAATATGAAATGCTGGTCATAACTCTACCGTCCCATACATATTCCAGCCCAACATTGCCGCCGCTGGATTTTTCCGGCTTTAACTCTGGATTGCCTTTGACCACCACATAAGGATTGCTATACTCAATATACATATCTGTAAAGGAAGGCGCACGAAAACCGCCGCCCCACGAAGCCCGCAATTTTAAATCCTGTAACAGTTCGATCATGGCGCTAACGCGGGGACTGGTATAGCCGTCGAAATGGGATATCTTGTCATACCGCCCGCCGGCCAGCAGGGTGACCCTGGAAACCGGCTTGTATTCAACCTGGCCAAACACTCCATGCAATTCACGCTCTACAGAATCGTACAACAGCCGGTCGGATTTATAAGTATCGTTACTGTAATCATAACCGAAATCGATTCCCACATAATCACAAAAGCGATAGTGGAAATCGGATTTTATGCCATACAGCGCCTCGTCATTTACTGCAATTGTTGGCGCTGCCTGGGAGCCTTGTTTTTTAGTAGTCAATTTCCGTTCATAATCATTGTGATAAACCTGAATGGCAAAATCGCTGTTTTTCAAGGTACGGTTAATGCCAATAATACTGTTTAACCTTTCAACCCGGGCCTGATCATCATAAACAGTAACCGTGCCGCCATGACCAGTAGATGTCTCCTTGTAATCATGCCCATCCTTTTTATATTCTGCACCGGCGGTTATCGTTCCCAGTACAGGGGCATTAAAGCTGATCTTGCCATCCACCCCGTCGCTCCATAAATCGCTAATATCGATAAGGGTTTCATTTTTATCTACCCCGCCGCGGCTGCGATCCACGTTCAACAGGTAACCAATACCCCATTGCTTGCCGGAAACGAACAGGTTGCCGCTGCCAAGTTCATTTGAACCATACTTTTGTTTGAGCCGGATTGTATTCTTGTCCGTTGCCTTGTTGGTAATGATATTGACCACTCCACCCATGGCTTCGCTGCCATACAGCGCCGAGGCCGGGCCTTTAACAATTTCAATATGTTCGATGCGGTCGCTGTCCAGCAGCGTTAAATCCACCTGGTTGTTGAGTTTGCCGGATAATGGCAGGCCATCGACAAGGATCAGCACGCGCCGGCCGTCGATGCCGTTTAAATTAATACTTTTGCCGCCGGCAGCGTTTTCCTGAATAATAATGCCGGGCCGGTCTTCCAGGGCCTGGGCCAGATTCTCGGCGCCGCGCTCTTTAATCTCTGCTTTACCGATAACTTCCATCACCACCGGAATATTCTCCAATAATCGCTCCTGGCGGGTGGCGGTAATAACTACCTGCTGCGTCTGGAAAAAACTTTCCCGCAGTTCAAAGTCCAGGGTGCGTTCTTCTTCAACAGTCAGGGTGAGTTTGTGGTGAGAGGTTTCATAGCCGATAAAACTGGCGTTGATGGTATATCGCCCGGCCGGAAGACTCTTGATTATAAAATTGCCTTCTGAATCGCTGGCGGCGCCGCGTTCAGTGCCTTCCACAACAACATTGGCGCCCGGCAGGGCAATGCCGGTCAGGGCGTCGGTAACCTTGCCTGTCAGCGTGGCCGCAGTTAATAACGTTGGAATGTAAACAAAAATAATACCCAGTACTTTGTACAGATTTGTGATTTTCATCAGGTATCCCTCTTGTTAAAATAATTGCAATTTAATAATTAGTTCGTAAAAACGAAATATACAAATATAAATAGAAATGTGCAACAAGATCATAAAAAATTTCTAAATTATTTACACTGCCACACTTTTCAATGCCCGCTATCTATTGGCACGAACGCGCCCGCAAGACGAACCAATGTCAGACAATGATTGTCAATTATGGAACAAAATTCATTAACTGGCAGTTATTCTTGCAATATAAAGCTGAATCAGCCGGAAATCTACCGGAATTTTGCCTTCCGGCCAGTTGTTAATCAAAACAACATGTTCTATGACTTGAAGGAAGGGATATGCAAGAGACCTCTAATGAAAATCCGCTGCGCCAGGGAATGCGTTTAAAACGGCTGCCACAGCCCTGTACGCTGGTCATCTTCGGGGCTACCGGCGATCTGACCAAACGCAAATTGATTCCCGCCCTGTTCAGCCTGTATAAACAGGATTTATTACCGCAACAGTTTAAAATTGTTGCCTTTGCCCGTCGCCCGAAAACCACAGCCGATTTTGCAGCCGATATGCGCCGGGGCTTGCAGGAATTTGCCGGAGTGAATGCCGACAACCCCCGCGTGGAACAATTCCTTACCCTGCTTCATTACCATCAGGGCGACTTTACCACCGCCGAACCCCACGAAAAACTGGCAGAATTTCTAAAACAACACGAAAAAACAGCAAATTTACCAGCTAACCGGCTGTTCTACCTGGCTACGCCCCCTTCGCAGTATGAAGCAATTGTGCAAAACCTGGGGGCGGCGAACCTGGCCGGTAATTTCAACGGCTGGACGCGTATCATTATCGAAAAGCCGTTTGGTCACGATCTGAGCAGCGCTCTGCAATTAAATAAAATCGTTAGCAATGTATTCCGCGAAGAGCAAATTTACCGTATCGATCACTATCTCGGCAAGGAAACTGTGCAGAATATTCTGGTATTCCGTTTTGCAAACGGCATATTTGAACCGATCTGGAACCGGCGCTATATCGACCATGTGCAGATCACCGTGGCGGAAAGTATTGGCGTGGAAGGTCGTGGCCGCTTTTTTGAAGAGACCGGCATTATTCGCGATATTATGCAGAACCATATCCTGCAGTTGTTCAGTCTCTTTGCCATGGAACCACCCTCTGCCTTTGACGCCACTGCTGTGCGCGATGAAAAAGTCAAAGTATTGAAAGCCGTTAAACCACTGTCCGTCAAAGAGATTGAGGGTAATGTTGTGTATGGTCAATATTCTGCCGGCTCACTGCTGGGCAAGAACTTGCCCGGCTACCTGCAGGAAGAAGGCGTTGCCCCGCATTCGACAACTGAAACTTTTATTGCCATGAAATTATACATCGATAACTGGCGTTGGGCCGGGGTGCCTTTTTATCTGCGCGCCGGCAAACGGCTGCCAAAGCGGGTCACCGAGATTGCCATCCAGTTCCGTACTGCGCCTTTGCTTATTTTTGGCGCTGCCGCACATGATGAAATTCCTGCTAATGTGCTGACATTGAAAATCCAGCCGGATGAAGGAATTTCATTAAAATTCGACTCCAAAGTACCTGGCCCCGGCGGCAGCATCCGCCCGGTAACTATGGACTTTCGTTACGGCGCCAGCTTTGGCGAAACCCCGCCAGATGCTTATGAACGCTTGCTGCTCGATGCCATGATCGGCGATTCTACCCTGTTTACCCGTGCCGACGAAAACGAACGCGCCTGGGAGATCATTACACCTGTTCTTGAATTCGGGCAAAAGTTTAGCAACCCACTGCCCCAATACCCGGCAGGCTCCTGGGGGCCCGTTGAAGCGGAAGCTCTGCTGAAAAATGACCATCGCGTCTGGAGACGCTTATGACCCATAGCGAACAAGCACAATTTACAGGTTTTGAAGTGGAATTGTCCCGCATTGAAAAAGAATTCCAAAAAATATGGGAAAAAACCACCGACAATAGCAATCCAAACGCAGTGATCAAAGCAAGTACATTGAACCTGGTGATAACCTGCAACACAGCCGAATGGCTGCCCGCTATCTTGCAAATGGTGCCGGAAATCACTTTGCATCATCCCGGCCGCATTATTCTAGTCTATATCAACCCGCATAATCAATCTGAACAGATCAAGGCGGTCATCTCGGCATTTTGCCTGCCACCTCGTTACGATGGACGGCAGATCTGCTGCGAACTGGTTAGCCTGGAAACCGGCCTCGCCGGAGTGAAACATTTGCCGGGTACTTTGTTGCCCCTGTTGCTGCCCGATCTGCCGGTTTTCTTGTGGAGCCCGAATAACCTGGTACTGAACAGCCCCTCTTTCCAAAATTTTTATAAAAATATCGACAGGGTCATTCTGCAAAGTCCGGAATCGTTTATGTCCACATCGGCGCTGCAAGAGCTCTCTAAAGCTATACTGCAAACCGCACGAATGAGCAAAGTGAGCGATATGAGCTGGGCCGCACTCACCGGCTGGCGCGAAGCCATTGCCGGTTTCTTTGACGGACAGGAATGTTGGCATAATTTGCAGAACATTAGCTCAATTGCCATCCGTTACCACGGTAAAGGTGTGTCGCTCCCTGCCTATCTGCTCGCCGCATGGCTGGTATTTTTACTGAAATGGCAATTTAAAACTGGTAATGAACCGCATTATACCTTTATCACCCCGCAAGGCCGCCAGCTTGATATTCGCTTTGAGCAATCCACAAGCACAGAATACAATAAAGGGATTGAGACGGTTACAATCACAAGTGAACAGGAAAACGACCGCCGCCTGGTCTATGTTGCTGAAAAAACCACGCACGATAAAATAACTGCCACAGCATACCGGAATGAACAGCCGTTATCAATGAATACAATACCTTGTCCCCCGGTTGATAAAGCGCGCCAACTCTGCGCTGAACTAGATTATTTGCATGAGGACCGCGTTTATCTTGGCGCTATACAAATAATTCATAAAACATTAAACGCTGACGCCGATGAAAAATCCCGAGTTTACTAACTGCCATATACATGAGAATATAACCCTGCTTGGAAGCGCCGCGGCCGAACAGTTCGTTGCCCTGGCAAAAGAATTTATCCAACGCAATGGCCGCTTCACAGTTGCCCTGTCCGGCGGTTCTACACCCCAACTTTTGTTCGACTCACTGGTACAACATTTTATCGGTGCAGCAGACTGGAACAGAGTGCATTTCTACTGGAGCGATGAACGTTATGTGCCGCCGGAGCATCCGGACAGCAACGCCGGTATGGCATTAAAACATTTGCTACAACCGCTGCAAATTCCCGATCATAATATACACCTGGTTCCTACAACTTTTGCAAATCCCGCACAAGCAGCCGCAGATTATGAAGCCACGATTCGCAGGGAACTGCCAAAAGCTGCTATCCCAGGTTTTGATCTGATATTGCTTGGTCTCGGCGATGACGGTCATACTGCCTCTTTGTTCCCCGATACCGCCGCCTTAAACGCCCGGCAAGAACTGGTAGCGGCAAATTGGGTTACAAAATTTGCCAAATGGCGAATTACCTTCACGTTTCCGTTGCTAAATTCCGCAAAAAACATTATTTTCCTTGTGGCGGGTGAAAACAAAGCCGCTATCATTCATGAAATACTGATTGAAAAAAAAGACTATCCGGCGGCGCGTATTTGCCCGATTAACGGACAATTACTCTGGTTTATGGATAAAGCCGCTGCCAAATTAATCCTTCACAAGTCACTTTAACTACAACTCCAGGAATTTAGCATGTCAACAACCAGTCAGGATTTGGAAAAAATTTCCGATGAAATCGTAGCTACGTATGATAAATTTGGCGGCATCAACCGCATTGATGGCGCCAACCTGCCCACTTTGCAGCACATTGTAGAAATACTGGACGATTTTATGCAAATTCTGTTTCCGGGTTATTTCGGCAGCCGTATGCCGGCCCGTTCCAACGTTTCTTTTTTTGTACAAAGCTCCATCGATTCATTATACCTGCGCTGCACAGATGAATTTTGCCGGGCGTGCGAGTTTGCCAAAAAGAAATACAAAATTAACCAAAACTGCAAGGATTGCCACGAAAAAAGCGCCCTGGAACTGATCCGCAAAATACCGGATATTCGTTCAGCCCTGAAAATGGATATCAAAGCAGGCCTCGATGGCGACCCGGCGGCCAAATCTACCGAAGAGGTTATCCTGTGCTACCCTTATGTGTATGCTATTGCCACGCACCGGCTGGCGCATGAAATCTATAAAATGGATGTGCCGCTCATTCCGCGTATGATGTCGGAATGGGCGCACCGCCGCACCGGCATTGACATCCATCCCGGCGCCAGTATCGGCAGCCACTTTTTTATCGATCATGGCACCGGCGTGGTCATTGGCGAAACCTCGCACATTGGCAATCATGTAAAAATTTACCAGGGCGTTACTCTGGGCGCGCTCAGTTTCAAAAAAAAGCCGGATGGCTCGATTATCAAAGGAGAGAAAAGACACCCTACCATCGAAGACCGGGCGACGATTTATTCCGGCGCCACCATTCTGGGCGGCGATACGGTGATCGGTCACGATTCTGTTATCGGCGCCAACACATGGATAACTGCATCCGTACCGCCCAAAACGCTGGTTACTTTTCAGGAGCAGCAAAAATACCGTTCCCTGACGTAACAATTTCTTCCCGATAACGTAAACAAATAAAATAGAGGAATTATGACATCATTATTTGGTAAAAACTATAGCAAACAAGAATTGCTGTCGCGGATTGGCGATATGTCCCAGCTTGCCGGGGTAAAACCGGTTGAACTGGTCAACGGCAATGAACGGGGAACCCGCGCTTTGGAATTTACTACCGGCAGCGGCCTGAGCTTTACCGTTCTCACCGACCGCGGCCTGGATATATTTGATGCCAAATTCAAAGGCGCTTCGCTGTGCTGGCATTCCCCGGCCGGGCCTGTCGCTCCCGGCTTTTACGACCCGCACCATACCGGCTGGCTGTGGTCATTTCCGGGCGGACTGGTGACCACCTGCGGACTGTCCAATGTCGGCACACCCCAGGAAAAATCGGAAGAAGCCTGGGGATTGCATGGCCGTATTTCCAATACCCCGGCAAAAAATGTCTCTTTTGGCGCGGACTGGGAAAACGAGGATTATATCCTCGGCGCTGCCGGTGAAATCCGCGAAGCCCGGCTGTTTGGCCCCAACCTGGTGCTGCGGCGCAATATCTATGCGCGCCTCGGCGAATCCAAAATCTGGATCAAGGATGAAATCGAAAACCAGGGCTATGAAGAAACGCCGCTAATGTTCCTGTACCACTGCAACATTGGCTACCCGACGTTGGACAAGGATACGGAATTTATTGCTGTTATAGAAGATATGGAAGCCCGTGATAAAATTGCCGAAGCTGGTGTGGATACGTTTGATACTTTTGCAGACCCGGTTCCCGATTTTAAAGAACAGTGCTTTTATATCGATCATGATATAGATCAAAACGGCATCGTCAATACGGCGCTCATTAACCGGCACTTTAACGGCAACCAGGGCCTGGGCGTTTACCTTACTTACTCTAAAAAGGAATTACCCTACTTTACCCAATGGAAAATGACAGGACAGGGCGCTTATGTTGTCGGCCTGGAACCCGGCAATTGCTACCCCGAAGGGCAGCATAATGCGCAAAAACGCAACGCCTTAACTACTTTATTACCCGGCAGTAAAGCTACTTTTAACCTGGAAATCGGCGTGCTCGAATCCAATAATGAAATACGCGCTTTTGAGGCCAGGCTGCGGGAACTTGATTTTGAATAAGAGGTATTATGCTTCAGGTAGAAAATTTATCAAAATCTTTTAACGGCAAGATTGCCGTCGATCAAATCTCCTTTGAGGTTAACCGGGGAGAAATTTTCGGATTTCTGGGACCGAACGGCGCCGGTAAATCCACCACCATTAACATGATCTGCTCGCTGCTCAAACCGGATAGCGGCTCGATCCGTTTCAACGGCGTTGAACTGGACCCTGATAAACCCGCTTTCCGAAAAGGTCTCGGCGTTGTGCCCCAGGATATTGCGCTCTACCAGGAAATCAGCGCTATACAAAATTTATCATTCTGGGGAGAGTTATACGGACTAAAAGGGGCTATCCTTAAAGATCGCATCGATGCAGTATTAACCCTGTTCGGGTTAAAAGAAAGAGCTAAAGAAAAGGTCAAGAATTACTCCGGGGGTATGAAACGCCGCCTGAATATGGCCGCCGGAATGCTGCACACCCCGGAATTGCTGCTGCTGGATGAACCCACCGTCGGCATCGATCCCCAGGCGCGCCACAACATTCTCGATGTGGTCAAACAAATCGCCCGCGAGGGAACCACTATATTATATACCACCCATTATATGGAAGAGGCCGAAGAATTGTGTAACCGGCTTGCCATCATCGATTATGGCCGTATCCTGGCCAGTGGCACCAGGGAAAGCATTACCAAAATAGTCGGCGAAAACCGGCTGTTAAAAATTAACGGCGTTTTTACCGCGGCGGCGGCGGAGCGCTTGCCAATGGAAATTCCCAATCTCACCCTCATTTCTTTGCGGGAAAATGAAGTGGTGTACAGTCTGCCGGCGCAATTTGGCGCCGGGCAATTCCTGGAACAGCTAGGTAAATCGGGTTTCAGCATCGAAAATCTGTCCATTAAGGAACCTAGCCTGGATTCCGTATTCATTAAACTGACCGGAAGGGAATTACGCGATTGATACGAGCCTTGCTAAAAAAAGACCTGATTCGTAAATTACACAACCCCGGCGGCTTTCTGTTGATGCTGGCCATGCCGCTTATTTTTACGCTGTTAATGGGCGTAATATTCTCGCCGAATGAAAAAGAGAATATTCTCCCCAAAGCGACGCTGTTAATTGTTGACCGGGACAGCAGCTTTGTCTCCGAAATGATGGCCGGGATTTTCAACCGCGGTGAAATGGCCAAAATGTTCAGTTCCAGGATAGTGCCGCAGGATTCCGGAATGACATTGATAGAGAATGACCAGGCCTCCGCATTGCTGACAATTCCAGCCGGCTTTCAGGATTCTCTTATGGAGCAGCAATCTTGTACCGTTACCCTGGTAAAAAATCCGGGCCAGCAATTTGCGCCCAAAATTGCGGAAGAAACCGTAAAAATACTTTGCCTGGGCGCAGACCGGCTATTCCGCGTTGGCGCGGAACCGATCAATATGGTGCATAGCCTGTTCAAGGCTGAGAAATGGCCGGATAATTTACAGATGACCGCCCTGCTCACATCGCTTAAATTATTTTTTAATAGACAAAACAATTATATTTTCCCGTCTTTGATAAAACTACAAGAAGAAACCTCGGCTAAAGAAGATAAAGAAACGCCTGATTTTAATATTTTTACTTTTCTTTTAAGCGGTATGATCGTCATGTTTTTACTTTTCAACCTGGACACCCTGGCGCGTGATATTTTCCGGGAAAAGGAAAACATGACCCTGTTCCGCATTGTCACCGGGCCGGTTAGTATCTCTGATTTTGTGCTTTCCAAACAGCTATTCTTGTACTTGTCCGGAGCAATGGCCTTTTACCTGGTTTGGCTGGTAGCAATACTCTTTTTTAAAATTCATATCACCCTGCCGCAACTGCTGCTATTTTTTGTTTTTTCCATGATTATGATTGCCGGGATGACCGGAATAATCGGCTTGTTTTACTCCCTGGTGAAGACCCGCGCGCAGGGTTCCGCTATTTCCTCGGCTGTTATTTTGTGTCTAAGCATTACCGGTGGAGCGATGATCCCTTTAGAGGCTCTGCCCAGGTTTATTTTAAAAATTTCCGTGTTCTCACCGGTCTATTGGGGCGTGGATGGTTTGCAGAAGATTTTAATTAATAATGCCGGTATTCAGGAATTGACAAAACATTTTATCATCCTGATCATCCTGGCGGTTATTCTGAATACTTGCGCCTGTATACTCTATGAAAGGAAATTCCGCTCGTGAAAAACATAGGTTATATAGCCCTGCACAGTCTGCGCATACTGGTCAGCGATAAACTGGCTGCCATCTGGATGCTGCTGATGCCTTGTGTTTACATTTTCATTTTCGGCAACGTATTCAGATATGAAAACGATCAATCCCACGCTATGGCCTATCTCGGAATTCTTAACCATGACAAAGGCTTTTTATCCGCACAGTTGCTCGATAAACTGACTTCAGAAAATTTGCAAATCGATACTCTGGCAAGCGAACCGGAACAATTACCGTCGCGCATGTTGATCATCCCGGAAAATTTCACCTCCGGGTTGATGGCAAAAGACACCGTCACCCTTGTTCTGAAAAAAAAGCCGGATGCCAACCTCGAAGCTGAAGCAACCGCCACCCTGGCCATACGCAGAGCTTATTTTCTCCTGCTTGCGGACCTGACAGAACTGGCTGTTACCCGACAAAAGGTTACATCGGCAAATATAGATACTCTTACCGCGCGCGAACCGCTTGTCCGCCTGGAAACATCTTATTCCGGCATGAATAAAATCATTCCTTCCGGTTACAATTTCCAGGTGCCCTCCAATATTGTCATGTTTACGATGTTTGTAGTGTTTATTTACGCCGGTACGGGTATGCTGGAAGAAAAAAACGCCGGGTTATTGCGCCGCATCCGGGTCGCGCCGGTTTCTTTTATCCAGCTCTTTACAGGCAAACTGATCGGGATTGCGCTGGTGGGCCTGGTGCAAATCTTTTTACTGTTGATTATAGGAAAATTTATCTTTGGCGTATATTATGGCCCTTCCCTGATTGCATTAATCCTGCTGATCGTTGCCTTTGCGGCAGCGGTAGGAGCTATCGGATTATGCCTGGGATTCCTGATTAATGAAGAGGAAAAACTGATCGGCTTGTCTATTGTTGTGGCTTTAACCATGTCGTCGCTGAGCGGCTGCTGGTGGCCTATGGAAATTATGCCGCAATGGATGCAGAAAATATCTTATATTTTCCCTTCCGGCCTGGCGCTAAGGGCGTTTCACCAGCTTATATCTTATGGCAGGGGTCTGGAATCCATCCTGGTTTATATCGCAGGACTGGTTTGCATCACCCTGGTATTTTCTCTGCTGTTCGCCCGTATTCTGGGGAAATGGGCCAAAGCATAATACTAGAAAAAATAACCCAGCTTGACGCCAATGCCCGGCATGGGGGCAAAGAATATACGGGTATCAAATTGGTAATTTTTGGCAATAAAAAAACCGGTCTTTAAAGATAACCCGGGAATCCAGGTTGCAGTTGCATCTTTTTGTTCGCCATATTCTTCCCGCACCAGTTCAGCATGAATACCGCTAACGTCAAGTTCAAAAGCGCCAATTACCAGGGCCAGGTTCAAACCAAAATTCAGGTTGGCCATATATTTCTCATCAAGAAAATCATAACCAAACGCATTAAAGTACTTGCGAATACCCATTGTGGCTTCAAAAATCGGGCTTTGATATGATGCCTGCAACCCCAGTGAGGAGGGAAATTGCAGCAATAAATGGTCGCTGGTTTTATTTTGCACCGGCCGGGTCAGAGTTAATTTTGCAAGATCAAGTTTGGTGGCGTCAAAGAGATCGTCGCCAGTATCGGATTGCTGCTCTTCATCGTCGCCAAACAATTCGGCGTCATTTAAACCAGGTATTTTATACTGCGTTGAGGTCATTTTTCCGGCTAGCTCGATATTCGATTGCCATTCAAAATCAACGCCAAACACAAAAGATTTATTGGCGGTAAACAATGCTCCAAACTGACTATGCCAGCCGCTGCCATAAAAATCTATAACTGTATTTTGTCCCAACAAATTAGTCTCGCCAAGGCTAAAATCAATCCGGGGATCGTAGGGGTCGTTGAAGGCATATTCTGTGCCGGCGGTCTCCATAATCCCGTCCATCTTTATTTCATTAACCATATCGGCTTTGACATGAGTGCGCCCAAATTTCATTCCAAGAGCAACATTGCGATTGATCCGGCGGGCCCATCCCGTGGAATAACGGGTAGCGCTGACATTCAAATCCATTTGCAACAGAGCATTCATACGCAGCTTGATAATCTTGTCCTGATCGCCCACCTGTTTACGGGTTTCCAGCAGGGTTTCAAACCCGTCATTATAGGTATTCATATTCATGTAAAACGGTTGCCCGATCTCAAAACTAACCACACTGACGCCCTTGTGATGCCGGATCGGTTTGACAAATTGAAATCCATACAACCCGCCCTTGTGAAATACCCTGGCCGATAACGTGGGGTAAACAAGTTCTGTTTCCGCGGTTTTATAATCCTTTACCGCCTCGTCAATTTCTTCTTCAATTGTACTGTTAAAATCAGTAAAATCAGCCGGATCTATTGCAAGGGCCGGTTGAATATTCAACCCCACAAAAATGCGGTTAAATGTCACCATGCTGGCGGGATTCACCCATACATCCCAGGGAGAATTTGATTTATAACCAATCGAATTTCCCATTCCTGAAATTAACTGGGAATAATAGGAAAAATTTACCTCGGTATTGCCGCCGCGCAGGAACAACAGAGAATTTTCCGGTATTTCCTGGGCATTGCTTTGTAGCGCCAGTCCCAGTATAAACATTATATAGAAAAATTTTTTCATTGACATTATCCTGTTAACAAAATCAAAAATTTAATGCGTTAAAGACAACGACACCCGCGGGGTATGCGCCAGGTCATTGATTAAATAAGCAAAATCGAACTGAATCCCGACCTTGCCCGCCAGCATATTCAGGCCCATCCCAAAGCTGTAATTGCGGTTAACCTCTGCGTCCATATTTTGCCAGATGCCGCTGCGGCACATAATTACCCTGAAAAAGGTCACTTCGGCGCCGAGGTGAACTTTATCACTGGTATCATCATACAATGATTTTTCCCAGTCCA
This sequence comes from uncultured Cytophagia bacterium, assembly GCA_964399735.1. Classification (GTDB taxonomy): domain Bacteria; phylum Zhuqueibacterota; class Zhuqueibacteria; order Residuimicrobiales; family Krinioviventaceae; genus Fontivivens. The sequence goes on from CAYNSO010000017.1 coordinate 17,579, forward strand.
GCACGATTGTGGATTGCATGGTAATTTTTTGCGACATGCCAAATATCAATCCCGCCGGCACACCTTCGGAATAACTGGTGCCCAGGGTTTTATTATCATAAGCCATAGAATTTACCACATCCCGCGCAAACACACCGGCGCGGGTACGGCGGGTAATTTGCCACATCAAACCGAAATCCAGGCCATAACCCGAGGCGCTGCCCTGAATGCGGTTTTCGCCGCCGTCTTCATTGTTGCCATAACTGGAATTGCGGTAACGCAGGTTAACGCCCACTCCGGTATTGCCCAGCGCCGGCAAACGAAAAACCCCGGCCCAACTGCCTACCAGGGTAGTTTCACGCAGTACATCGTTACCGGAAGAAATAAAGCCGACGGCAACATAGTGGTAACCCAGTCTTGTTGTATAAGCGCCTAACCCGTAAGGGATTAAAGCCATTTGCCGGGTATACATAACCGTCAACTGGCTTTCCCGCACCAGGGTCAACCCGGCTGGATTCCAGAATATTGCGTTGACGTCATCGCTCAACCCGGTATATGCGCCGCCCATGCCCATTGGCCGCGCGCCGTAACCAATATCCACAAAAGCCGCCGGTATATCGGCATAAACCGCCAGGCCGGGAAATAATACCAGTAATAAAGTTACCAGAATTTTTCTATAAAGAGTTTTTTTTATTCTATTCAATTCATCACCTGTAAATCAACTATTTAATCAATACAAAAGTTTTTAGCTCTTCTTTTTCTCCCGAACTATCTTTAATCCGGAAATGGATGAGGTAACGGCCATTCAGCGCCATTCGCCCATGATTGGTTATCCCGTCCCACATCTCTGTAACCTCGCCTCTTTTTCTAAATTCAGAATCAACCAGGGTTTTTACCAAATCCCCGATCATATTATAAATAGTAATCGTCACCAAAGGATTTTCAGTTTTCTCCGAGGTCAAATAATATTTTATTTCCAACGGCGCGGCCAGGGGTGAAAAGGGGTTGGGCAAAAACTGAATATTGCGAATGCTCAAAGGTTCGGCCTTTTCCATTATGGCAAAACGGCCCAGCGCTTGTATGGTAACGTTTAACTGCTGTTCGTCACGGTCAATATTCTCCACTGCTTCCCATTGCAGCCAGGTCGAATTCCATTTTCCAATCGTCAGGCTCTGTGCAGACTTGCCCTCCGGCACCGGCAAAGACAAAGTGACCGGTTTTAAAAAGCTGAAACCGACCGGTGTAAATTGATAAATATCGCCAACGATCTGGTATTTCTTGCTGCTTTTCATCGCTTCTGCCAGTTCCGGTCGCCGGAATTGCAGCACGATGTTCTGGTTCACGCAGCTATCCTGAATGGCCAGATGCACACCTCGCTTGTTGGAAATATTGAGATTGGTATTTCCGGGAACCAGTTCCTGGGTAACAAATACATTTTGTGTTGCCGAGATACCGGAAAAGCTGTCTTGCAGTTTTAATTGCAAGGCGCCAATAAAATCATTATGCGGGTCAAGCGTGCCATTTTGGGCAAGCTGTTCAACTCCGGCGCTAAAATCAACCTGCCAGATCGGTTCAATGCTTGCTTCCCGGCCATCACTGGTTTGCGCAGAATAGTAATACTTTTGAGTTGTTTTGTTGTTTATATTATCCGGACCAATGATTTTGATCCTGGCGGCAATTGCTTCCAGCATGGTAAATTCAAGAGTATTTATTGTGCCGCCCTGCCAGAGGCTGACAAGCTGCTGGATGGGGTCGCAGGCATAGCCGGGCTGCTGCGCGGTTACCGAATACTGATCGCCAGGCAAGCGAACAAATGAAAAACGCCCGTCACTTTCTGTTGTATCAACTCTGCTTATACTTGCTGAAACTGCATTTACAATAACACCGGCCATAGCGGCTCCGGCATTATTTTTAACAACACCGGATATATTGCCATAGATCTTGTTCATTTTCGCCAAAACATAAAATGAATCCGTTGCCGCTTCCGGGCCCCAGGTTAAGGGGGTATAGCCGCTTATGCTGAAATTTATCTTGTAATTATACAACTGCGGCAAAGCAGTAATATTAAAATAACCCTGGTTATTGGTTTTGGCGGTACCGTTATTCCCATGTTCATCGTCCGCAGTAACGGTCACTCCGGCAATTGCTTTATTGTTTTCGTTATCGCGAACATAACCGCAAAAACGACCACGGTTACGTATCAAAATCAATTCATTTGCCGATCCCGTCATTATTGTAATTGGATCAGGACTGGAATAGCCAACACAGGCAACCCGCAGCTGGTATTCTCCGGCCAATAAATTTTTAACCTGATAAGAGCCATCCTCCTGGCTGATAGCATTAAATATTGCGCGGCTAGTTATACTCTGGGCGGTAATGGTTGCGCCGCTGACCGGTTCGCCGGCACAAGTAACTGTGCCGTTAATTACCGCATCATTCTTTTGCAAAACAGCATCAACATCAACAACTTTATCGCTCTCAACATTAATATTGTATAGAGTATCGGAGGTAAAGCCGGTTTTGGTAATGTAAATATTGTAAACTCCCGAATGCAATATCGGTTTGTTTGCTTCATCAACAAAACGATAATTGCCGTTATTGTCGGATTGGGTTTGTGCAGTAAAGCCATTTGCTTTTTTGGCGGTTACACGCGCCAGAGGAATGGGATTACTGTTTAACAACCGAATTACGGTTCCTGCAATTATGCCGCGATCCGGCGTTAATTTTATTTCCGGAGCATTGATGGTTTGATTGGCATTGATCTGCCGGGAAGCATAAATAATTGCCGGTTTATACCCATCCAGCATAGCCGCCACTTGCCAGACCCCCGGTTTGGTATCCAGCCGGTAACTGCCACCCTGTCCGGTAACTGTATAAAATGAATCAACAGCAGACCTGGCAACAACAGTAACGCCGGGCAACAAGTTGTTGTCGACATCTTTAATGACTCCGACAAAATTGCTGGATAATTCCACCATCTTGATTGCCAGCGTGGCCGTTTGATTGGCCGCAAGCGCTCCGGATTGTACAGGCGCGGCGCCAAAGCCGGCTTTAACAGCGGTTACCAGATGATTGCCGGGATTAACAGACATGGAAAAAACGCCATTATCAGCGCTCATTGTTGAAATGTTAAGCGCTGGAACCTGTACTTGCACGTTTTTCAACGCTTCACCAGTATTGGAATTTGTTACCAGGCCGGTTATGGTGGCAACACTGGATTGCATTTCAAGGTTGATATTGGAAACGGTTTGCCCGACTCCTACCGGCACTTGATTCATTTCGGCCAGAGTAAACCCGCTTTTTATAGCCCGTATATTCCAGCTACCCGACTCTAGATTTAAAACATAATATCCCTGCTCATCACTGGTGGTAACCACAGTATGTGAATTGACTGCTTCTACCCGGGCATTATATACCCCGTTACCATCAGCTATTATTCTACCTTTAATTACACTGGCATTGGGGGATAATACAAAATTCACCTGCTCCAGCGTTTGTCCCGGCACAACGGCAATTGTCTCCGGCGGAGCGCTGGAAAATCCTTCTTTAAAAGCAAAAATAACATGCGTTCCGGCATTGATGCCGAGGGAATAACTGCCGCCGTCTGTTGTTAGTGTGCTCATACCCGAATTGGAAATTACCACACCTCCAAGCGGAGTGTATCCGTCAATAGTTACTTTTCCATTAATTATACATTGATTGGCAGTTAAATCAAGATTGATTCCGGACTGGGTGATACCGCTTTGCGCGGTTACCTGAACCGGACTCGCCAGAGAATAGCCGGGCTTGGCTGCGGAAAGGGTATATATTCCCGGGGCTGTATTAAAATTAAACTGACCATAGGTATCGGAAGTAGTTTGCAAAGGCGAACCCGCCTGCGGAAAAGCCTTAATTTCGGCGCCGGGGATTTGCCGTGTGCCGTCACTCACAACTCCACGTATGATGGAGGCATTGGCCTGCAGAACAAGGGATGGCGATATGGTTATCTCCCGTCCGCCGGAAATGGCAATTGTTCGTTGTGGCGGCGAGATAAACCCCTGTTTTTCAGCAGCTAACAAATAATCACCATCAGGAACAGTAAACTCAAAATAGCCGTTCGCATTGGTGGCTTTTGTATAGGTAACAGAATTGTGAATTGTTACCTGAACGCCAAAAACCGGCTGTTGCTGTTCATTCACAACAAAGCCGGACAGGGTATTGTTGTTTTTGGTAATAACCAGATCAGCGTCAAGTGATTTGTTTTCACCGCTCACCAAAGAGATGGTTTGTGTGGCTGAATTTTGATAGCCGTCTTTAGAAGCAAATACCTGAAACGGACCGGGCAGAACCGACAAACTGAAATTACCCTGACCGTCCGTGGAAGCATTTTTTACTATATCGGCAAGTAAAGAATGTTGTGCTGTAACAAGAACATCGTTAACCGGATTGCCGGTTTTATCAACCACCCTGCCGACAATTTTACTCTTGCTGGGCGACAGGCGAAAAACCAGGTTATAAGTTTGATCTGTTACAAAAGTTAATGTGTCGGTTATCGTATTGTACCCTTCTTTTTTCACAACAAATCGATAATCGCCGGGAGAAATATTATATCCTTCGCGTCTTCCATGCAGATCGGTGGATAACGGCATATTGTTATAGATGCCGGACAAAGCAGTGTAGGTAATGGTTACTCGCGGTAAAACTTTATCATCATTATTTACTTCCGGCGTACCCAGGTCGTCAAAAGTTGTAATAGAGACGACAGCCGCCGGTGCGTTATAATAAAAATCCCGCGCCGTACTCATTATTTCCAAACCGCTTTCCGATACTGCGGCCACTTTCCAGCGGTAGCGCCCCTTCATTAAAAATTGTGCTGCGGGATAATCATAACTTGTTGCGGTAGTAGCAATAATATTTTGCCACACAGCCCGGGCGCTTTCAATTCCCAGTTCATTTTCAATTTTATAAGGATAAAAATGATACATTTTGGCGTTTTCAACCCGATTCCAGGAAAAGGTAATCATTTCATCATCAAAAACTACATCTCCTGCCGGAGCGAGCAATTGCGGGGCGGCAAGATTCGGCGCCGGCAAATCAATTTTAAACCGCGATATGCCGGACTGGACAGGCGAGGTCATTTCTGCGGCATTACCATAACAATTTAATACCACCCACCAGTAACTTGCCCCCGGAATAAGCGGCGAAGGCGCGCTGGTATAAGTGCCGCTGGGGTCCGGGTCGCCGTAATGTGCCCGGTTTTCAGAAGTGAGCATCGACCAGATCGGGTTGGCTCCCTCTACAGTAAATTCACGAGTTACCGGGTCTTCGGCTATAATAATTTCCTGATCCGAACAAATAACCATATAATAGGGCACACCCGGCACACGATCCCAGGTAAATTCCGGCGCCAGATCGGTTATATTGCCAATGGGCGCTTGCATTTGCGGCGCAATTGGGCTTTCAATAATGATCGTGAACGGCTCGCTGGACACCTGACCGTCGGTTATGCGGCAATAATGCACACCCAAACCCATGCCAACCGCAGCAGGAGTGAATGACACCTGATTGGCGCCGTCTTCAACTATCGAACCGGTATAAACACCCGGCCTGGTTCCATATTCAAAACGGGCAGTGATCGGTTTGGGTTCAATCCAGTTGATGGTCATTGGTATATTTTGCAAATAAAAACTGACGACAGAAGACGCCAGTTTTGGTTTATCTGTATATTCTTCCACTTCAAGCGGCCAGGTGATCTCGTCATAATATTCCGCATCCATAACCCGGGCTTTGAGTTCTACCATGCCGGTAAAAGTTTTATTCGGGGTATAATTATATTGCGCTCCGTTAGCGCCAGAGATAACACTATTGTTCAAATACCAGCGATATTGCAGGGGATTACCGTCCGGATCCTGCGCCTGAATGGAAAAAGTGGTTTGCGCCCCCGCAATAATCGACATGTTGAGGGGAATGATCGCTGCGGCATCGGGCCGGGGGGAAAAAGAGGTTATTTCCGGCGGGTTATTGCCCAACGCATTATTGCATTGGATCAAAACATCCTGCTGGCTGGATGCGCCTATGTTGACATGAACATAATAAACATTATAATTGCCCGCATCTATAATTTGCGCTACTGTCCCTCCTGTTACTGTATAGCCGGCGGATGATTCCCGAACCAGGAACTTTATCAATCCATTTTCAAACGCTACCGGATTTGCATTCTGAATGATCGCTTTGACCCGCAGGTTGGTACCATCATTTGCAGGAGTATAACGAACATTCAGTTTATTAAAGTCTATAACCGGGTGTGCCTGCACCTGGTCACCGGCAATTTTTACAAGGCGGTACTGCCCGTGATTGTTCATGGTAAACGAAGTATTCAAATTCAACGTCGGCCTGGTTCCCAAACGGTTTTCTGCATTGATATGCGTATGACCATAAAGAATCAAATCGACCAGATAGTCATCAACAAAATCAGCGTCGATTTGCCGGGATTCATCATAATGATAAAACAGCGTTCGCATTCGGTCATTACGTTTAACCGAAGCCTGTAAATCATTTTGCAGCCACTGCATTTGCCCGGCGGTAAACGTTACGGAAGGAATATCAAACATTTCCATGCCGGCATAGTGATGGCTGCCATAATTAAAACTATAATCCATAGTGGGATTAAAATACTTTTTCCAGTTATTATGGCCGTCATACCATAAATCATGATTGCCGCCGGTAATAAACATGGGCACCTGTGCTTTGTCCAGCAAACTCTGGGCAAGTTCATAAGAAGACGCTTGTTGACCATTATCGACAAAGTCACCGGTTTGCAGCACAAATTCGGGATTAATTATTTCGAGCTCCCTGATCACCTTGAGATATTCCGGAATGGTATTGGCGTCATCATAATAGCCCACCCAACTCACCGCGGGAAGATGTAAATCCGGTAAATGAATAAAATAATACGAATTTTTATAACCGGTAATTACTTTAACAGCATGGGAAACCTGGTCTTCCAGTCCCTGAGCAGTAACTTTTAAATGATAGAGTTCAAATGGCGTATTGACGGGAACGGTGGCGGTTATTTTCCACATACCAATTGTGTTGTCATATTGGGGGATAACCTGCAAAGGCGCCTGGTTATAGGCGCTGCTGATGGTAGCTGCCCAGTTTTGCGCGCTGCTGGCGGCTTTGCAGGTAATTGTAAAATTGCCTCCAGCCTGTACAATGGCCGGCCGCGATGACAGGGGGTTCTGAATTATCGTTATGCGGTCAGCAGCATAACCAGTTATTGCTGATAAAATAAAAACCAAAACTACCAGAAAAAAACGGGAGGGAATTTTTATTAAATTCATATTTTATATCATTCCATTTATATAAAACAGGTTCAATATTTCCTGTATGAGGCAATTATTCCTCAAAACAACAATTACCTCTTTTTTACATTAATTTTTATAATTTAATAACTTACGTTATCAAATTTATAATATAAAAACGCTAATTTTTCTTGATATTATTTATGTGCTAAATTCATGCCAAAATACAGTACAAGCTTTGATTGACATATATCAAAAATAGTCAATAACTGCGGATTAAATTGCTTAATATAACAGGACTGAATTTGTTACTTTAACCAGAGGACTGTAAGGTGTACATTTTTGTCTTTTCAACAAGCCGGCCCGGTTCAGTCACTATGCCGCATTGGCTTGAAAATTGTAAAATACCAAGTCTTTCCGCCTTATCCGTAATGACAAAAGAAGGGGCTTTAATAATATAGAAAATCTGAAAACATCGAGTTTGACTTGATATCGTTTTATTTCCAAATAAATTCAATTTTCAAGACCTTTTGATACATACAGAGGAGCTACGATTTCCAAATACACTTTGAGAAGGAGATAATACCAATTTTCGGGCGCCCCGTTGGCGCAAAAACGAGTTTGCAGTCTTTTTCCCGCGCTGTTTCCTGTTTCATCTATAGCTGTCAAGTGTGTCGGGTAAAAACCTGGTACCGGTTATTAAAATGTACCCTGCACAAAAAAAACTTTTTAAAGTAACAGAAATTTAGTATTATACAAAAACAAATACTAGCCGCAGAAACACCTGGAGTTGATTTGAAAAAGACAATTTTTGCATTTATAATACCCTGCCTTGTTCTACTGGTCATTACTCTAACGCTGCAATCATGCTTTAATGGAACGCAGAATGTTGACATTACAGATATTATTATACAATCCAATAAAATACCAGCCGATAATCCCGGCCTTAAAATCGTGCACATCTCCGATCTGCATATTGCACAGGCCGGCAATTATGAAAAATTGGTTGCCGATAAAATCAACCAACTGGAGCCGGATATTATTATAATTACCGGGGATTTTTTCAAACATTCCGAATACCTGGAATTGCAGGCGCTGGATCAAATGCGGGCGGAAATGGAGCAAATTATGCTCTTTTTATCAAGCCTGCAGTCAAAAAATGGTATTTATATCAGCCGTGGCAATGCCGATTTTAGCAATGACCGGGAGGTTAGTAATTATTTTATTGAGGAACTGGAAAAGCAAGGTTATACGGTTTTGGCAGACCGCGGCATGACCCTGACTGTGCATAATAATTTATATTATCTTTTTGGTATTGACTATCCTGCTTTTGACAAAACAGAAGTAGCGGATTTTCAGATCCGCGGCAGCGGGGAAAATCAATATATGCAATCTTTACCATCACACAACAACTCGTATTCGCATTACTATGATATTAAAAATGCACAACAGTGGCAAAACTATACTTATAGCGGCCGCCTCCGGGTTAACAACACAGAGAAGAACGGCGCCGGCGTTACTTTTTATTCACATTTTTATTACGGTTACGATTATTATTACCGGCTGCGTCAAGCCGGCAGCGGTGGAACATTTCACTTTTCTGCCCATGGCTCCCAGGTAACCGGCGACAATATAGACAGCGGCATATCCATCTCTGCCGGGGAATGGGTGCATTTTAAAATTCAATGCACAACTCTTGCCGATCATACCGAAATGCGCGCCAGGTTATGGAACGAGGGAACGCCTGAACCGTCCGGCTGGAGCGCAAACGCAGTGGATTATTCAAAAGCCCGTTTGACCGGCGGTACAGTTGGCCTGTGGAGCGGCGGACAGGGCAAACACCAGTTCGATGATCTGCTGGTAGTTAATGATAATGGGGATACGCTTTTGAATGAAAATTTTGAACAGGCCAAAATGCAACATGCCCCGCCGCTGTGGGTTGCCTATAATTACAGTTACCAGGCGATTCCGGTATTAATGAGAGATGCAGACCCGGAAATATTTACTATTATGCTGGCGCACACGCCGGATTATGCTTTTTATGCCATCCCGCACCAGGTGGACCTGGTGTTGAGCGGCCATACTCATGGCGGACAAATTCGGCTGCCGGTTATTGGCCCATTATACAAAAATATTAAATCATCCAGAAAGTATATGCAGGGCTTGCATGATCTGAACGGCACAATGCTATATGTCACCCGTGGTATTGGCGCAGCCACACCGGAACTGCGGCTGTTTTGTCCCCCGGAAATTACCACCATACATATAATTCCGGAAAAGCGCTAGCTTGCGCTTTGTTATCCGGGTAACGGTAAATCATCTAGTCTTTTAACTACTACTATGGTTGCATCGTCTTCCCAGTTAATCCGGTAACCAAAGTCAAAAACAGTTTGAAAAATCAAATCAGTTAAATCTTTTGCCGACAAATGACTGTTTTCCTGCACCAGTTGTTTCAGTCTGTTAATGCCAAACTGTTCATTTTCTTCGGATTCCCTTTCAATGATGCCATCGCTATACAAGACCAGCACAGAATCTCTTTCCAAATGAATATAGGAACGATGGATATCAATAACCGGCAAAAATCCCAGGGTAATGCCGGTTGCATCCAGATCGTAAATGTTTTCGCCGCACACCAGAAACGGCGGCGGATGCCCGGCATTCATATAAAATAAATGGCCGTCTTTTTCAATTTCCCCCACAAACAGGGATACATAGTTGGTGGAATAGGTGCTGCGCTGAATGACCTGGTTAAGTTTTTGCAAGGTATGAGCAACACGCAGTTCCTTGGTCAGGCCCATACGCAGGCCAATGACCACATCGCGTACCAGCAGAGCTGCCGGCAAGCCATGCCCGCTGGCGTCGCCCATGCTTATACCAAGCGTGCCATCTTCCAGTTGAAAATAGTCATAAAAATCGCCGCCAACAAATTCTGCAGATTTTGAACGGCTGAATATATCGTACCCGGCAAAAACGGGCGGCTTTTCCGGCAATAAACTGCGCTGTATCTGCGCGGCCTGCTCCATACTATCGCGTAATTTGTCGGAAAATATCCGGTAATTGAGGGCAATTCGCACCGAGTTGAGAAACAGACTGACCTCTTCCCGCTCCCAGGCATTCAAAAGTTTAAATACCAGCAACCATTGCTGATCCGGGCTATGCACCCATAAAGCAGCGGCAACTTCGGTTTCCGCTAGTTCCGGGTTGAGAAACGCCTTGTTAAAAGACGCATTGTCAAAAATATAGCTGCGGTTACGGGCAATCAACTCTACAGCTTCGGATTTTAGCGGAACTTGTTTACGATATTTGCGCCGCGCATGTTCATTGGCTGGTTTTATCAGCACAAAATCGCTGCCGCGCTGCTCGTAAATTCTGCCCTCTGTAATATTGAGTCCCGGCCCGAATCGGTGTTCCAACTCGGAAATGATATATACTAAAAAATCGCCTTCGGTTTGATCTATTCTAATTGTAGCCAGAAAAGAGTCCATCTCGCGAAAAAATGATTTTGGATCAGTCATAACCTGCTCTGCTTTATAGCGGGGAGTACCCTTTATGTTTTTGTTAACGTATCTTGATAAAAATTAAGATTACTATTTATATTGCATTGGTATTTATCCAATGGCGGTATATTCCTTTTTCATAACAATTTAATGATTTTTATCCACATTATCAATCGGCAATTCATTATGGTGTTTTTTGCCGGCAAGCCCAGGCAGCAGCCAAACAGTAAACAGCGCCAGGATCAGGAATAGGCCAATACCCTGCATGGTTAGCATACCATTACCCTGCCGTAACAATAACAACCCCTCCCGCATGCCCATAACCCATAATGGCGCTAACAAATAAGCAAGATAATTATTGCGGGCCAGGTATTTGATAAATATAAAAATTGCCGCAGCAAACAAAAGCGCTTGGCCTCCGGCCAGCGCCGCTTCAGGCAGAGTGCGTACCTCCAACGGAACAATTGAAATCAATGCCAATATGCCAAATAACAGCATAAGGGCTGGTCTTTTTAATGTGTCTTTGAGAATAAACGCCAATGTCCCGGCCAGAACGGCAATAAACAGAGACAGATAAATTAATTGCACCAGAATTGAAAACAGCGGAACCGGGGAATCGATTGCATCAGGAACAGAAATTGCGGAAAATAACGCAGCGGTGGAAAATTTTACAGTCAGCAGATCGCAAATCCCGGTTATTCCGGCAAACCCGGCCAGGGCAATCAGCGAAACTGCAAGAGCGTCGCGGGCAAAGAGCTTGCGAGGTATTGTTTGTAATGTTTGCAATGACGATGGATATAAAGCTGAAATCATACTCAGGCAAAGCCCCAAACCGATAAACAGCCCCAACACACTGATGAGGATTGCGACCATAACGGAAATAGTAAACAAGTTCATACTGACCGATGTTTCATAATTTATCAGAGTCAATTTAAACTGTAACAGCGCGTCAATCAGAAACAAAAAACTGACGACCCCGGCGATGAAAAGAGATTTTTTCCAGCAAATTTTTCCTACCCGCGCTATACGGATAAAACGGATAACCGCCAAGCCGGCCAGGGTTAAAACAACCAGTAACCGCAGCGCCAGGTGCAGGGTATTGACCAGGGTGCGCTTTCCCCGGTCACGCTGCCAGGCTTCAGGCAATTTGGGATTGATTGAATACCTTGAAACAACATCCCCTTGCAGCTCAATCATCACCCGCTGCTTCATTTCCCCTATTGTCAGGCTGTCATCATCTGCCGATTCCCAAATAAAAGTATAATCCAGCCGGTTTTTCTTTCTCTCGGATGATACCTCTTTTAAAACCAGCCGGGTAACATCCATTCCCCTTTGCTGCGCAAAAACAACAGCCAGCGCTTGTGCAGAATCTTGCGCCATTTCCGCACCCGGCGCATCATCGTCAATGACACGGGCAAAGCCCAAAACCACAAGAGTTTGCGGATCGATATGCAGCAGATACTCTTGTTTTTGCAGAGGCTTGAAATAACGCACCGCCCGGCGATGTGCCTTGATCTCCTTATCGTATAGCCGGTTGAGCCGGGCAATGGTTGAATGTTGTACAACATATTTTGCCGCTAATGGATCAAATTTATCCGTGCTATAAATAACACTCTGAAATGAATCCGGTTCTACCCCCCGGCTGCGTATAAAATTATCGGCTGCGGCCCGCACCTTTTCTTTTGAAACAGGGTATTTTACAAAATCGCCAAACCGTTCGGTTTTAACCGTCAACACCGCTAGCAGCAACACACCAATTACCAGCCCGGCGAGAAGGCGTCTTTTGGATAACGGTTTATATGCCGGCAGTTCGTCAACACCGGGCAAGGGTTCTGTCACCCGCGATACGCCCTCGGCGCCATTGGTTAACGAGTCCTGTGGCGCAAACCGGCCGGTTTTGATATAGGCGCCAAGGGCAATGAAAAGCGGCAGCAATAACAATCCACAACTGACCGCGCCGGTAATGATAAACCAGGAATTCCCGGAGCGGAACAACACCATGGCCGTATAAAAAGCGTCGATCGTATAATGCCAGATAAGCGGGGCAACAATGCCAAAGCGCAGCAAAAGAAAACCAATAACCACCCCGGCGCAGCCGACTTCAATGCCGCGGATATAAAAAGGCTGTTGTGCATAATTGGAATGCGCAAATCCCCAGATAAATGCGGGAATGACCACCGCCAGCCAGCGCGATTTAAGGTACTTTTCCAGAAAAGGGATCGAGAACAGCCGCGAAATGAATTCTTCAGAAACCGCTGGAATAAATCCGGCCAGCAATACAAAAATCCAGGGGAAAACCGTGTTGAGCATGTTGCTGTAGGGAATGTCCTGGGGTGTCCAGCCTCCCAGTTTTTCTGCAACCAGGTAGAACACCACCTGGTAGCCGGCAAAAGCAAAGGTCATGGTCAGGCCGACGATAACCGCAATAAAGAATTGTTTACTGCGTATGCCCTGCCAGCTAAAAATTTTACTGAGAGACAGGGTCTGCCGATATCTCTCGCGGTACAGCGGTTCAGCAGCAGCAGTTAAAAAGAATATCCCCAAACCGGCTAACAAAGCATAAACCAGGCCGAGCAATAACTGCCGCGATATAAATCCGTTAAAAGATTCTGTGGTAGCATAGTAAAACTTTTCCAGGGGCATCGAGTTTAGCTGCGAAAGCAGGGTAAGAACTGCGGCGGCCAAACCATAGATCAGGGCGGTCTTCCATTTTATATCCTGGTGGCGGGTATAGCGGATCATCGTTGCCAGCATGGCAAGAATGGTAAGCAGCAGAAAAAAAGCTGCCACATAGCTGGTGGTGTCATTTTTTGAACGTTGCTTTTCATAATCACGCTGCCATTTGTCCGGTATATGCAGATATTCAGAATATGCGCCGATTTGGTCGCCCTGCACGGTTATCTGGTAACGATATTCCGCATCGAGTACAGACCAGTTTTTATCTTTCCAGGTAAAGGTATGATCAATACGGTTGGGGCGCTGCTGTATGGTGGTTTCCACAAATTCCAGGGAATCGGCGGAGAGGTTGACTTGAGTAGTCAAAAAACGCCTGGCTAGAAAACGGGCGGAATCGGAAGCAAGCCCGGCTCCGGGGGCTTCTTCAGGGACCTTATGGATTAAACCAATCAATTCGCCTGCCGGGCTGATATGAACGGTTACTTCCTCTTTGGTCATTGGCTTGAACCAGCGGTTGCTCCAGCGCCACAGCCGCACCCGCTTACCCATAATATGGTTAGCTTGTTCGGCGCCCAGCTCTTTTTCCAGAAAAGTTTTGGCATCGTCATCATAAGCAAATATCGCCGAATGACGATATTCTTTCACATTCAGATCTTGCACTTGCAAAACTTGTTCGGCAATGACGCGGGACTGGCTACGGGTTACCTTGAACTGTATAGATGCTTCGGGAAATGCTTGATAAAAGTATTTCGCAATTACAAAAACCGACGCCAGGGCGATACCCAAACAAACTAAAAACAATTTATAATCTTTGCTAGTTAACCTGCTATCCATATTACCACCATTTCAGGTTATTGTTTTTTATTTTTTCTGGCTTGAAAAAAAATCAGCGCCGCCGCAACCGACACATTCAAAGAGTTAACCTTGCCATACATGGGAATCGAGACAAGAAAGTCACATTTTTCACGCACCAGCCGGCGGATGCCCCGGCCCTCACTACCCAGTACCAGGGCTATGGCGCCGTTGTAATCCGCTTTGCTATAATCCTGGTCCCCGTCCTGATCCACCCCGGTAATCCAGAATCCCTTGTCTTTCAGTTCTTCCATGATCCGGGCAATGTTGGTTGTTTTAACCACCGGCACATGCGCTGCAGCTCCGGCTGAGGCTTTGATAACCGTTGGCGTCAGATCGACCGACTGATCTTTGGGAATGATAATGCCATGCACCCCGGCGCCGTCTGCTGAACGGATAATGGCGCCAAAATTATGCGGATCCTGAACGCCGTCCAGAATGGCAATAAACGGTTTTTCCTGCTTTTGTTCAGCTACCTGTAACAGGTCTTCCAACTCTACGTAATCCGGGGTTGATACTTTGGCGGCAATACCCTGGTGATTTTCCGAGCCGGCAATTTGCGTCAGCTGGTGGCGATTCATGGTTTTTACGGGTATATGCCTTTGCCGGGCCAGTTCCTGCATCTTTTGTGCAGTTTGCAGCTGCATATCGGCGGTCATTAAAATTTGCGTCACCGGCAGGCCGGCATAGAACCATTCCAGCACTGCGTTTCTGCCATATATAACTTGAATCATAGTTGGTTCGCTTCTTTTTTATTAATACCTGTTATTTTGATTTCAGATTAAAAACACCATCCCATTCGCGGGGTACGGGATTTTTCCTGTAATAGTTACACCTTTTAATAAACATTTTTACCGGATAATCGTCCGGTACAAGTTGCAATGCCTTGTGAAAATGACCCAGCGCCGCGCGAAATTCACGTTTGCGATAGCATTCCAGACCCTGGTGGTATGCCTGCAGAAATTCACGGCTGCTGCTGGACTGGATGTTTGCCTTTTCATCAATCAGTTCGCAGACACAGACCGTATTGGTTTTGCCTTTAACTCGAATGCGATCGAGTTCCCGGAAAAAAAACTCATCGCCAACCAGCGACCGGGTTTCATCACTGAGCAATATCCGGGTGTGGTAGATTTTATTGGCGCCTTCCAGCCGGGAAGCCAGATTGACAGAATCGCCAATCACTGTATAATCAAAACGCTCCGTGCCGCCAATATTCCCGGCTATCATATACCCGGAATTGATACCGATGCGGGCATGAAATTCCGGTCTGTTTTGCTTGCGCCACTGGGTACGTAATTGCTTTAGTCTTTTTTGCATATCCAGGGCGGCTTTGCACGCCCGGCGGGCATGATCAGGCTGTTCTACCGGAATGCCAAAGATGGCCATTATGGCGTCGCCTTCGTATTTATCCAGATAACCGTCATAACCAAGAATAATATTGGTCATTGCAGTCAGGTATTCATTCAATTGCGAGACCATTTCTTCCGGCGGCATATTTTCCGAAAGAGTAGTAAAGTTTTCAATGTCCGAGAACAGGGCTGTGGCATAACGTTTTTCTCCGCCCAGTTTCAACAGCTCGGGGTTTTTTGTCATTTCCTCAACGATTGAAACATTCAAATAATGCTGAAACATTTTTTTCAGGCGTTGTTTATCCTTTTCTTCGTGCAAAAAGCGATAAACATAAACAAACAAATAAGAACTCGTCACCGCCAGTAACGGACGTATCATTTCCAGCCAGTATGCAAAACGCGCAAATACAAAAATAGCCAAAGAAACAAAACCGCTCAAAACCAGAATAGTAATAACGGCGCTTTTGCCTGGTTTGAACCAGATTCCGGTAATGGCGACAAGAATAGCCCAAATAATGGTATTTAAAATAGCAAACAACAGGTTTTGTTTGCTGATGAACTGCTGGGTGAGAATGTTAAAAATGATATTGGCATGAATTTCCACACCCGGAAAAGCATCCTGAAAAGGTACGGGACGAATATCGGACAAGCCCGGCGCCGATGTGCCGATAAGAACAATCCGCCCGTTGAATAGTTCTTTGGGCACGCGCTGCATAATCACGTCGTAATAGGAAATATAACGAAAAGTTTGAAAAGTACCCTGGTAATTAACCAGCATGCGGCATTTCCGGTCTACCGGAATTTTCATTATAGCTTTGCCTTGAGCGCCGGGAGGCCGAATTATAATTTCCCGACCGGGGATGATGTCAATATTATCCGGGGTTGCGCCCAGGGCGCCAAGGGCAACCGCCATTGCAAATGCCGGATATTGCCGTGAGGCAAAATTCATAAATAGCGGCATACCGCGAATAACGCTGTCATTGTCTGGTAAAAAATTGGCAAAGCCAAGGCCCGTTGAGGCATTATATAATTCGACCAGCTTGCCGTCAAATCTGTCCATGTGAATCAGATTTCTGGAAGCCGCTTTCGGTAAAGATAAAGAAAATTTTTCTGTTGCAAACCCGTGCGGCGGTGTTTGCATGGCATATAAAAAAGCATCCTCGGCGGCTGCGGAAAATGCCAGGGCATGGTACACAATCGCATTATTGTTGGTCGACGCCACCAGCGCCGAATCTTCCGCCTGATTTCTTTCCGGTTCAAGGAACAGAATATCAAAGCCGATGGCCAGCGCGCCCCCGGTAGTGATATAGTCGATCAGCCGGGCGTGGTAAGAGCGCGGCCATTGGTTGAACTGGCCGAGCTTTTCCAGGCTGCGGTTATCAATATCGATGATGATAATATCATCAATCGTTGCCCCGGCTCTTTTTTCCCACAGATGAATGAGCCGGGATTTATAACGAATATCAAGGGATTTGGCTTCAAAGGCATTAAACACTTCAGGCCAGATCACTACCGTCATCAGGGTAACCAGGCAGCATGCTAACAAAGCAATCGCTGCACCCACCTGAATACGATGTAATGCCTCTTTTTTCATAGCGGCAATTCCTGTCCTGCTACCTGTTTTGACTATTTATACCAATCTTTTTTCGGCTGAAAAGTCGTATCAAGCCGGGCGCGTTGTTCATGCCGGTCGATGGCCAGACGGATCAGTTCATCGAGCAGCGCACTGTATCCAAGTCCGGTCGCCTGCCATAGTTTCGGGTACATACTGATTTGGGTAAATCCGGGAATAGTATTAATTTCATTCAGGTAAAAATGCTCTGTATCCCGCTCCAGCAGAAAATCGACCCTGGCCATGCCTTCCGCCTCTACCGCCAGCACGCCACGCACTGCAGTAGCACGGATGGCATCGGACAGCGTATCCGGCAAGCGCGCCGGTATTTCCAGTCCGCTGGCATTATCAACGTATTTGGCGTCGTAATCATAAAACTCGTTGCAGGGAATGATCTCTCCGCACACCGATGCTTTAGGCTTTTCATTGCCCAGCACGCTGACTTCAATTTCCCTGGCATTGGGCACCGCTTTTTCGATAATCACTTTGCGGTCATATTGCAAAGCCAATTCAATGGCTTGTACCAGTTCCTTTTCATCATGCGCCTTGCTGATGCCCACGCTGGAGCCCATGTTGGGCGGTTTGACAAAAACAGGCAGTCCTAACCGCTCGACAATTTCATGGAGCATTTCTTTCTGTGTCATATTCACAAGCTGATCCTGGAGTGATGGATTGCCGTTGCCGGCGTTGCTTTTCCAGTCAATGTTCCTGAACCAGAGGAAATCAGGCGTTGGAATATCGCATTGCCGGCAGACCTGCTTTTGAATAATTTTATCCATACATAGCGCCGAACCGAGTACCCCGGCGCCCACATACGGAATATTGGCCATTTCCAACAAACCCTGAATGATGCCGTCTTCGCCATACGTACCGTGCAGCACGGGGATAATGACATCCAGTTTGTCTCCGCAAGCAAGCTGCGCCTCGCCCTGCGGCACCAGCGCCTGCACCGTCGGGTCGGCAGGTAAAAAAACCTTGAATTGAGAGTTGCTTTTATTCTCCAACAATAATTTCACCGCTTGGCTGCCAGCCAACCATTCACCGCTTGGTGAAATACCAATGGGAACCACGTCATATTTGTCTTTATCCAAAGCAGCAATCACCGAACTGGCTGAAACCAGCGACACCTGGTGTTCGGTGGACTTGCCGCCGCATATAACCCCCACGCGTAATTTTTTTGTCAAAATTCACTCCTGTGCACAGACTACCGGGGAAACAGACGCCTGTAATTATCATTTCTTTCACTTGTTGTTTGTTGTATTTACATAAACAATCGGGGTTTTCGTTGCATCCGATTTGTTATTTGTTATAAAGCGGGCCAAAATTTTGGCAAGCCCGATAGTCTGCGCCTTCCGGGTCCGCAGTGCCAAAAGCGTTCCACACCGCCGGACGGAAAATACGGTTGTTTTCTACGTTGTGCATACACACGGGAATGCGCAGCATAGCCGCCAGGGTAATAAGCCGGTCGCCGATATGACCATAGCTGATTGCCCCGTGATTGGCGCCCCAGTTGGCCATTACCGAATAAACATCGGTAAAGGCGCCATGTCCCGTTAATTTGGGCGCAAACCAGGTGGTCGGCCAGGTTGGATCGGTACGTTTATCCAGTATTTCATGGACATGCTGCGGCAATTCAACAGTATAACCTTCGGCAATTTGCAGAACCGGGCCCTGCCCTTTGATCAAATTGATGCGCAACATGGTGACGGGCATTTCTCCGCTGGTAACAAAATTGGAAGAATAGCCGCCGCCGCGGAAATAGCCCAGATTTGCCTGGGGCCATTTGGTTGCATCAAGACAAGCGCCAACTTCCTGCGGAGTAATCTCCCAGAATGGCTTTAAAGCCGGTTTGCCGTTTTTTTGCATTCGCCCGGAGCCGTCCAAAGTGGTGGAGCCAGAGTTAATAAGGTGAATAATGCCGTTGGCAGCCAGGCCGGTGAGAGCCTGACCGGTAACACGCTTGACCGCTTCAGGACTCCAGTAGGTACGCACATCGGAAAAGATTTGCGCCGTATCGGTGAGCAGGTGGCCGAACAACATGGACACGCCATTTAGTGCATCATTTTCCGTCGCCATGATGAACGCTTCGCGGATGCCGTTCCAGTCAAATGACGAGTTGAGAATCGCTTCCATAAAATCGCCATTGGGCAGGTGATCCGTCCACTGCCGCTGCCCCTGGAAACCCGCGGCAATGGCGTTATGGCCGAGCGCTTCCTCGCCAAAGCCCAGTTCTTTGAGTTTGGGATTGCCGATCATCAGGTCGCGGCAAATCAGCGTCATTTTCACGACGATTTCCCATTCCAGGTCTTTGCGCTGCCGGGAATTTTGCTGTTTCGGGTCATTCAGGTCCGGCCCTTCGGGGCAGTTTTCTTTAACCCAGAGCAGCGCGCGGGTGAATTCCTCTTGATCATAAATACCGCGCTCCATACGGCGCACCAGTTCGCTCATATCCACCGATTCATTGCGCATGCCAAGGTAATCGGCAAAAAAGTTTTGATCGACAATTGAACCGGCAATACCCATCGACACCCCGCCGATGGCGAGATAAGATTTGTTGCGCATTTCTGCAACCGCGAGTCCCGCTTTGCAAAAATTTAAAATTTTGGTTTTCACATCATCAGGTATTGATTGATCGTCTTTATCCTGCACATTTCTGCCATAAATGCCAAACGCAGGTAATCCTTTTTGCGCATATCCGGCCAGCGCAGCAGCCAGATACACTGCGCCGGGACGTTCGGTGCCGTTGAACCCCCACACAGCTTTGGGCAGCAACGGATCGGCATCCATCACTTCTGTGCCATAACACCAACAGGGAGACACAGTAAGGGAAACACCCACACCCTGGCGGGCAAATTTCTCCGCACAATCCGCAGCCTCAGCCACACCGCCGATGGTGGTATCGGCAAGAACACAGGTGACGGGCATGCCGTTCGGGTGGCGCAGGTTTGTTTCGATAAGTTGAGCGGCTGCTTTCGCCATATTCATTGTTTGCTCTTCAAGCGCTTCCCGCACACCCTGCATGCGGCCATCAATAACCGGACGAATACCAATTTTCGGCAACGAGCCGCACAGTCTGATTTGCGGCGCGCCGGATTTTATATTTGTAAAATTAGCCATAACTTTGCTCCATACAAGATTTTTCCGGTCGGATTACATTGCTTTAAAATTACACCATTTATCGGTAATTGCAAGAAAAAATAATTGCCAAGTCAAATAAATATACCCGATATGAAAGGTTAAACCTGTTGCCATACCTGTTTTTTACAAAACCAGCAAAAGAACGATATAGACATAGTAATTGGTAGTTAATTTATGCAATGACATGCCCCCGACCGACGACCCGTGACAAAAAAAATTATAAAAATCCGGAATATCAATCAACTCTAAATTGCAGATGCAATTCCGGCCCACATCAAAATGTCGTTACTGGCACAAAGCCCCGGCCGTTGACCAGGGCTATGTTACCAGACAAAAGAGCAACCCCGTAACACTTGATCGATTATAAAAATAAATCCTGCGTTGGCAAGTTGATCACTTTTTGCATGATCTTGCTGCCAAGCGGCAAAGATGACACACCGGCAAAAATCTCTTCCACATAAACCAGGTTGCTAATTCCACGATAATCCTTTTTCGTTACAAACTGTGTGGTATCGTATTCTATATTCATCGCCGTCATATCCCATTCACTGCCCTCAAGCTGGCCGGGCATATTCATAATTCCCCGCCAAAACTCGGTAAACACCTGTGCAGGGTCAAGGGTGTTCGGGGTAATGACCAACCCGCGCGTCACTTCATGAGGCCCGCCACTGGTATACGATACACCATTGGTTTCCGTCCTGGGAGGCCGGTTAAATTCAGGATTGGAATGGGTCCATAGAATACCCTTATTTTGCGGCTCATTACCATTCATAAAAGAATCTTCAAAGCCGGTTTCATGTTCCTCCGTAAGGATCTCGCGGTTTAGTATGGTTGCTTCATCGACGGTTTGTACGCGATACTTGCCTTTGGTTGCCAGTTCCACCCACTGGTTAATATTAAGCAGCAACTGCCGCGTTTCCTCAATCTTTTCTTCCAGCATACCCTGAATATATAATGGTATAACATGTTGACCCTGGGCGGCATTGTATTGTGTCGCTGCATCCGCCCACCTGATTACATAAACAAAATTTGCAGGATTGGTTATGTTGATAATCAGAGGATTCAAAACTTTGATGGTCTCCATAACCGGAAAAGAATCAATATCAAACAGGGGCGCTTGCAGTTCTTGCGTCATCGAATTGCCCGTCAGGTTATAAGACAAATAGGTCTCAATAACCGGGCCTTTGGCGTCGCCAATATTCACAGCGCCGCTTGAATAAGCTGCTTCAAACTGCGCCCTGCCGTTATTATCGCTCATCCCAATTTGCCGCTCATCCTGAAAAATTTTCACACCAGCCCATACCTGATTGGCTGCGGCAACATCATCCCGCCCATACAGCACAGCATCTACCAATTCTAATTGTATACCATAACCCTTGCTGGTAACTGCACTGCTGGAAGTGAATTGCGAAACATTGCCGTCGAGGTCTCTGACTTTGATGGCAAAATAATAAATCCGGGCATTTTCCGGATTGGAAACAGTATACTTTACCATACTGCCGGTGGTTAACGCCGGAGCATAACCGCTAACAACAAGATCAGCAAGTTCAATATCACCTTCATTTACAATTGGCGAAATGCTTCGATAAATATCAAATAATAAATCCACTCCGCTTTCAGCAACACCGGTTTTTGTCTTGTCCGCAGGAATTTGCCAACTCAACTCAACTTCGCCGTGATTTTGTCCGGTTACTGCCCCCAGGTTATTTACAGCATCGGGGGTATGCAGCGCCGGGTTAATTTCAGTAGTGAAACTCCAGGTATATTCCTGCCCGTTGTTAAAATCATTCCCGGCCAAATCTTTAATACCGGCCAAATGGACAGTATAAATTTCACTATGATTATAAACATTTTCCGGTATGAACCGCAAGGTGTTAACATTCACATCATAACTTACGCCACCCTGCACCCGGATACCACTGCCATTGGTAATAAATATCTTTTCACTCAAATTCTCGTTTTTTATCGCCTCATTAAAAACAGCAAAAACGCTGGTGTTAATATCCACACCAACACTGCCGGCAAAGGGACTCAATTGCACCAACTGTGGCGGGTCTGTATCGGGGTTTGCGGCAGTGCGAAACTCGTATTCAAATTCACCGCCGGGGGCATTATCATTATCGCCATCCAAAGAAAAGCCCCAAATGTCCTTCACGCTTTCAGCAATACGGATCAGGTAATCAACGCCATATTCCAGTTGCGGAATAACAAGCTGGATCTCTTTTTTACTTTGATCATAATTTACCTGCATCTGCACAGATGATTGGGTGTCTTTTTTCAACAGCCTCACATTGGTTGTGGTTACCGTATCCGTGTTCAGCCTGTTGCTGACATTAATATTGATTACAACATTTTCTATGCTGTTTTGATTAAGATTATAAATATGCACAAATGAAGTCGGCGGCAATACAGTTAATTCCAGCTTGTATGTTCCCCCGACAGAACCGTTTTTATCTCCATCAACAAGGCTTCCATCCTCTGCCGTCACCCCTTCAATAACCAGACGATATTTGCTGCCGGGCGTCAATAGTGGTAAAGTGACTTTATATTGCTCGCCGCTAATTTTTTCAACCGTATGGTTTGTCAACTTTTCGCCGGACAGGGTTTCAACATAGATCGTTTGTGCTGTTGCATTGTTAACCGCGCCGCTAAAGGTAATCGTTGCCTGCTCACCGCCGGGCTCAACGTCTCCGGCTGTGCCGGTACTGAACGATACACTTTTAACAATGACAACCTTGCCAGGTTGAACCGGATTCTTTTCACAACCAATCAACACACCGGCCAGACCAGCTATTATTTTTTTAATAAAATTTCTTCTTGATGACCACACTTTAAACCTCCACTTTTTATCTGTGGATTATTTACACCATACCAGAAATATTTACCTGTTAACAGACTCTATAGTTCCGGTGTTTTCCGCATCAAGAGCGGCATAATCCAGTTCCGAACCCCGCATACTATGCGGAATGATAAAAATCAACAAAGTGATAAAAGATGCTGCAAAAATCCAGCCGCGAATCCGGGATTTTTTGAGCAAAGCAACCAGCGCCGCCAGCCAGGCCAGCATTGCAATGAGGGTTTTATTGTCCGTCAAATCGTGTCCGAATGGAAAACCGGTCCAGTAAGCGCCAAAAGCATATTTTTGCACAATTGGCCCCATAATCATACCACCCAACATAATTAACACTATTGTTATAATTGTATATATTTTAAGATTGCCCTTTTTTTTCAAGGCTTCAAGGCCGGTACGGGTAGAAAACAGCATACCAAAAAACATGAACACAATATGCGGTATTAACGCCCAGGCCGGCACATCACCTTTGAACCGGGTGATTACCGTTTCATTCTGAGGTAAAGAAATTACAGAATTTGCCTTTTGAATTACAATATAGTATTCCAGCTTGCCGGCTGGCGGCTGGGCCGGCAAAACGGCTGCAAGGCTATCGCTCCGGCGAAATAATGGGACTTTGCTCCAGTTATCATTCGTTTTATAACGGCGATATAACAATTCGCCCGTTATCATTGTGTCCGGCGCAGTAATAACTACAGGCTGCCCCGCAGAAACACTGTGGCTTCGGGTAAATTCGTAAATAACTCTACTGCCGTCCAGTTGGGCGGAGCCGTTTATGGGCCAGGTAGGGCCGGTTTTGCGCTGATATATAACCGAAGCCAAAGTAATTATTATTGCCAATATCCAGAAAACAATATTTCGCAGCATGCCTTTCTCCATATCCCTCATTTAATCCGTTCCAAACTAGAATCAAAAACTCGCTTTCTGTAAATATACAAAATATTTAACATCATTAAAACGGGATAATATTTCTGGCCACGGCAACAACAACAGCCTGATTACGGGAACAATAAAAACAAAATCTTAGTTCATAAATATAGCGGTTCAGGCGATAAAAACACAAAAATAACAAACCGTTTCATGGCAACTCTAGTTTTGCCTTGATTTTTAATTATTGTTTCATTAACATCTAGATTGCAATTCAATACAGCCGCTGCCCGAATGGGGGCATAATGGAAAACTATTCAAGTGGCGGCATTAAAGGAGAAAAAAATGAAAATTAAAGTCCTGGCTGTTTTTTCCCTGCTAATGATTATGGCGTTGCACTCTTTATCACTGGCACAATCCTTTGGAAAAAACAAGGTTCAACATAAAACATTTGAATGGCAATACCTGCAATCCGAGCATTTTGATATTTATTTTACTCAAGGGGGGCAAGATGTTGCCTCTTTTGCCGCTCGTGTTGCCGAAGATAGCTATCGGCTTCTCAAAAAAGATTTTCGTTATGAACTGGTCGATCGAATTAAAATTCTTGTCTATAACAGCCACAATGATTTCGGCCAAACCAATGTTGATCTCAGCCCGCCCGAAGAATCTGTAGGTGGGTTTACCGAATTTTTTAAAAACCGGGTAGTCATTCCGTATGAAGGAGAATGGGAAAAATTCCGCCATGTTATTCATCACGAATTAACCCATGCGGTAATGCTGCAAATGATATACGGGGCCGGGGCGCAATCTATCATCTCCGGCTTGACGCAATTTCAAATGCCGCTCTGGTTTATTGAGGGGCTGGCAGAATATGAAAGCCGGGGCTGGGACATTGAAAGCGACATGTACATGCGCGATGCCACGGTGAACGGTTACTTGCCGCCGATTCCCTATTTAAGCGCCTTTTTGGCATATAAAGGCGGCCAATCGGTTCTTTATTATATTGCCGAACGCTATGGCGACGAAAAAATTGGTGAATTGCTGGGCAAAATAAAACTGACCAAAAGCATGTCCCGTGCTCTAAAGGAATCGATTGGGATTGATGAAGAAGAACTAACCAACCGCTGGCAGCTGCACCTGAAGCGTAAATACTGGCCCGACATTGCCGACCGCAAGGAGCCCGACGAGTTTGCTAAAAAACTTACCGATCATGATAAAGATAACAGCTTTGTCAATACCAGCCCGGCCATCAGCAACAAGGGTGATAAAATTGTCTACATGTCGGACAAGGACGATTTTTTTGATGTATACCTGGCAAGCACAATCGATAACAAAACCATGAAAAAACTGGTGCATGGACAACGCGCCGGCAACCTGGAAGAACTGCACTGGCTGCGCGGACCGGCTTTTTCCTGGAGCCCTGACGATAAAAAAATTATCTTTTCCGCCAAATCCGGAGCAGAGGATGCTCTGCATATTGTCAATGTCAAATCCTCTAAAATTGAAAAAACCCTGCACCTGAATTTTGACGCAATTTACAACCCCGCATGGAGCCCGCAAGGGAATAAAATTGCTTTTACAGGTATCCGTAACGGGCAAAGCGATATTTATGTTTATGATTTTAATACCGAATTGGTTGACAAGTTAACGAATGATATTTTTAGTAATGTTGAACCGTCATGGTCGCCGGATGGCAAAAATATTGTCTTTGCCAGTGACCGGGGAGAATATTTGAACGATTTCCCATCCAGACTGACGCCTGATGAACTGAACATTAACAATTACGACATTTATCAAATAAACATTGACAACAAACAAATAAACAGACTGGCCGGCTCCGAGTTCCTGGAAAGAACCCCCAGTTATTCACCGGATGGCAAATATCTCTTGTTCACCAGCGACCGTTCCGGGGTTAATAATGTTTATCTGCAAGAACTGGCTACAGCTGAAGAATGGCCGATTACAAACGCATTGACAGGCGTTTTTTCCCCTTCCTGGGGAGGCGACGCCAATCGCATGGCTTTTGCTTCTTTTTATAATGCCGGGTATGACATCTATATTTTAAAAAATCCCCTCGACATCAAACCGGGAAATATTGATATTCAGAATACCCATTATGTGGATCAGTTGAACAACGCCGCTCAAGACTCCAGTGAGCAAAATTCTTATACAGATGATGAAAAAGATTTCCGGCAAAAAACATCCGAGTTGCAACAATACCGCAATTTTATTTTTGACGAATCCTTTGCCGACGGCGCTTTGCCAACCGAAGAAAACGAAAGCGTTTTTCTCGATTCCACTCAGTATGCCCGCGCCGATGGCGAATTCAAAGTTCACAAGTATGAAATAAAATTCACCCCCGATTTCGTGAATGGCTCGGTTGGTTATAACCAATTTTTCGGCACCCAGGGATATACCAATATCTTGTTTTCCGATGTACTGGGCGACCACCGCTTTAACATTGCCGCCAATCTGTTTGGTGATTTCCGTAATGCCGATTATGAATTTACTTATTTATACCTGCCTAAAAAGCTCGATATTGGCGTAAGCTTTTTCCATAACGCCTACTTTTTCTGGTCTAATTCAACCGGGTGGGTACGAGACAGAAATTACGGCATTAACATGTTTTTAAGCAATCCCTTTGATCGCTATACCCGCCTGAGTTATTCCATGTCGGTTCGGGGCATAAACCGCGATTATATGGATTTCCCCGATGAATATGCTGATGATCTTATCAGGCTAGGTTATTTTTCACCTCGTGACCGATATTTTATTTTAAATAACCTCACTTATACCAAAGATACCACGGTATGGGGATATACAGGCCCCATCAATGGCGGGCGCTGGTCTGCCGGAATGACTTATAGTCCTTTGATTGGCAAAAACGGTATAGACTTTACCACGTTCCGAGCGGACTGGCGTAAATATATCCGCGTGTACAGAGATTATTCCTTTGCGCTGCGCGGTTCCGGCGGTTTTAGCGAGGGAATTCACCCGCAAAAATTTTTCCTCGGCGGTCTGCCGAACTGGATCAACTATAAATACAGCGGCGGCATTCGCATCCGGCGTATTGAAGATATTTATTTTGCTTCTTTTGAAATGCCTATGCGTGGCGCCAATTATTATAGTATGGCAGGCAACAGATTCCTGCTTGCCAACCTTGAATTCAGATTCCCGCTAATACGGCAATTATTAATGGGCTTCCCGCTGCCCATTTACTTTACCAATATCGGCGGCAGCTTGTTCACAGATTTTGGCATGGCCTGGGATAAACATAAAATTACCCGCGCCGGCAATTCCCCCTCCGATTGGGCGGAATGGATATATGATTCCAATAAAGGCATAAAACCTTTTGTCAAAGCGCCCAACGGGTTATTCCGAACCCGGGATGCTTTGGCAAGTTTTGGTTTGGGTATCAAACTCAACCTGGGAATCTTTTTATTGCGATACGATATGGCATGGCAGACAGACTATTATAGCACCAATTCAAAACCAATTTCATTATGGTCGCTTGGCGCTGATTTTTAACTATTGAGGAAAATTTGACCCCGAATACTTTTTTATCCCGTTTAAAAGAATCGATCCTGGTTTGTGATGGCGCAATGGGCACGATGATTTATGCTCATGGTTTTTTTATTAATCGTTGTTTCGACGAATTGAATCTATCCGCTCCCGAAATCATTGGAGAAATCCACCGGCAATATATTGCAGCCCACGCCGATATTTTGGAAACCAATACCTTTGGAGCCAATATTTTTAAACTGCGTCCCTATGGATTTGCAGAAAAAGTGCAGCAGATCAACAAAAGAGGCGCGGAACTGGCGAGAACGGCAGCCACAAACAATCAATATGTCGCCGGTTCCATTGGCCCGCTCGGGCTTTCGTTGCGCCCCTTTGGAAATCTCGAACCTGAAGAAGCTGCCGATGCCTTTACCAGTCAAGCCGAAGGATTGCTGGCCGGGGGAATTGATTTGTTCGTTCTGGAAACTTTTCGCAATATTGATGAACTGGCAATAGCCATTCAGGCAGTTAAAAAAATATCTGACCTGCCAGTAATCGCTCAGGCAACTTTTACTGAATTTGGCGTCACTCCAGGGGGCACCAGCCCGGAGCAGGTCGTTGACATTGCCCTGTCGGCTGGCGCGGATATTGTCGGCGCCAACTGTTCGGTCGGCCCGCAGCCCATGTTACAGGTCATTGAACAAATGACCGCGGCAGGAGCAAAGCTAATCTCAGCCCAGCCCAATGCCGGCAATCCGCGCGTTCATGAAGGACGGTTTTTATACATGTCCACCCCGGAATATCACGCCGAATTTGCCCGCCGCCTCATCAACGCCGGGGCAAATATTATCGGCGGCTGTTGCGGAACAACTCCGGAACATATCAAAAGCATTGCCAGCGCAGTTCGTGCAATGCAGCCGCGAAAAACAGCCGCTACAGTAACAATTAAACCGAAAAAAGAAATTCAGGTCACAGTTGTTCCAACCATTGAAAAATCAAGCCTGGCTAAAAAAATACGAGAAAAATTTGTCGTCTCGGTTGAAATTGTTTCACCACGCGGGGTTAACGTTACCCCGATTCTGGAGGGAGTTAAAAAACTGGCCGAGTTTGGCGTTGACGCCATCAACCTGCCCGATGGCCCGCGAGCCTCAGCGCGCATGTCGCCAATGGCAATGGCGCAGTTGATTGAAAAGTCTTTGCCGGTGGAAACAATATTACATTATTGCTGCCGGGATCGTAACCTGCTGGGCATGCAATCCGACCTGTTAGGCGCCTATGCTCTGGGGCTGCGCAATGTGCTTATTATTACCGGTGATCCACCCAAACTGGGCGATTACCCGGACGCTACCGCAGTTTTTGATGTCGACGCTATTGGTCTGACGCGCGTTGTGCAGGGGTTGAACCATGGTTTTGACATTGCCGGAAATCCGATTGGTCAACCGACAAGCTGGCATATTGGCGTCGGAGTAAACCCGGGCGCTATTGATCTTGACCATGAGATTGAACGGCTGCGGCAAAAAGTAGAAAACGGCGCTGAATACATCCTTTCGCAGCCTATTTTTGATATAAAACAACTGGAATCTTTTCTCAACCGCATCCAGGATGTAAACCTGCCCATTCTGGCTGGTATTACACCGCTCATGAGTTATCGCACTGTGGAATTTTTAAATAACGAGGTTCCCGGTGTTCATGTTCCGGACGATATTGGCCGAAAGCTGGCCGGCGCTAAAAACGCACAAGAAGCCCAAACTATCGGAATTAAAATTGCCCGGCAGGCGATATTGGATGTAAAAGCCTTTGATCAAATCAACGGAATTTATCTAATGCCGCCTTTTACCAAAGACAAATATACCACCACCATTGAGGTTTTACAGGTTTTAAAGTAAAATAAAAAATGCACCTTGACTCACTTGCTGAATGGAACCGAAAATGAAAATACATAAACTTGTTCTACTTGCTCTCATGGTTGTCGCTTTGCTGCCTGGTCAACAAGCTGCGGCGCAAAGATCGGGGCCAGGCATTGGGTTGCGAGCCGGTAACCAGTTTGGCGACCGTTTTTTTACTTTTCAATTATATAATTTTGCAGATACAACCAATTTCTCCACCAGTTATGTCGAATTTCACTTTTCACTGGTTAATGATCTGCTGACCTTTTTGAAAACAGATAGCAATACTTTTTCTTCCAAATATGAAATCAATCTGGTTCTTTATAATAAAAAGAACGTGGCAGTAGCCGAAGAATCTTTTAAAAATTCAACAGTTGTAAACAGTTATGCAGAAACCAATTCCAGAATAAATCCCATGCAGAGTTTTTTATCTTTTTCCCTGCCGCCGGATGATTATTATTATATCATTCGTATCATTGAACATGGTATTCCGGAACCGCTGACTGAAAAAACCAAAATCACTTTTCGATCCTTTGATCGCAACCGGCTGCATTTAAGCGATATCGTGTTGTGCAACAACCTGCTTTGCTCCCCTGATACTCTTGACGTAAAAACTAATATCAAAGACTTTTTTTTTGAGCCTTTTTCTCAGATCGCAGCTTTATGCAATATCTATCCCCAGGAAAACGCCGACAGTCTTTTTATTAATTATAAAATTTCCAACATACACAATGAAACTATATATAATAATAACCAAATTTTTCGTTCCGGTAAAAAGGCAATTCCGCTTTGTATTTACATGAAAGATAAAATCACCAAATCGGGACAATATTTTTTAACTATCAATGCAAAATCTGGAAAACAATCGGTTGAAATGAAAAAACAATTCAGCGTTCGTCTGGGAGGGACAATTACTAATCCTGATGACGTAAACATGATTATAGATCAACTCAAACTGATTGCCAATAAAAAAACTGTGCAAGAAATAATTCAAGCCCCGGAATCAGAAAAACAGCAATTGATTGATACCTTTTGGCAGGAACGGGATCCCACCCCGGACACTCCACAAAACGAGCTACATGATGAATTTTACACCCGCGTAGCTTTTGCAAACCAAAACTTTGCTTCAAGTTTTCCTCCCCGGGATGGATGGAAAACGGATCGGGGAGAAATTTATATCAAATTTGGTCCTCCTACCCAGGTGGAACGCCAGCAACCGGAGATGGGGCGGCCCGGCGTTGAAATTTGGTACTACGCTAAAACTGAACGCAAATACGTTTTTGCCGATCGCTCCGGTACCGGTGAGTTCCGGTTAATTCGGATTGATTAAGTGCCCATTTATTATTGCGAGTGCAACTTTTTAGGGGCACTTATAGGAGGTTTCCGGTTTTCTCGTTTTACCCACCGGAAAATCATTTTTACAAGACATTAATTTACAATATTTTACAAACAGGCTTTTGAAGCAAATTCCTGTTATTTTGGCACTGGTTTTGATATTACTTAATTGGTATAAATTACAGGAGTATTTTTTGAAAGCAGATCTTCACATCCACTCGCTTTATTCTTCGGATGCTATTACCAAACCGGAAACTATCCTGTCTGTTGCCGCCGACCGTGGTATCGACATGATTGCAATTACCGACCATGATTCCTGCGCCGCCTGGGAACATTTTGCAGAAATTCAGAACCGTTACCCCGTTCAGGTTATTTTCGGACAGGAGATCAAAGTGTTCCAGGGTAATCGCATAATGGGTGAACTATTAGGCCTGTTTTTACATAAACCTGTGCAGAGCCGCGATACCCGCTCGGTCATTGCCGAAATCACCGCTCAAAACGGTCTGGTTTCTATTGCCCATCCGTTTTCAGAAAGACGGCATGAATTTCTTGCCTATACCGAAATTGACAATTGGAACAATATTGCAATAGAAGCCCGAAACGGACGCACCTATAATTTGCGCGACAATGAAATGGCTGCCAATCTGGCCATCAGCTTGCATACACCAATAACCGCCGGCAGCGATGCCCATACCCCGTTTGAAATTGGTAATGTATTTGTAGAATTTGATGGCAAAAGTCCCGATGAACTGAAACAGGCAATTTTAAACCACAATGTTCAGGTTGGCGGGCATCCTTCCAGCATACTATTTTCTCTTGTTTCCGGAATTGGCCGGCTTGGCATAGCAGTTTAATACAAAAGCGCTCTTGATAACCTCCGGTGTTAAAATCTGCTGATAGAGATTTACCTTACCGGCGGTTGATGCCCTTAAAAAAAAGAACTGTGGTGGGGCGCTGATGCAGATCTTTTTTTCAATTTATCCCCTTTATTATAAATACACAAGCAATGATATTCCGTGCCCGGATGCGGTTGCCTCCGGGCTTTTTTTGAAAAAGCACAACGTCACATTATTCTGCAATTTATTTTCTGCAAAGAAAACGCAGATATACTGTCTATACCAGGTCAACACACCAGTTATGCAGTTTCAAATTCAATACTGCACAATCTTACGCCGCTAACAAAAAATTACCCTGTCACAGCCTCCAGCATTCGTGTAAATAATTGCCGTTGTTCAATCAACGCAGCGACCAGGTCGGCGGGTTCGGTGCGCGCTTCAAGCAGGATGTTGCCCTGGTAATTGATCGCTGCCAGCAGGCCGAATAACTGCGGGTAAGGATAATTACCGATATTCAATTCGCGGATGTGCACGGTATCGCCAAGACGGTCTTGCACCAGGTTAAAATTGGCTTCCAGTCCCGGTGGCAGCAGGTCTTCGTCATTACAATTCCAGCACATAAACACATTCTTTTCCGATACCTGGTCGAAAATGGCTTTCATATTCGGCAGTTCCTGGGTTTTGCGGCCATGCACTTCAACGCGTATCTTTTGTCCGTAATTGGCGGCAAATTTGCCGATTTGGTTCAGGGCTGCGGCAATTTGCGCAATGGTTTTTTCCGGTGGAATCTCATCGGGCAGATCGTTGGGCTTTACCTTCAGTCCGGTTGCGCCAATATCGTGACATAATTTTATTAATTCACAGGTGTCGTCGATATTTTTTTGCAACACGGCCGGGTCGGGTGAATGATACTCCTGGTTTGAGCCATAGCCCAGGCAAACAACCGGGCTGTCGTTAAAGCGTTTTTTGACCTCAGCGCGCTGACCGGCTGTTAAAGAGGGCTCTACGCCATGCGCATGCTGTGTGCGCAGTTCAACGGCATAAACCTGTGCGGTTTCGCAATTTTTGATCAAAACCGGCAAATCCCAGTCCTTGCCCCACTGATAGGTTACCAGGCCGAATTTCATATCTGCCTTGGCTGTGACTGTTTTTTTTGCACATTCGGCCAATATCCCCAGGCCAAGCAATCCGCCGCCGGCGAGGGCTGTTTTATACAAAAATTCCCGGCGGGAATGTTCGGATTCTGTTCTTGTCATAGTTAATTTTCCCTGTCATTATTATTTATAACAAACCGGAATAACCGCCGGATGTTTAACGCCGGCCACAACCGGGCGCATTGCCAGCTTTTCCGGCCAATGGCTGCGGTCTTCCCAGGAGTATAACTGGTACTGCTCTGCAAAGTCTTCTGACCTGTAAAAGTCGATTTTACTGAAATAGGGCTGATAGCGGTCATAATAATCATACCCCGGCGCGCGGACATGATCGTTATCGTAAGGATTGGGTTCGGGGTATTCGACGGTAATTTCTCCGATGATCGGCACCGGCAGAATGGCCAGTCCGCCGGGTTTCAGCACTCGCGCAATCTCGGCTACCGCCTGAGTATCTTCGCGGATATGTTCAAGAACATGCGAGGCAAACACAAAATCGTACGAAGCATCGGCAAAGGGCAGCTGCCGCAGATCGGCGCGGTGATCGACGTTTTTGGCATACAGATCCGCCGAGGCATAGCTTTTAAATTTGCCGGTAAAGTACTTTTTAAAAAACGGCTCCGGCGCAAAATGCAAAATGGACAGACGTGAAAAATCATGCTTTGCCGCCAGCTTTTCCAGCGCCAGGTATTGCAGTCTGTGCCGTTCTGCCGCACCGCAGTTGGGACAATTGACATGTTTGCGAACGCCCGTTTCCGGGTGCAGATCCATAAACGGCCCGACATAGCCGCAAATTGGACAGGTAAACGAGGGTTTGCGGCTATTTACCGCCTTGTATATCCCTAGCAGCGCCTTGTTGCCGCGCATGAATTTGGTGCAGCGTTTATGAATATTGTTGTAGAGGTTGGCCACGTGCTTTTCTCCTGAATTGTCGATGGGTCAAAGAGTTTAATGATTAATAAAAATGGCTCTATATTGTTTGCAGTGGGTAATTCTCCCACTATTTTAAGTTCAAGAATACAATCATAAAGACCTGATTACTGCAACTTTTCTTTGAATGACATTAAATACATTAAACTT
>CAYNSO010000018.1:0-49441 GCA_964399735.1 uncultured Cytophagia bacterium
AATTACCCACTACAAACAATATAGAACCGTTATTTTAAACTGCCTGTAAAGTTATTTTCATCACACTCTGCTCTTTTTATCCGGTTATCCGGGAAATAACCGTTCCGGCTTTTTGTTATAATGAATATATCATATATATCGGTGTATGTTTAGTGTATGAATACCTGCCGGAATATTGCTCTTTATTACAGTACAGGGTTTCATTACAGATTTTTAAATTTCAATTTTGTGATCCAGGTCGGAATTTATATTGGTAAATATTCGTTTAATTACCTGGTCAACATAAAACATACTCATACCGGTCCTGGAATGATCGACAAAAAATTATGAAAATTTGCTAGTTGAAAGCGATAAAAAAACCATGAAAAAAACAATACTATACCTTTTCCTGCTGCTGCCGGTTCTAAGCTGCGAAATTGACCATGGCCTCGGCACTATGGATTCCCGTATTACCGGCAAGATAATCTTTGTAAACCGCGATAAAAAGCCGGATTATGTTGAATCGCTGCGCATTGTCGCTGTGGCCAATTTTCCCCCGGAATCGCTTGGCGACCTGGT
This sequence comes from uncultured Cytophagia bacterium, assembly GCA_964399735.1. GTDB lineage: Bacteria > Zhuqueibacterota > Zhuqueibacteria > Residuimicrobiales > Krinioviventaceae > Fontivivens. The sequence goes on from CAYNSO010000018.1 coordinate 559, forward strand.
AATTACCAATACCTCGGTGAATTTAAGCAAGGAACAGCCCGAGTATTACATCCCCGCGCCCCTGGCAACCTATCACCTGGTCGGGGCTATTTATAAAGAAAAAGGTAAAAACTGGAACTATGGCAATTTGCTGGGATTCTACGGTTTTGACCCGGTCAATTACACTGTTGACAGCGTTGCCGTTGTCTTGACAAAACAACATCCGGTTGCATACAATATAGATATTATTTGTGATTGGTCCTTGTTACCTAAAAAGGAAGAAAACTAAATATCATGATAAAAAGAATTGTAAAAATTTCAATCCTTATACTATTTCTGGGTATTAATTTGGCCCTGGCAAAAATCTCTGGAATAATCGAGGGTCAGGTGCTATCTGCAGAAAATAATGAGCCCCTGGCCGGCGCCAACGTATTTATTATCAATACCTTTATTGGCGGCAGCGCCGATGCCCAGGGTCATTTCGTAATATCAGCGCCCCCCGGCAGTTATACCCTCAAAGCCAATTTTATCGGTTACAAATCTGCCGAACAATCAGTCACCGTGCTTGCCGACCGCACCATTCAACTGGTATTCCGGTTAAAATCTACACCGTTGCAATCGGAGCAGATCATAGTCACCGGCTCGCGGCAGCCGGAGACGCTTTCTTCTGCGGCTTCCAGCATCAATATTCTGGGCAGCGCCGATATTAAACGCCGTAATAATTTTCGTATTGACGACGCTCTGCAAAGCGTGCCCGGTGTGGCAATCGTCGGTGAAAATGTTAATATTCGCGGCGGCTCCGGCTACAACCGGCTTGGCGGCAGCCGTGCCCTGGTGCTTCTCGATGGCGTGCCGATCCTCACTAGCGATTTGGGCGGCGCCAACTGGAATATTTTACCGGCCACCGAAATTGAACATATCGAGGTGCTCAAAGGTGCGGCGTCCTCGTTGTATGGCTCCGGAGCTTTGAGCGGCGTGATCAATGTTTTTACCAAGCTGCCGGACAGCAAACCGGGGCTTTCGGTTAAGCAAACATCCGGAATATATGATAGCCCCTCCGTACCGGAATGGAAATGGACCGACAAACAGCTTTATTATAATCGTACCGACGTCAGCGTGACCAATAGCTGGGGCCCCGTTGGCCTGCGCCTGGCGGTAACCAATCATCGTTCCACCGGCGACCGCCAAAACGGCTTTTTCGATCGCTGGTATTTCACCGGCAAAACAACTGTGCAATTGCCGGCGCAATCTACCCTCACCCTGTTTTCCACCTACAGCCGCGATGATCGCGAATTGTTTTTACAATGGATGGAACAGGATCACGCCCTGCTGGTGCCGCCCACAGAAAAAGGCAATAGCTATATAATGGACGGTTATGTGGGATATGCTGTTTATAATAAACTCTTTTCACCGGTACTGTCGACCAAACTGCGGTTGTCCTATAACCAGCAACTGGTCGGCATACCCTTTAACATTCAAAATGCCTTTACCCCGGCGGTGGGGTTGAGCGGCGAATTGCAGGTGAACTGGAAACCGGCCGATACGCACAGCCTGTCTATGGGCGTCGACTACAAACACGACCAGGTCGAGTCCAAATATTACGGCACCCGCGAAGCCAATGGCATATCCCCCTACATTCAGGAAATCTGGCAGGTTTCCAACCTGGTTCAGGTGAACGCCGGGTTACGCTGGGACACCTATACCCTGGTGGGCGATTCGATAGAACACCAATTGAATCCCAAAATCGGCGCCAGTTACCAGCCCTGGTTTGGCACGATATTTCATTTTTCCGTCGGCAGGGGCTTTCGCGCCGCCACGGTTGTAGAACGTTTTATCGATGTGGGCTCCAAGGACTTTAAAGCGCTGCCGAATCCTGATCTGGAACCGGAACGTTCGGTATTGTTTGACGCCGGCGTTCGCCAGAATATTGGCGACAATGCGTATGCGGAATTATCGCTGTTTTCAAGTACCTATAAAAATCTCATTGAGCCTACCCTGCGTTCGGATTTAACCGCCCTGTTTTTAAACTATGAAAAAGCGCGTATTCAGGGCATTGAAACCGAATTCCGCTGCAACCTGCTGAACGACCATGTGCGCCTGCAAGGCTCAGCCACCTGGATGGATCCTGTGGAAGTGGCAACCGGCGAACCCCTGTTATACCGGCCGCGTTTTATGGCTTATTTCGCCCCATCCCTGCGATACGGCAATTTTGCTCTGGAAACCGATTATCGCTATATGAGCAAACTGAGTAAAGTTGCCGTTTATCCGCTGGATGAACGGGTGCCCACCAAAGTGTGGGATCTGCGCCTGAATTACACTAAAGACTCTTATTCTGTACAGCTTTTTATTAAAAATGCTTTGAACTATAACTATACTGTATCTGAACGGGTGTTGGGTGAAATCCGTAATTTTGGCGTCTCACTCGGCGCTGATTTTTAACAATTGACACCGACTATTACAAAAGGATGAAAATACTATGAAATGGAAAAATCTGCTCTGGCCGGCGTTTTTACTCTTGACGACCGTCGCCTTTCCGCAAACCAAAAGCCTTGACCGGCAGTATGTGCCGATTATTTGGAGCAATCATGTGGCGCCTGTATTAAATTTGAATGTTAATGAATGGACCGCTTTTAGTTACAATGCGTCAACTCTTTCCTGGAAAGCTATACCCTTTCAGGTGGATGAAGCAAAACCAAATGGTGGTTTTGAACGAACATTTGAATTGATACAACCGGAAATAGAACAAATTGATCAAATTGTCTTTATGCCGCAAGATATTGGCGACAAGGCGCCGCAATCTGCATGGGTCGATGTCTCGGATTCTGTAAAAGCAGAGCGAATTGAAGTCCAAATTACCGATCCCCTGGATTCAGGAAAAATTGGCTGGATCTATCTGTTTAAAAATGTCAACAATCCACCCATTATTCCGGGTTATTTTTCTTATGGAAAACCTGCTTCCACTACTTCGGCAGATACTTTAAGTACAAATTCATACCGGTTAGTGCATAATGGCGTTGGCATGCCGGAAAAACTATCCTTTGGCCCCGGCTATACAGGTGATTTTATCGATCGTCTGAAATTCCGCTTTTCCGGTAAACCCAATGTCCCTTTCTCCAGTTCCTATAACATTACCGAAAATGACCTCTATGCGCAGCCATCACCCCTATCCTCTTATCCCGGCGCGGTTCGTTATTTTCGCGATGTACGTGATCGCATAAAAATACCAATTTCCCTGGTTGGCGATAAAGATTTTAACCCGAACCTGCAATATTTCCCCTATTCTGTCAGCGGTCAGGTCAGCCTGAATATTACCGGCGGATATATATCACTGGTTGGCGTCAAGCTGATTCGCCTGTCGGTTGATCTCGCTCCGGATGCTGCCGGGTTATCCTTTTTCTCGGATGAAAACCGTACCGGCAACCCTATCGACGGTGTTATGGATTCACCCGATAAAACAATTACCAACCCGAACAACCTGAACTGGTTCATGGCCACGGGTCCTCAGGGAACGGTATTGATGAACCTGAAATTACCGGCGGTGGAAAACGCTACTGCCCAGTTATATTATCGCGATAACAACGCCGGCGGCACAGCAGACGGCACCGATGATACCGGCGACAAACAGTCCTGGGGCGATATGGGCGTGTATATCACCACTTCCGGAGACTATATTTCTACAACCAAACTGGAAATTGTATTTACCATGTACTTTATCAACCAGGATTTAACCGCCAACGCCGCGGAAATGGGCGACAAGATCAGAGACTGGCAAGCCAATCCCTGTACAATCACAGCAATTACACAGGAATATGTTCCCGATTCGAATCGTATTAAAAAGAAAACCTATAAACCCACAACTTTTCATATATCGCAGCCCTATCCAAATCCCTGGCATCTTGAAAACGGCGCATTAGCGTTTGAATTTACCAGCGCCAAACAACGCGATGATTATACATTAACTATTTACAACATCCTTGGCCAGGAAATCAGAAGATATGCCAATATCTATGCCCTGAAAGATAACAAAAGAATAGTGCTGTGGGATGGCCGCAATTCCAGCGGCGCCCTGGTGTTGCCGGGTACGTATTTTTACAAAATACAAAACTCGCGTGACTCATTAACCGGCAAATTTATTATTATTCCGTAAAATTCTGTTGCATTGGAACAATTATTTAATATATATTGTTCTAGAATTTTACAGTGATTCATGATTTCAATCATATAGAACTTGACAGGAATGGAAATATTATAAACAAGATAATCTGACTGGTTTTATTAAAAACAACAGAGAGGCAAAAAATGAAAAAAATCACCACATATATACTAGCGCTTGTTGCCCTGTTTTTTATTACCCAATCTATTGCTAACGCCGGAACCCTGCAGCAAGACCGCCAGTACCAACCGGCTGTGCTAACCGCACAAATGCTGGGCAGCTTTCAGGGCTTGCCGGTGAACCAGATTTATGCCTATTCCTATAACGCCGGCAATGGAACCTGGTCCATGATTCCCTTTCAAATTGATGAAATGACCTATGGCCCCAATCCCCTGAGCGGCATTGGCAAAGAAAAATGGTTCTACTTTACTGAAGTATGGGCGCATATTGATTCGATTACCACCAAAACGCATAATGGTGTTTTCGACGACCATGATGAACTGGTGTTCATGGTGCGCGATATGGGCGACCAGGCGCCGAACAACAAATCTACCTGGATCGATAATCAGGATTCAAAAAACTATCCCCGCCTTGAAATTGCCCTGTATGATTCGGTTGAAACCACAAAAAGAGCGTATGTTTACCTGTACCGCTCCACCACGTTGAGCAAAAACGACATACCGCGCCCCTACGACATGTCGTTTAACGAAGCGACAAATACCGTATCTACCAAATACTATGATTTAACCTTCGGCAATCCCGGTATGGTAAGTGGGATTGCCCTTAAAACACCTGGTAGCAGTGGCCTAAATATTCTGGATCGGTTAAAATTACGCGCCAATGTTTTATGGAGCACCACTTTCGGGGTGATAGCGGTTATGTTTGTGGAAGAAAGTTTATATAGCGACAGCCTCTATTATACAAAAGATCCGATTGTGCGTTTCATCCGCCTGTTCGATTTCAGCTTTCAATCCGGTTCCATTAAATATAAAGACCATGCTTTTAATGTAGACACCAAATTCTATCCGTTTAACGGCACTATCCGCGGCGGTTCGGAATTGTCGACCGATTCCCTGTCCCAGGTGGAGCCTGAACCAATGGATATTAAATTTATGGATTTACGTTATTCCTGGGATTACAACGCCAATGCGTCCGGTATGAAATTTTACAATCCGTATAACAACGGCATAGTGGTGGACGGAACCCCGGATAACGTTACTACCACAATCGACATACCGGCCGATAAAAAGAAACGCATCCCGGTATGGAACATGCTCTCCGGCGAACAGGGCACAGTCTTTACTTTTGGTAAATTTTCCAATACCAAATTTACCAACTTTCAGCTATACTATTGGGACAATAAAAACGGCGGCGCCGCCGACCAGGCGATCTTTGCCGATCTTTCCCTGGATACCGGCGACGGGGCATCCTGGGGCGATAACGGCGTTTTAATGCAAGCATCAATCAACGACACCCTGGAATTACTGTTAAATTATACGTTGTATATGCTGCCGGAGAAAAATGTCGACAGAGCTTTTGCCGAACAAATGGCCAACAATACTTCTATTGGCATTGAACTGGCTACACCTGTTGTAGTAGGCGTCAAAGATAACAGCCCCTCGGTTCCGGGTAGTTTTGCTCTTTCCCAAAACTACCCCAATCCGTTCAACAATTCCACGCGTATTTCCTTCATACTTGAGCGCCCCGGAGAAATATCGCTGTTGATTTATGACACTGCCGGACGGCTGGTCAAAACCCTGGCCAAAGAAAAATTTGCTGCCGGCGCGCATGACCTGCACTGGAACGGCACAAACAATAGCGGACTGGAAGTCCCGTCCGGTATGTATTTCTACAAATTACAGGCCGGTCAGCAATCCGTTGCCAAAAAACTACTGTTGATAAAATAATAGTAAAGACAATAGGACAAACTTGTAATCCGGGTGGAAAAACACCTCCGCCCGGTTTTTTCATAAAACAATCAAATACTTTCAGAGTTTTTTTCACACGTGTTCTTTGCAGAGAGAGGAGCATTATTATATGTTTATGCGAATTTTTACACACCCGCAAGTTAATAACTCTGCCGGGTTACGACATGTGTTCCTTTGCTTGTTACCAATCCTGTTTCTGCTTTCCTGCAGCAACGATGACCATGGCATTGCGCCGTTGCCCGGCGCTTTGGAATTGCAATTAAAGTTTTACAGCAAACAAATACCGGAAGACACCCAGGGCGTGTATTTATTTGTAGCGCCCAAATTTCCGCCGCATGCCATCAATGAAATGTTTATGAGTCCCAACAGCTTGCCGCTCGGCCAGGATACGATTTATACTACCATGAACCTGCCTTATGGTCATTATGAAGCGATCGGCCTGTGGTGGTACAATAAAAAAACCATTTCCAACCTGGCCGATGCTTATAACCTGAAATCGGTTGCCCGAATCGACACACAATATGTGTACCAGTTTGATATTACCAAAGAAGAACCGGTGCATAGCACGGACATGTGGGTGGATTTGCGGCAAATGAACCGGGACGCCTTTATCGAAGGGACGATAACCTTTAACGGCCCCTTCCCGAAAGATACCTATGCCGTTGCCATTGCTGCATATCATAGCAGAATCCCGACCGCCAAAATAGATTACCTGGCTTTACTGGAATCCATGGACTTTTCCATCGGCGAAAATCCTTACCATTACAAATTGCCGATTAAAAGCTCTAACCGGATCGTTTACCTGGTAGTTTTTTGGCTTTCGGAAACTGGTGGACTGGATGATTTTCAGACTCTGGGCTTTTATCAAGATCCTAAAAAACCGGGCATACCGGGGGAAATTAAACTTAAATCCGGCAAGACGGCTACAGGGATCGATATCCTGGCCGACTGGAACAATATTAAATAATAGCATTTCATCCTGTTGAAAGGTGAATTATGACGCTTGTAAAAAAACTTGTCACTTGTTGCCTTTTCCTTATTATCCTTGCCAATGCCGGGTCTGCTGTTGCCGCAATTACCGGCGTTATCAAGGGTTCCATTATAGACGCTAAAACCAAAGAGCCCCTGCAAGCTGTGAATGTTATCGTCCAGGGAACGCTGCGCGGCGCCAGTACCGATGCCAGGGGACAATTTGTTATTCAAAACATGCCCCCCGGCGTTTTTACCGTGCGGGCTTCTATGATCGGCTACCGTACCATTACCATCCCCGATGTTAAAGTACAGCCAGATCGGGAAAGTACCGTCAATTTTATTTTGGAAGACACTGTACTTGAATACGACCCCATTGTTGTTTTGGCCGGTAAAATGGAACAGCGCCTCGATCAAACCAGTGTCTCCATGTCTGTTGTTACCTCTAAAGAAATTGAACGCCGCAACCCCACCAGCATTATCGAAGCCCTGGAAACCGCACCAGGCGTAAACTTTATTGGCGATCAGATCAACATCCGCGGTTCAACCGGCTTTACCTTTGGCGCCGGTAATAAAACCTTGTTACTGCTCGATGGCGTGCCGGTATACGCCAGCGATACCGGCGCATTTAACTGGGATATGCTGCCGCCGCTGGATATTGAGCAAATTGAAGTGTTAAAAGGCGCAGGATCAACCCTGTGGGGCTCTTCCGCCCTCGGCGGCGTCGTCAATATCATCACCAAAGACCCGTCGCCGGAAGGGGAATTGCTGTTTGCCTATTCCGCAGCGAAATACGATAAACCCTATTACAGTGAATGGGAATGGACCGATCCCGACCGGCTGCATTACACCCGCGAAGACATGAGTTATAGTAAACGCCTTGGCAATATGGGCTTTCGGGTTTCCGGCAGCCGCTTCTTTTCCACCGGTCATACCGAACTGGGTGATTTTAAAAAATACAATCTCACCGGCAAGGTTGATTACCGCTTTAATAACGGCATCAAAATAATGGCTTATACCGCTTATAGTAATATCAACAAGGGTTTTTTCCTGCAATGGAAAGGACAAAACGATCCTTACCAGGTGGATGTTACCAACCTGTCCAATCGCGGCAAAGTGAATCAGATCAGTGTTTATACCAAAATTGTCGTGCCACTGTCGGCGCGCTTGGCCATCAATGCCCGCGCTTCGCTGAACCGCTCGCTGCTGGGCAACCAGTTTGGCCGCGATGCCGATTTTAACCCGGCGTATGGTCAGGGTGGTGAATTACAAGCGGACTGGATTCCCTATCCCGGCCATGTTGTTACAATTGGCACACAATATCAGTCCGATAAAGGCAGCACCAAATACTTTGGCGAACACGAAGGCTATTTCCTTGGCCCTTATATTCAGGACGAATGGAAAGCCCGCGAAAACCTGCGGTTTACCACCGGTTTCAGGTATGACCGCTATAAACTGGTTAAAGGCGAAAAAGAAGACCTGTTCAGCCCCCGTTTTGGCATTAACTGGCAGCCATGGCCAACCACAAGTCTGCGCGGATCAGTAGGCAGCGGCTTTCGGGCGGCGACGATCATTGAACGCTTTCTTGAACTGTCGATCATGAACTTTAAAGTTCAAGCCAACCCGGATCTGAAATCGGAAAGTTCCTGGGCGTATGATCTGGGGGTGCGACAATATATAAACCAGGACTGGAATGTTGACATATCTTTCTTCCGCAACGACTATTGGGAACTGATCGAAGCGCATTTAGACCTGATCCGCGGCCAGATTCAGTTCCGTAATATTCCCCGCGCCCGCATTCAGGGCATCGAGGCAACGACCAATTTCAGCTACCCGGTATTCCTGTTCGGCATCGACTGGACGCCCGGCATTCAGGCCAGTCTCACCTGGATGGATCACGAAGATTTGAAATACCATGAACCGTTGACCTACAGACCAAATATACTGTCAACAATCAAAACCTCGCTCAAGGCAAAAAACACAACTCTGCAAATAGATTATCGTTACGCCAGTGAAATCGATGTAGTAAAAATTTACCCCATCAATGACCGCGTCCCTATGAAATTTGTCGATATGCGGCTGGATTATGATTGGGGCTCGTTCACCATACAGCTTGGCGTTATCAATCTGTTCCAGTATAATTACGCTCCGCGTGAAACCGATTTAATGCCCATGCGTACCTATACCGTCGGTTTAAAGGGACGATTATAATACTCTAGGTTGTAATAAAGCCCGTTATTTTCAGAATAACGGGCTTTACTATTTTTATAAATCAGCGTGCAGGATGGGGTCGTTTATAATCATTATATGATCCATAATATTAACCGGTATGGAATTAATCCACGATACAAATATAACAGCTACCCCATCGTCCAGCCTGAATGATGGGGTATTTGTATTACCATGATTTTTTTGTTCCGTGATACAATGCGTCAAGTTCATATCCGGCAAAATACTGATATGACCCCATCCTGCTGGCTGGCTGATTACAATAGTTTTAACGCCGCTTCTCGTTCTGCCAACAATTTTTCAACAGCATCTATATCATCCGGCGACAAAACCCAATCCGCGGCGCCGGTAAAATCATCAAGTTGTTCGGGCTTGCGGGCGCCGACAATTGCTGCAGTCACTTCCGGGCGGCGCAGGGTCCAGGCAATTGCCAATTCCTGGGTGGTTTTGCCGTTACGGGCGGCAATAGCGGTCAATCCTTCCACCAGCCGTAAATTGACGCTCAGTTCGGGTTCGTGAAAATGCGGATCGCGAGAGCGATGATCTGTTTCCGGCAAATTCGCCACCCGCTCGCGGGTAAATGCACCGGTCAGCAAGCCCTTGAACATGGGGCTGTAACCGATTACTCCAATATTGTGACGCTTGCACCAGGGCAGGGTTTCCTTTTCAATGCCGCGTGCCAGCATACTAAATGGCGGCTGCAACGACGCCACAGGGTGAATTTCTTCAATCCGTGTTAGCTGCGCAGCGTTAAAATTACACACCCCGCCATAATGGACTTTGCCTTCGGCCACCAGTTCGGCAATGGCGCTCCAGCCTTCTTCAATATCTTCATCCGGCATGGGCCAATGCAGCTGGTACAGGTCAATTCGCTCTATTTGCAGGCGCCTCAGGCTGTCTTCGCATTCTTTAATAATATTATCACGTTTCAAATTATAATCAATTTCTTTGTTTTTGTTCCAAACGCGGGCGCATTTGGTGGCAATATAAGGCTTGTCTTGCATACCCTTTAATGCCTTGCCAACTAAAATTTCGCTGTGGCCCAGTCCATACACCGCGGCTGTATCGATCCAGTTAATGCCCAGATCCAGCGCCCTGTGGATAGTAGCAATGGAAACCTGGTCATCCTGCGGGCCCCAGCCAAACTTCCAGTCCTCGCCGCCCATAACCCAGGTACCCAAACCAATGGCGCTAAAATGAAATTCGGTCCACCCCAGTTTGTTTTTTTTCATCATTGCCCTTAATCTTTTACTTGCTTTTTCCTTAATCTATTATTATAATTTAGAATAACGTTTGTTAAATGCAATTGAATTATCATCCAGTTTGTGATTTATTATGAAATCATGGATCAAGGATATTATTTCTTTTATCAAATCCCTGCAAGAATTTATAACGCATGATCTTTGGGCGTTGGATTTTAGCAAAGTATCGCGCGCCCGGGCTTTATTTTACAAACAACTGCTTTTAATATACCTGGTAATTCGGGGGTTTTTCAGCGACCGCCTGCTTATTCGCGCTTCGGCGCTGGTTTACGCTACTCTGTTATCCATTGTTCCCCTGCTGGCGGTTATGTTCTCGTTGCTCAAGGGTTTTGGCTATCATAACAAGCTGGAACCGGCGTTGGTGACCCTGATGGAGCCCCTGGGTCAACAAGCAGTTCAATCTATTGTGCCAACCATTATCAGTTTTGTCGACAATGTCAAAGTTGGCGCCCTTGGTTCAGTCGGCTTTTTATTGCTTTTTCTTTCCGTATTATCCATCGTCAACAATATTGAACGCGCTTTTAACGATGTTTGGAAAATCCGTAAAACCCGCAGCATCCACCGCCGCTTTACCGATTATGTAAGCGTTTTAATTGTCGGGCCGCTGTTGGTATTTGTTTTTATGGGCGTCTCTGCTTCAATGCAAAGCATGGTTTTTGTTCAAGCCATAAGTAAAATACCCGGCATTCCATTCCTGTATAATAAAACCGTGCCTTTTTTATTTACCTGGATTTTTATTTGTTTTATATTGATCTATGTGCCAAATACCAAAGTAAAATTCCGTTCGGCATTATGGGGTTCAGCGCTTTCGGCTATTTTATGGGTTATGTCCAATTATTTCTTTGCTCATTTTATAGTCAGTTCTTACCAATACGGCGCAAAAACAGCCATCTATGCCGGCTTTGCCACCTTGCCGCTTTTTTTATTATGGATATTTATAAGCTGGGCTATTATGCTGTTGGGAGTGGAATTTTCCTACGTACATCAAAACAGCGACAAAATTTCCTGGGAACTGCGCGATACCAATTACAGCCATTCGGTAAAAGACATTACCGCACTTAAAATCATGTTGTTCTGCGGGGAACGGTTTTACAAGGGAGAAAAGGCGCCGGTAATCTCTGAAATGATCGAGGCGTTTAACATGCCGCAGCCCTTACTACTCGATATTCTGAATATGCTGGTCGATCAGGGCCTCTTGTATATTATTGACAGCGAACCTGCAGGCTATGTTCCGGCGAAAAGCCTGGAAAAAATTACTGTCTATGAAATCTATGAAAAAACCGGTACTTTTGGCCTTAATACTGTTCAGGAAACCGGACAGCATGAAATCAGCGCAATGGCCGAGGGAATCCGGGAACAAATGGATAATGCAATAAAAACCTCTTTAGAGAATCACAATTTACTGGATTTATTAAAAAAATCTACCTGAAAATATAAAAAGGGGAATGTATGAACAAACCGGCGCTTTTTGTTCTGGCTTTTCTGAGCTGTTCTGCAATTGTTTATTCACAAATTGTGCTCAGCGAGATCATGTTTAATCCAACCGGTAACGAAAGATATAACGAATTCATTGAAATTTTCAATTCCGCCAACGATGCAATTGATCTTGACGGCTGGATGATCGGTGACGGTGACAAATGCAGCGTAATTATTGCCCATAAACAGGGGCTGTCGCTGGCGCCGAAACAGTACGGTTTAATTCTAGTACCCAATTATTTTACCGGGAACGGGATATATGATAAAACGATTCCTGCCTCTGCCCTGGTTGTTACAATCAATTCATCTCAATTCGGCGCTAACGGCCTTGCCAATGACCGCAGCGAAACAATTACCCTGTACAAACCGGACAGCAGCATTGCCGCCTTTTACCAATACAGTATGCCCACCGAGGACGGCATTTCTGATGAAAAAAGACTCATTACCGGCAATGATGATGTGAGTAACTGGGGCCATTCCCTGGCAGTCAACGGCACGCCAGGCGCCAGAAACTCTATTGCCCCAAAAGAATACGATGCTGCGCTCAACCTGGAGTCTTTACAAATTTCCCCTGCAAAACCCGCTTGCGGGGAACCGATTACTATATCTGTTATTATAGATAATGCCGGAACAATGCAATTACAAAATATCAACATCCTCTTTACCCTGAAATCGATGATCGATCCAGGTTTGCCGACGGTTTGTGACAGCGTAAAAATACCCTCTTTGCAGCCATTTCAATCATTGACCATACATTCGGTTTTATACAACATCCCTTCCGGGGTCGATTCGCTGTCCATCCGGGTTGAGCAGGAACAGGATCAGGAACTGACCAATAATTATTATGCCGGAGAACTGCTGTGCGGCTATCCCCAACAGGCGCTGGTGATCAATGAAATTATGTTCGCTCCCCTTTCGGGCATGAAGGAATGGGTCGAATTATACAATCCCGGCTTTTCTCCGGTAACCGTAAAAAACTGGCAAATAAGCAACAGTTCATCCAAACCGGTAACAGTTACCGATTCCCTGCTTATTGTTTATCCCCAAAACTTTATTGTCATAGCAAAAGACTCGGCTATTTTTAGCATACTTTTGTCCGAGGCGGCGGTTGTGGTTTGTAATAAATTCCCCGCTCTGGGGAATGATGCGGATAGCCTGTTCGTTTACGATGGCGCTGGTTCGATCACTGAACAGGCAGCATGGATAGCCGGTTCCGAGAAAAAAAAGGGCGTTTCTCTGGAGCGAATCAATCCCCAAAATCCGTCACACTATAAAAACAACTGGAATTATTGCCTGTCGGCAGACGGTCACACCGCAGGCATGGTCAACAGTGTTTTTAGTAAAGAACTTGCTGCGGCAACGCGGCTGAGCATTTTTCCAGATCCGTTTTCGCCTGATAATGACGGCATAGACGACCAGACGGCCATTCACTACAATTTGCCGGAACTCACAGCTACGATCAATATACGTATATTTGATATAAAAGGACGACAGGTGCGGTTTTTGCAAAACAATCAACCAACGGCTGCAAATGGAACGGTTTTTTGGGATGGCCGTGATGATGAAGGAATATGCTGCCGGATCGGTATTTATATTGTTTTTCTTGAAGCACGGAATTCCCGTAACGAGTGGCTCGATCAAGTCTATGCAACGCTGGTTCTGGCTAAAAATTTATAATGTTCTTATTGAGGTATTTCCTGCTCTCTATTCTCTTCATGCCATTTTTCGTGAGCCAATTCATTTTCTTTAAACTTTTCCAACTCTTTTTCCAAAGCTTTTAAAAAAGAATCGGGCAATACATCATGCGGAATAAAATTATGAGATGAATCCAGAACGCCCGATAAAATCAATATTCTTTCCACATCTTTTAATTGCTGGTTTAACTGGGGAATTTGCTGCAAAGAAAAATTCAAACTTTTTACAGGATCTTCACCAGGCGGCGGAGGAGGAGGAAGCATTCTGCGCCAAAATAGCCGCTGCTGATTTTCCAGGTTTTCAATTTGCTTTTGTAAATCCTGGTCACTTTTAAAATCGAGCCTTTTTTTCAAGTCAACATCCAGCGAAACAGTAATTCCGCTATCGGCCTGAAATACTACCTGCCGACGCAAATGCTTTAATGTAGAGTCCTTTTGCCAGAGATTTTGCATTTCCCAATGCAAATCCTTCATCTCTTGTAACTGATCGGCAAGGGCGCTTTTCTTCTTTTCATCCCAATCATAATGACGTGGAGATCTCCAGTTAAATTTATCACTTTTAAAAACTCTTTTAAAAGACGGCGGCGCCGGAAATTTCGGACGCCCTGTGGCAGCGCTGCTCCTGGACTTTTCTTCCAGCTCAAAAATTTGTATTACCTCTTCAGGAGGTACCAAGGTGTCCTGTACAGTCAAATTCAAAATATCTGCGGCAACTTGTTCTATCTCTTCGGGGGCTACCTGATTTTTATCTGCCCTGAGCATAAAATCATCTATCTTTTGTCTCAATACTTCTTTTTGTTCTCCTTCTGGCACCATAGCCAGCAGATCATTGCCAAACATTTGTAAAGAAGAGCTGAGAATATTATCCTTGACCTGCTGATCTTTAACAAGCAAAAAGAAAATGGCAACAGAAAGAATAAACACAAAAAAACCAACCAAAATACTTTTCAAAAACTTCATATCTAACTCCATCAATAAACGGAGAATATCTACCAATACAACAAAATATCAAGCAGCCAGGTTCCATTTTTATTATTGTGGAACAATTAATCGGAGAGCCTGAGGTTGAATGGAAACATTCAACTGTGTTCCGGCATCCACCGGCTCGCCATCATAATGAAACGGCCCTGGTTTTTCGCGGATAATTTGCACAGACTTGACGCGGTACCGTTCATACTTGCGGATTTTATCTATCTTGCCGGTAAATATTTTCGGCAAATGAAAAAGAGCATATGGTAAATTCACCCGATGTAAAATACATACGTCGAGATAGCCGTCATCCGGAAGGGCGTCGGGAGCAATGATAGCGCCCACACCCCATTGCCGCTGATTGGCAATGGTCACCAGCAATGCCGGTATAGCAATTTGCTTGCCATCAAATTTCAATATAAACACTTCCGGCTTGTAAAACAAAAATTCACGAAAGCCAATATAGAAATAAGGTAGTGGCCCACGGATATTTCCTTCATCAAATATTTTGCCGATTATGGCGTCAAAACCCATACCGGTAACAATAAAAAATGTCCGGTCTTCTATCTTGCCGGCATCAATAATCTTTACCTTGCCGTTAAGCAACAACCGGGTTGCCCGGTTTATGGATAACGGTATATCCATGTTACGCGCCAAACCGTTACCGGAGCCAATTGGAATGATTCCTGCAGCTGTTTGGGTATATAACAGGGCGGTGGCAACTTCATTAACAGTGCCATCTCCTCCAACTGCCACCACGGCGTCATAACCCTTTTGCGATGCTTCTTTGGCTAACTTGTGCGCATGCCCGCGATATTGAGTTTCCTCAAAATCATAATCGAACGGGGCTTTATTGAGTGAACTTTCAATTAGTTTCCGAACAATTAACGGGCTGCGAATAAGGCCCGATGTTGGGTTGTGTATAAATTTAACTTTGTCTAATTTCAAACGTTATTGTTTCCAGCTTGTGTTGTTGGGTTCCTTTACATTGCTTACAACTTTTGCAGCTTTAATTTTTTTTCATGTAACACGCATGATCAGTTATATTAATTTATAAAATATTTAAGCAAAGTATTGAAAAACATATATAATATTTTCATGCCAAAAGGAACAGCAGCAACCTCGGCTTCACTTTCATTTAAAAGCGATACTGCTGCATAAGCAAAAAACGCCGCTAACAGAAACAATAATTGAAACACAAATATCTTTTTTCCTGAAAGGCAAGAACATTGCTTATGCTCTTTCAAGTTTTTTTCAGATCTGAACATTTTTCTTTCCGAACTTGCTTGAATAATAACTAGAGATTTTAAAAATTAAAAATAATTTATGCTTTTTTACGCACCAAAAAGACAGCAGTTCCACTATAATAATTATAAAGCGCCTTTTCAAAATCTTTAAATACCTGAACAATTTCAAATCCGGCTGTTTTTAATAATAATTCCATTTCATAACGAAAAACATAACGATACTTCATTTTACAAATTTTATCTTTAATTCCCGCCTGCCGGTAAGTATTGGTAATTGACAGTAATTGCACGACCGGGTCATGATCTATGTGGCAGGTAATGGAAACTTTGGAATCCGGGTCTGCCAGTTCATCTGCGCTTATTTCATCATTCCAGGCAGATTGTGCAATGACATGATGCAACGGCACAAAAATATCAATTGCCAACATTCCGCCGGGGCGTAAATGGTCATGGATGCAATGCAAAGTCTGCAACTGCTCGTCCTGCGTTTGATTGTGCAAAAAGGCACGAAATGGCACAATACACAAGGGAAAGCGCGTATCCAGAGAAAAATTGCGCATATCACCCTGCACCAGCTGTATTTTGTTCTGATCCTCGCGGGATAATGCAGTTATGTTTTTAGCCGCTTTTTTCAACATTGGCAGTGAATTATCAATGCCAACTACCTGAAAGCCCTCTTCTGCCAGTAACATGGAAATACGCCCGGTGCCGGCGCCTATTTCCAGAACCGGGGAGCCATATTGCTGCGCCAGAGATAGATAAAAATCGAGATCATCATCTTTATGGCTATACTCAAGATCATAAAAAGGCGCAAATTTATCATACATTGCTGTCATTACATTTTCCAAAAAGTGTTGTGGGTAGTGTGCCGGAATTGAAACAATAAAAAAACCGCTGCCCGGTATAGATCAGCGGTTTTGATATATGACCTATAGCGTGGGGAATTATATTTCCATAATATCTTTTTCTTTAGCGCTCACCAGATCATCTATTTTTTTAATATAATCATCGGTAATTTTTTGAATATCATCCTGGGCATTGTGCATATTGTCTTCAGAAATTACATGATCTTTTTCCAATTTTTTCAGTTTTTCATTCGCATCACGGCGAATATTACGGACCGCAATTTTACTGTCCTCTCCTGCTTTTTTAGCAAGTTTAACCAGGGAAACACGGCGTTCCTCAGTCAATTGCGGAATTGGAACACGGACAACAATACCATCATTCGTTGGATTGAGACCGAGATCGGATTTTAAAATTGCCTTTTCAATTTCGCCCAGCATTTTTTTATCCCAGGGCTGCACCACGATAAGACGTGGTTCCGGGGCGCTGACATTGGCAACTTGCCTGACCGGCATTTTACTACCATAATATTCTATTGATATTGAATCCAGCAACGCCGGAGACGCCTTGCCGGTTCGTAACCTGGCAAACTCTACTTTTAAGCTTTCCAGAGACTGATCCATACGCTTTTTTGCGTCATTTTTGGTTTCTTCAATCATATCATTCACCAATTACTTTGGTTCCAATATTTTTACCTAAAATGATTTGTTTTAAATTTTCCGGCTCTTTTAATTTAAATACGATTATTGGTAAATTATTTTCCATACACAGCGTTACTGCTGTGGTATCCATCACTTTGAGACGTTTTTCCACAACCTGCATATAGGTTAATTGGTTAAACCGTACCGCATCCGGGTATATTTGTGGATCTTTATCATAAACGCCATCAACCTGAGTTCCTTTGAATATGGCGTCGGCTTCTATTTCAATGGCACGAAGCGCCGCAGCGGTATCTGTGGTAAAATAAGGATTGCCGGTGCCGGCGCCAAAAATAACTACCTTATTGTTCTCCAGATGCGCAATTGCCCGTCTGCGAATGAACGGCTCAGCCAGTTCTTCCATTTTAATGGCCGTCATAACCCGTGTCGGCACGTTATATCTTTCCAGGTAATCTTGCAAGGCTAGCGAGTTGATAACAGTAGCCAGCATTCCCATATAATCCGCAGTCACCCGATCCATGCCGCGGGCGCTGGCAGACAAACCGCGAAAAATATTACCGCCGCCGACGATAATACCAACCTGCACGCCCATATTAAAAATTTCGCTTATTTCCCGGCTGATCTTGTCAACTGTTTCCGGATCAATTCCCAGTTTTTTCGAATCACCCATTAATGCTTCGCCGCTTAGTTTCAGCAACACGCGTTTGTAAACAGGTTTCGAGCCGGTTTTTTCTTTTTTTTCCAAACGTTCCTTACTATTTTTTACCTGATAAAAAAAGAGCAAAAGTAATGACTTTTGCTCTTGAAATTTATTCACCTAACTGAAAGCGGATGAACCTTTTTATGACAATATTTTCACCTAATTTTGCAATTAACTGGTGCAATAAATCCTTTATTGTAATATCGGGATTTTTTACAAAAGCCTGCTCAAGCAAACAGTTTTCCTGGTAAAATTTGTCCAGCTTTCCTGTGATCATCTTTTCGATAATGTTTTCTGGCTTGCCCTGTTCACGAGCCTGCGCGCGATAAATATCCAGTTCCTTGTCAACAAGTTCTTTGGACACTTGTTCGCGATCGACAACCAGGGGTTTTGCAGCGGCTATGTGCATAGCAATATCTTTGCAAAAATTCAAAAAATCATCTGTGCGGGCTACAAAATCTGTTTCACAATTGATTTCTACCAGCACACCCAGGCGGCTGCCAGGATGAATATAGTGTTGAATAATACCTTCCTGAGTTGTTCTGCCGGCTTTTTTTTCAACTTTCTGGAGGCCCTTTTTTCGCAGATAATCAATCGCCTCATCCATATTTCCATTCGCTTCTTCCAGGGCTTTTTTACAGTCCATCATACCGGCGCCTGTTTTTTCGCGTAATGTTTTTACATCCGAAGCCGAAATGGCCATATTTATCTCCTTACTCTATTTTGATCTGCATTTGTGGTGCAGTGTTTTCTCATCTTAATTCTGTTGATTACTTAATCTTCATCATCGTCTATTTTAATAGAAATAACCGGCTCTTCTTCCGCTTCCGCTTCTTCAGCCGCTTGTCTTTCCATCTGGTTGGCTTTGCCTTCAATAATCGCGTCAACGATTGTATGAGTTACGAGATTGATTGCCTTGAAAGCATCATCATTACAGGGAATCGGATAATCAATTAAATCCGGGTCAGAATTTGTGTCCATAAGGGCAAAAACGGGAATTCCCAGCCGAATTGCTTCCTGAAGAGCGATCATTTCTTTTTTGGCATCAACAAGAAAAATTGCCGAGGGTAAATGATTCATATCACGAATACCGCCCAGCACCTGATTCAATTTTTCTTTTTCACGCTCAATAGATAAAATTTCTTTTTTGGCCAGCTTGTCATAAGTACCGTCGGTGGCCTTTTTTTCCTGGTTTTTTAACCGTTTAACACTCTTTTTGATAGTAATAAAATTGGTCAGGGTTCCACCCAGCCAGCGTTCGGTAACGTAGGGCATGCCGCATCTTTCGGCTTCCACTTTAATAATATCTTTGGCTTGTTTTTTTGTTCCAACCAGTAACACCGGGCCGCCTTCAGAGCGGACAACATCGGTCATAGCCTGGCAGGCTTTTTGCAAGAGGACCAGAGTTTTATTAAGATCAATAATATGGATGCCATTCCGTTCCATGAAAATGTATTCTTTCATTTTCGGGTTCCATCTGCGGGTGAGATGGCCGAAATGACAACCGGCTAACAATAAATCCTGAATTGTTACTTTGGACATATTTTACCTCGTTTTGGGGTTAATCCGCCATTCTCCGCAAAGAACCAAAAGGCACCCCTGTAAGGAGAATGTGAGTATTTTAAATGAATAATGATTAACGTTTGGAGAACTGGAACCGTTTTCTGGCGCCGGCTTGACCATATTTCTTGCGTTCGACCATACGGGGATCGCGGGTCAAAAATCCATTTTGACGCAACAGGGGGCGCAGTTCTTCGTTCGATTTTACCAGGGCTCGGGCTATTCCCAACAAAATGGCGCCCGACTGTCCGGTTAAACCACCGCCTTTAACAAAGGCTCTAATATCATATTTATCAATGTTGTCTGTTACAACCAACGGCTGTTCAACAATCATTTTAAGGGTATCGCGTTTTACATAGTCAAACAATTCTTTATTATTGACTTGAATTTTTCCGCTACCTGGTTTTAAATATACTCGCGCAACAGCATTTTTACGTCGTCCGGTTGCGTAGTAATAATTTTCCTTCAATTCTTTTCTCCTTTATTCCTGGCTTGATAAAGAGTTACTTATATGTGCAACGGCTCCGGGGTCTGAGCTGTGTGCGGATGTTCGTTTACTGCATAAATTTTCAGTTTTTTCAGCATCTTGCGGCCCAAACGATTATGCGGCAACATTCCTTTTACAGCTTCCCGAATAATTTCTTCCGGCTTTGTTTGCATAACTACATCATACGTAGATGATTTTAAACCTCCTGGATATCCTGAAAATCTCCAGTATAATTTTTGACCTGCTTTTTTTCCCGAAATACGTACTTTATCGGCATTGACAACAATTATAAAATCGCCAACATCGGCATGCGGCGCCCATATTGGCTTTTGTTTGCCGCGCAACACTTGCGCTATTTTGCTGGCTAGACGTCCCAAAACAAGACCGTCGGCGTCGACTAGATACCATTTCCGATCTATATCCTGGGCTATTGGTGAATATGTTTTCAAGGTTACAATCTCCCATTTTAATATTATCATAGAATATAAATTTATAAAAAAAAATATAAACATGCAAGAATTTTGTATATACTATAGACTTTATTTTACTTTTTCTCTTCCTTTCTCTCCCAGTACAATTCCCGGTTGACAACACACTGCGCCCGGCCATACAGAGTTTGACCGGTAAAAGGAGTATTGTGCGATTTGGAATACTGTTTGCCGGCATCAACCACAAAACTGCTCTCCGAATTGAATATAGTGAGATTTGCCGGCTCTCCTTCTTTAATAACCGGCACATCCAGATTCAAAATCTTTCGCGGGCCAATACTCAATAGTTCAATCGCTTTTTCAAGCGGGATTATCCCTTTTTTTACGATATGGGTAATAATTAACGCCAGCATCGTTTCCAGTCCAATCATCCCAAAGGGCGCTTCTACAAATTCAACATCCTTTTCTTCTATGCTATACGGAGAATGATCCGAAGTGATGGCGTCTATTGTTCCGTCTTTTATTCCCGCTAACAAAGCATCCCGATCCACTGCCTGGCGCAATGGTGGATATACTTTTAAATTTGTATCGTATGATATCATGGCTTCATCTGTTAAAAACAAATGGTATGGGGTCACATCACAGGTAATTTGCAGCCCTTCCTGTTTTGCGCGTTTCACCATTTCCACACCGCGTTTTGTGCTGATTTGAGCGATATGAATTCGCCCGCCGGTAAGCTGTGCAAGGGCAATATCCCGCGCTATCATCACATCTTCGGCGGCATTGGGAACAGGGGTCAAGCCCAGACGCGTTGAAATAATACTTTCATTGATTTGCCCTTTGGCGGCAAGATGTACATCTTCACAATGGGTAATGACAGGCATGTTATACATACCGGCATATTCCAGGGCGCGCCGCATTACTGCCGAATTTAACACTGAATTCTCATCGTCCGAGAACGCAACCGCACCGGCGCGTTGTAACTCGGCCATTTCAGTCAACTCGACACCGGCTCTCTTTTTTGTCAAGGCGGCAATCGGGTGCACATTAACCAATTCCTGCTCCGCCCGTTTTTTTATAAAACGAACCACTTCCTGCTTGTCGCAGGCCGGTTCGGTATCGGGCATGGCACAGATTTCCGTAAAGCCCCCGGCCATTGCTGCGGCGCAGCCGGTAGTAATGGTTTCCTGATCTTCCCTCCCCGGCTCGCGCAAATGAACATGCATATCGATCAATCCCGGAACAATCAGATTGTCGGTAATATCCAGGATGTTTCCCTGGAACCCGTTGATAATGCCAATTTTTTCAATTTTCCCGTTAACAACAGCCAGGTCGACCCGGATTTGATCGCCGGTTGCCAAATTTAAAATTTTGCCGCCCCTGAGTAAAAGATTCGTTGCTTTTTCGATCACACAAATACCCTTATTTTATACTGATGCTTCCACTCCGCTTAACAGCAGCAATACAGCCATTCGCACGGCTACACCATTGGTTACCTGTCGCAAAATTATGGAATAGTCCGAATCCGCAACTGCACTGTCCAGTTCAACGCCACGGTTAATGGGACCCGGATGCATTATAGTAATATCTTTTTTTGCGTGTTGCAGCCGCTCCAGGGTAATACCAAATTCTGCATGATATTCCCGAATCGATGGAAATAATCCGGCATCCTGCCGTTCCAGTTGAATACGCAACACATTCAGGGCGTCAGCCCATTCTATAGCTTCGTTGATATTAAAAGAGACCTGCACGCCAAGTTTTTCAATGTCTCTGGGAATTAAAGTTTTTGGCCCGCAGACCATAACCTGTGCGCCCATTGTCAACAAACCATAAATATTGGAGGTTGCCACCCGGCCATGAGTAATATCGCCAACAATCGCTACCTTTAATCCTTCAAGAGTACCAAATTTTTCGCGCAACGACATCATATCCAATAACGCCTGGGTAGGATGTTCGTGCATACCGTCCCCGGCATTGATTATTGCTGCATTCACACACCGGGTTAAAAACAGCGGCACTCCCGCGGCTGCATGACGCACGACAACCATATCAATGTTCATGGCTTCAATGTTCCGTATCGTATCGCGCAAGGTCTCCCCTTTTTTTGCAGAGCTGGTAGAACTGGAAAAGTTAACCGTGTCGGCAGAGAGCCTTTTTTCGGCTAATTCAAAAGAAATGCGGGTGCGGGTGGAGGGTTCATAAAATAAATTTACCACTGTTTTACCACGCAACGTAGGCACTTTGGGTATTTCCCGGCTTAATATCTCTTTAAAAGTAACAGCGGTATCCAAAATTAAAGAAATATCTGTTTTTGGCACCCCTTCCAGTCCAAGTAAATGCTGGATAGACAGCGACATTACTCCACCTCCTTTGGCGCTTCAACAAGATATACACAATCTTCGCCGTCCACTTCTTTTAACCGAACCTGAATTTCTTCACCGACCGAGGTTGTAATTTCTTTACCGATGTAATCGGCGCTGATTGGCAATTCACGGTGACCACGGTCAACCAGCACTGCCAGTTGAATGCCTGAAGGCCTGCCAAAATCCATAAGCGCATCCAGGGCGGCGCGGGATGTTCTGCCGGTATATAATACATCATCAACTAAAATTACATTAACATCATTGATCAGAAAGGGAATGCTTGTTACCTGTACAATCGGCTGTTTCAAACGCTTGCGAAAATCATCACGATACAAGGTAATATCCAGTAAGCCGAGGGGCACCTCTTTATTTTCCAGCGCGTTCAATTTTTTTACCAACCGTTCAGCCAGCGTTGCGCCTCGTGTTCGCACACCCACAACGACGAGGTTATCAACACCCTTGTTTCTCTCTATAATCTCCATTGCCAGCCGTGTCAAAGTGCGCTGTAAACCTTCGGCATCGATAATAATATCTTTAATTTTTGTTTGCATATTATTACTTTTATTTGGAATTGATGACTAATTTTTAATATATTATTTAATTCCGGTTTGCAAAAAAATACCTTCTGGATCATTTCAAGAAGGTATATCATTCCACTCCGGCTAACATATAATATTATAAACAAACTTGTTATTTGCAAGTTGTTTTTTTGAAAAAAGATACTTCCTCACCCCCAAACTATAAAGGGAATCAAAATGCCGCCTTATGCTAAAAAATTCGCACCCGGAGAAGTGCTCCTGATCTATTTTCATGAAAATCCAACGATCTTTGCCAGAATTGAAGAAATTCGTCCTGACAGAAAAAAAGGCTGGTGGCAACTAACATTTTTACCATTGGCCCTGCCTCTACAATTGATCACCTGGACGCTCGATGATGACCAGGTGCGCGGCGCCACCTTTACCATGCAACAGGAACCTATACGTCTTGAACGCGTAGAAGCGCCACTGCCGGCAAAAGACAACCAAACGCCACAAACTCAGGGCGACTCGGCAAAGAATCCCGGTGGACGCATTGTTTCACTGTTTGATGAATGATCAAATCATTGCGGAAAGAACAAATCATTCCCTTCATTTGCCCACCGCGAGCGCACATTAATTGAATCGGGATACATATAAATTCTTTCCGCCGGTTTATAGGGCCAGGCTTCTCCATAACTGTAGGCGTTGTTACCATCATCATCCCGAAATAATTGTATTCTATACACTCCAGGCAAAATATCTTTAAATAAATAATCTCCCTCTTTTTCAACCCACAAATCATAATTGCTGCCTTGGTTCGATGTCGCTTGCAAACAAAAAGCGCCGTGCCCGGAGCTGTCCTGATCGGTTACCGCACCGGACAGTTCCGAGAGGGTATCGGGGTTAACTGTGGTAAAGCCTTTAACAAACAGAGTATCGGCGTATTGGTTGCCAAAATAATCGGTTACAGAGTCAACCGGAAATTTAGCCAAATAAAGGGTTTCGCCCGCCAGTGGTTCATGCGGAATAAACGTAAAATGCGCCCCGGTGTGCCAGGTAAACGCACCTTTAATTTTATTGCCGGCAGTATCTTGCAGAGAAAAGAAATTTTCAACTGACTTTATATTCAATGCCTCTGAAAAATACATGTCCAGCGTTGTATTTGTCATAACATTTTTAGCGCTGTCCGCCGGCGTCATAGATGTAAAAACAGGGCCCAGGGTATCCGGACGAGCGCTGCCCTTGAAGGCAATCTGCAGAGTATCGGCAGCCAGGGGATGACCGACGAGATCTTGAGCATAATGCACCGTTATATAATATAACGTGTCGGCAAGCTGTTCTTCCGTTGTTAAATAGACCAGGAAAGGATTTTGGACATGTAAAAAAGCATCCAGAATTGCCAAAGTGTCTCGATTACTGCCGACCAGATAATTTTTTGTGCTACTCAAGCTATCCGGAGCCATCCGTTCGGAAAACCGCAGTTCCACATGGCGCTGATCAATAGCGGTAGCCGTGCGCAAGACCGGCGCTGTGGTATCGCGCAAGACTATTTTAAAATTAACATTGCTGATAACAGGTTGCTCCAGCGACAGGTGCAAATCACGGGAGGATACTCCCAATAAATCAAACTCGGCATCATAATGGCTATTCATATCACGGTCGTTTACTGCCAGCAAACGATAATCACCCCAAGCCAGGTGTGATAATTCGTAATCTCCTTCGCTGCCTACCTGGGTAATATACAGGGGAAAATGTTCCGCCGGGTTTGGATCCGGAGTTTCTTTTAAATCGTACGCCCAAATTTGCGTTCCCGGCGCCGGTTTGTCGCTAAAGACTGTTCCTTTTACAGCGGCAATATCCAGCTCGGCGCCGGTCGAAAAAGCTAATGTATGCGAGGCTTTCATGGCATTATTTCTGCGATCTTTTGCGCCGGCGCCTATTGTAATAATATAAGTTCGGTTGTGAGCCAACGGTTCGGCAAACTCTATTTTCAGTTTTTTCCCTTTCCACTTGTATTTAATATTTTCACCTGGAAAAGGGGTAATAAAAATTGCTTCCTCGCAAGAACCATGATTCACAATTTCGCTAAAAACCAGCTCTATTTTTGTGTCCACAGAAACGTTTGTAAAATCCTTTGCCGGCACAGAGCTGACAATAAAGGGCGGGCGCTTGTCTACCGGCCCCCCCGGCGGATAGCCTTGCTTGGCGCAGGTTAATAACAAGATTCCCGCAACAACAACTATTTTCCAGTTTATATACCGCATAGTCCTCTGCTTTTTTTTCTAAAATTATATATAAATCTAACCAATAACAAGAAATTTTTCCATACATTTTTATTGTTACAATTTGAAACAGTTTTACGAATTACTTTTATTCTGATTATCATTATTGAAAATTCACTGCTTTGCTTTGTTGCAAAGAGTTTATAAACAATATGTTATAAATTGGTTTTTTTTATTTCTTTATTTATTTAAATTTGTTTTTCGGTGTAATTTTTGCATTTACATTTCTTGATATTTTTATAAATACAGGACTCGTATGACATTTAAATCTTTTTCCCTGATCGTTTTTCTTTTCATCGTCATGGCTTTTACCTTTGCTTTTGCAAGCGATGGATATATACATATTACCTGGGATGCAGTAACAGTTGACATGGAAGGAAACCCGGAAGATATAATTTATTACTATATTTATTGCGACGATAACCCCTATCTTGAGCCTTTAGAAGAATTTTTTATAGGCGCCACATCGGGTAATGTCTTTCTTTATTATGACGCCCGATTGCAAGATCCGGAAATTCAACTGCATTTTCTGGTAACCGCAGTTGATGCTTTCGGGAACCAATCCTCAGGTAGTTCCGATTTCTCTCTGCCGGTCAAGCTCTCTGCCTTTACCCTTTCCGAAGAAAACGGCCAGGTTTTGATAAAATGGATTACACAGAGTGAAACTGATCTTTTGGGCTTTAATCTTTACAGATCCACTGATAATAATAAAAACTTTATCAAGATCAATCCTGCCATAATACCAGGTCAGGGTAATTCAACCTCAATTACTGAATATACCTACCAGGATTCCAGCGCCGCACCTCTGCAGGTACACTATTATAAGCTGGAATCGGTCCAGACTGACGGTCAGGTAACTTGCCAGGAAATAAAAAATATATACGTAAGCAACGGCAAACCCGATCGTTTTGTTATTACTCAGAATTATCCAAATCCTTTTAATCCTCATACAAACATAGATTATGCTGTGCCGGAAGAGGGGTGGGTTAAAATTACCATCTATAATGCCCGAGGAGAAAGGATCAAAGAGTTGGTAAATAGCTCTCAACAGGCAGGTTTATATTCAATTCAGTGGGATGCCTGTGATGATTCCGGCTGTAAAGTCGCTTCCGGGGTTTACTTTTATAAAATCAAGGCTAACGGTTTTACAGAAATAAAAAAGATGGTGCTGACAAAATAAACCGTACCGGGAAAGCTATTATTTTTACACGACAATCTACATACACAACCAACGGTTCTCTTGTCACAGGGAAACAGTACGTCAAAAACCGGCAGATATTGTTAAATATTTATTGGTAAAAACCTGGTTTTTCAATAAATCCTTGCTTTTTAACTTTTCCTGTTGTATCATAGAAATTCATATAAAAAAGTCTCATTATGGCGATCATTTATAAAAAACATTTGCAGGTATCCACCAGCGTGGTCAATAAACGAGGAGAGTCCCTGTATCACCGAAATCGGGTAACCCTGCTGTCAATAGATCAGAAGGGGTTCAGCGCCCAGGTTCAGGACGGGATGATTTACAAAGTTCATGCGCAGATGTCAGGGAACAGTTATTACGCAAGCTGTTCCTGCTGCAGTTGGAAAACCTGCGAACACATTATCGCCGCAGCCATGGCGGCAGACGAGTGGTACGCAGACAAAAAGGGTCAAAAACAAATTATCCCTGAATGGAAAGATTTTTTTGGAAAAATTCTCGGACCTCTCGACTCTCCTGTCTATCAGGGGCAGAATAGCGCCCGGCAATGGAAATTGATTTATGTTATAAATTGTGACCTTGTTTACTGGTCTCTGGCCCCGCAAAAAGCTTATATTAAAAAAGATGGTTCGCTGGGGAGAATGACTTCTATTACCGATCTGAATCCCGACAGCAATGAATTACAATACTCGGAAAATGATCCCATTATCATTTCTTATTTATACAAAAAAGAGCAACATCACTCTTTTTACAGTTATAAATATTATCATTATGCCTTTCATAATAATTTTTCAACATCACAAATCAACTATGGCGCCCGGGTTGGCCCGCTGATAGATATGCTTAAACAGAGCTCGGTGTTGCTCAAAGACAAAAACACTTTGCTTCCGGTCTCTTTTAGCTCACGGGAATGCCATGTTGAATTTTCCTTTACCGAAAAGGACGACAGCTATTCTCTGACTCCCTGGTTTGTTTGTGATGGAGAAAAAGAGCTTTTCTCTACCGAATTTTTTATTCTTACCGATCAGCCGGTTTGGGTTCTCAAAGGAAACACGTTGTACAAATTAACTGAACCTCAGCATGCCGGTTTGCTGCTGCCTTTTAGTAAAGAGAATATCAAACTGCAAATACCAAAAGACAAATTTCCGGAATTCCTGGAAAAATTCTATTCACAACTCGATTCGTTCTGGCCGATCCCCCTGCCGGACTCTTTTCCCGTGACAAAAACTGCAACTTTTCAGAATAAAATTCTCTCCTTTTCAGAAAACGCTGAATATCTTGAACTGCTTTTAAAATTTAACTATAACGGGCATACGATTGATTACAATGATAAAAAAAATAACCTTTATAAAAAAAATAAAAATGAATTAACCCTGATAAACAGGGACATACAAACAGAAAATCAAATTTATAATGACTTGATAGCTACCGGTTTACGCGTTACTTCGCGCAACACTCTGCGTCTTGGTCATAACCGCGCTCAACAATGGTTGTTTGCCAACTTGCCGGATCTGAAAGAAAAGGGCTTTATCATCAAAGGGCTCGAAAAACCCGGCCGTTATAAAATACGCACCGGAGACCCTACGGTTAAAATTGCCGTTTCAACCAAAATTGACTGGTTTGATTTAAATCTGGATATTGATATTGAGGGTATCAAACTATCATTACGGGAATTGCGGTCATCATTACGGCTGAATAAAAGAATTGTCCGCCTGGAAGACAAAAGCATCGCCCAGCTATCCGAAGAATGGTTCAAAAAATTTAAACATTTGTTTAATTTTACAGAAATAGAAGAAGACCATATTAAAGTTGCCAAATATCATGTTACCCTGATCGATATGTTATTTGAGGAAGCAACAAGCAAAGACCTTGACCAGGAATTTAAAGACAATTTACACCGGCTGCGCAATTTTAACGGCATTACCCGCGTCAGCTTGCCGCAAAACATGCGGGGAGAGCTACGTGAATACCAGATAGCAGGATATGACTGGCTGCACTTTTTAAAAGAATATAACTTTGGCGGCTGTCTTGCTGACGATATGGGACTGGGAAAAACCTTGCAAACCTTAACTTTGCTGCTCAAAGAGAAACAATCCGGCAATACTTTGCCAAGCCTTATCGTCTGCCCAACCTCGGTTGTTTTTAACTGGGAAAAAGAAGTGCAAAAATTTACCCCGCAGTTAAAAACTCTGCTTCATACCGGCAACTGGCGCAGCAAGGGTGTTGATGATTTTGATCAATACGATATTATCCTCACCAGCTATGGAATCATGCGGCGCGACATTGCCTTTATTAAAGATTTTGAATTTTATTATGTTATCCTGGACGAATCGCAAAAAATTAAAAACCCCCTTTCGCAAACCGCTAAATCTGCAAGAATATTAAAAGCCCGAAACCGGCTGGTGTTAACCGGCACACCGGTGGAAAACAATACTCTGGAATTATGGTCACAATTTTCTTTTCTCAATCCCGGCTTTCTGGGTTCGCTGAATTATTTTAAAAAATCTTTTGCAAACCCCATAGAAAAAAAGCAAGATCGGGAAACGGCCGAATTACTAAAAAAACTGGTCTATCCATTTATCCTGCGCCGCACCAAAAAACATGTTGCCAGAGAACTGCCCCCCAAAAATGAACAGACCCTCTTCTGTGTTATGAATCCCGCCCAGGAAGCCCTGTATCAACAGTGGAAAAACTATTACCGGGCAGTTATCCTGAATAAAATTGAAACCGAAGGGCTGGACAAGGCGCGTATGAATGTTCTGGCCGGACTGGTAAAATTACGGCAAATTGCCTGTCATCCGGCGCTGGTTGATAAAACCATTACCGAAGATTCGGGCAAGTTCGAATTATTAAAAGAAACTCTGGAAGAAATTATTTCTGAAAATCACAAGGTTTTGATTTTTTCTCAATTTGTACGTATGCTAAAACTCGTTCAAAAATTTCTGGATGACAATAAAATTAAATATGTTTATCTTGATGGCAATACAATTCACCGTCAGGAAATTGTTGAACAATTCCAAAACGATAAAGAAATTAAAATTTTCCTGATCAGTCTTAAAGCAGGCGGAACAGGCTTGAATCTTACAGCGGCAGACTATGTTATCCATTACGATCCCTGGTGGAATCCGGCAGTAGAAGTTCAGGCTACCGACCGGGCGCATCGTATCGGTCAAAATAAAAAACTGTTTGTATACCGGCTAATTACCAGGAATTCTGTTGAAGAAAAAATGCTGGAATTACAGGCAAGAAAACAAAAACTGGTTTCCGATCTGATTACTACTGATACCGGCTTTTTGAAAAATTTAACCAGCGAAAACATTGATTTGTTGTTTAGTTAAACAAAACCGCCCGGAGGTGTGTTTATGATTATTGATCAAAAATTTTTCGACCTGACTGTCAAAAATTATCTTAATTACATTAAAAACGATATTGAAAAAATGCCGCAGCAACGTCAGCAGGAAATTCTCGGTGTTATGAATTATATGCGCAAAATTAATCTGGAAAGTATTTCAGAAAAAGACTGGAAAGTAGTTTTAATGGCTACAAAACTGTTTGATGATACCCCTTATAAAAATGATATTATGGCTATTTTCAAATATGTGAATGATAAATTTCTAAAAGGATAATTCAAAACAGCGCCAGTTATTATTCTTTCCCATTGCTAATAATCGGGGTTTTTTTTCGATAATGCCTTGAATTAACATGCAGCGGCTAGTTCGCAAAGTAATGGACAAATATTACTTGACAAGAATATTTCCTTTGTGCTCCGCTGTAACAAAACCAATGATTGCAGCTGTTTCGCCTGCGTCAATCAATTGCTCAAGTAAAGATTCGGCTTTTGCTGCGGGAACAGAAAACAGCAGTCCGCCCGAGGTCTGCGGATCGCAAAGCAGATATTGAGATTGCAAATCAAGACGCGAATGCCAGACGATATTGGGAGCAGTATACAAGTGATTTGCTTTTGTGCCGCCCGGAACAAACCCGGCATTTGTTGTTTCAATGGCTTCGGGGATAACAGGGATATTATCAAATTGTAATTCAAAACCGACTCCACTGCCGGTTGCCATTTCCAGAGCGTGTCCCAGCAGCCCAAAGCCGGTTATATCTGTACAAGCATTTACACCCACCCGCAGGCTTACTTCAGAGGCGGTTTTATTCAATTTTGCCATTTGTTTGGACACGGCAGCAATAACCCGGTCATTTGCTTTGCCGGCTTTGAGGGCTGTAGTTATAGTGCCGGTGCCTATTGGTTTGGTGAGGATCAATACATCGCCGGGCCTGGCATTGTTGTTGGTTAAAATTTTATCGGGGTGAATTAACCCGGTAACCGCCAATCCATATTTTAATTCGCTATCGGTTATTGTATGCCCGCCGAGAATGACGGTATCCGCTTCCCTGGCTTTGTCCGCACCACCCTGCAGAATTTCAGCCAGAACCTGGAATGGAAAAATTTCCTTGGGGAACCCGACAATATTCAGAGCAGAAAATGGCCTCCCGCCCATCGCATAAACATCACTCAGCGAATTCGCTGCGGATATTTGTCCGTACATATACGGATCATCAACAATGGGTGTAAAAATATCAACGGTCTGCACCAGCGCCAGGTCGTCACCAAGACGAATTACACCGGCGTCGTCGGCTGAATTCAGCCCGACCAGTACCCGTTCATCAGTAATGGGAGGCAGTTTTTCCAAAACTGCGGCCAGTTCATTTGGCGCAAGTTTGGAAGCTCAGCCGGCGCATTTGACGGTTTCGGTCAACCGCTTGTGTGTATATTGCTCGGACATTTTCTTTCCACTATTTGAATTGTTTTAATCTCTTTGGATTTAATTCTTCACAGCTTGCTTTTATTTTTAAATGGACTCACTTTTATATCTGGCTGTCTGCCATGAAAAGTTTTGTCAATATATAAAAAAAATCACTTTATCGCAATTATTTTTCCAACGCCTTTTCCAGATCACTGCTATCGACTTGTCAGTCCAGCTGTTGATAATACATAGCTCCTGTTTCGGGCATAAATCTGGTTACATCGTGTCTCTACTTCTGAAACCAGAGGGCTTTTGCCCTTTACAGAATTTACCTGACCCAAAATTATTTTCGCCGGGATACCCGTGCCCTACAACGCCTTGTGCAATATCTCCGCCAGGGTTTCCGAATCCAGTTCCACAGGGTTGCCCTTCATACTGCTGGCCTGCTGCGCTTTTTCCACTACTGTTGGAATATCGCTCTCTTGCATACCGTAAAAGGACAACGGCGCTACATTCAACTCTGCACATACCTGTTTCACCCACTGCACCCCGGCAGCAGCCCCGGCTTGTGCATCGCCGGTTAAAATTTGTGCTACCTGTTCATATCTTGATAAACTGACCGAGCGCGGTTGGTTGGCGAACAGCGTCCGCACATTAGCCTCCATCACAAACGGCAACAGTCTCGCACAAATAACGCCATGTGGCGCATTAAACAACCCGCCCAGCGGTCCGGCAAAACCGTGCACCGCTCCAAGTCCCGCATTGGCTAACGCCATGCCGCTAAACAGACTGGCTATGCACATATCCTCACGCGCCGCCAGATCCTGTCCATGATGAAAAGCCTGGCGCAGCGACCGGGCCGCGCGTTCAAGCCCCTCTCGGCACAGTCCATCGGTAAAAGGATTGGCTTTGTGGGTGACAAACGCTTCCAGCAACTGTGTCAACGCATCCAGTCCGGTGCCGGCGGTAACTTCCGGGGGCATGGAGACAGTCAGCTCCGGGTCTACCAGTGCAATTTGTGGCAGCAGGTAAGGGCTGCGGATGCTCACCTTGACTTTGTGCTCGGTCGAAGCAATAACAGCATTGCGGGTCACTTCTGCGCCGGTGCCGGCGGTAGTTGGTATGGCTATACAGGGAACCGCCCGCTTTACCAGTTTGCCCCCCCTGCCAATTACTTCCAGATAATCCAGCAGTTCGCCCTTGTTCGTCAGCATGGCGGCGACCACCTTGCCGGTATCAATAACGCTGCCGCCGCCCACGGCAATTACCAGGTTGCTTCGCAAGCGCCGCGCCCGCTGCACAGCCTGCAGAATCAGAGCGGTGTTTGGTTCGCACTCGACCGGGAAAATCTCGGCCCGGATATGCTGTTTGGCCAGCAGATCGCAAACCAGCTGCGCTTGCGGTAAATTTTTGCCGGCGGGAATAAACGCCCGCTTGCCCAGTTGCAAGGCCAGGGCGCCAATTTCCTGAATTTTACCGGAGCCAAAAATAATACGTCCGGCGGTAACAAATTCAAATTGCATATTTTCCTCGCTAATCATTACCAGCCGTTATCATCCGGATATAGATTATCAAATTTAATGCTGCTGCGCGGTTCGGCCATCATGCTCTCCACCGTAGCGCGCCATTTTTGGTAATGGGCGGTCTCTTTGTGTCGCGCAGAATCGTCAAGCGTACGATACACTTCAACCAGCACAAAGCGGGTCTTGTCATCCAATTGCTGGATGACGTCAAATCGTGCAATACCCGGTTCCTGCACGCTGTTTTTGGCGTTTTCCAGGCTGGCGCAGATAAAGCTCTCCACGTGCTCCGGCTTGACATGCACGAAAACATGGACGATAAACATAGCAAACTCCTTTATTTATTCAAATTCAATTCCGCTCTATCCGGTCTAATTTCCAGGACGCATATAATAATATTATCAGTATTACTTGTACAAGTAGTTGCAACCCGTTGTTCTGTAAGAATTTTTAATTTTTGATCCTATCCAAAAGTTCTTGTTTGTTCCTTTACCTGATCTTTTCCAGCTTTTCACCTTCCAGACGGGCGACAAGCACAGCGCCGCAGGAATCGCTTAGCACATTGACGGTGGTGCGAAACATATCCAGAATGCGATCAACCGCCAGGATAATGCCTACGCCCTCCAGCGGCAGATTCACCGCACGCAGGATAATGGACATCATCACCAGGCCCGCCATAGGAATACCGGCGGCGCCGATGGAGGCCAGCAGAGCAGTTAAAACAACGATCAACTGCTGCGCAAAACTTAACTCGATGCCGTATACCTGTGCTATAAAAATAGCGGCCACACACTCATACAACGCTGTGCCGTCCATATTTACCGTGGCGCCAATGGGCAGGCTAAAATTTGCGATCTTTTCCGAAACCCCGGAACCCTGGTGTGTACATTCCAGATTGACCGGCAGCGTTGCCATAGAAGAACTGGTGGAAAAAGCTGTAAATAAAGCCGGCAGCATATTGCGGTAATGTTTTAAAAAATTAACCCTTGCAATTATCTTTAACAATAGCGGCAGGGTA
Source organism: uncultured Cytophagia bacterium (assembly GCA_964399735.1). Taxonomy (GTDB): domain Bacteria; phylum Zhuqueibacterota; class Zhuqueibacteria; order Residuimicrobiales; family Krinioviventaceae; genus Fontivivens. The sequence goes on from CAYNSO010000018.1 coordinate 34,789, forward strand.
ATCAGCGCATGGATGAACAAACCCGCCAGCACAACAAGGAAATATACGCCCAGTGATTTGAACGCGCCAAAGCCGGTGTTGGCAACCAGCTTGGCATTGATGCCAAACACCCCCAGCGGCGCCAGCCACAACACCACATGAGTGATCTTCATCATCACCTCAAAAGCGCCCTGAATAATGCGCGTCAACGGCAGACGATAGTCATCTTCCAGCCGCGTAATAAAAAACCCGAATAAAATACAGAAAAAAATCATCGGCAGCACTTCGCCATTGGCCATTGCCTGGAACGGATTTTCAGGAATGATGCGGAACAGAATATCTTGAATGCTTTGATCGGCGACAGTTAATTCAGAAATCTCTTCCTGCAGGCCAATCCTGGCGCCCACACCGGGTCGAAAGATGTTGACCAGACTTTGGCCAACAAATATTGCCAGCAAACTGGTGGTCAAATAATAAAGCGCTGTTTTCAACCCTAACGAGCCGAGACCACGCGCGGTGCCAATACTCAATACACCCGACAAGATCGAAGTGACGATCAACGGCATAACAACCATGCGCAACAATCGCAAAAACAAGGTGGCCAACGGCTCGGCAATGGGCAGAATACTTTGTCCGAACAAGCAGCCGCCGGCAATACCAAGGATAATTCCGGCCAGAATCGTGTGGGTAAGGGTTATTTTTTTCATCAGCGGTCAGGCTGTCCGGCTCTTTTCTTCCCAAATCTGCGCCAGGTTGACGATTACCCGTACTGCGCTTTGCATATCTTGCACCGAAATCCATTCCGTGCGGGCGTGAAAATTGTGGCCGCCGGTGAATACGTTCGGGGTCAGCAGGCCTTTGTAAGAAAGCTGCGCACCGTCGGTGCCGCCGCGAATAATGCTGCGTTTCGGCGTCAACCCGGCCCGCTTTACCGCTTCCAGGGCATATTCAACTACCTTGGGGTCTTCATCCAGTTTATATTTCATGTTGCGGTAATATTCATCCACTTTGAACTCGAACGCCGAACGGGGATAAGCGGCCACCACCTCGCCCGCCAGCTTTTGCAGCCAGGCTTCCTTTTCCTTTAGACCGGGTACGGTGAAATCGCGAATCAATATCTTTATTACTACCTGTTCTACGTTGCCGCTGATCTGGTGAGGATGTACATAACCTTCACGCTTTTCCGTAGTTTCCGGAGATAGAGAGTCTTTGGGCAATCGGTCGATAAAAGCGGCGCCAACCTTGACGGCGTTAACGAGTTTATTCTTGCCATACCCGGGATGCACATTTATGCCCTTGAAAGTGAGGGTAACGGCATCGGCGCAAAAAGTCTCATCCTCTATTTCACCGGCGGTTTCACCGTCAATGGTATAGGCATAAGCAGCGCCGAACTTTTTAATATCAAAATGAGAACTGCCCTGGCCAATCTCTTCATCCGGCATAACCGCAATTTTAATATCACCATGTTTTATTTCAGGGCGCTTTAGCAGATGATAGATAGCGTCAACGATCTCGGCAATACCGGCCTTGTTGTCCGCACCCAGCAGGGTCGAACCGTCCGACGTAATAATATCGGAACCGATTTGTTCTGCCAAATGCGGATTTTCGGCAACCGTAAGCACAATTGGTGGATCGCTGCTGATAACAATATCGCCGCCCTGGTAATTCTTGTGGATCTTGGCTTTTACATCCTTGCCGGAGACATCCGGTGAAGTATCCAGATGCGCTATCAAACCAATTGCCGGAACCGGTTGGGAGGTATTACCCGGCAGGGTGGCGGTCACATAACCCCATTCATCCATTGCCGCATCGCTCAAACCCATTTCCTGTAATTCAGCTACCAGATACAAGGCCAGGTCTTTTTGCTTTTCGGTACTGGGAAAGGTTGTGGATTCTTCGGAAGACTGGGTGTCAAAGGTGACATATTTTAAAAATCGTTCCACGCAGGTATGTTTTATTTGCGTCATGGCTCGCTCCTTGTATTGTTGAACAAACGTATTTTAAAATTCAAGTGTTGGACATTATTCACAATTGCCGACACTGTGCAATATAATTATTTTTAACAAAAAAAATAGGCTTTTTTTACATACGCCAGTCAAATTGCAGGGATATTTGCTTTTCATGGTTACTGTTGATCAGGTCATACCCGGAACCGATAGAGTTGACATTATTATAAAGGGTATACTCGTACTTGAAGGTCATTTGCAGTGATTGGTTCAGCTTTAAACCGCAGAGCAAATAACCGCGTGAACCACGCCGATAGAGCATTTTCATACGCATCACTCCGGGCAAGTCGGTTTCGTACAGATAAAACGCAGTATCGTATAACGGCGAATCAAACATCGTCCAGCGTGCCCGCAGAGAAAAACGTTTGTTTGCTTGATAATGAATATCGTGATACAACATAACTGCGCTGCTGTCATCCAGATTGGCAGCCAGCCCATAATCATTGCCGCCGAGTTGGTGATATTCAAAACGGCTGCGTAAATGCAGACTGCGTGTGGGTTGATAATCTATCTGAGTGCGAAGCAAATATTTTGTCTGTGAGACAATTTTTTTAGCAGAATTGCCAAAACTATCAACAACTGTGTGCATTTCATCACGGCTGCGCAATTGCCCGCGTAGCAATCCCGCCAGGCGGCTGCTGAATTTGTGTTCAATAATAACCAATAGCTCTTTGCCTCGCAAAGCGCTTAAAGCGCTATTGGCATAATAAGGTCGTTTGTATTGATCGTAATAACAGGCCAGCGTGGTTTTGCGCGCTGCCCGCCATTTCCAGCCGCAGTAAATTCCCGTTTCATTTGCCATATCGCTGCTTTCGCCAAAAGCCCCGCCATGACGGTTTAAAAAGGCCGGCTGATACTTGCGCCACAGCGCCAGGTACTCAAATTCCGGTTGACGATAAAGAATACCGTGCAAATGATTGATGCCGGAATGATTGCTTTGCGCACATTCGCCAAAAATTTGCCAGTGGGGGCGGAAAATTTTATAATCCACACCATACACCCGGTATGTATCACCGGTCAGCCGTACTGCCGGTCGCTCAATAACAAACGGTTTGTTTAGACTGGTGTAAAGTCCCTGCACACCCAAATAAATATGTTGCGTTATCGGCAATTTAAGGTAGCTGCCGGCCGCCTTTTCTGTCGCCGCATTCCGGTTGCTCATTTCACTGCCATAGCGATGATAGCCCGAAACCGGAAAAGACACAATCGTATCGGCTTCCACCCTGGCGTCAAGCGGCCTGACGCTGTAAAATGCGGCTATTTCTGCTTTTCCCACTAAAATTACCATGCCGCCGCCGCAATAGCCGTAATTTTCAGCTACAGAAGCTGTGCCTTTAATTCCCCTGCCAGGAGGAGTTGCCGCCAAAACCGGTTCATAGCCATTATTCACCCGGTAAGCGCCGTGGTGCACCAGTCCCTGCCCGGATTCGATAAAATAATTACCCACCACAAGCCTGGCACGCAGCTGCGGAATAAACCATTCCCCATAGCCGCCGCTAAAATCATAATAACTCTTTTCGCCCGGGTCTTTTTCTGTTACCAGGGCAAACTGAAATTGGTCAAAAACCTTACCACCCACTTTGTTATATACTTTGGCCAGAGCGCCGGTATAAATATTTTCTTTATACCCCCGGCTTTTCTGCAAGCCGGTAACGAGCCGGTGCCGCCCAAAGAAGCTTGTTTGTATTTGCGGTTTTGGTTTTACAACAAAGAATGTTTTAAGCAGCGTCGTCACCGGTTCCAGTTCTGCGATAATATCCAGTTCATCACTATCCGTGAACTGATGGCGCTCCTTACGGTACTGCAAAATAGCCTGAGCGGCTTGCGGCGTAACCCAGGGAATGGACAAAAGTTCTTCCCGCGTTACCCGGTTTAAATCCAGTGGCTGCTGCTGTAAATTTTGTATATAATCGAGCAGTTCATTGTTGTTATCGCCATCCATCGGGTATTCAAACAATCGTTCAATATCCGCTTCCTGAGCTACAGTCACCCGCATGGCAAACAGGTTAAAAATCAACAACAACCAATATATTTTATTATGCAATAATTGCATCATTCTGCTACTTGCCGGGTGTAAACACAATTGAAAACAAATGAGTTATTTTTAAATACGGATGGGTATTAAAGGCATAATCAACAGAAAAAAGGCGCCAGTTTAGACCAAAACCGGCAGTAAACCGGGAAGGCTCTGTGGCGATTCCGGAACGTACCAGAAAACCGGGCAAAATTTGAATTTCCACGCCGCCGCGATACTCGGTCGGGAAACGAACGTCCTTGTAGATATCCATATTCAACTGTACCGAGCGAACAGGCAAAATGTGAACCCCGCTGAGAATACTTTGCGGCAGCTTTTCCCGGCATTTGCCAATTTCAGCATAGCCGGCATTGCGAACTGCCCAACCCCATTGAAACAGGCCAGAGGGCGCTATAATGCCGCCCACATCAATTACCAGGCTGCCGGCCTGGCCGTAACCGGTTATAGATAAAGAGGTATATCGGGTAGCGGCCCCGATATAAACAGACTGGTCAATTTTATAGCAAATTCCCGCACACACAACACTTTCCCGGTAACTGTTATTACCAAACGTTTGCGCCCCCAGGCCAAAAGTGACCTGCCTGGTATGAAAAACACCGGTTACACTGCTATGCCGCAGCTCATCCAATCCGAACAACTTGCCGGTAAAAACGCCAATTTGCATTCCGGATGCCCGCCAGATACCGGCAGGATTATAATACAAATTTTCATAGCTGTAAAAAGCTGCGGCCGCCCCGGCAAAACCATGCAGCCGGGCGCCGGACGGCATATCTTCAAAAGCTGCAAAAGAAACCCCGTAAACCACCAGCAAAAGGATAATTATGGAACGTTTCTTTGTCTTCATGCGTTTACCCTGTACAACAATTCACTTGACAAAAACCGTAAAATACCGGATATTTACTATTATAACTTTACTTATATTTGTCCCGGAGGCATAAATGTTTAAATGTAACAAGCCCGGCCTGGTTATGATGATCTGCCTGGTTGTGTTTTCTGTTTTCATCGTTACCTCACCCGGTTTTAGCCAGCGCATTGAGGCAAGGGTGACCACAACCCTGGAATCCCTGCCGATCGAAAAAAAGGAAAAGCTGGCCGATTTTGCTGAAAAAGTAGCCCATTATATAAACAGCAACAATCGTAACGATAATCAATGGCAAACCGATGTTTTTGTTGATATAACAATAATCCTCTCGGATATAAGCTCGGGTGCAGAAGAGAAATATAGCGCCGAATTTTTGATCTATAATAACTATGATCAACAATTTTATGATAAAAGATGGACTTTTGCTTATCGAAGCGGCGATGTATTATCATATAATGAAAACATGCAGGATTCATTTACCAGCCTGATTGAATTTTACTTGTACATGATCCTCGGCGGCGAATATGATAAATGGGGAACGCTCGCCGGCTCGATTTATTATGAAAAAGCCAAATACATAGCAGAACAAAGCAAATTTGGTCTCGGTCGTTTCCAGGAAGGCTGGGATCGCCGTCTTGATCTGGTTAATTATTTTTTAAGTGACCGGCATATACCGTTTCGCGAAATGGTTGATTATTATTACTATGGTATTTCATTTGTCAAAAACGATAATGATAAAGCCCGTAAATATATTTCTACTGCTATAAAAATGCTGGATAAAATTCTCGCCAATGATCCTGATAATGAATATGCTAAAAACTTTCTCAAAGCTCATTATATTGAACTGGTTGAAATTTACCGGCGCGCCAGGGATAAAGAAACCCTGCGCACTTTATTGGTGATTGATCCCGAACATGCTACAACTTATCGGGAACTGTTAAAAGATTAACAATTCTTGTTTTATTTATCAACCCTGCCACCCCGTGAAAATACCCACCCGCTTTAATTTTGGCCTGAACCGTTTATCGATTCAGGCCTTTATATTAATGTTCAATTATTTCAGTTTTTGGGGACTCGTCGGCTTGAAGATCTTTTTCTTCCCTGGTCACTTCAATAAATTCGAGCCCTTCTCCCTTTTTTTTCACCCGGATAAAACTGCCGTCGGAAAAATCGCCTTTGAGCAATTTTTCGGCAATCGGGTCTTCAACCAGTTTTTGTATGGTCCTTTTCAACGGCCGGGCGCCATATATTGGATCAAAAGCCCGTTCCGCCATATATTCCTTTGCGCCTTTGGTTAGTTCTATATTGATATTACGGGCAGCAACTTTTTTCAACATTTCTTCAATAACAATATCAATAATTTGCAACATATCATTCCGGGTTAACTGTCTAAAAACAACCAGTTCATCCACCCGGTTGATAAATTCCGGGTTGAATAACTGCTTGACCTGTTCAAGCATCTTGTCTTTCATGGCTTCGTAATTCGATCCTTCATCCGACTTGGCAAAGCCATAACCGCCGCCTTTGGTTACCTGGCGGGCGCCAATGTTGCTGGTCATAATGAGTACTGTATTTTTAAAATCAATTTTCCGACCCAAACCATCAGTCAGGTGCCCTTCATCCAGAATTTGTAATAAAATATTAAACACATCCGGATGGGCTTTTTCGATTTCATCGAACAGGATCACAGAATAGGGATGCCGCCGCACTCGTTCGGTCAACTGGCCGCCTTCTTCAAAACCAACATATCCCGGAGGTGCGCCGGTCAACCGCGAAACCGCAAACTTTTCCATAAATTCAGACATGTCAATGCGGATCAGCGAATCTTCGGTTTCAAACAAATATTTGGCAACTTCCTTGGCAACATAGGTTTTGCCAACACCGGTTGGCCCTAAAAAAACAAAGGAGCCGATGGGTTTGTTCGGGTCTTTTAAACCGGCCCGGGTTCGCTGAATCGCTTTACTGATTATTTCTATAACTTTTTCCTGGCCAATAATTCGCTTTTGTAATTCTTCCGGCATGCGTAATAATTTTTCCGATTCTGATTGTGCAACCCGGGATACCGGAATTCCGGTCATCATGGAAACCACATCGGAAACATCCTGAAGCGTAACACTGGCAAAATTGCCATCCTGCTCTTCATTCCAGCGCTGTTTGGTTCTTTCCAGTTCTTCAAGCAGGGATTTTTCACGATCCCGCAAAATTGCCGCCTTTTCAAAATTCTGGGCACGGACAACCATTTCCTTGTCCTGGCGTACTTTTTTGATTTTATCTTCTATATCAGTAATTTCTCTGGGTACAATAATATTCGCCAAATGTACCCGTGCTCCTGTTTCATCCATAACATCTATGGACTTGTCAGGCTGGAATCGATCGGCAATATACCGGTCGGACAGGAAGACAATATCGTGTATCACATCATCAGGGTAGCGAACATGATGATGCGCTTCGTAACGGCTTTTCAAACCTTCCATAATTTCCAGGGTTTCATCAATGTTGGGCGGGTCAACCATAACCTTTTGGAAGCGTCGTTCCAGTGCGCCGTCTTTTTCAATAAATTGCCGGTATTCATCCAGCGTGGTTGCGCCAATACATTGCAGTTCGCCGCGTGACAAGGCGGGTTTAAACATATTGGAGGCATCCAGTGAACCGGATGCGCCGCCGGCGCCGACAATGGTGTGTAACTCATCAATAAATAATATAATCTCCCTGGTTTTTGCCAGTTCATTCATGATCGCTTTCATGCGTTCTTCAAATTGACCGCGATATTTGGTGCCGGCTACAATAGAACCAAGATCAAGTGTAACCACGCGCTTGTTATGTAAAATGCGCGGTACCTTTTTTTCTACAATCCGCAGCGCCAGTCCTTCAGCTATTGCCGTTTTGCCAACGCCCGGTTCTCCAATTAGAACAGGGTTGTTTTTTTTGCGGCGGCTTAATATTTGCGCTACACGTTGAATTTCATTTTCCCGGCCTATTATTGGATCCAGCTCATTTTTTCGCGCCAGTTCCGTAAGATCTCGACCGAAATGATCCAGCGCCGGGGTTTGCGACTTGGATTGCGGCGATTCGGTCTCGGGTTGGGGATTGGGAGTTCCTTGCATAACTCTTTCTAATTCCTCCGTTGCATTTTCAAAAGTAACGCCAAAACTTTTTAATATTTGCGCAGCCAGGCCTTCTTTTTCCTTAACCAGCGCCAATAATAAATGTTCCGTGCCAATAATGTCGGACTTGTGATGATCCGCTTCAATATAAGCGCTCTTTAATATTTTTTCAGCTCGCTTGGTAAAAGGAATATTGCCTATGGTCATAGTATCACCGGAAGCTCTGCCAGCGTCTTCGATGGCGCTTTTGATCTCTTCCAGGTCACATCCCAGGGCCATTAATATTTCTATGGCAATCCCTTCTCCTTCGCGAATGATTCCTAATAATAAATGTTCGGTGCCTATATAATCATGTCCAAGTCGTAATGCCTCATCTCGGGCAAATTGAATGACCATTTGTACACGACTTGAAAAATTATTCTTCATATTCAACTCCCGTAAAGCAGGCAATAAGTAATTTTTCTCTAGTATCCACTTTTGTTTTTTCTTTCCGTTCTTATTATATCAAGATAACATCAAACATTGGTGCAAAGATTCCGCTTTTTAATTATCTTGTGTCCTGATTACTATTATTATAATATAAAAAATGACACCTGGTAATACAAGTGTTTTATTTTAGTGACAAAAGTAAAATAAATACCATGCCGGGCCGCAAGTAAATTGTTATAATTTATAAGTTTGCTTGCCAATTCAAAAATTCCGGTTTTTGTTTATAATATTAAAACAATTTTTGTGCCAAACTTGGCTTAATTCTGTTTATCATTAATTTTACCATCCAGCAAATCAATTATACGATCGGCGCGGTTGGCAAGTTCAATGTTATGGGTGACTATGATCAAGGTCTTGTGCAGGGAGTGGCTCAAATTCCATAGCAGGTCGTGCAACGAGGATGCGGTTTTCGGATCGAGGTTTCCCGATGGCTCATCTGCCAGCAGCAAACAAGGCTCATTACATAAAGCCCGTGCCACAGCGACACGCTGCAATTCTCCACCGGACAGTTCAGCAGGTCGGTGTTTGGCCCGGTGTTGCAAGCCAACGTGTTCTAAAAGGGTCATTGCGCTTTTTTGTAAAAAAGACGTGTTTTTTCGCGCAATCATTCCCGGCATCATAACATTTTCCAGGGCAGTAAATTCCGGCAATAAATGGTGCGCCTGGTAGACAAAACCGATTGTTTGGTTGCGAATTTGCGCCAGTTTTTGATCGTTGCATTTGTATATATCCATGCCGTCTATTTCCACTGTTCCGGAAGTAGGTTTATCCAGCGCGCCAATGACGTGCAGCAATGTACTCTTGCCAACCCCGGATGGCCCGATTACCGCCACGATTTCCCCTTCAGCGATTTCCAGGTCGATTCCCTTGAGCACATCAACCTGCGCCGGAGTGCCGATGCTGTAACTTTTTTTCAAATTTGCAGTTTTTAATACGATCAATTGTTTATCCTGATTTTTGCGGTTATTCATAGCGAATGGATTCCACAGGATCCAATTTCGCCGCTTTAATGGCCGGATACACCGCGGCAACAAAGGTAATTAAAACAGAGGCAACGGAAATCATGATGAAATCTTGCCATTTCATCAACACCGGCAGCCAGTCAATGATATATACATCGCCTGGTAAAGCAAAAAACTTGTACTTTAACTGCGTCCAACACAACAGATAGCCAATCAGACAGCCCAAAAACGTTCCGGCAATGCCAACAAACAAGCCTTCATAAGTAAAAATTTTACGAACGTTGAACGAGGTGGCGCCCATTGATTTGAGTATGCCAATGTCTTTGGTCTTTTCCATCGTTACCATGATCATGGTGCTGACAATATTGAAAGCGGCAACCATAATAATCAAACACAATACAATAAACGCAGCCCAGCGCTCCAGTTTCATCCAGGTAAACAGGGTTTGATTCAGATCGAACCAGGTTTCCGCAGTATAAGGGAAACCCAGTTTGGCGCGAATGGTATCGGCAATTGCATCAGCGCGCGTGTAATCATCCAGCGCCAGTTCAATTCCAGATATTTTACCACCCATCTGGAACAGCTTTTGTGCGGACTCGATAGAGATAAACGCCATATTGGCGTCTATATCAAACAGGCCGCTTTCAAAATAACCGGCGACACGAAATGGCTTCATATTGGGCACATCCATAAAATTTCGGACGCCTACGAAACTGGCCAGGGTCACCCGGTCGCCAATAGTTACCATCAGCCGGTCGGCCAGGCTAAACCCCAACACAATGCCGGGGTAGGGTTTGCCGTCAACTTCTTCCTCCGGTGCATGAACCATATCCAGGTTCAGTTCGCCAAAAACGATATTATCCAGCAGGGTGGTAACATGTACGGCGGTTTCGGGTTCTATTCCGCGTACGATAATACCGGCAGTCTGCTCTTTGGAAAGGATCAATCCCTGGTTGTCGATATACGGAGACGAGGCTTTGATATGCGGCACATTTTTAAGCAGTTCCTGCACTGCTTCTTTGGTCTCCATGCCCTTGTGATGATATGTTCGTACCTTGACATGGGAATTAATACCAATAAACCGCGACCGGACTTCGGATTCGAATCCGTTCATCACCGATAGAACAATGATCAACGCCGCTACACCAATGGCAACTCCGGCAACAGAGATAAAAGTAATAATGGAGATAAAGCCCACCCGCCGCTTGGATTTTAAATAGCGCAGGGCTACAAATAATTCAAAAGGTATCATTTTATTTCCGGTCTCATGGTTGGGAACAGGATAACATCGCGAATTGATGGCGAATCGGTAAGCAGCATAATTAAACGATCCACACCCATCCCTAATCCGGCTGTGGGGGGCATGCCATATTCCAGCGCACGCAGAAAATCTTCATCCAGCATTTGCGCTTCATCATCGCCGGCATCCTTGAGAGCCATTTGACTTTCAAAACGCTCGCGCTGGTCAATGGGGTCGTTCAATTCCGAAAAAGAATTACCAATTTCACGTCCCGCAATAAACGGCTCAAAACGCTCTACAAGTTTGGGGTCGTTGCGGTGCCGTTTGGCCAGGGGCGATAGCTCTACAGGGTAATCGATAATAAACGTGGGTTGAATCAGAAATTCTTCCACTTTTTCACCAAAAATAGCATCAAGGATTTTGCCGCTGCCCCAAAAATCTTCAATTTCAATATGCAGCCGTTTGGCAACCTCTTTTAGTTCATTGGTGTCTTTACCATACAAATCAAGCCCGGTATGCTGCTTGATTGCGTCGAACAGGGTAATCCGCTGCCAGGGCGGCGTCAGGTCGATTTCCTGGCCCTGATAGGTGATTTTCAAAGTTCCCAGAGCTTTTTGGGCGATGCTCGTTACCATTTCCTCGACCAGATCCATCATATAATAATAATCTTTATAGGCAACATACAGTTCCATCATGGTGAATTCGGGATTGTGGGTGCGGTCGATCCCTTCGTTACGAAAATCCTTGCTGATCTCGTACACCCCGTCATAACCGCCAACAATAAGGCGCTTTAAATACAATTCATCGGCTATGCGCATATACAATTTCATGTTTAAGGCATTGTGATGTGTGGTGAACGGCCGCGCCGTGGCGCCGCCATAGATGGGCTGCAACACCGGGGTCTCTACTTCCAGAAAACCCTTTTCATCCAGGTACTGCCGCATAGTGGAAATAATTTTCGCCCGTTTAACAAACACATCGCTAACATTTCGGTTCACTACCAGGTCAACATAACGCTGCCGGTAACGCGCTTCGGTATCGGCAAAAGCATCGTACGTGGTTATTTTGCCATCTTCTTCCTTTTCCTTGACAATGGGCAGCGGTCGCAAATTTTTGGTCAATAATTCCAGGGTAGATACGTGTATTGTGATCTCTCCGGTATGAGTTTTCACAACCTTGCCCTGTACGCCGATAATATCGCCAATATCCAGCAATTTAAAAACATCATACGCTTCCGCGCCAACATCATCAAGCCGCACATAGATCTGAATCCGCCCGCTGCTATCCATTACATTGGCGAATGCGGCTTTGCCCATGCGCCGCAGCGACATAATACGACCGGCTAACGAAACCTGCTGGTTCTCGTAATCGGCGTAATGCTGAATGATATCCTGCGCCATGTGTTCGCGCTTGTAGCTATAAGTGAACGGGTTGACGTTCTTTTCTTTGAGCTGCGCCAGTTTTTCCAGGCGCACCTTCATTAACTGGTTTATATCGGGTAATTGTTCTTCACTCATTGTCTCTCTCCACACACCAGAGTCTTCCGGTAGTATATTGTTATATATTGCTTATTTAATAATTATTGAAATCCGTTAACTTGATTGTCCCTGTTGATATACACTCTTTGCACACGCTCCGAAATATAGCATAGCACTTCGTAAGGGACTGTCATGCTCTTGTCGGCAAGCTCAACTGCCGAAATGGTCTCTCCACCCTGAGTTCCCATCAGTATTACCTCATCGCCGACTTTAATGTCACGATTGTCCAGCAAATCTATCATGATCAGGTCCATACACACCCGCCCGATAATGGGGTATCGCTTGCCGCCAACAAGCACCTGCCCGTTATTGGAAAGCAGCCGGTTATAGCCGTCGCCATAGCCAACCGGCAGCGAAGCCACCAGGGTCTTTTTGTCGGCAATAAAAGTGCGGTCGTAACTAACACTTTCGCCGCGTTCAATTTCTTTGATATACAACACTCTGGTTTTAAACGTCATCGCCGGTTTAAGGTTCATACTTTTCACCATATCTACGGCAGGATAATAACCATAGAGTAAAATTCCCGGTCGAACGATGTCGAAATACGTATCCGGTAAATCGAGAATAGCGCCGCTGTTGGCGGCATGTTTAAGGGGAACATGAATCCCCATTTCTTCCAGCCGGGCGATGACCTGTTTAAAGCGCTGCAGTTGCAGAATAGCAAAACTTTTATCCAGGCTATCAGAATTGGCAAAATGTGTATACAACCCCTGTACCTGAATTTCAGGGGTATTGTAAACCTTTTCTACAAACTCTGGCGCTTGTTGCCAGTTAATACCCATACGGTTCATGCCGGTATCGACCTTGACGTGCACAACCGCCTTTTTGCCCGAACGCCTGGCTGATTGCGTCAAGTTATACAATCCGGCTTCATCGAACACCGTTGCTTCCAGGTTATACTCCAGGTACGGATCGGTGCGATTGAGACCGGAACTGCTAAACACCAGGATCGGCGCATCGACGCCGGCTTTGCGCATAGCAACCCCTTCTTCTCCGCAAGCTACACCCAAATACTCAACCCCGCTTTGGATTGCCTGTTTACAAATCTCCAAAGCGCCATGTCCATAAGCATTAGCTTTAACCACGGCCATAATTTTAGCGGGCTGTACCCGCTTTTTGATTTCTTTAATGTTAAAAGAAACAGCCGACAAATCTATTTCTGCTACTGTCGGCCTCACTTTTCAACTCCTGCATCAAAATCAAGCAATTACTCGTCACCTTTATTTTGTATTAGAAAAGCGTTAATAAAATCATCAATGTCTCCATCCATCACCGCCGCGGTATTGCTGGTTTCATGGTCGGTGCGATGGTCTTTAACCATATTATAGGGATGAAACACATACGAGCGGATCTGGCTGCCCCAGCCAATATCCTGCTTTTTATTTTCCAGTTTGGCCATTTTTTCCTTGTCTTCTTCCAGCTTTTTTTGATACAGTTTGGAAAGCAGCATTTTCATGGCCGAATCTTTATTGCGATGTTGAGAACGCTCGTTCTGGCACTGTACCACAATTCCGCTAGGAATGTGAGTAATGCGAATGGCGGAACTGGTTTTGTTAACGTGCTGGCCGCCGGCGCCGCTGGCGCGATAGGTATCGATGCGCAGGTCTTTTTCGTCCACGTCAACCTCGGCGGTATTGTCCACCTCCGGGTAAACAAACACCGAAGCAAACGAGGTGTGCCGGCGACTGTTGGCGTCGAACGGCGAAATACGCACCAGGCGATGTACGCCGGTTTCCGCTTTTAAATAGCCGTAAGCGTATTCGCCAACCACTTCGATGGAAACGCTTTTCACCCCGGCTTCATCGCCGGCCTGAAAATCGAGGATATCGTATTTATAATTCTGGCGCTCGAACCAGCGCGTGTACATGCGCATCAACATTTGCGCCCAGTCCTGCGATTCCGTGCCGCCGGCGCCGGGGTGGATGGTTACGATGGCGTTTTTGGCGTCTTCGGGCTGACCCAGCATTTTACGGAATTCCAGCGCTTCGATGGCTTTTTCCAGGCTTTGTGCGTCCTTTTCCAGGTCTGTGAGCATGGCGGCGTCTTTTTCATCTTCGGCCAGCAGAATTAATTCTTCCAGGTCGGTACAGCTTTTGTTGATCTTTTGCCAGCTATCCACCCAACTTTTGCGCTCGCTGATCTCGCGCATCACCTGTTGGGCGGTTTCGTTGTCGTTCCAAAACCCTGGGACCTGGGTTTTTTCCTGCAGGGCGTTTATTTCGCCTTGTTTAATGTCGATGTCAAAGGAACCTCCGCAAGCCTTCGGTTCTCTTTTTATAGTCGCGCAGGTTATATTTCAAGTCATCAATCATAATCCAATCCCAGATTAAATAAAGCTAACAGATTGCAAATAAAAAATATACAATAAATTTTAGAAATAGTCAAGGGATGAAAAGGTCAATTCTGTCATTCCGACGAGCACAGCGAGGAGGAATCTT
>CAYNSO010000019.1:0-13669 GCA_964399735.1 uncultured Cytophagia bacterium
TTGAGCCTTTTATACTTTTAACAATGGTTCAATCGGTAAAATTACCCACACAAAAACTTGTAGAACCAAATAACTTGACAATACCCAGCGCCAGGCCGCCAGATATTTTTTTCAACTCTAAAAAAATCGAATACCACCGTAAAAAAATTGTTTTAATAAAAGGTTTCAGGTATAAATTTTTTATAAACTTGCTTTACCCGGCAGGCGAATAATTTTAATTGCAAACCTGCCTTTCAGTATTTATATTGCATAACAGAATAAAATTCAGGAAACGCTTCTATTTGCCATGTTCTTGATTGGATTGTTGTTTGTAAAATTACGGTAACAACTGACTCGTATGCCAAGGTTCAGGTAATATGAACCAACCCGGCATAATACCTGGTTGTGGTGAAATGGTATAAAGCGTTAACCCGATAAAAATTTATTCAAATTCATAATTAACTCACTGGAGGAAATGTAATGATTAGCAGAACACTGTTTCGCAACGCCATGCTGCTCGCGACAGGTCTTTTATTGTTAATAGCGATCACCGGCAGCGCCCAAAATTTTCGCACAACACCCAACGATACACTGATATCGCCACGGCTGTTAGCGGATAACAAGGTGCAATTTAGCATTTATGCGCCGCAAGCTCAAGCTGTGCTGCTGGGCGGTTCCGACATACCCGATTTAATGCAAAACAATAAACTGACCAAAAATGCCGACGGTGTATGGACTTTGCAATTTGGCCCTGTTGCCCCTGGCGCGTACCGTTATAATTTCAATGTCGACGGCATGTCGGTAATCGACCCGCGTAATACAGCCACCAGCGAATCCAATAACAATGTGTGGAGCCTGCTGCATATACCAGGCGCTGAATTTATGGACACCAATAAAGTCCCGCATGGCACAGTAGCGGAGGTTACATATTTTTCCAAATCCTTGAACCGTTTCCGCCGCATGCATGTTTACACTCCCCCAGGCTATGAAGCAGGATGTGAAAAATACCCGGTATTCTATTTACTGCATGGCGCCGGAGATTGCGATGATTCGTGGTCAACGGTAGGCCGTGCCGGATATATTCTCGACAACCTGCTCGCTGCGCAAAAAGCCAAACCGATGATCGTGGTTATGCCGGCCGGACACACGAGTCAGTTCCGTTGGGGAGCGCCCAGAGGCGATTCATCCAGACCCCCGGTCGATGAATTTCTGCTCGATTTTATTCAAGATATTCTGCCTTATACCGAAGCCCACTATCGTGTACTAACAAATCGTGAACACCGCGCTATTGCCGGATTATCCATGGGCGGCATGCAGACCCTAAATATTGCAATTCCACACATGGAACTGTTTTCCTGGATCGGCGTTTACAGTTCCGGTCTTTTTGGCATTGCCGGCGGTAATAATCCGTTTGGCGCGCCCGGTCAATCTTGGGAAGAACAGAACAAACAAGCTCTGGGTAATTCCGGGTTAATTAATGGGGTTAAATTGTTCTGGTTCGCTACCGGCAAGGATGATTTTCTGGTCGAAACCACCCGCGCCACCGTAGAAATGTTTAAAAAACATGGTTTTAACCCAATTTACAAGGAAACAACCGGCGCCCATACCTGGATCAATTGGCAGTTGTATTTAAATGAATTCGCACCCTTGCTATTCCAGTAATTTATTGCTTTCAACCGGGCATGGAAGTCTTATTTCCATGCCCGCGTTACCACTTATTTACCCATCCACTTAATCTTTTTCCCAATTTTCTGGTATTTTTTCAAAACCGTATCATTTAATTGAAAATTTTTCATAGCCTCGTGTACGATCTTTAAGTAATGCCAAAATACATTTCATAATGCAAATTTCTGATTTAGTGAGGAATTGATTGTAAAAAACCAATGTTAAAAAAGTATACAATTCGTGGAAAAAATCAAAAAGTCTATTGAAAAACTCTATTAAAACAACCCGAATCTTGAAAAAACAAAACCTTTTTATTTTTGTTACGTTTTAAAAAGTAATATTGAACTAAAAGCCTGACCATTCACAATAATTAAAATTCTCATTCGTCGGCAATCTTGAAATAATATGAAATATGGCACAAATTTTGTTTATTAATTTTAACTAAATTATTTTTTTCCAATTTTATAAAGTTCTTTATTATTTTACGGATATCACATAAAGCATCAATGAACCCCAAGCCTTCTGATCAAACCGGTAATGGTTACGCAATGTATTTCTTTTACAAAAAATGCAGAATCAAACAGTACAACAGATTGTAAAAACAACCCGATATTATAGCGCCGGGTTATGATTCAAGCTGTTATTGCAGCTTGACCGATGCAGAGTATGTTTCAAGTAATCTATAAAAAGGGACAAAAGTGATAAGGATCAAGGCGATGAAAAAATATTTCCCATTTTTAATCTTTACAAGTATTTTTCTGCTCTTAATCCAGATCAATGGGCTGTATGCTCAAAAAAAAGCCCTGGAAGAATTATTAAACATGAGCCTGGAAGAATTATCCAATATCCAGGTAATAACTGCCTCAAAAATTCCCCAAAAGATTGAAACTGTGCCTGCAAAAGTTCGCCTGATAACAGCAGAACAAATAACCAATAATGGATATTTAACCCTTGAAGAAGCGCTCGCCGATCTTCCGGGTATGCAATTTCGTAATACAAACGGTTATAACAGTTATGTCTTTATGCGCGGGGTCCCCAGTCAAAACAACTTTATCCTGATCCTTGTCGACGGCATACAAATTAATGAATTGAACTCTGGTGGATTTTACGGCGGCGCTCAATACAATCTGCACAATGTTGAGCGGATCGAAATCGTCTATGGCCCGGCTTCTGCTTTGTATGGCACCAATGCCGTTTCCGGTATTGTTAATATAATTACCAAAAACCCAAAAAACCATACAGGTCTCGATTTATATGCGCTATATGGAACATTTAACACTGTCAACACAGGTGCAAGCTATGGAAACTGGTCATATAACAAAAATTTTGGCTGGCGGGTTTCCGGTATGTACAAAACTACACAAAAAGCCGATCTCAAAGGCGCTGCCGGCGATTACAACTGGTCCGATAATATGGAAAACTTTGAAGATGATTATGCCCTGGATGCACGGCTCACCTGGCGTCATATCAGTTGGGGATTGAATTATCAAAACAAACAGTCTTCTGCTGCAACCTATAACAAATCCACAGGAACGCATTACCGGGACACAGACACCTTTTGGAATATCCGCTTTATCAATTCCTGGCTAAAACACAATTTTATGGTGAACAACAAGATTCATCTTATGACCCAGTTATACTATCGTAACGCCACAGTACTGGATAATTCCGTATTAATAGTAACAGACACTTTACAAGTTGGCTACTACCGGCCGAACCAGTTAGCCGGTTTTGAAAGCCTGCTCAATTACACACCAACTGAAAAATCTCGGTTAGTAACCGGTATTGTTTATGAATATGAAAATCTGGCGCACAGCTATGCAAACACATTCAGCATAGGGCCGACTATTCGGCCCCCAAAACCGCCCAAACCGCAAATGGATAATAACGCCCTGTTCAGCATCTTTAGCCAGTATCAATATAAACTCTTGCAATCCTTTCAACTCTATGCCGGCGCCCGCTTCGACAACAGCAGTATTTATGGCCAGGTTTTAACGCCACGGCTGGGGCTGGTGTTTAATAAAAAGAATTACACCGGCAAATTACTTTACACAGAAGCATTCCGGGCGCCTAAAGCCTGGGATTATACCGATGGCAAGGGCAATCCAGACCTCAAGCCGGAAGAAATCAGCGCCCTGGAATTCTACTCTGCCTGTAATTTGTTCCATTCTTTGAGAATTGATTTTTCCATATTCAGAAATATTATTACCAACAAGCTTGTCAGAGAAAATTTGTTAAACTCCTGGCGTTGGATTAATTTTGGCGAAATGCAAACCAATGGATTTGAATTCGTTGTGGATTATGAAAAACAACCGTTGCAAACCTGGTTCAATTATTCACTCAACCGTTCAACTGATGAAAATGACAATTTTATACCAGAAATAAGCAAACACCAGTTTAATGCCGGTATGCAATACAATATCACTAAAAAAACACTTCTTGTCTTTAAAGGGCATTATTACGGAAAAAGAAAAAACACCCGCGTCATTCAAACAACCGGCAGCGACATGATAGACGCAGCCTGGGTTATTGATGCTACTTTCTCCCGTTCAGTTAATGACAACCTGGATATTCATCTTTTTTGTAAAAACATGCTAGACGCCAAATACTATCACCCCTCAAACCTGCCCCCGGATCGCTATCGCCAACCACAGCGCAGTATAATGATTCAGGCAAGTATTCATTATTAGCAAAAAATGGTCTAGAAAAAAATCGGTTCAAACCATGAAGTTAAAAATCAGAGCAATTCTTTCAATTATAACATTTGCCGTTGCTATTTCTGATGCTGCCATAACCCGGAATTCAGATTACTCTAGTAACATCAAAGCGGCATTTATCTATAATTTCACCAAATATATGAATTGGGTCAGCCAGGACTCGACAACGTTCACTATTGCGATCATTGGCGATAGCGAAATTACTACCCTGTTACAAGAAATTGCACAAAAACGACAGGTTGAGCATAAACAAATACAAATTAAACATATTAAAAACACCGATCGTGATTTTGATTGTCACATCCTTTTTATCTCTGCAACTGAAAAATTACATCTGGGAAACATTATTGAAAAAACACATGGCAAAAATATTCTTACGATAAGTGAAGTTGACAACGCATTGTCAAATGGAGTGATGATTAACTTTATAAATATCGACGAAACCATCAAGTTTGAGATCAATTTACAGGCGATGAAAAAAGCACAGTTTAAACCAAGTTCCCAACTTTTAAAGGTTGCTGCCCGTGTTGTTGAATAGGAGCACAATATGAAACGTGGAAAACCATTCTCCATTAAAAACAAATTGATCTTGATTCAATTACTAACAACTTTTACAGTGTTGCTGTTTTACAGTGTCTTTCATATTTTACGTGACTCTCGTTTTTACATGGACTCGGCCAAACGGGAATTAAATTCCATGACGGAGTTGCTTGGTTCAAACTGTGTTTCTGCCCTGCATTTTCTGGACCGGCAAACCGCCGGAAAAATCCTCGCTACGTTGGCGGTTCAGGAACAAGTCCTGAACTCCTGGCTTTATGATGCCGATAATAATGTGTTTGCAGAATATCATAAACCAGGAGATGATAATTTCCATTCTGAAAGACCGTTTTCAGATTCTATCGTTGTCTATAGTAATAATATGATCATTACCAAACCGATAAAAGATGAGGGTGATACGCTCGGTTTTATTTCTATCCGTTATAACCTGCATGGGTACAAACAAATAATTGCCAAAAGTAAAACCAATTCCCTGATCATTTTTTTCATCGGCATGGGCGCAGCCTTGCTTCTGGCAGTGGTTACACAAAAAACCATTTCCAACCCGATATTAAAACTGCTTGCAAGTATGAAGCAGATTTCAAAAACCGGCGATTATTCACTCCGTCCGGTTAAAGAGCGTGATGACGAGATAGGAGCGCTTGCGGATGGAATTGGCGATATGCTTACCCAAATACAACAACGCGAACAGGAAAGAGATCGGGTGAATATAGCTTTGCAGGAAAGCGAAGAAAAACATCGAAATGTGGTGGAGCGCGCCAATGACGGGATAATCATTTTACAGGATGGCGTATTTAAATATGTGAATCCCAGCCTGGTAGAAATGGCAGAATGCGCTGAACAAGACTTACTTGGCGTTCCATTTACTAAATTTGTGCATAAAGATGAAATAACCAGAATCAGCGATTACTTTGGCCGGCGGATAGCCGGGGAGTCTTTGCACCATATATATGAAACCCGTTTTTTAACAAGCAAGGGCAAGATCGTCGATGCCGAAGTCAACGCCGGGTATATAACATACGAAGGCCGACCGGCAGACCTGGTTATTATTCGCAATATCACTGAACGAAAACAAATTGAACAGGAACTGCAAAAGCACAAAGAACGACTGGAAGAGATGGTCGCCGACCGCACCGCCAAACTGGAAGCAGCCAATGAACGCCTGCTGGAACTGGATCGCATGAAGTCCATGTTCCTTGCTTCCATGAGTCACGAATTACGTACACCGCTCAATTCCATTATCGGCTTTACCGGGCTGCTGCTGATGGAGATGGCCGGCCGTCTGAATCCGGAACAAAAAAAGCAACTGGAAATGGTCAAAGGCAGTTCCTCTCATTTGCTCGAATTGATCAATGACATCCTTGACATATCAAAAATAGAGTCCGGTAAAGTAGTTCTGGCAATTGAAAATTTTGATTTTCAAGATGTTGTTCAGGAAGTATTGACGACCATTCAACCCCTGGCAGAAAACAAAGGTTTAAAAATTTTAAGCTCCGGAATGAACAGTATCAGAATAACCAGCGACAGGCGCAGAGTCAAACAGATTTTAATGAACCTGACCGGCAATTCTGTAAAATTCACAGAACAGGGATACATCGAAATAACTATTGCAACAGAAGATCAAAACACTGTTACCATACATGTTAAAGATACCGGAATTGGCATTAAAGAAAAGGATATACAAAGGCTATTTAATCCGTTCCAGCAAATTGATATGACTTCAACAAAAAAATATGAAGGCACTGGTTTGGGTTTATACCTGACCAAAAAATTAATAAACCTGTTACATGGCGATATTTCAGTAACAAGTGAATATGGTAAAGGTAGCACGTTCTCATTTTCATTGCCAATAGAATGGCAGGAGGAATTTAGCAATGAAGAAAATTTTAATTATTGAGGATAATGAAAAAAATTTATACCTGTTGCGCTTTTTAATTGAAAAACTGGGGCACCAGGTAATCGAAGCCCGCGACGGCAAAGCCGGAGTAGAAATGGCGCTTGCAGAAAAACCGGATGTAATATTGATGGATATACAACTACCCGTTATGGATGGATACGAAACCACCCGGCAAATTCGTAAAATAGAGGGTTTTAAAGAAACTCCAATCATTGCCATCACCTCTTATGCAATGGTGGGCGACCGGGAAAAAACCCTTGCTGCCGGCTGTACCGATTATATGGAAAAACCAATTCAACCTGAAGCCTTTATCCAAAATATTCAAAAATACTTTTAAAGGGAAATCTTATGAAAATCCTCATCGTTGACGATATGGATGAAAATCTTTTACTCCTCAACACCCTGTTAACCGGGTTCGGCCATACAGTTGAACAGGCAAAAAATGGCCGGGAAGCATTGCAAAAACTGAAAAAAAATACTTTTGAAATGGTTATATCCGATATTCTCATGCCGGTGATGGATGGTTACGAGTTGTGCCAAAAATGTAAAAGCGACCCTGAATTAAATAAAATTGTTTTTATCTTTTATACAGCCACATACACCGATAAAGAGGATGAAAAATATGCCATGCAATTAGGCGCCGATCGGTTTTTGATCAAGCCGATGGACCCCAATGACTTTATAACCGTAATTCGCAGTGTCGCTCAAAAAGCCGAACAACATAAAATTCTCCATCGGGAACCGGAAATTTCAGATATCGAGACAATCCGCAAACATCGTGATCGGCTTTTAAACAAACTTGGCGATAAAGTTGATGAACTGAATATCGAAATTGCAGAACGGAAAAAAGCGGAAGAAAAATATCGCAAACTGATTGAATCCACCCCCCAGGCAATTATTATTCATGCTGACGGTAAAATTTTGTATTCCAACCAGTCCGGCGCCAGGCTATTGGAAGTGAATAATACAGCAGAACTGATTGGCAAAAAGCTGCTTTCTTTTATTCATCCCGATTATCATAAACTAATGACTGAAGGAAGCCAAAAGCTTTTAAATGGCGATACCTCTGAAAATACTTGTGAAATTCAATTGCAGAGCAACAAAGGGCACATCCTCGATTCCCAGATAACCTCCCTGCCTATCCTGTTTGATGGAAAAGCAGCAGTGCAATTATTGATGCTGGATATCAGCGAAAGGAAAAAAGCTGAAAATGTCTTGCGCAACAATGAAGCCCAGCAGGCAATTGCCATGCAGATTGCTAAATTAGGCTATTGGGAGTATGATGTGGTAAAAGATCTGTTTACCTTTAATGATCACTTTTATTCAATCATAAATACCACAGCAGATAGGGTCGGCGGTTACCAGCTATCCATGGCTCAATATACCCAACAATTCATACATCCTGATGACCGGCAATATGTTGAAAAACATATCCTCGATTATTTCAAAACCACAGCCACAGGAGCAGGCTGTCAATTCGAACACCGGATCATCCTTCCAGACGGGGAGGTTGGTTACATTACAGTTCATTTCTATACCATCCAGAATCAACAGGGCCGGCTGGTCAAGATCATTGGCGCCAACCAGAATATAACCGAACGCAAAAAAACCGAACTATCCCTGCAAGAGAGCCAGGAGCGATATCGAATGATTGCAGATCATGTTGGCGATATTGTCTGGCAATTGGATACCGCATTGCGGTTTGTCTATATCAGTCCCGCGGTGCAACTTGTATTGGGTTTTACAATTGAAGAAACTATGGGAAAGCTGGTAACAGATTATCTGGATAGCGGGGAAATTGGCAAGATGAAACAAACGATTCAACAAAGAATGAATATTGCAACAACACCTTCTGCGCCATCCATCTATAAAATGAAACACAAAGACGGCCACTGGGTGGATGTTGAAGTGGTTTCTTCGCCCCTGTTTGATCAAAAAGGGCAATACTTTGGCTTTGCCGGAATTACACGTGATATTACCGAACGCAAACGGGCCGAGGAAGCGCTTTATGCTGCCAACGAAAGGTTGAAAATATTACACCAGATTACCGAAACCGTACACAAAAGCCTGGAATTGAATGTCATTTTTAATTCCATCACCGAAGCGGTGGTTACATCGATGGGATTTTCTACGGCAATTGTGGTTACCCTTGATGATGACAAGAATAACTATCGTGTACGTTCGTTGAGTTCATCTAGAAAATACATGTCGCATATCGATAAACTTTTGGGATACCCGTTTAAAAATCTTTCGTTTCCAACCAGCCGGATTATTAAAGCGCTTAAAAACGCCACATCGACCAGTGAAATGATCATTAAAAGCCGCCTCCACCAGGTTGCCTGCCCCCCGCTAACGAAAATGATCTGCGAACAAATTCAAAAACTAACTGACAGTAAAAGCTATATCCTTGCGCCATTGATCCTGTCTGGTAATAATATTGGCGGATTGATCGTTTCCAACACCAAAACCGTCCAGGAACTTCAGAATGCCGAAATTGAAATGCTGGGGACTTTTGCATCCACTGCTGTTCAAGCCATAGCCAATGCCGGTCTGCTGGCGGAAACCAATAAAGCCAAAGAACAAATCCAGGTCAACCTGGAAGAAAAAGAGGTTCTGCTGCGCGAGTTGTATCACCGTACCAAAAACAACATGCAGGTTATTGCCTCAATGCTGCGTATTCACGCCAGCCGTCTGCAGGATGAAAAGTTAAAAAGGATTTGTTACGATGTAGAGAACAAAATCCTTTCAATGGCAATTGTACATCAAAAACTATACGAATCGCAAAACTTGTCTCACCTGAACCTGAAAGAGTATTTTCATAACCTGATGACCCTGCTGCAAAACAGTTATGCCGCCGACCATATCAAATTCTCTATAAAAGGTGATGATGTCAAGGTATTGATCGATACCGCCATTCCCTGCGGATTAATACTGAACGAACTGATTACCAACTCGATCAAGCACGCCTTTCCCGATAATCGTTCAGGTGAAATAATGGTCAATCTGCACCTGACTCATAAAAATGAACTGGTTATTGAAATTGCCGATAACGGCGTCGGCTTTCCGCCCGGATTCAATATTAAAAAAGACATACAGTTAGGCCTGGAATCTGTAATTATACTGGTTGAACACCAGTTACAAGGCAAGATCAGCTTTTTAAGCCACAACGGACTGTTGTGTAAAATTGCTTTGAAAGAAGAATTATATCAGCCGAGAGTATAAATGAGCAACAAGATCAAAGTTTTAATTGCCGAAGATGAAGCAATAACCGCTATGTGTTTAAGAATTGACCTGGAAAGTCTGGACATTGATACCCTCAGTCCGGTAGCTACCGGGCACGATGCTATACGTGTGGCAAAAAAAGAAAAGCCGGATCTTGTTTTAATGGATATACGCCTTAACGAAGAAATGGACGGTATTGAAGCCGCCGCACAAATACTAAAACAGCATAAAACATCCATTATCTTTATGACCGGTTTTACTACCGATACTATTAAAGAAAGGGCTTTAAAGCTGCACCCGCTTGATTTTCTGGAAAAACCTCTGGACATGAACAGGGTTAAGCAAATTATTGAAAAACTAAAATCACAAAACAATTCCTCAGAGGGTTAACAATCCACTTTTCAGTCGTCTGAATATCATTCCCAAATACCGGCAATTAATAATAAACAAAAAAACTCCCCCCAATTTGTTCGATAGCGTTGAATAAAAAGTCTCTTTTTTATTTTTTTTTACCGGGCATTACATAAACCTTGAATTAAATCATTTTTTTGTTTATAATAAAAAAGTTTCGCAACTTAATTCATAATCAGTTCAACACCCAAAGACCGGGTTATATAATTATTTGTGGAGGATTCAATGCGTAAAATTTCAGCGCTACTATTTGGTTTGTTATTAATCAACACTTTGGGATTCAGCCAATCCCCATCTTTTCGAACCTTTATGAATCCCGTCATTCCGGGCGACCACCCGGATTGTACGTTATCAAAATTTGGCAACGATTTTTACACAACCGGGTCGTCATTCAATCCCACTCCGGTCATCTATCACTCCACCGACCTGGTACACTGGGAAGCCATTTCCCAGCCCGTTTCCCCGTCATGGGAACTGTATGGCGACGCGCCGGCCGGCGGCTGCTGGGGCGGGCACCTGGTCTACTATAACAATAAATACTGGCATTTTTTTGGCAAAAACGCCGTCATGTACTATGTTACCGCCGATGATCCGGCCGGGCCCTGGAGCCACCCCCCGGTTGCCTTGAATTGTCCGCCGGAGCTTCCCGGCCTGGGTATGGATAATTCAATTTTCATTGATGACGACAACTCCTGGTACCTTTTGGTCAAAAACGGCCAGGATGTTAACTGGATCGTGCAACTGGGTGACGATGGCCAACCAGCAGGCGCCTTGTATGATTTATGCTGGCTCAACCCGGCGCCGGACTATCCCTACAGTTGGGCGGAAGGCCCGGTGATGTGGAAATATAAAGGATATTATTATTACTGCTTTGCCATAAATCTGGCCGGGGGACAAAAAGTAATGCGCAGCGCCACCCTTACCGACGATGAAACCGCCTGGGAAATGCTGGGAGATTTTTTCAATGAAAAGGATCCAAAAAAATCATCCGCGATCTTCCAGGGCCCCAATCACAGTTCCGAAGCGATTATGCTGCAAGACAGCACCTGGTGGGTGGTTTATCACGCCAATGCCAAAGCTGGTTCCAATGAATGGCACGGAATTGGACGCCAGGGATTGCTCAGCCAGGTACGGTATGATGAAAACGGCAAACCCACCGCCGATTATAGTACCAACGAGCCCCACACCGCTCCGGCGTTGCCCAGCAGCGGCATTCCCTGGATGGCGCCGAAATCCGACTTTTTCACCTCCGAAAAACTGAATCCCGAATGGTCCTTCCTGGGCTACACTCCGGATAACACATATTCCCTTACCGCTCGTCCCGGCTGGTTCAGGCTATCACCCAAAGGCAAAGAAAACACCATTATTAAAAATGACGCTGAACACAATTATTCTCTCATAACGCGGGTGGATTTCAATGCTGCAACCACAGCAGACCAGGCAGGCATCTGGATATTTAACGGCCCACAAACAATATTTGCCAAATTGTTTAGTTCTGTTAATGAATCCGGTTCCAAAGTAATTGCTCTCAGTTTTGACGCTACGTATTATGAAACACCCAACACGGCCGGCAATATTGTCTGGCTCAAACTGATCCGCATTAATCATGTTGTATCCGGGTATTTCAGCGCCGACGGCATGAACTGGGCTCCGGTTGGTGAAAACATCAATGTTGCATCAATGGATAAGGAACATCCAAATTATAATGATTTTACCGGAAACCGCCAGGGTATCTATGTTAAAGGAAGCCCCGCAGATTTTGATCTATATATTTACCGGGACGCTTACTCGCCCATCCTCGCGGAATGCCCCGCAAATCAGTTTGGTGTTACAGCATCAACGAAAAAAGACGGTATCAAAATCCTGGATAATATCCACAATACAGACTGGGCAATGTATGCCGGAGTAGAGTTTGGCAATGCTGAATATGTTAAAACCCCTGCCATGCTTGAAGTGATTGCTTCGAGCGATGCAAACGGCGGCCTGGTTGAAGTATGGCTCGACTCTCTAGATACCGGTACAAAAATCGGCGAATGTGCAATTACCGGAACCGGCAGTTTTAAAACATTCAAATCCTTTACCGGCACAGTCGCTCCCGTAACCGGGCGGCATGACGTCTATTTAAAATTTACCGGCGCGGGTGAGGACAAGCTGTTCCAGATAAAATGGCTGCGTTTTCTAACCGCTGATGAAGTTGAAACCTCAACAGGCGAACAAAGTACCGGCAGATCGCCATTTCAATATGCTTTGCAGCAAAACTATCCCAATCCCTTTAACCCGTCAACTGAAATCAAATTCGCAATCGACGATCCGGCATTTGTTTCTCTCAAAGTATATAACTTGTCAGGCGAAGAATTGGAAGAACTGGCGGGCAAAGATTATCCATCCGGTTGGCATTCTGTAACATTCAATGCTTCCTGCCTGGCCAGTGGTGTTTATTTTTACAAACTAAAGGCCGGCAACTTTTTACAAACCAAAAAAATGGTTCTGGTAAAATAAGAAAAAATATTAGTTTAGCGATGCATCATGAATCCGGCAGAACTGTACCACACGCACAATTCAGAACAAGGGGTTGTAACCCCTTGTTCTGATAAACTGAAAATAGTCTGCAATGAGCAACATGTCCAATCCCGGGAAAACAACTTGCCGCTTTCAGAGAGTGAGGCGAAAATCCTGCGTTTGGGTCTGATTGGCGCCGGTTAACAATAATGTCGACAGTTACCTCAACAGAATAAACCGGACTTGAATATTTTAAAAAAGAGAACAATAACAATATGATCGAACCGCAAACATTCCGCGCAGTTATTAAAGAAGGCAGCCATGGCGGCGCATATATAACAATTCCCTTTGATGTGGAAAAAGTCTATGGACAAAAACGGGCGCCGGTCAAGGCTTTCATCGACGGCGAGCCGTACCGCGGTTCGCTGGTGCGCATGGGTGGCCCGGCTCATATTTTAGGGGTATTGCGAGGCATAAGGGACAAGATCGGCAAAGACATTGGCGATGAAGTAGAGATCATTCTGGAACATGACAGCGAACCGCGCCGGGTTACTGTGCCGGCGGATTTAAAAGCCGCTCTGATTGATGAACCCGAAGCGGAAACTGCTTTTACCCGGCTTGCCTACACCCACCGCAAAGAATATGTGCAATGGATCGAGGAAGCCAAACGCCCGGCGACCCGCGTGGAACGGATCAACAAGACGATTGCCATGCTGAAACA
>CAYNSO010000019.1:13769-18817 GCA_964399735.1 uncultured Cytophagia bacterium
AGTATATACCGGAAGGATACGAACGCGCCTCCCATTTGACATGGTGAAAGCCTCTGGTTTGCACACAATTTTCAAGTTCTGCAATTGTTTGTCCCAGTATGGAATAGATTGTAACCCGTACATGGCTGTCCTGCGGCAGGTAATAATGGATTGTAGTGTTCTCCCGGAATGGATTGGGATAGTTTTTATACAGCTTGACACTCGCCGGAGTTTTTACGCCAAAAGCTTTGAACTGCTCTTCCAGCAGTTGCGCGGCCCCGGCAAAGTTGCCGTGTCGGTATTTTTCCTCAATAGCCTGATATGGCCAGCCCAGCATTCCTGCTTGTTCACGGAATATCTGCCACAGACGAATCCGTTCCAGGTCCTGGTAATAACGTTGTCCTTCTTTGCCGGCTTTGATCTTTTCTCCTAGATGATAGTCCGGCCCATAATTAACCAAATCCAGATTAAAATACAGGTTTACCGGGTCAATATAATCATATCCCATTACCCCGGTAATAAATTTTATTAATGCCAGTTTCAGCAACTCGTTTTCCTGAAGATGCTGCTGCAATGCCGGGACAAATGCGGCTTGTATTGCCTCATATTCAAAAGGTATCAATGCCGCAGAGTCATCCTTTATAGTATATTCCGTTTCATATATTTTATCACCGTCTATATCATACTGCCAGGTATCAAAGAAGCCATTATTATCTTTATCCTGCATAAATAAATACATATCGGTAGTTTCATTATAATCCCAATCAACATCAATAAAACCGACCTCTGCGCCGTATAAATGCAAACGATGATCTATGGGAGAATAATAAAACTGGAATTTACCGGAAGCGTCCTGATCAATTTCATTGCGTTTGTTAAACGGCCCGCAAGATGGGCCGCCAATCTGCGGCATCCAGTCATTCGGGTGATTCAATATACCTTCCCAGCGTTCATAATATTGTCGTCCCGGGATCAATGTAATATTATTATCATTTTCATCCCAGGTGAGGTGTGTTTTAACCCAGTTGCCCGTTTTCGACAAATTGCGCATGGCTTGCCATTTAATGATTGGCTCTGTTACAATGTTACGTATAGTCAACGTTTGGCAAAGTTCGGCAGGCAGGTCTATTGGCCCCAAACTGGATACGGAAAAATCATAATCGTGGTGATAAGGTTCATTGAACTCGTTATCGTTATCAATATCCATGCTGTAGCGTAAATCCTCGGCAACCATGCCCGTACCGGTATAACGAACAACCTCCTCCGAAAAGGTATCATTGTCCAGGTCATAAAATGAAAAAGCATTTTCCATGCAGGGAGTTAGCGTATTTTTATCATAATCATAACGGAACCAATACACAAACATCTCATCGCCGTTAAAATCGGTTTTCCACTGGGTAATTAACTGGGAATACTCATAGTTCACATCATACCACAACCGGTTATCATCGCCATAATCTTTGGCCCACGCCACATAGTATTCCTGGTTACGATAGCCATACAGGTATTGCTCATCCACATCATCATCGTCATCCAGGTCACAATAATCTATCACCCTGTCTATTGTGCCGTCGCCGTACCAGTCTGCAATGTATAAATCGCTGTCATAATCGCCGCAACCGGTCTCTTGCATATCTCCATCCTCATCAACAACTTTAACAAGTAACGGCTGCCGGGTATCTCCATGCCGGGCATCGGTATCGATCATATAAATGGTATCTTTGATAAGGTCGTTGTTGGTATCCAGTAAAATTTGATGTTGTGGCTGTTCCAACAGGTATTCTTCTGTAATGGTTGTGTCAAACTCTACTTCCGGGCCGACCAGTTTGTAAAAATATTCATTTTGCGTTTGTGCTCCCACTGGATGAATATACAGCATGAATAAAATCGGAAAAATATGTCGCTTGATAATTACAAGAGTTCGTATGTTTTTCATAAAACACAAATCCCTTTAAAATAGTAAAAAATTAATTCTGCACCTGATAAATAAAATACTCTTTTCCAATCCTGCCTTTTCCATCAAACCGCAGCCCCTCCATTTCCAGCAACTTTTTTTTCATGTCCGGCCCGCCCTGGTATTCGCCAAAAGAACCGTCCGTGCGGATGGCGCGGTGACAAGGTATAATGAGCGGAAACGGATTGGTCGCCAGTGCGGCGCCGACGGCGCGGCCGGCCCCGGCATGGCCGATATGCACGGCAATGCGCGCATAGCTGCTCACCCGTCCCCGCGGGATGGCGTGTTCTGCATATAATACCTTTTGTTGAAAAGCGGAACACCTGTCCAACCGAACAGTATCAAGAGAAAATGTAATATTTTCACCCTGCAGGAAGGCCACCATTTGCGCGGCCAGTTTATCAATAGCATCACAGGAAGCGGCGACGGCTGCCGGAAAAACTGCCGATACAACCTGTTGTGCAGTACGCTCCAGCCGGGACAGAACCACCTGTATAACCAGCGGACGCCCGGTTTCCTCATTCCATAAAAATGCCGCTTCTCCAAACGGAGTGGGGTAGATATGGTAAAAATAACTGTTATTATCTAATCTCAAAATCAACTGACAATTTACCCTGATTTGAATAATTTAACATTGGCACAAATCAATGAATGTCCAAATTCACAACAGTCGCAAAACTAGAGTTTTATATCAATCTTTAGAATCTGTCATCCGCTTTGATATTCCGCACCTGGTCTTTTTTATCATGCAGCCAACCGACGCGGATTCTTTTAATATTATCAAATTCCACAACATACGGTTTAATATCCAGCAGCGGGGTGCCGTCCAGCATATCCACCCCGGAGACGGTCAATAAAGCGCCTTCAATTTTTAGCAATTGCACAACAGAAATGCCGATGGAATTCGGCCGTTTCGGCGCGCGTGTGGCAAATACACCATGCGTGTTGGTATCCATAAACGGGACTACACGCAATGAATAACCATCGGACAGATGGAAATGATAGATTAAAATAATGTGTGAAAATCCATCCAGGTCTTGCAGGCCGTCTTTATACTCGTGATAAATTTCAATTGTTCCCTCTATTCCATCTGCGCCACGCGGTTGTATCGGGGTTCCCTCGCTCTTTTTAAAGGGTGTGTGAATGATCCCGATAGGGGTGTATCCAATAATCGTATTTGCCATAGTATTACATCCTGTAATAAAATCGGTTGACTGTGCACAATAAATATGCTAAAAAATGTGTTTTACTTTCCGGCGCAAAACGGCGGCACCTGCGCCCGGTGGATGTGCACGGTTTTCCACACCTGACCGGTAATATACGGCTCATGATCCAGCCATTGTTCCTGCATGGCCTCGCGGGAGGGAAATTCACACACGATCATCGAACCGATCATTACCCCGTCATCATTCAGTATAGCGCTGGCGTATAACCATTCGCCGCGCTCATACATGACCTGCGCGCCCTGCAAGTGGGCCTGCCGGGCCGCCATGCGCCGATCCGGCGCGCCGGCGTCGGTATCGTCATAAGCTATGATCAGAAATTGCATAGTAACCTCAATCTTTATTAATATGGATACTCTAAAGGCCGCCAGGGAACCGATACGACCCTTGTATTACGTTTGCCGGTTTTATAATGGTCGCAGTCGATCTTTACCGCGCCCAGGCACAGGTTTACCGGCATGGCCTCATCATACTCGAAAGCGATGCCCTGCAGATCATTCAGGGTTAATTTGTACGTATCGTCAAGCACGCATAAAAGCGGCTCGATAATTATATCGACCCGGTTGTTTGCGGTAATGATCTTGAAGCGCAGATTACGACTCACCTCATAGTATTTTAACAACCGCGCTGTGGTGGTTACCAGCAGCGCTTGTTCTTTATGCAAAGCCGCAAGGTATTCCAGGTTGGCGTGCACATCAGGCGGAATACCGGTTTCAGGATTCAAGCCGTCGCAGCAATGAGTGTACAAAATCAAATACCCCTGGTTTTTAATCAACCTGTGCAAATACTCCGGTTTTAACTGCCGCGCCAGGTCCGGTAAATTGGTGGTACTTTTCCTGCCCCAGGCGTTGATCCAGCGTTGGAACTCCCAGATGCGGGAGCCGTCCTGCAGAGTCGTTTGCCACATCAGGCGGTTTTGCAGGTCAAAGGGCGATTCCGGCAGGTTGCGGTATTTGCTGTGGCGCAGCGCTTTTTGCAGCTGGTTCTTGAAAAACACTCCCGGCTTGCTGGCCGCATCTTGTCCCAAAATATGCGTAGTTTTGCCAAGGCCAAAGTAGCGTATACCGTATTTTTTAACCAGGTCGAAATGATAGTCCGGAGCCGAGAGAACCGCGCCCAAAAACGTGGGCCAGGGACCGATATTCTGGGTATTATAACGATTGCCGTGATTGACCCACACCGGTAATTTAACGCCGAGCTTATCCAGTTCCTCAATCGCCTTGCTTGCATAGTCGCGATTAAAACCACCCTCGTTGAAATTGCCAAAAGTATGCAGGGTGTCGATATGGCCGGAATGCATCAATTCCCCCAGGCGGGCAGTGTAATTATTTCGTTTCGCGCCCATGCCGTTAAACCAGGCGACCTGTTTGGTCGCGGTATGGTTATAAAACCAGATACTGTTGGCGGTCTCCAGCGCCAGTCCCCTGCCGAGCGGCGTTTGTTTATCGCTGTTGAGATAATCCATCATGGCAATATAACATTCGCCTGAGCAGGTGTTATCCAGGTCGCTGTTTATGGCCATCGCGGCTTGATACGGCCAGGGGAATTTTCTTAATTTAATCTCCGGCATGATCCCCCGCCCTATTTCCGGTAAGCTTTAACAGTCGCGGGTATCCCCACGGCAATGGCGTTTTCCGGAATATCATGCGTAACTACGGCATTTGCGCCAATGACCGCACCATTGCCGATGGTAACGCCGGGCAGCACAATCGCCTGCGCGCCAATGTAAACATCCGAGCCGATGATAACGTCTTCTTCAATAGCTTCCTGATTAAGAAATATATCTTTTTTACTAAAACCATGATTGGATGCAGTAATAAACACATGTGGACAAATACCTGTATTGGCGCCAATGCGAATTACCGATTTTTGACCGGCCATTAAATAGGCAT
>CAYNSO010000019.1:18917-48788 GCA_964399735.1 uncultured Cytophagia bacterium
TGAATCTAGTTTTCTTTTTACAGATCGTCAACAAGATTTTATAGAAATTTCAAATTCGATTTATGCCAGCATCATCATGGATGTCGCCGTTTTCGGTCGAGCTCTCTTTTTATGCCTGCTATAGGACGTTTGGGCAGGTTGGATTTCTTTTCCAGTTTATCCGTCTCCCCCCTCTTCCCCACCACAATCGTTTTTTGCCGTTCTTTGCCGGGCAGCGTTTTTTCCACAAACAGCTTTTCTCCGGTGAAGGGATTCTGTTCCGAATAGTACATGAGAGTGGAATACGTAGAGGGCGTAGGCGTAAAGATCTGCACCTGCTCCGGGGCAATAGATAGTTGCCGCGAAGCGTACTCTTTTAACGCAGCCATCTCTTTATCCGTGCAGCCGGGATGCGCGGCGATGAAATAATAGGTAAGGTACTGCTCCTTACCGGCCTCTTGGGTGTATTGCAGGAACTGCTCTTTAAACTTGCGCAGCGAGGCGGCGGACGGCTTGCCCATCAGCGCCAACACCCGGTCGTCGGTATGCTCAGGCGCGATTTTCATTTGCCCCGATGTATGATGGCAAACCACCTGGCGCAGGTACTCTGCGCCATACTGCGGGTCGTCCAATACCAGGTCATAACGCAGTCCGGAGGCGACAAATACTTTGGACACGCCCTCTATTTTACGTAACTCTTGCAGTAATTCGGTCATGGGCCGGTGGTTGGGATGCAGCGTTTTGCAGGTGTATGGATAAATGCAGCGCTTGTCCGTACACTCGCCGGATTTGAGTTTTTTGGCGCATTCAAAGCCGTACATATTGGCGGTCGGGCCGCCGACATCAGCTATGACTCCCTTGAAATTCTTGTCGCGGGTAAACTCTTGAGCCTCGTGAAGAATGGACTGCTTGCTGCGGCTGGTGACGGTGCGGCCCTGGTGCACGGCAATAGCGCAAAAGTTACATTCCCCATAGCAGCCGCGGTGCGTAGTGATCGAAAAGCGGATCGTATCCAGCGCCCGCACCTTACCGCGGGCCAGTTCGGCAGGATGCGCTTCGCGCTCGTAATCCAGTTCGTAATACGTATCCAGTTCTGCCGTGGATGGATGCGGCTGCGGCGGATTCTGCGCCAGGTAGCGGTCGCCGGTTTGCTGGCACAAACCTTGTGCGGTAACGGGATCGTTGTTGCGATAGAACAGACGA
Organism: uncultured Cytophagia bacterium; assembly: GCA_964399735.1. Classification (GTDB taxonomy): domain Bacteria; phylum Zhuqueibacterota; class Zhuqueibacteria; order Residuimicrobiales; family Krinioviventaceae; genus Fontivivens. The sequence goes on from CAYNSO010000019.1 coordinate 20,100, forward strand.
AACATGTTTGCAAACGCTTGCTTGTCGGCGGCGCAGTCAGCGTATGAGGGCAATTCAATATAATCGGCGTTCTTTTCTTTGGCAATGTAGCACAACCCGCGAATGGAATCGACCGGTCGGTTTGTTTGCAGACATTCCGCCAGTTCCAATACGGCTTTTTCGGCCATGCCATACAACAGGTAATCCGCTTTGGCGTCGAACAGAATGGAGCGGCGGATTTTGTTATCCCAAAAGTCATAATGCGCTACCCGGCGCAGGCTGGCTTCGATGCCGCCCAGCACAATTGGCCTGGTGTTCTTGAAATACCGGCGAATCAGGTTGGCATAGACGATCACTGCCCTATCCGGGCGGCGGTTGTTAATCCCGCCGGGGGTATAATCGTCCTGGTTGCGGCGCTTGTTCGAGGCGGTATAGTTGGCAACCATGGAATCGACGCTGCCGCCGCTGACGCCCCAAAACAATTCCGGCTCGCCCAGGCGCATAATATCATCCGGGGAATTCACATCCGGTTGGGCGATGATGCCTACCCGGTAGCCGCGTGCTGCCAGCAGCTTGCCGAGCAGCGCTACACCGATATAGGGGCTGTCGATATAGCTATCGCCGGTGACCAGAATGACATCCAGCTTTTTCCAGCCAAGTTTTAATGCTTCAGCTTGGGTTACGGGTAAAAACATAAGGGCTCAATAATTAATATACTTGCAAAAGATAATGTACAATATTTTATGATAAATGAAAAGTAAAAGCGCAGCTGGTAAGGAGGATTGCAGTATTATCTGAACACATCGGCTGCGATGTGTTCAGATAACAATATTGCAGAATTTTTACAGTTTCAAACCGGTGAAACCAAGAAAAGCAATGGCCATTAATCCCGCCATGATAAAAGCTATCGGAATCCCTTGCAGGGGTTTGGGAATATCCGCCAATTCCAGTTTTTCACGAATGCCGGCCATCAATATCAATGCCAGGGTAAAACCAATTCCGGCAGACAGTCCGTGTACAATACTCTCTATAAATTGTAACTTCATATCAATATTGAGCAATGAAACACCAAGAATAGCGCAATTGGTGGTGATCAGGGGTAAATAAATGCCAAGCGCTTTATACAAAGCAGGGCTGGTTTTTTGAATAACCATTTCAACAAGCTGAACCAGGGAAGCGATCACCAGGATAAAAGCAATTGTTTTCAAAAAAGTTAAATCCGGTGGAGATTTTAACGCCAACAGTTTATAAAACAGATTACCAGGTACAGGGGAAAGCAGATAAAAATTGATCAACCAGGTAACAGCAGAAGCCAGGGTCATAACAAAAGTTACAGCCGCGCCCATGCCCACAGCGGAATCGACTTGTTTGGAAACGCCAATATAGGGACAAATGCCAAGAAAGCGCGAAAACACAAAATTGTTGATAAAAATTGCGCCCATTGACAAGATGAATAAACTTTTTAATTCCATATAATCCTCAAAATAGAAACTGCCAATTAATTACTTTGCCGTCTGGCTTCCAGCCAGTTAAAAAATGCCAGCACAAAACCAATCGTTAAAAAGGCGCCTGGCGGCAATATCATAATCAACACCGGTTCAAATCCGGTTCCCAAAACAGGGAAACCCAACAAACTGCCGTTACCGAGTATTTCACGAATTACACCAAGCAGAGTTAACGCCAGGGTAAAGCCAATTCCCATGCCAAGGCCATCCCAAATCGACAACCACACATTATTTTTCCCGGCAAATGCCTCAGCCCGACCCAGGATAATACAGTTTACCACAATTAACGGCACAAAAATACCAAGGGACTTGTGAATTTCGGGCAAGAAACCGGCCATTGCCAGATCAATCATTGTTACAAAAGTGGCAATTACGACAATATATACCGGTATCCTGATTTTTGGGGGTATACTTTTGCGAATTAATGAAATAATAATATTGGAAAAAACCAGCACAAAAGTAGCGGCCGCACCCATTCCCAAACCATTAATTACTGAATTACTAACAGCCAGGGTGGGGCATAAACCAAGGGCTTGTTTGAATACCGGGTTTTGTGCATAAATACCTTTGGAAAATTCTTTAAATGCAGACATGCTTGCCTCAAAATAACATAATTTTAATTTTCTGTTTTTATAATTGTCAACATATCTTCGTAACCGGAAACAATTGAATTGGTCAGGGCTCGTGAAGAAATGGTTGCGCCGGTAATACTTTGTATGTCTCCGCCATCTTTATCCACTGCCAGTTTACCAGCAGTCTTGCTGATAAACTGACGCAAAAACCAGGGATCTTTTTCGCCATACTTTATTTCACTGATCTTGGTTCCCAATCCCGGAGTTTCGGCCTGGTATAATACCTTCAAGCCTAAAATACTGCCGGACGTATCAACGCCAACAATTGTCTCAATAACACTGGAATAACCACTGCCTTTGGCCACAAAAGCATAACCCGCCAAAGTAGTTTTAGCGCTATCGGTATATCCTTCATAGAGCACAAGATTTTTATCATTTAAAATTTCAGACAACGTTTTAACATCGGCGCCGGGCAAAGCTACGCCCTTGGCGTTATCCAGGGCTTCCTGCTTTTTAGCCTCAATGCGCGGTTTGGTGACGGAATAGATAGCAGCCAGCGAGGTCGCGGCAATTACATTAATCAAAAACAACATACCGCCTAGTTTTAATATATCTTTCATTGCTTTCTCGAACCTCCAAACACCCTGGGCCTGGTCCAGCGGTCCAACAAGGGGGTTAATAAATTCATCAATAAAATGGAATAAGAGACCCCTTCCGGGTAGCCGCCAACTTGCCGAATCAACACGGTTATCACGCCGCAGCCGATACCGAATATAATACGCCCCCAAAAGGTAACCGGCGAAGTGACCATATCGGTTGCCATAAAAAAAGCGCCCAAAATCAAACCACCGGACAAGATATGAAAAAGTACATACCCGGTGAACAAGCCTTCCTTACCTCCAAAAATCCAGCTTAACAACGCTACTGTGCCAATGTAGGAAAAGGGTATTTTCCAGCCGATATAGCGTTTGTACAAAAGAAAAGCCGCGCCGATCAATAACAAAAAAACTGAAGTTTCGCCAAGACAGCCACCCACATTTCCCCAAAATAAATTACCGACAGAGCCGGATAATTCAATCCAGGCCTGCTTGGCTTCGTTGACCCGTTCCAAAGGATACAGAGAAGAATTTTGTAATATGCCTTTGCAGGTTTTCAATACATTCAGCGGGGTGGCGCCGGTAATAACATCTATGCCGGAAATCGTGCCGTTACGCGGGATGATATTAAAATTGGTCATGTGCGTAGGCCAGGAAGCCAGCAAAAAAGCGCGGCCCAGCAGCGCCGGGTTCATGGGGTTAAATCCCAATCCTCCAAAAACAAACTTGCCTACCGCAATAGCAAAAATGGAGCCGATAGCCGGCATCCACAATGGCACCTGCGCAGAAACATTAAACGTTAGCAACAACCCGGTTAACAGGGCGCTGCCATCACTAATGGTTAATGGTTTTTTGGTTAACTTGCATAAAGCAGCCTCGGTAACTATTGCCGCAACAATACCGATAACCATAATCCACAAAGCCCGCAAACCAAAAAAGTATACCGCACCTGCAGCAGCCGGTAATAATGCAATGGATACGGAATACATTATTTTGGGAACGGATTCATGATCGAAAATATGCGGCGAACTGGAGACAAAATATTTCTTTTCCATCAACATTTACTCTTTAGATATATGTTATTATCCGGATAATTCAGCTAACCGGCTTTTTTCATCGATTTAATAATTTGCGTCTTGCCATACTTGATCAGGTGAACCAAATTGATGTGTGCGGGGCATACATACGCGCAGGATCCACATTCGATACAATCCAGAGCATTGTACTGTTTAGCAGCGTCGAAATAACCGGCTTTAACATACGCGCCAAGCATTTTAGGCAACAGGCCCATCGGACACACATCGATACAGCGCGCACAAGAAATACATACCGATTCCTTGTACCTTCTGCTTTCGTGTTCATTCATCACCAGTAAACCCGATGTACCTTTAATTACCGGAGCATCCAGGGATGACTGCCCCAGCCCCATCATGGGGCCGCCCATAATGATCTTGCCGGTATTCTCGGCCAGACCGCCACAAAATTCAAAAAGATGCGAGAACGGCGTGCCGATGCGGGTGAGTACATTTTTAGGCTCCTGCACACATTTACCGGTAACTGTTACCACCCGTTCGATGAGGGGCTGCCGGTACGCAATCGCTTCGTACACCGCCGCAGCAGTGCCCACATTTTGCACCACACACCCAACATCCATCGGTAGTTTGCCGGCCGGCACAGCACGCCCGGTGATGGCTTTGATAAGCTGTTTTTCAGCGCCCTGCGGGTATTTGACATGCAACGGGAAAACCGTATAGGGCAAACCCGATTTGGCTATCAATCCCTGCATCATGCGGATGGCATCCGGCTTGTTCTTTTCAATGCCGATATACGCCTTTTTCACACCCAGTATTTTGACCAGTAACTGCATACCCGAAACGATCTTTTCCGTTTGTTCCAGCATTAACCGGTGGTCGGAAGTCAGGTACGGCTCGCATTCAACCCCATTGATAATTAAAATTTCAATGCTTTTGTCCGGAGGAGGACTTAGTTTAACATGAGTGGGGAAAGTAGCTCCACCCAAACCTGCCAACCCGGCAGCTTGAACTCGCGCCAGCATCTCTTTTTTGTCCAGGTTCAAATAATCTTCCTGAAAAGCAATCTCTGGAACGCGGTTATCTTGCCCATCATTTTCAATAACTACCGACAACACCGGGACGCCCAGCGGATGCGGACGATTTTCTATCGCTGTTACTGTTCCGGAAATTGAGGCATGCGAAGGCACGGAAACAAAACCACCGCTTTCCGTCACCGGTTGGCCGGCAAGCACCTGGTCGCCCTTTTGTACGATTGGCTTGGATGGCGCACCTATATGTTGCTGCACTGGAATAACCACAAACGGCGGTAACGGACACTTTTCTATGGCTTTTTGTTCCGTACTTTTTTTACTATCCGGCGGATGGATGCCACCGGAAAAAGTTTTTGATCTCAGGAATCGCAAAATTACTCCGAAAATATGTTAGTAGAGAAATATCACAAATAATTTTTCAAGGTCGGATGTTGTTCGTTGTGGGTCTGGATGTTAAATTTATAATTTTTTTAATTCCTTGATAAACTCTTCTTTGGCTTGAAAATTTTTATATACCGAAGCAAATCTTACATAAGCAATTTCATCCAAATCCTTTAACGCATCCATAACCATTTCGCCGACTTTATGTGACCTGACTTCTTCCAGTCCCTGATCGCGCAAATCATATTCGATACGGGTAATAATTTGCTCAATGGATGTTACAGAAACCGGTCTTTTAATACAAGCTACCTGAATACTTTTAAATAATTTTTTTCGGTCAAATTCTTCACGCCGGTTATCTTGTTTGACAATCATCAGCGGAGTTTCATCAATCATTTCGCTGGTGGTAAACCGCCGTTTGCATTTAATACACTCGCGACGGCGGCGAATCAGCCGCCCGCCTTCACGGGTACGGGAATCAATCACTTTGGTATCATGAAAACTGCAAAACGGACACTTCATTTGACAAGCAACCTGTCTGGTTTGTTAATTTAACTTGCCCGAAATGACTACCGGTTCGGGTTAATAAACAAGAGTTAAACTCGATACAACGGAAAACGGTCGCACAACTCGCGAACCTGTTTCATAACGTTGTTTTTAACACCCTCGTCATTGATATTTAATAATACTTTATCAATCAATTCCGCAATCAGTCGCATTTCGTCTTCTTGCATACCACGAGTTGTCAGAGCCGGCGTGCCAACACGAATACCACTGGTAATAAAAGGGCTTTGATCATCAAAAGGCACCATATTTTTATTAACGGTAATGCCGGCTTCTTCCAGCGCTTTTTCGCTGGCTTTGCCGGTCAAACCATGATTGCGAAGGTCGATCAACATAACGTGGGTATCGGTGCCACCTGAAACAATATGATAACCGCGCTGTTGCAGGGCCGCGGCCAGCGCCTGGGCATTGCTGATTACCTGGCGCTGATATTCGATAAAATCGGGCTGCAGGGCTTCTTTAAAAGCAACAGCTTTGGCGGCAATAACATGCATCAACGGCCCGCCCTGGAAACCGGGAAAGACGTTGGAATCGACAATTTCAGAAAATTTCTTCACCCGCCCTTTGGCTGCGGTAATACCCATATCATTTTCGCCATCTTTGCCAATCAGAATCATCCCGCCGCGCGGTCCGCGCAGGGTTTTATGGGTTGTGGTTGTTACAATGTGGCAATGTTCAATGGGACTTTTGATCAACCCGGCTGCAATTAATCCTGCCGGATGAGCAATGTCGGACATGAGACGGGCATTTATTTTATCGGCAATTTGCCGGAAGGTTTTATAATCAATTTCACGTGAATAAGCGCTGGCGCCGGTAATGATCAGTTTTGGGCGTTCGCGCACAGCGATCTCTTCCACCTGGTTCATGTCAATATAGCCGGTTTTATCAACGCCATAGTGTACCATTTTGAAAAATCGCCCGGAAAAATTAGCCGGACTGCCATGGGTTAAATGACCGCCATGCGACAAGTCCATACCCATCACTGTATCGCCATGATTAACATAACTGAAATAGGCAGCTATATTCGCTTGCGAACCGGAATGCGGCTGAACATTGGCATATTCTGCTTTAAATAACTGTTTGGCACGTTCTCTGGCAAGCTCCTCAACAACATCAACATATTCACAACCGCCATAATAACGCTTTGCCGGATACCCTTCGGCATACTTGTTGGTCATAACTTGACCCATAGCTTGCAATACCTGCAAGCTGACAAAGTTTTCGGAAGCGATTAATTCCAATTTATTGTTCTGGCGTTCCGTTTCATCTAGAATCGCCTGGTAAACATCCGGATCAAAATCTTTTAATTGCTTCATATTATTCATTACGTTTTACTTTCCGGTTAAATCATGTATTTTGTCAACCCGCAATTTGTGGCGTCCGCCTTCAAAAGAGGTGGTTAAAAATTTGTCGATAATTTTTTTTGCTTCTTCCGCACTGGTGGTACGGCCTCCCATCGCCAAAATATTGGCGTCATTATGCTGCCGGGCTTTTTCTGCCATATATTCGCTGCAACATAACGCAGCCCTGATGCCCCTGATCTTGTTTGCGGTAATTGAAATGCCTATTCCGGTGCCGCAAACCAGAATTCCGAATTCAAATTCTCCGGCGGCGACACTTTGGCTTACTTTAATGGCATAGTCTGGATAGTCCACCCGTTCAGCGTTATAACAGCCCATATCAGTAACTGAAATACTTTTACTCTGTAAATACTCTTTCACTATTTCTTTTAATTCAAAACCGGCATGATCTGAACCGAGCGCAATAGACATAAACGACTCCCAAAAACCTGCTCATTGAAAATGATAAAATGGAGAGCGCATGCTCTCCATTTTTATCCAATATAAACTGAGATAATTAATAGATCCATTTATAACAATCAAGTTCCGCTTTGGTTTTATTCGGGAACATGAATTCATCTTGTTTGGTGGGGATATCTATTTCAATAAATTTCATACGATTCTTTGCCTGATCAGCAAACAGGGGGTCACTGGTTGCAAGACGAAATTCATCAAAAGCCAGTTTGTAAACCAGCTTGTCATCAATATTTACAACTTTTTTATCTCTCTGGTTAATGCAATCATCGGCAGTCGACTCATAAATGGAGCCTTTGACAATATGTGCATAACCATAGCTGCTGTTTATTTTTATAGCGGTATTGATAACAGAGCGAGCTTTGGAGAACTGTTTCAATTCCCGGTAACAGGCAGCCATTTCGCTAATCACTTTGACATGATCGGCCTGAATGGCCAAAGCTTTTTCATAAGAGGCAATAGCTTCGCGGTATTGTTCATTATTTTGCAGTGCATTGCCAAGATACTCAAGCGCCCGGACATCATCCGGCTTTTTGCCCAGATACATGGTAAATTTTTCTGCGGCTTTTTTATATTCGGCAATTTTAAAATACTGTTCACCCAGACTGAACATTAAATTGGTATCTTCAGGATTTTTTACCAGGGCTTCTTCATTTGCAGCAATAATATCGGTAATATCGCCGCCGGTGGAACCGATGAGTCTTGCATAGGTACTTTGCGCATCAGCGTCCGCGGGATCCAGTTCAACTATCTTTTTATATGTTTCCAGGGCTTCATCAAGCCGGTTTTCAGCTATTAATAAAGTTCCCAAATATTTATAATCATCAACCTTGCCAGGATCAAGTTCTATCGTTTTAATGTATTCATCGATTGCTTCAGCTTGATCTCCTTTTGCTGCCAACAAATACGCCCGCATACGATGGTTATGAATTTTTTGCGGCGCTTTTTCTGTTCCCAATGTAAAAACAATCAGGGCGCTATCCGGATTTTCAAGTTTCATATACGACTGACCCAGGAAGGTATAAACATCCTGGAAACGATTAATAGTATCCAACTGGACTACTTTCCAGAAAGGATTAACCGCATCGCGGTAATTTTTGTTTTTATAATGCTCATTGGCAATACTAAAATTCAGGTCCAATTGGTAAACATACGCCTTGTTCAGGGAATCCTGGATGGCTTTTTGACGTTCCGGGCTGACCTGCACCTGCTGTCCGCCAGTTGTGGCGCAGCCGGAAAACAAACCCGAACCGGCAACAATTGCGGCTGCTAATATAGTTATGGTGATCAATCCTTTAAACCATTGTCCTTTTAAATTCACTGTAATACCTCCTCTTAAACTAGACAAAAATTCATTCTTGTTATTCCGACAGATAAATTCATGGTGTTCTTTAAAAGTAAATTTTAGTTAAATCTAGGTTTAAATGCAACATTTTTTTTAAAGAACTTAATGACGTCTTTGAAACCACAATTCTGATCCGGTTATACTACCGGTGAAGCGTAAAACTGTTTCGCTAAAGCTGTTTGTATCTGCGCCTGTTCTTTTGCCTGCTTCCAGAGCAAAATCGACTCTTCCATAATTTCTATGAAACGGTAATCCCAATCCTGCGCTGACGAATTGCTCGACAATGCTGCCACCGGAAAAATCATGATAGGGTAATTGCGAATAATAATATCCAAATCGGTAGGATACGCGGCGACCATAACTGGCCAGGGGGGCTTCCGTATCCCGATATTCAAGGCCGCTGCTCACACGCCAGTAATTTTTAAATTCATAACTACGCAATTCATGGTAATCATTCCAGAATTGCTCATAAAAATCCAGCGCCAATATAACTTTGGAAAGCTTGTATGCTGCGCCCAATCCAAAACTCATAGGAAAATCCAGTTTCGAGGTAAACGGGGCATACTGCATTTTGCTGCCAAGAGTTGTTTTATTATCCAGATTCAGTTCACTTTTACTCTTAAAGACCACGCCCAGGTTCAACCGGGAAGTCGCTTTTATATGCGCACTCAGGTCATAGCTCACTCCCCACAAATGGCTGACAATTTCATCGGCAGATTCAACATAGGTGGCATCGTCAAACTCTGTTTTCCATTCCTCGGTAAATGTGCCAAAATTAAAATTGCCGGTTGCGCCAATTCTGAGACGTTCATTTATTTTATATTGTACACCCAAAGCTCCGGCGCTCATTCCGCCATTGCCCCGAACCAGGCGAGTATAGTTCACATACTCGTTTCCACTGTCAGTGGATAAAGTATATTTGGAAGCAGTCAAGGATTTAACCGATACCATAAACAAGACTTGTTTTTGTACCGGCACAACAAAATGAAAACCCGAAGGGTTGCCATTGCGGGTTACAATACTTTTATCATTGATCTTACTGCTGGTAACATCATAATAGGAATTTACAGAGACGGTTGTCAAGCTGTTGACATCAATAGCAGCTATATTTATGGTATTTAAAGCAAATCGGTCAATTACACTCAAACCGGCGCCGCCCATTCCAACTGCTTTTGACGATACCATATAGTAAGGAATACCCAGGCCCATGGCCGAATAAAAAGAGTCGCCATAAAGATTGTTTGATAAAAACAAGCTTAAACAGGTAATGATAATATTCCAAGATATATTTTTTTTGAATTTCATTGCAAATCCTGTATTTTTAATTTCTGTAAACGACCAACCGGGACTAGTCTGAAAAACGCGAAGAAGGCGGTAATGAATAGGTAACTCTGAGCGTCGGGGCGAGGGCGCTGTCACTCTTGCCTGAATAGAAACTGATTTCAGATACATTTATACCTGCACTAAAAGGTCTCAGTACCATGCCCAAATTAGCAATACCGTCATTATTTTCACCCCACGCCCATGCCTGGGTAAAAGATACCATCTTTTTAATATCGGCAGCCGCTGTATAGGAAAAGTTGTTAAAAGTGCCATAAGCGTAAAATGCCGGGCTGGAGCCTAATGGATACAAAGACATATCTTTAACGCTCCCTGATGTATCTGCAAGCACAGGGGAACCGGCAATCAATATCCCGGATTTTGCATATTCGCTTGAATCCTGGTTTATGTACAGGGTTAACAGGGCATGATGGATCGTAGCTTCAACCGGTATGGATGATAAATCAAACTGAACAATAGAGTTGTAACCGGAACCATTTCCAACCCGTAAAATTTCGGGATCCCTTTGTAATTCATATTCAGCAACCGGGGATGTAAATTGCAACAAGCTGGCATCCTGATAGATATTAACCGAGACGGTGTCTAAGGTATTATCTTTGTTTTTATGAACCAAATCCAGGGTAACCAAACTTGACCCGTTTTCAGAAGAATGAAACATTGTTACAAGATCGGCATTCTCGCTTGCCAGCATTATTCCATAATTTGTTTCTGAATTTATCCATTCATTCACAAGACTGGTGTCTATGTTTGCGCTTACTTGAGAGATAGTATCAAGCTGCGTACCGGTAAACACGCCAAATGTTTTGCCGGGTTCATAGTTGTTCTTTATGGTCTCCCAACTTACCAAACTCTCCCAACTGCTCTCACTTTCATCGGCAACCCAAGGTCCGGTTACTTTATAAATCAAAGCCTGAAAATCTGTGGCATTGCCAATATGAGCGAATTGCTTTAAATTGATAGTTGCAGCAACAATGTTCATGGTATCAGCGTTATCAAAGTTGGTGAAACGCAATAAAACGTATGATTTTATATGATTTGTCTCTCCCAGTATCAATGTGGTTTCATCACCGGTCAGTGGCGTGCTCCAGTAACTGCCGGTTTTAATGGCAGGGAATGACTTTACCACAACGTTTCCCTTTTCACTACGATCAATCATTTCATAAGCCCCGGGTAATGGTTTATCTATAGTGCATTGCGTTGATATGATAACCAACAAAGCCAGGGATAAAACGCAAATTTGTTTCATAATCTTTCCTGTCTAGTCCGTTTGTTGAGAATTTTCAATTTATTCACATTTTGTAACCAAAGCGGTTGTTTGCAAAACTATTACTTTTACTGTTAAAGACAACACAAGTTCCGAAGAAAACGTAAATACCAAAAACTATTCATTCACCAGGCCGTGTACAAAGATCAACTTGCCGGTTAACAAACCTGAATCAAAATAATTCAAAAAAAAAGTTTGAAAACAATTTTAGCAGGAACAGAATTTTCACATCAAGAGTATACATTATTTTTAACAGATTAAAATATTGAAACTGGATTGATGCTATATAATCGAACAGTATTCATATTAAATATAAAAAAAAATCCATTAAAATCCAATTTCAAAATACCTGGAGAGCAACGAAAGGCATGATCTTCAAGCAGCGGGGAACCTGTAAAACAGGCGGGAATATAACAAAAAGGGCAACCTGATGATTGCCCTTAAAATTATCACAAAAGCGGAATTTATTCTTGTTCCGGCTTTTCTTCCTTGTCCTCTTTTACATTTGCTTTCTTTTCGCTCTCTTTGGCTTTGGCTTCGCGTTTCTGACGTTGTTTTTCCATCTTTTCCGCTTTGATCCCTTCATAGCCAACCAGTTCGAAAATAGCCATATCCGCATTATCTCCCAACCGTGGTCCGATTTTTATAATTCGCGTATATCCACCTTCACGGCTGGAATATTTAGGGGCAATTTTTTCAAACAATTCTTTGACCAGGTCTTTGTTTTGGATAGTTTTTAATACATGACGACGCGCCGCAACATCACCTTTTTTAGCAAAGGTAACAAGTCTTTCTACGGTGCTGCGTGCTTCTTTGGCTTTCGGGGTGGTGGTAATAATACTCTTGTGAGTCAACAACTCGGAAGCCAGATTTGCAAGAGTAGCTTTGCGGTGACTGGCAGTTCTGCCTAATTTTCTTCCAGATTTTAAATGTCTCATTTAATCTTTCCTTCAAACATATATTTAAAATATCGAAAATCTATTCCACATTCTTTTTCAGATATTTATCGACATCCATTCCAAAATGGAGACCTTTTTCTTCTAAAATTTTGTTCAATTCGGTAAGAGACTTGCGGCCAAAATTCCTGAACTTGAGCATTTCCTGTTCATCGCGGCGGACAAGATCACCAATAGTTTTAATATCGGCAGCGATTAAACAGTTATGCGAACGTACCGAAAGCTCCAGTTCATCAACAGTCATATTCACCAATTTGCGGATGCGCATAATCTCTTCGTCAACTTCAGGTGTATCTTCTTCTTCAGTTTCAACATCAAAAGTAATGAACAACTGAATATGATCTTTTAAAATTTTTCCGGCATAACTCAAGGCATCATCGGGGGTAATGCTGCCGTCGGTGTTAATTTCGATAATCAGTTTTTCATAATCAGTTCTCTGCCCTACGCGGGTATTTTCAACACGATAGGTCACTTTGGTTACCGGTGTAAAAATCGAATCAACTGGAATTGTACCAATCGGCATATCAGGAGATTTATTTTCTTCTGCCGGCACATAACCACGTCCACGACCAATTCGCAATTCCAAATGGAAAGCGGCATCTTCATTTAACGTGGCGATATGCAAATCCGGGTTTAAAATTTCAAATTCTTTGGTATTTTTTTGAATTTCACAAGCTGTAAAATCTAATGGCCCTTTTAAATCGAGGGATACCCGGTCGGGGCGTTTTTCAATCAGCTTGATTTTTACCTGTTTCAAATTTAAAACAAACTCGGAAACATCTTCCTGCACGCCTTTGATTGTTGTAAACTCGTGTAAAATATTATCCACCCTGAAACTGGTTATTGCGGCGCCAGGGATGGAAGAAAGTAGTACACGTCGAAAGGCATTACCAATAGTCGTTCCAAAACCTCTTTCCAGAGGTTGCACGATAAAACGGCCATAAGTATTGCTATAAGTTGACTCGTCCAGTTCAATGCTTTCCGGCATCTGAAAACTTGGTAAAGCCATATTATTACTCCATTATATTTATACAATAATTAAAATTACTTGGAATACAACTCGACTACTAATTGCTCGTTTACATTAAACGGTATATTTTCTCTGGTCGGTTCTTCCAAAAAGGTACCCTTCATTGCAGCTTTATCCAGGGATAACCATGGTACAAGTTTACCTTCACGAACTTTTTTCATAGATTCATGAATGATATCCAGTTTACGGCTTTTATCAGCCACACTGATTATATCACCAACTTTGACCTGGTAAGAAGGGATATCAACAAGTTTATCATTAACAAGAATATGCCGATGGCGAACTAGCTGACGGGCTGTTGCGCGTGATGGCGCCAAACCCAACCGATGGATTACGTTATCCAGACGGCTTTCCAGCATTTTTAATAAAATTTCACCGGTAATTCCCGAGGTACGGTCTGCTTTTTCAAAATAGTTATGAAACTGACCTTCCAGCAATCCATACATTTTTTTAATTTTCTGCTTTTCCCGCAACTGTACGGAATATTCAGATTGTTTAAAACTTCTTTTTTGACCATGCTGTCCCGGAGCATACCCTTTTTTCTCAAAAGGACACTTGTTTGTGCTGCATTTGCTTCCTTTAAGAAAAAGCTGCATACCTTCCCGTCGACATATTTTACAGACAGCGCCTGTATATCTAGCCATATAAATAAACCTCCTAAACAGATAACACGTTTGTTATCGAGTCCAAAATTTACTAAAATACGTTATAGCCAGGAATCATCCTGCTCAATTACACACGACGGCGCTTTGGTGGACGGCAGCCGTTATGCGGGATTGGTGTAACATCTTTAATGGCTGTAATCTCTAATCCGGAAGCTTGCAAAGAACGAACAGCAGCTTCACGACCGGCGCCGGGGCCTTTAACCAGAACTTCAACACGTTTTAAACCTAAATCAATCGCTTCTTTTGCCGCTACTTCAGCCGCAGTTTGAGCCGCAAAAGGAGTACTTTTACGAGAGCCTTTGAACCCGGATCGTCCGGCTGTTGACCAGGATATTACATTTCCATATTGATCGGTTAACGTTACATTTGTATTATTAAAAGTAACTTTGATATGTGCGACACCATTGGCTTCAACTTTTTCTTTCTTTTTGGTGCCTCTTTTTCTTGGATTAGCCAATTACCACCTCTTGATTATAATTAATTATTTAGCCTTGGCAACACTTACTAAATTTCTTTTACCGCGACGTGTACGCGCATTGGTATGCGTTCTTTGACCACGACAGGGAAGATTCCTTCTATGCCGCAGACCACGATAAGAACCTATATCCATTAATCTTTTAATATTCATGTGAATTTCACTACGCAAAGCGCCTTCCACCTTGCAAGTATTCTGAATTTCATCACGAATTTTGGAAACCTGGTCGGGGGTTATATCCCGAACCCGGGTATCCGGATCAACGCCGGTCTTTTTCAACAATTTTTGTGCAGTCGAAATGCCGATTCCGGTAATATAGGTGAGCGCTACTTCAATCCTTTTATCGCGGGGCAAGTCTATACCTGATATACGAGACAAGACAAACTCCTTCTTTCAATAATAGTTAATAATTATCCCTGACGCTGTTTATGTTTGGGATTTCGCTTGCATATTATGCGCACAACGCCTTTACGCTTGATTATCTTACAATGCTCGCAAATCTTTTTTACTGAAGCTCTTACTTTCATCGTCATTACCTGATTTATTTTTTAAATTTTTGCCTTGATTATTTATAACGATAAATAATTCTGCCGCGTGATAAATCATAAGGCGATAATTCAACTGTCACTTTATCTCCAGGCAGAATTTTTATAAAATGCATTCGCATTTTTCCGGAAATATGGGCCAGTATAACATGACCATTTTCCAGTTCGACTTTGAACGTAGCATTGGGTAATGTTTCCAGAATCGAACCGTCAATTTTTATGGATGCTTCTTTTGCCATACCGGATTAAAACCTTTTTTAATTAACTGCGCTAAGAATTTCTGCTTTATGACCATTAATTGCAATGTCATGCTCAAAATGCGCGGAGGGCAAGCCATCGAGAGTAACGACGGTCCATTCATCCGCTAATGTTTTAACTTCATAACAACCCATATTAACCATTGGCTCAATTGCCAAAACCATACCCGATCTCAGGCGCGGGCCCTGCTGCGGGGGGCCGTAATTTGGTATTTGCGGGTCTTCGTGCATTTCCCTGCCAATTCCGTGCCCAACCAGATCACGAACCACTGAATATCCGGCGGCTTCAACATAGGTCTGAATTGCATTACTTATGTCGGAAAGCCGGTTGCCTTCGCGGGCAGCTTCTATGCCAATGTACAGCGATTCCTGGGTTATTTGCATCAATCTCTTTTTTTCTTCCGATACCTGGCCTACCGGGAAGGTTTTGGCTGCATCGCCAAAATAACCATCCAGTTCTACGCCGATATCAATGCTGACTATTTCACCATTTTGCAACTTGCGGTTTCCCGGTATGCCATGCACCACCTGATCGTCAATAGAGATACAGGAACCGGCCGGGTAACCATGAAAACCTTTAAAAGCAGGCCGCGCATTATGGGATAATATAAAATCTTCAATGACCATATTTAATTCACGGGTGGTAACGCCTGCTTGTATTCTGGGTTCTATCATTTCCAGCGCTTCAGCAACAATTTGAGCGCTTTTACGTAACAGCTTTATTTCCTGTGAATTTCTAATATGAATCATAGTTGATCAATTTGCCAATTTTTTGTACAATTCGATCAATTCCGCTCTTACCTGTTCTACTGAACGGGCGCCATCAATTACAATCAGCTTTTTTTGCTGTTCGTAATATTTTTTTAACGGTTCGGTTTTTTCTTTATATACAACAAGGCGGTTGCGTACTGTTGCTTCCTTGTCATCATCACGTTGAATAACCTTACCACCGCAGAATTTACATTCCATGTTTGTCGGCGGCGGGTCGGTAAACATGTTATAATTATAACCGCATGAACTGCATGTTCTGCGGCTGGTCAGGCGTTTGATAATTTCTTCTTCCTGAACATCAAAATAGATAACTGCTTTAATCGGACTTGAACCGCTCAACAGCTTGTCCAGATTTTCTGCCTGGGTAATTGTTCGTGGAAAGCCATCAAGAATATATCCTTTTTGGCAATCCGGCTGGTTCAACCGTTCTTTGATCAAATCAATAATAATCTCATCCGAAACCAAACCACCGGTGTCCATAATTGTCTTGGCTTTAATACCTAGTTCGGTTCCATCTTTAACAGCTTGGCGTAATATATCACCGGTTGATATTTGCGGAATTGAAAACTTTTCTGCCAGAACTGAAGCCTGGGTTCCTTTACCGCATCCTGGTGCGCCTAAAAATATAGTTTGCATAAATTCAGCCAAATCTCAATAATTAGAATCTGCGGCGGCCACTGATCTTGCCGCTCTTTAAAAATCCGTCATAATGCCGCATTAACAAATGCGATTCTACTTGTTGCAAAGTATCCAGCGCCACACCAACAACAATTAGCAAGGAAGTTCCGCCATAAAAACTGGCAAAGTCATAAGAAACATGACCCCATTTGGTGACAAACGATGGGAAAATTGCAATAATCGCCAGCAAAACCGAGCCAGGCAGGGTGATGCGGGTTAAAATATTATCTATAAATTCAGAGGTCTTTTTTCCGGGCCGTACACCAGGAATAAAACCGCCCTGTTTTTTCATGTTATCGGCAACATCAACAGGATTGAAAGCAATTGCCGTGTAGAAATATGTAAAGAAAACAATCATTAGCCCGTAAATAATCCAATATGCCCAGGATTGGTAATCAAAAAGCATATTAAAAGAGGCTAAAAAATCACTGTTGGGGAAAAATTGTACAATTGTCTGCGGAACAAACAAAATGGATTGTGCAAAGATTATGGGCATAACGCCGGCGGTATTAACGCGCAGTGGAATATGAGTTCTCTGCCCACCATACACTTTACGGCCAACAACCCGTTTGGCATACTGAACAGGAATTTTTCGAGTTCCCTGGGTTAACATAACCGTTCCGGCAATAGTGCCAACAAAAATTGCCCACAACAATAATTCAATAATTAACGGCCGGTTACCGCTGACAACTTGCTGAATTTCATCAAAAATCGAGTTGGGGAAACGGGCAATGATACCGATAAAGATAATTAGCGAAATGCCGTTTCCAATACCGCGCTCGGTAATCAATTCGCCAAGCCACATAATAACAACGGTTCCGCAAGCCAAAGTTAACATGGTTAACAACCGGAAACCGAATCCGGGATAAGGAACAACCAATTGACCTGTAGTGGGAGAATAGCCAATAGATTCAAGAAACACACTAACGCCAAAACCCTGCAGCGCAGAGATGGCAACTGTTCCGTAACGGGTAAGCTGGGTGATCTTTTTTCTGCCTTGCTCTCCCT
Organism: uncultured Cytophagia bacterium; assembly: GCA_964399735.1. GTDB lineage: Bacteria > Zhuqueibacterota > Zhuqueibacteria > Residuimicrobiales > Krinioviventaceae > Fontivivens. Next base: position 37,911 of record CAYNSO010000019.1, read on the forward strand.
CGCGCTGTAATTTTTGAAAATAGGGTACAACAGCGCCTAGCAACTGAATGATGATTGATGCCGAGATGTAGGGCATAATACCGAGCGCAAAAACTGTTGCTCTTTTAAAAGCGCCGCCGGCAAACAGATCATACAGGCCTAGTAACCCTTGCTGAGCTTGATCAAAGTATTCAAGCAATGCTACAGCATTAACACCGGGAACAGGCACATGACCGCCAATGCGATAAACAATCAGAATCAGGGCTGTAAACAAGATTCTTTTTCTAAGTTCAGGGATTTTGAAAATGCTTTGAATCTTTGCCATCATAATATTGTGGCCCTCCCGCCGGCTGCTTCAATTTTCTCTTTAGCTGATTTACTAAAAGCATTCGCTGACACGGAAACTTTACCGGACAAAACACCGTCACCTAAAATTTTTACCGGCGTTTCAACATTTTTAATTAAACCTGCGTTTTTCAAAACTGCAGGGGTAATTTCCTCACTGGCTTTTAAAGCGTCAAGTTCACCAAGATTAACAATTTGGTATTGAACTTTGGTAAAGCTGTAAAAACCTCGTTTGGGTAAACGCCGTTGAATGGGCATTTGTCCGCCTTCAAACCATAACCTGAATTTGGCGCCGGCACGGGCTTTTTGGCCATTTTCACCGCGGCATGATGTTTTACCATGAGCGCCGCCACGTCCGACACGTTTTCGGTTTTTTACTGCACCTGGTGCATGTTGTAAATTTGATAAATCCATTGTCGCCTCAAATATCTCTTTAATTCCCGCAATCGGGATGATTCATTATCTTATTCTTGATCAACTTTAACAAGATGTGAAATTCTATTTATCATTCCACGAATTACCGGGGTATCGGACCGTTCCACGGTTTGATGAAGTTTTTTCAGACCCAAAGCAATTGCGGTATCTTTTTGGTTCTTTAACCGTCCAACGGTGCTGCGTACCAGGGTAATTTTTAATTTTTTTGTTTTCTTTTGTGCCATTATAGTTTATCCTGAACGTCAAGTGTTATTGCAAGATTTTTTGAATTTTGGGTTCTGTGTTGAAAACACGCATTATTGACAAGCCACGTTTTCTGGCAATCGTCTGAACATCCATCAAAGACTCCAGGGCAACCAGGGTAGCTTTTACAACATTATGTGGGTTGGCGGAACCGCGGCTTTTGGTCAGCACATTTTTGATCCCTACAGCTTCCATAATGGCACGAACAGGTCCGCCGGCAATAACGCCGGTACCGGGCGATGCCGGTTTCAGGAATACTTTACCTGCGCCATATTTACCCTCGATTTCGTGGGTAATGGTGCCATTAATAACCGGGACGCGGATCAGGTTTTTCTTTGCAGACTCGGCGCCTTTGGAAATACAATCCGTCACTTCATTGGCTTTACCCAGGCCAATGCCAACATGTCCCTTACCATCGCCAACTACAACAATGGCATTAAAACTAAACCGACGACCACCTTTCACTACTTTGGCTACTCGGTTGACATGGACCACCTTTTCAGTCAGATCCAGTTCATTGGGATTTATTCTTGTAAAACCCTTTTTTTTCATTTTTCACCTTTATATCAATTCTTTAGAATTTTAAACCGCCTTCACGTGCGCCATCGGCAAGTGCTTTTACACGACCGTGATATAAATAACCGGCGCGGTCAAAAACTACCTGTGATATCTTTTTTTCCAAAGCCTGCTCTGCAATAAACTTGCCTACTATTTTGGCTTTATCTTTTTTAGTTTTGGCTTTTTTTAATTGCTCTTCCAGTTCTTTGCTCAAACTGGATGCGTTCATCAAAGTTTGCCGGGTAACATCATCAATGATCTGGGCATATATCTGCTTGTTGCTGCGGAATACGACCAGGCGCGGTCTTTCGGGAGTTCCGGTAACGCTTTTTCGTATATGCTCGCGTCTACGACTCCGTGAGAGTGCTTTTATTTTTGTCTGATCTGCCATAATTATACTCTAATCACTTTTTCTTTAATTAATAATTACTTTCCGGCTGTCTTGCCAGCTTTTTTGCGAACCACTTCACCAGCATAGCGGATACCTTTACCTTTGTAAGGTTCAGGCTTGCGAAAAGATCGTATTTTTGCCGCAACCTGTCCAACCAGGTCTTTTTCAATTCCACGCACTACAATGACATTGTTGCCTTCAACAGCAATTTCAATATGGGGTGGTGGAATAAAGACGATCTGGTGCGAAAAACCGATGGAAAGAGTTAATTTCTTGTTCTTTATTTCAGCGCGGAATCCTACACCAACAATTTCGAGACGTTTTTCAAAACCATTGTGAACGCCGTTAACGATGTTGGCGACAAGGCTGCGATATAAACCATGCAAAGCACGAAATTCCTTGCTTTCATTGGGCCGCGCCAGGGTGATAACACCCTCTTCCAGGGTGAATTTCATTTCCGGGTGCAGGGCAACAGACAATTCACCTTTTGGGCCTTTTGCTGTTACCACATTACCTGCATAGGCAACATCCACTCCTGCAGGTAATTTTATTGGAAGTTTTCCAACTCGAGACACAATATTCTCCTAAACTATCTTTATGGGTTTACCAGACGTAGCACAGTATTTCGCCGCCAATACCTCTTTTTTTGGCTTCCTGACCGGTCATAATGCCTTGTGAGGTTGTAAGAATTGCTATACCAAGGTTATTGTAAACCCGTGGTATAAATTGTTTACCAATATAGCGACGATAACCAGGCGTACTAACTCTTTTTAAACCAGAAATCACTGATTGGTCATTATCTGAGTACTTTAAATAAATGCGAATTAAGGACTGTTTACCATCTTCAATGATTGTATGATTTTTTATATATGCTTCGTCCTGCAGAATCCGCGTAATTTGCTTTTTCATATTCGAGGCAGGAATATCTACTTTTCGATGTTTAGCCCTACTCGCATTCCTTATTTGCGTCAGATAATCAGCGATGGGATCAGTTTTTGACATTTATTTTTCTCCCTAACAACCCTTAATCGAGTAAATGATTATAATATTGTTAAATTTACATTTTACCAGCTTGACTTGATGATGCCGGGAATTTTTCCTTCCAGGGCCAATTCACGGAAACATAAACGACACATTCCAAATTTGCGATAATAGGCACGTGGCCGACCACAACGGGAACAACGGTTATACTTCCGTACTTTGAACTTGGGCTCTTTTTTTGCCTTTACGATCAATGCTTTCTTTGCCAAAACAACTCCTCACAAAAAATTTTATGATTTTTTAACAAACGGCATACCGAACGCGCTTAACAGTTCGAACGCCTCTTCGTCTGTTTTCGCAGTTGTAACAATTGTAATATTAAAGCCTCTGATTTTTTCGATCTTGTCATAATCAATTTCCGGAAACACAATTTGTTCTTTAACGGAAAAATTATAATTGCCACGGCCATCAAATTTGGCCGGTAAACCGCGAAAATCGCGCACTCGGGGAATGGCAACACTAATCAACCGGTCCAGAAATTCATACATATGCTCACGGCGCAGAGTCACACTACAACCAATCGGCATTCCAGCACGCAGTTTAAAATTTGATATTGATTTCTTTGCACGTCTGATTACCGGCTTTTGCCCGGCAATTTTGACAAGTTCTTCTACAGCGGCATCGACATTCTTGGCATTTTCAGTACCTTCACCAACTCCCATATTCAAGGAAATTTTTTCCAGTTTGGGAATTTGTGATACATTTTTATATGCAAATTTCTTTTGCATTTGAGGTACGACCTGGTTCTTGTAGACGTCGATCAACCTTGGTTTATAAGCTTTTTCTGCCATTATTCTTGTTCCACCAACGTTAAATTAGATCTAGACGATCATTTCTCCACTTTTTTTACAAACACGAATATGATCATTTCTTTTTCGTGTATCATCATAAACAACTTTAAAACCTAAACGGGTTGGTACTCCGGTTTTTGGGCATAATACCATCACATTCGACACATGGATAGGGCCTTCTTTTTCAACAATTCCACCTTTGGGGTTTTGTTGTGACGGCCGTGTGTGACGTTTGATAAAATGTACACCCTCAACGATTATCTGGTTTTTTTCCGGAAATACTTTGAGTACCTTACCTTTTTTACCCTTGTAATTGCCAGCAATTACAATAACCTGATCATTTTTTCTAACACGCATTTGACAACCTGATTTTTAATCAAATTTTAAGTAATTATAATACTTCCGGCGCCAGAGAAACTATTTTCATAAACTCTTTTTCACGTAATTCACGGGCTACCGGTCCGAAAATACGACTGCCTTTGGGTTCCATGGCGTCATTTATCAAAACAGCGGCGTTTTCATCAAAGCGTATATAAGAACCATCTTTACGACGGCTTTCCTTCTTGGTACGCACAATTACCGCTTTGCTTTTTTCACCTTTTTTAATTGCTCCATTTGGCAATGCCTGCTTTACAGATACAATAATAATATCGCCTAATGAAGCATAGCGTCTTTTACTGCCGCCAAGCACTTTGATACACATTACCTTTTTGGCGCCGGTATTATCGGCTACGTTTAGTTTGCTATATTCCTGAATCATTGATTCAATCCTTATCTACGCAATTTCGGAATTAATTACTCTACTTTGCTTTTTCAATTATTTCCATGAGACGCCATCTTTTTCTTTTGCTTAACGGCCGGGTCTCCATCAACATGACCGTATCGCCCTCATGACTTTCATTTTTTTCATCGTGGGCCATAAATTTGGACGTCTTTTTTACATATTTTTTATAAAGCGGGTGTTTGATTTTGCGTTCAACAACCACTACCCGGCTCTTATCCATTTTATCTTTGGCAACTACACCCACTATAGTTTTTCTTTGACTTCTTTCTTCCACTTGGATCTCCAAATATTCAAAAAATTAGTTATTACTCATTTTTTGGTTCTGCTGATTTTTCCCGTATTAATGTTTTGATACGGGCAATATCTTTGCGTTTTGCACGTAACAACATGGGATTATCCAATTGATGTGTTGAATGCAGAATCCGGAGATTTTGCATCTCTTCTCGGGTATCGGAATACTGCATTTTTAATTCATCTAATGGTAATTGCCGTAATTCTTCCATTTTCATTGTTTTATTCTCCACTGTCTTCTGTTGTAACAAATTTGGTTTTCAGTGGCAGTTTAAAAGCAGCCAGACGAAATGCTTCACGGGCCATATCTTCCGTTACTCCGTCAATTTCAAACAAAATCCTGCCGGGTTTTACAACAGAAACCCAAAGTTCAGGGGCGCCTTTACCCTTACCCATTCTGGTTTCGGCCGGTTTTTTGGTAACCGGTTTATCCGGGAATATTCGAATCCATACTTTGCCGGTTCTTTTAACAAACCGGGTCATGGCAATACGGGCAGCTTCAATTTGCCTGGCGGTAATCCAATGGGGTTCTAATGCTTTCAAGCCATATGCGCCAAAGGCAATCCTGGAGCCGCGTACTGCAATTCCTTTCATACGACCGCGATGGGTTTTTCTATATTTTACACGTTTTGGCATTAACATGAGTCAATTACTCCATATATTTAAATAGATCATTCTGCCATTTCGCCGATAACTTCACCTCTGCAGATCCAAACTTTAACGCCAATGGCGCCATAAGTTGTAAATGCAGTGGTTTTTGCAAAATCAATATCTGCTCGCAAGGTGTGCAGCGGAATTCTTCCGTTTTTGTACTGTTCAGTTCGTGCCATTTCAGCGCCACCCAAACGTCCGGAACAACATATTCTAATTCCTTCAGCGCCCATGCGCATTGCAGACATCATTGCTTTTTTCATCGCGCGGCGGAATGAAATCTTACCGGTCAATTGGTTAGCAATATTACTGGCCACCAAAAAGGCATCCAGTTCCGGTCTTTTGATTTCATTTATATTCAATTGTATATCCATACCGGTAACGCGCTGCAATTCTTCTTTTAATTTATCAACTTCAGCGCCTTTGCGACCGATGACGATTCCGGGACGAGCCGTATGGATAGTCAGTGTGATCTGCTTGGGAGTTCTTTCAATTTCAATTTTTGATACGCTGGCTCTTTGCAGACGATTATTGACATATCGTCTTAAAATCAGATCTTCGCTTAACTTTTTATCAAATTTTTTCTCATCAAACCACTTGGAATCCCAAGTACGTATTACGCCGAGTCGAAATCCTATCGGGTTGGTTTTTTGTCCCAAACTTTTCTCCTATACTAATTTGAATTATTTTTATCAGCCACAGTGACAGAAATATGACATGTGCGCTTCCTGATGCGCGAGGCGCGGCCCATAGAAGCGGCGCGAAAGCGTTTTAATACAAATCCGCCATCTATAGCCAGTTCCTTGATGTACAGATCATCAGGAGAAATTTTTGTATCATTATTATTGATTAAATTTGCCACAGCCGAGCGAACAGCTTTTTCTAATGGTTCCGATGCGGCGGTATCGTTGAAATGCAACAGATTGATTGCCTCATTGATCTGTTTGCCGCGTACCATTTTGGCTACACGCCGGACTTTATAGGGTGACATGCGAATCCACTTCGCTATCGCCTTTGCTTCCATTTAATTCTCCAAAAGCTTTTTAACTAACATTCTTTGATTTTTCAGCTTTAGCCTTATTAGCATGTCCTCGATACGTACGGGTGGGCGCAAATTCACCTAATTTGTGACCAACCATATTTTCGGAAATAAATACGGGAATGAATTTATTACCATTGTGTACCGCCAGAGTGTGACCGATAAATTCCGGGGGTATTGTTGTTCTCCTGGACCAGGTTTTAACAACTTTTTTTTGATTTATACGATTCAAGTCTTCTACTTTTGCTAAAAGCTTTTCATCAATATAAGGACCTTTTTTTAGAGATCGTGCCATGTATTATATCCCGTTACTTTCTTCGTTTAACAATAAATGCGTCAGACGATTTTGTTTTACGTGTTTTATAACCTTTAGTCGGCTTGCCCCACGGGGTACAAGGGTGACGTCCACCGGAGCTTTTTCCTTCGCCACCACCCATCGGGTGGTCGACCGGGTTCATAGCAACACCGCGGACTTTGGGGCGTTTACCCATCCACCGTGCGCGACCGGCTTTACCGATAGAAATGTTCATGTGATCGGTATTACCAACCTGACCTATGGTCGCCATGCATTCAACCCTGATCATGCGAACTTCACCGGAGGGCATTTTCACCTGGGCATAACTTCCTTCGCGAGCTACAAGTTGTGCAGATGAACCAGCGCCACGGGCAATTTGACCGCCTTTACCAGTTTTCAATTCAATATTATGAATGGATGTACCCAGTGGTATTTTTGCCAGGGGCATGGTGTTGCCAGGTCGTATTTCCGGGGCAGCGCCTGCCATGAGCATGTCGCCAACCTTTACGCCAACAGGGGCAATGATATAACGCTTTTCACCATCAACATAGTTCAATAGAGCGATAAAAGCACTGCGGTTCGGGTCGTATTGAATAGCGGCTACTCGTGCGGGAATTTCCAGCTTGTCGCGTTTAAAATCGATAATGCGATACAGCTGTTTATGACCACCGCCACGACGCCGTGCCGTCAACCGGCCAAGATTATTACGACCGCCTGTCTTTTTACGTGATACTACGAGCGAGCGTACCACATCAGTACTGGTAATGTCTTCAAAAGAATTTACACTTTTGAAGCGCTGGCCCGGAGTATTTGGTTTAAATGTTTTTAAAGCCATCTATATTCTCCTAATCCCGGCTATCAATTCTTTGTGCCTTCAAAGAAATCAATGGAATCGCCGCTACGTAATGTTACTATAGCTTTTTTCCAATCAGAACGTTTACCATGGGTAATACCCCGGCGGGTGTTCATTTTTTTTGATTTCCCTTTTACTGTCGCTGTCCGCACACTATCTACGGTGACATCAAACTTTTTTTGTACGGCTTGTTTTATTTCAATCTTGTTGGCATCTTTATAAACAACAAAAGAATATTTACCTTTTGTCTCTTGTTGCTTTAAATTCTTTTCCGTCAAGATAGGTTTTACTAAAATTTCCTGGTCTTTTTTCATGACTATTTAACACCTTCCAATTTTTTAATTGCGCTTTCCATTACCAATAAGGTTTTGCAATTAAGCAAATCGTAAACAGAAGCGTCCTGAGCCATCAAGATTTTCATGTTTTTAATATTTCTTCCGGCCAGCAACATGGTGGAATCATATTCCGGTACTAAAACCAGTGTTTTATCGTTTTCCAATCCAAAATTTTTCAACACAGCATAAACCTGGCGAGTCTTGGCAGTTTCCAGTTTAAAATCTTCAACTATCTTTAACTGCTCATCTTTACATTTACCGGATAAAGCGGATGAGCGTGCCAGGGATTTTACTTTTTTCGATACTTTATAAAAGTATGGATGCGGCTGAGGGCCATGAGCAGTACCGCCGCCTCTCCAAATTGGAGAACGGCTGGTTCCGGATCGCGCTGTACCGCGACCTTTTTGTTTCCACGGCTTTTTTCCACCACCAGATACAAAACTGCGGGTTTTTGTGGCTACTGTTCCCTGACGTTTGTTGGTCATGTATGATTGAACTGCCAAATATATTGCATGGTTATGCACCTCGGCGCCAAACACATCATCTGAAACTGTAATCTTTCTGCCAGTGGCTACGCCATCTTTTGAATAAACTTCGAGTTCCATTCTCTTTACTTTCTTATTAACACTATACTTTTGTTAGCTCCAGGAACGGCGCCTTTGATTATAATAATATTGTTTTCCAGGTCTACTTTTAATACCTGCAGGTTGCGCACCGTTACATTTTTATTGCCCATCTGGCCCGCCATTTTCAAGCCTTTAAAAAGCCGTGACGGATAAGAGGATGATCCAATTGAACCGGGGGCGCGCAATCTGTCGCTCTGTCCGTGAGTTACAGGGCCGCCATTAAAATGGTGACGTTTGACAACTCCCTGAAAGCCCTTTCCTTTGCTGATACCGGTTATGTTAACAGTATCGCCGGAAGCAAAAGAACCTACGGTGATGGTATCGCCGGTTTTCAAGGGTTCATCGCTTTCCAGATCACGCATTTCTTTAATTATCTCAACCGGGGTAATATTCAGTTTTGCAAACAGTCCCTTTTGAGGTTTGGCTAATTGCTTTTCTTTTTTCACGCCAAAACCAACCTGGATTGCATTATACCCGTCTGTTTCTTTGGTTTTCACCTGGGTAACAACACAAGGTCCAGCTTCGATTATGGTTGCTGCATTCGATTTCCCGTTTGTTTCAAAAAAACGGGTCATCCCAATTTTCCTACCTATTATTGCACGCATTGAATTTCCGAAAATGTTTAATGATGTTGTTTTTTAACGGATCAAAATTCTTTACTTTTTCCTGTGTAAATTATCAGACCTTGATTTCCACATCCACACCGGCAGGTAATTCCAGTTTCATCAACGCATCAACTGTTTTGGGTGTTGAATTGAGAATATCAACCAGCCGTTTATGTATACGGGTTTCAAACTGCTCACGCGATTTTTTATCAACATGCGGTGAACGTAATACTGTATAAACGGACCGACAAGTGGGTAGTGGTATAGGACCGGAAATCATTGCCCCGGTCTGTTTGGCAGTCTTGATAATCTTTTCGGTTGATTTGTCAATCAACCGATGATCATAAGCCTGAAGTTTAATACGAATCTTTTGACCCGACATTTATTATCTCCACATCTCAAATTATGCTAAATAAATCGTTTATCTATTGAATAATTTTTGTTACTACTCCGGCGCCAACGGTACGACCGCCTTCACGAATTGCAAACCGCAATCCTTCTTCCATGGCGATCTCGTTGATCAACTCGGCTGTTACTGTGATTTTATCGCCAGGCATTACCATCTCTACACCCTGCGGCAATTCTACAGAACCGGTTACGTCGGTTGTTCTGAAATAAAATTGCGGACGATAACCATTAAAGAATGGCGTATGACGGCCACCTTCTTCTTTGCCCAGTACGTATACTTCGCCGACAAACTTGGTGTGCGGTGTTATTGAACCCGGTTTCGCAATTACCATGCCGCGTTCCAATTCTTCCTTGTCTACGCCGCGCAACAGCAAGCCGGCATTGTCTCCAGCCTGTCCCTGATCCAGCAACTTGCGGAACATTTCTACGCCGGTACATACCGATTTCTTCTTCAAGCCCAAACCAATGATTTCTACTTCCTCGCCTACCTTGATGATTCCGCGCTCTATACGACCGGTGCCTACTGTTCCACGACCGGTGATCGAAAATACGTCTTCTACCGGCATTAAAAACGGTTTGTCTACAGCGCGCACTGGCTCTGGTATGTAGCTGTCTACTGCATTCATCAAATCCAGTATCGGCTTGGTCTTGACCGGATCATCGGAATTCTCCAATGCCTGCAAAGCGCTGCCGGTGATCACTGGTATCTCGTCGCCCGGAAATTCATACTGGCTCAGCAATTCACGAACTTCCAGTTCTACCAACTCTAACAATTCCGGGTCGTCTACCTGATCGGCTTTGTTTAAAAATACTACCAAAAATGGGACGTTTACCTGACGCGCCAACAGCACATGCTCACGGGTCTGCGGCATCGGGCCGTCTGCTGCGCTTACTACCAATATTGCGCCGTCCATCTGCGCTGCTCCGGTTACCATGTTCTTGACATAGTCAGCATGTCCCGGACAGTCTACGTGCGCATAATGCCGTTTGGATGTTTCGTATTCCGCATGGTGTACATTGATCGTTAGTCCACGTGCCTTTTCTTCCGGGGCATTGTCAATTTCAGCATAAGATTTCGCCTGGGCCAATCCCTGCTTGCTTAATACCAGCGTGATCGCCGCTGTTAACGTCGTTTTGCCATGATCTACGTGACCAATCGTACCAATATTCACATGTGGCTTTGTTCGCTCAAACTTTGCCTTAGCCAT
>CAYNSO010000020.1:0-14515 GCA_964399735.1 uncultured Cytophagia bacterium
TCCGACCAATGGTTTAGGAAACCACTGCTCTATCCAGCTGAGCTACAGGGGCATGGCTATAATTTAAGGATTTTTGCTTTTAAAGCAAAGGGTTTTTGGGGTTTAAGGGATTACTAATATTCATAGGAAAATTGTTTATTATCTTTACAAGCAATGGTAATAAGAAATTTTAAATTAAATCTAGAATGATTCTATTATGCAACTTCATCCCCTATATACCCGAGAGTTCTGTAATACATCCCGGTATATAATTGTTTATATGGCAGGAGCCTGTGGGTATGCCCTCCAGCGCTACCTTTAGGCCAGGCTAGTCGCAAACCGCCCGGCTCTCCACTTGCACAGCAACTGAATAATTTACCGTCCGGAAATCGCGGACATCACTGTACCGGCGAACGGTCTGGTTCATTCGATACTTTATCCCTATAAAACCGCCATTCCCCGTTTATTTTGTTATATATGCCTGTATTCACTATATGCAGACTATCGGCTATAAACCAGTTGATACCGGCATCCTCTATTTGTGCATTTATTTCCTCCTGCTTGTTCATTAACATCCAAATAGATTGTAAATTTTGTCCCGTGAGTATTTGCGCGCCTTTATGTTCATTTTGGGGATGCTTCCAGGTGGTCATAAAAACCAGGTTTTTTCCATAATACAGACTATCGGCTAATATTTTATCCGCTTCAATCTTGACCGGCATGCTCTGTATGAATTGTGAAATCCATTTGTTCCCCTGCGGCGAGCCAATCGCAAAAATCCAGTGATTGGCAAGATCTTTTTGCATGGCAATGCTGTCCGGCATTATTTCCATATTATGAAAATACGCATCGGTGATGCGCAGAGTATTGAGAACGCTATCCATTTCAGCGACTAAATTTTGATCCGGGTCGTTTGTCGGCAAAATAAACGCAATCGGCCCACCGTCCGAGAACAGGGTATTGACCGAACCTGTAAATGGCGTAGCAAAAAAGTCGGCATCCAAATCACTTGCGTCCAGTTCTTTAAAAACTTTAACAAACTCCGGGTAGAAATCCCTGAAGCGCGGATATTTTTCTCTATTCTTTTCAAACACAGCGATACGGTCGCTTAATGCCTGAACATAAGCAAAGCCGAGCCGTTTATCATTTTCCAGCGCGGCGTTTATTTCGTCAGGATGATCGCGATAAACCAGCCGCGTAGTGACAACCCGGACCAGATGCTCTTCTACGCAAGAAGCCCACGTGCCATAGGCCTGTTTTCTCATGTTAGCGCTGATAGGGGTATATAGCGATGAATACTTGTCAATCCGCTGTTGATAGCCGCCGTCGGATAAATCAATAAACGGATGGCTGAATTCATGAAAAGCCAAAAAGCTGTAGGCCTTTTCCACGCCGAGCGACGTAAGTCCAGCCTGAAGACGGCTAAAGCCGCACACAGCATAAATATCTTGCAGCGCGTCAGGCAGGTTTATATAAATCCCAAATCCATGACCATCATACAACGGCGCCAGTATAATATTATAGCTGTTCCGTGTTTCCCCGTAAAACGCTTCCAAAACCTCTATATAATTATTATCGGCAATTATATTAGCTTCATTCTGTACAATATTAGTGTATAGCTCTTTATGGGCATTAAAAAAGCCGATAAAATCGGACCGTACGGCAAAGTCTCTGAGAAACCCGAAAAACGTCTCCACATTGTGGTTACCGCCGGCTTCACGAATAAGGTACAGTTCAAGAGAGCATAAAAGCTGCAGTTCCGGCGGCGCAGATGCATGCAGGACGAGTTTGGGCAGCGCGTCATAGCTAAAGCCCATTTGCCGCAGGGCAGTTAATTTCTGAACCGCAGGGTGATCAATGAAAGGCTGGAAATGCGCCTGGACATCCCTTGTATAGGAATAATCAAGTTTGGTACTAAATTCCTGCCCGGACTTTTCCTCGGTCAGGAACTGCACAATCGATAGCAATTCAATACGCGGATCGATGACGATATTCAACCGGTTGGTCTCGGTCTGTATCCGGCTGTCCATTATGGTTTGCCATTGCATTTCCCAATCGGCCGGCGCTTTGAATTGACCTCCTTTATTGCAGTCTGTACAAATCATTAGACAAATCAACAAAAGCAAGCCGGATATTTTCATAATATTGTAACTCCTGTTTTATGTTCGACACCGGTTAAATACAACCGTAATGTCGTCTTTAATCAGCGATTTACATATTTTGCCATCGTTTCCGGGTAGCGGGAGCCCTGAATGGCTTTGAAAACTTGCCGGCCGATGCGACCGAAACCGTTAATACCTATTTTTACTGACATGTAAAATCCTCCATAAATTTATATATTGCAAACTATTTGAGCTTGTCGGTTTTTTATGACGCAGGCAATGTGTGTAATCTGCAAAGCGATGCAGGAACAGCGCTTACCTGTTGATTATATTCTCCTTAATAACCTTGATACACTCGTCCGGCTCTTCAAAAATCGGACTGTGCGCCGAATTGCTGAAGGAATAGAATCCTTTTGCCGGGGCGCTGATCTTTTCAAAATACTGTTTGGATAACTGGTACGAACAGGTGTAATCATATATACCATGCAAGATATAAACGGGTATGGCAAATGTCGTATTCTCCTGAGCCAGATCGTGGGTGGTCATCTCATTCCACATTATGCTGATTCCCGAACTGGCCTTACCTTTCCACAGGTTGATTTTATCGGCCAGACTGTATTCTTTGAACAGCAAAGAGGGGAAGAACAGGCCGGTGACGACATTCTTCATATTGTGCATGGTGCCGACGCCCAGGTCGTGCATCGCCAGGTCGCGCAGCCTGGTGTATTCTGCGGGAATCGGTTCCGTCATAACAACCGGGTGACTCTTAAATATTTCATAGTATTTCTTTTTCCCGCTATCTTTTTTGTATTGTTCAAGAATATAATCGTACGCCAGTTTTTCGGACAGCTTTTGATAAGTGATTTGCGCCACGCCGATATAAGCCGTATACAGTTCCGGGTAGCGCTCGATGACCTTGACGCCGAGATAAGTTCCGCCGGAATGGGCCATTAAATAGATATTGTCCTGCCCAAAGCGGCTGCGTAAATAATCGGTCATGGCTTTGGTATCGCTCACCAGGTCGTCGATGCTCACCTTTTTATCTTTGGTTCTGGCGTTATAGGACATCCCCGCGCCGCGCTGCTCCCACCACACTACGGTAAAAATACTATCGAGTCCGGTTGGGTACTGCTGCGTCAGGAAATAATCCGGCATGCCGCCATGCAGGTACAACAACACGGGATTGTGAATATCCTGCCCTTTGATGAAAAATCCCAGCTTGCCGCCGTTTACATCGATATAGCCTTTTTCCGCAATGCTGTTTGCAATGATATTGCCCTGCGCATCGACAAACGGTACAGGCTTGCCGGGACTGTTGATGATGAGCCATACGAATACCGCCGCAAACAGAATGATGATGAAGCCCAATACTAACATGAGCGTCGCTCCGATCTTTTTCTTAAAATTGGCTGACTGCATAATTTTACCTTGATTTTTGGTTTAATAATCATTTTGCATACCGTAAAATCCGGTTTTTGCAGAATAGCAATTACTGCTTAAGTTATATAATTGTTTTATGGGAATCCAGAGCTAAATATAATTGAAAAAAATGTAATTGTAAATAGAAATGCGGGGGGGCAAGATTATAGTACCAAACAACTGATTGGAAACGGTTAATTACAAAAACTTTGAATTAAAAAATATTCTACAAGGAGCTAAAGATTCCTGTGTATTCTTGCATATAATTGGGTAATAATGAACGAGTAAGAATTATATAATCATGATATAACTAATATTTAAATATTATGATATACATCGCCTTATATTTAAAACAGCTATGTATTATTATAAAAAAATAGATTTTATATCACATGATTATATGGTTATTATCGGGTGAAAAATGTATGCCTGAAGCATATTTGCGATGGCTAGTTGCTATTTGTTCAAAAAGTTCAATAATATTAGAAATTTCCATTCTATATACCTTTTTATCCATATAATGATCTGAAGTTACGAAAATACCTTTAAGTTTATTGTTTGTACTTAGCCAGATATTGAAATAATAACTATGAATAACTATATTACATAAATCATAGAGTTTAATACTTTCATCGTTTGGTTTTTTTAAATCAAATGTTTCACTTACTTTTGGGAAACAACTTGTAGATAATTTATTTTTGTTACGTGGAAAAGTTATAAGTTTAAAATGAATATTCATATCAGGTGGTGGATCAAAGGCCTTAAGTAACTTTCGAATTGAATAGAAACCAAGCATAATGCATTTTTCAACTGATGAATCTGATAAAGTAAGCCATCTTTTTTGAAACCTATGTTTATGTAGTTTCTGAGCAAGACGTTTGAGCTCATGTTGCCAATATTTCGTCTCGTAAATCATGTTTTCAACTCATGTTAGCCAAATAATTACAGAAATTTTATAATTGAATTTTTTTCCATTATAAAATTTAAAATTTAGTATTTTATCTTTTTAGCTAAATTTTCCTTATTAGCACCAGTTGGTAATGAAATCATTGATTTGAATATTATCAAATCAACCGTAGATTCCTGGGGCTGTATCAAAAGCCTTTACTGTTCTAGTTTTTCAGTAAATGAATACCCGGGAAAGTGTAGCACACCTTACCGTAAATTCCATAAAAACAAAGCAATTCGCCAATGCATAGATTAAAAGTTTTTAGCGTAAAAATTTCGCAGGTGTACCACACTTTCCCGGTCTATACCTTTTGATACAGCCCCCTAATCAGGAGATTAGGAATGAGAAATAATTTTTTTCCTTAACCAATTAATACCCTTAAAAATCTTATTCAGGATTCCCAAAAGAAATAAGCCACCAATTAGAAATTCCCAAAAATCCCAACCAAATTTTTGTTTACTGATTATAAACAGAAAAAAAATAGCCATAATTACTATTACAATGGGATATAAAATGTAACCAGCTTTCTTTCCAGTTTTATCATACTCTCCCGTCTTGCTTAATTCTGTCTCGTGTTCAAAATTATGACTCATGTACTTTTTGACTGCCAGCTTTGCACATTTTCTCATCCTGAGAAAGACTTGAATTTGGCCACCATCTTGCCATTGTCGTAGACTAGTAAGCATAGAAGCTGCACTGATACGAGTTTCTGCTTTTATCGATTCGTTACAAACAATTTCTTCGAAATAATTTTCAATGTCTTCATGGTAAATTTCAAATGGATCTGGAAACCTGTTCTGAACCAGTTTTTCATAATAGGAATTAATAAATTTAGATTTATACACAGTCTCAAACATTAGTTTTGAAATAACCGTTCGTAACAACCACCTGATGAAGTAAAACGCTTGAATCGAGAAGAATATGATCCAATAAATATCCCATCCTTCATTAAATAATTTCATCAATAAATATGCCACTCCCAATTCAGGTAGAAGGCCAATACCAAAGTTGATGAGATGCTCTTTGTATGTTAACTTCATTTTATACTCACTATTAATTATTTCCTGTTCTAATCTTTTGATTGGAATGACTTGGAATAAATTTAATTTGAAAATAGTATAAATAGAAAACTTTCCGCCCAACAATCCCATATCAATAAAAATTTACAATGTAATTAATGCAATTTTCCAGAAATATGCAATAAAAAAATATGATTTTAAAGAAAAAGGGTGAAAATGATTAATAGAGTGAATTCCATCTCTCCGCAACTTATCATAAACATTGTGGTGTTCGAATTCGTTGTTTCCTTTTTTTAATCAGATAAATCCCAAAGGTGTACTCCACTATAAAATAAGGAACACGGAGATTCCTAAGTAACATCGTTCCTAATTGGAAGAGCGGATAGAGGACGAAACCTACTATTTGATAACAACCTGATGCCGGTATCCTTCTCTTAAATAGTTATTCAGATTCAGCGGGCATAAGTCTCTTTTATTATAAGAAATATTTATTACCGAACAAGTGTTAATGAAATATAAGCAGAAAAAATATTTATTGCATATTTATAAAATAATTCATATAATTTACTAGCCTGCGTGGCATGAACTCCGACTTCAAGTCGTGGAAGGGTATCCTTCTTAGTGTCAAGGTGGGCTAATTTTATTTTGGGGCGTTAAGGGGTTTCTTTTTGTGTAATTTTCCTGAAATTATTTAATCAGATTGATTAATTGTTTATTAACCAATTGCCATGCCTCGTCAACATTTAAGTGAGTATTTGGTCGCAATAATCCTGTAATATCATGACGAAAATTTTTGTCGGTTATTTTAGCTTCCATATTGGCAATAAACTGCTTTTGTGTTACCTGCCCATCAACATGTTCCATATACATAACAAATGCTTTAATAATTTTTTCCGGTTTAACATTAGCATGTTTCATTGCATACCAGATATCAAACAGATCGCGGCCCTTTTTGCGCTGATATAGAGCGCGCAGTTTGGAGCCCAGCAGTTCCTCCAATTGATAGGTTGTAATTTCGCTTGTTCCAGAGTACCACCGGGACGCAACCTGAAAGGGTATTTTGATCAGCTTGAATGCCGAGATATGTTCCCGACAGCATATTTCAATCTTGAGCCGCATGGTTGTCTGTGGGGGAATTTCCGATTCATACCGGTAATAAAGTGTATTATTTCTATGTTTTTGACGTACTTTGGGAGTTCCCAAAAAGGACATACGTTCATGCAGGGCATCAAAAATTGGTTTCATTGGGCCAGGTTCAATCTGAACCAGATCAATGTCTTCAGAATACCGAATTTTGGGTAAATGCAATTTATACAACGCGGTTCCGCCCCGAAAAGCAAGATTGGCTTGCAGGACTGGATCGGAAAAAATCTCTGCAACAGACCGACAAATAATCAGGTCTTGTTCGACTTGCTCATTGGTTTGCCAGGGAGCCTGAGCCTGCCATTCGGTAATGTAAGCGCGGGGTATCATAAATCGCTTTCCGGTTCAGTATTGGCAATTACCCGCCAACGATTGTTACTGGTAAATCCTGCTTCTTTTTCGCCAGGCTGCAACGGTATGCGATAATAAGTTCGGGTTACAAGATGGTTGTATACTGGTTCCGTCATAGCCTTCTTTTGTAAAATGTTTTCCAGGAGATAACCCAACCGCTGTATAAAAGAAACCGGTACGTCGGGCGCCAGTTCCGCCAGTTTAGCCGGATCAAGCTTTTCGCACAACTCTTCCAGGATCGTAACCACACGGTTCAAGCCGCCGATTTTGTCTGCAAACCGGACCAAATCAAAAGCAGTCAGTTCCGGGCCGGATACCCGGATCATGCCGGTATCGGTTTTGTGTTCCTGCACTCCAGCTTTCGGAAAGGAGGATTTGATAATAAAGTTAATTCTAATGCCTTTTTTTTGTATAGGCCGCAATGCCGGCTTTTGGGTAATTACATAAAATTCCTGCGGCTGCTGATGTGCTGCGCCATGCAGCGCGGCTGCGCTCGCCAGTGCGACATAGTAGGGCTTTTTATTATACGTCATCAGGTCGTGTATAAACAAATTCGGCGGCAGTATTCCTTTAACAGAATATTCAGGCGGTACGATGATATAAAAGCCTTTGCGCAGGGAGAGGATTTTGCCGCTTTGAACAAGCCGTACCAATCCTTTTTTTAAAGTTACATTATTTATACCAATATCTTGTTTTATATTATCCAAAGAAAAGGTGTACCTGCCTTGTGATTGTAACTTTTCGCTATATCGTAATATAGAACTGTGCATCCGGTATTTCCATGTTATCAAGAGTTATCGTTTGCGAAAAGTACACATTTTCGTCCTTATTCGCAAATGAAAACTTTTCAAATAATATTTATTATCATACAACCATACCCTGCCATTTATCCATTGCCAAATAGTATTGCACGCCTTTTGTTTTCACTTCAAAGGACAGATTTTTGGCCGGATTTTGAAAACGATATAATTCCGGTGTAGCTTTGCAATGGATGACAATGTAGAGCCAGGCGCTGTCGCCCAGTTGCGCCAGCCGGTTCATCTCATTTTCCGTCAGCATTACCCCGCCATCGGCGCTGCGGCCTTTAACCTCAATGTATCTTTTAAGTTCATCGGGACTCGTGCTGCGAACATCATAACCGGCATTTTCGGCGGAAACATCTTCCGGCGTCCAGCCAACAGATTTTTCATAATTCATGGCAACTTGCATGGCCACAGCTTCCGCTTCATCGTCGCGGCTCATTCCATAATGGCTTTCATATTCCACCAGGGTCAGGGGAACAATATAAGCGCAGCCCAGCACTTCCGGGGGTTTCATGTCCAGGTGCAGCATCGCATCAATTTTTTGCAAACGGTCTTTTCTTTTATCAACCAGTTCTCGCAGGTAGTCTTGTTTTTTTACAATTTTATCCTGCACCCTGGGATCGCCCAAAAAAATTTTAGTTTGCAGTTCATTGATCTCTGCTGTTGTTTGAATGATAATTTGAGTAAACGCTTCTTCCAGGTATACTTTACGTTTTTCCGCATCGGCAATTACTTTTTGCTGCGTTTCCTGCAATTGCGGAACAGTGATATTCTCAAAGCTCCATTCAATCACACCATCATTGTTCAGAGATTGCGGCGGGTCTATATGTTTGGCAAAGGCAAGCGGAGCATGTAAATCCAAAAATTTTGCCGGGGAAGTAATTTGATAATTATTGACATTTTCACTAAAAACTACCAACAACTTTTCATCGGCAATACTGTCACCGGTTTTATGCGGCCGGTGGTCGGTAATTTGGGATTTAACAAAAAAGGCATGGTATTCCTGTTTTGCATCGGGAGAAATGAGGACTGTGCCTTTTAACATTTCTTCTTTAAAAGTTTCGCGAATCACTTTGACCAGGCTATCAAAAACCGGGTTACCGGGATTAATATAATGTACCTTACCCAAATCACCAATGTTCTGATAATCGAGAAAAATCTGTTTATCAAAACAAAACAGAATTTGCCGTACATCGGCGATGATATGGTAATCATTTTTTAAAATGTTCACGATTGATTCCGGCAGGGTATCAATACGGAATATGGATTTTCGTATTTCAGTGTATTCTCCACCCAACGCTTTGAAAGCTTTTTCAAAAAACAAGCGAATATAAATGGGTTGCAGCCTTTTTTCATCCGAGCTTTCTTTTAACTTTTTGGCATCTTTATAATCAATAGTGCTATGGCCCAGGCGTTCTTTTTGCTGATATATTTTTTCTTTGATGTTTTGCTCGGTCAGTTCATTATCAATCATTCTGTTATAGTCGGTTATTTTGCCATCCAGAGTCGAATTGATAATATCATCGAGTGCAACACCTTCAAAGATGTCCGAAATTACATCATAGACCCGGTCATCACCGATTTGTTCGCGGATCAGGTCCAGTTTTTCCAACAGTTTTTTCAAAACCTGGCCTTCACGGGTATTTTGGGCAACCATATTGAAAACCAGCACATCCTGTTTTTGTCCATAGCGATGAATACGCCCCATACGCTGTTCCAGCCGATTGGGATTCCAGGGGATATCCCAGTTTATCAGCAGGCGACAAAATTGCAGATTAATGCCTTCGCCGGCGGCATCTGTTGCAATAAGGATTTGTGCGGTTTTGGCAAATCGAACCTGGGCAGCGCGTCGTTCTTCAACGCTTTTACCGCCATGAATTGTTTCTATGATATAGCCGTTGTTGGTTAGTCGTTGTTCAAGATAATCCAGGGTGTCTTTATGCTCTGTAAAAATTACCAGTTTTTCGCCATTATCCAGAACACCTTCAGAAAGTAACATTTCCCGCAGTTTTTTAAATTTCTGTTCTTCCTGATTACTGTTATAAAGTGATTCAGCAAGATCGAGTAGCCATTTAACCTGGTTTGCCTCTGCCCGAATATCAGGTATACTCTTGGCCGTTGTAAACAATTTGAACTTTTTGGGATCAGACAATATATTTTCCAGCGATTCCCTTTCCTGGTCGTCAAATTCATCAAAATCATCCAGCGAATCAAAGTCAATGTTAAATTTTTGTTTTTGTTTAAAGAGATCGGGATTCAGCGTTAATTCATCGAGCAGGCCTTTTAGAGCATTATAGCGGTTTTTCAAGGTGCGCATGATGGCGTAAATGGAACTGGTTAAACGACGCTGCATTACCATGAGAGCCAAAGAAACATGGATATTGCTTTCCTGTTGTGCTTCTGCCCGGCGTTTGGTAAGATATTCGGTTACATTATCATAGAGCAGCTTTTCTTCAGTTGTTAATTGATACAGGGTTGTTTTGGTAAATCTTTTTTTGAACAAGGGATTACCATTCCAATCCTTCATTTGTTCCTTTAAACGGCGGATAAAAAACTTGTTAACGCCATTTTCTTCAATTTCCTGTACCCGTGAGGTGACCAAACTGTCAGTGGCAAAAATATCTTCATCCAGTAATTTTAATAAATTTTTAAATGTATCTGACCTGCCCCGGTGAGGGGTGGCTGTAAGTAATAATAAATGATCACATTTTAACGATAATGCTTCTAATGCCAGGTAGCGTTTGCTGATATAGCGTTTTTGTCCATAATCAAATGCCGAAAGCTTGTGGGCTTCATCCACTATGATCATATCCCAGGAGGTTTCCCTAACGATATTCAGGACGTTTTCATTTCGTAAAAAATCAATAGAAGTAATAAGATGATCGGAATTTGAAAATATGGAAGGGTCCGAATCAAAAGCGGCGCGATTGACCAATTTAAAAGAAAGATTGAATTTTAAAAGCATTTCATCTTCCTGCCATTGCTTGGTTAAACCGCCGGGGGTAATGATAAGAACTCTTTCTACTATCCCTCGCATTTCCAGTTCTCTAATCAGCAAACCGGTCATAATTGTTTTGCCGGCGCCGGTGTCGTCGGCAAGCAGGAAACGAATTTTCGGGAGTGGCAGCAGATTTTTGTATACTGCTTCTACCTGGTGGGGCAAGGGATCGACGATGCTGCAATTAACCGCAAACAAAGGATCAAACTGAAAAGCAGAATAGATACGCTCGGCTTCTGCGAATAGAAGAAATTTATCCGGATCGCCGCTGAAATTACAGGACCCTTCCAGAGTCACAATCTCCAGATTATCTATGACATCGGCAGCAATAACTTTGGTATTGACCTTGTTTGAATTAATGCCGGTAAATGTAACAGAAAACATATTCCCCAAAGGTTGTATTTTAGTAATGGTGACAGGTTCCTGAGGAATCAGATTTTTTACAATTTGTCCAACCTCGATAACCATATTGGTACCCCTGTATATTTGAATATTAAAATTTGTGGCAAAATATTTTAATAATTTTAAAATATTATTGCAAAAAAACAAGAAAATTTATTACTAACTATATTTAAATATTACTCCTCTTTCCTCATCTCCTGATCAGGAAAGAGAGTGGCCAGGAATCTCCGCTTCCTGTCAAGCAGTTCTTTTATTTTACCCCGTCAGGCGCATAGCATTGCAGTTGGTTAGTGGCGCTCACCAACTCATTTTTCTTTTTCACCCCGCCCACAATTAAAGCAATCAACCCTTTTCGCGGCGTCACGCAAATAATCGCCGGGGGTTGTTCGCTGCTGTAAAAAACCGGTCGGCCCGCGTTTGGGCGGCGCGGGTCAACCGGTGTTAGCTTATTGTAAAAAATAACCTGCTTTAGCGCTTTGGCGAATTTTTCCGCTACATCGGCGGTGCGGCATGAATAGCCCAATTTATTTTATATTCGCCAACGCCTGCCCGGTGGTTTCCACAATTGCACCCAGGTTTTTAAAATCGGCCAGTTTTTTTGCCACAATTGCGTCTGTTTTACCGGCAATGGCGTCGGCAACTATCGTAACGGCATAGGCGCGGTTCAGGGCTGCTTTAACTGTTTTATCAACACAGTATTGTGCATCGAGTCCCGTTATATATAAATGAGTTACACCGTTTTCAAGCAGCAGCTTTTCCATAGCCGGATTCGAGAACGCATTCATAACATGTTTGGTAAAAATATGATCGTTAATAATGGCAACCCGCTCGTCTATCTGGCTGCCGAGGGAGCCTTTTTTAACCACATTGTTCATAAGCAGGTTGAAAATGAACTGATTATATTCGTGTCGTATATACACCACGAGTACGCCCTTGTTGTGGCAAGTGTCGATAAGTATATTTACATTTTCAATCATTTTATCGGTCATTTCAATATTGAGCGGCGCTTTGCCATCCGCCTGCGTCAGATCTTTTTGAATGTCGATGACCAGCAGGGCGCTCTTTTCAGCGCCGCCACCCGTAATGGGAGCGCCTTGCGAGACATGCGCCAGGCGCATAGATTCGACCGCAGTATACCCAATGATGAGTATTACCAGGACTGCAACAATAACTAGAATTTTTTTCACCAATACCTCCTTAATTTTTTAGCCGTTGATGTGCTCATAACAGCCGTTACGTTAGCCAGCCCGGCAATACCGGCGCCAACGATGATTATGCTTTATTTATGTACTTTTTCCTTGTTGAGGGATAATTAGCGCTGAACGTCAATAGTCACCCGGCAATTGCACAATGTATAACAGAGTAGCGTTTGAAAAGTACAGTGGGAAAGAGTTTCCAATTATCAAAGTATATAATTTTATCCTGTTTCGCAAACAAAAACTTGTATTTTGTTTTATTATTGTATAATTGTTCCAGCCCGATTTTTTTTCTACACTTGTCATAAAATTTCCGCTAGTCCTGGGATATGATTATTCTTGTTTTTTTACTCTTGTTAGTTTATATTTGTATGTACATATCAATTATTAATTGATATATAACATATTATTTAAACTAGGTATTATGAATAAAGGGCTGACTCAATTAAATAAACTAATAAACCGATGGCCCAAAGGTACGGTTTTTACATTAACTGCTTTGAAAAAAGAGGGTTATTATATGCAGTTGATGGAACAGTATAAAAAGAGTCACTGGATAGAATCAGCAGGTTACGGAGCATATAAACGCTACCAGGATCAAATCGACTGGTTTGGCGGATTATTTGCTTTGCAAACACAACTGTCATACAAAATACATGCAGGGGGTAAAACTGCGCTCGAGTTGCAAGGATATGCACATTATTTGTCCGAAAAACCGGCTCAATGTTATTTATTTGCCGATAAAGGGCAACTGCTGCCAAAATGGTTTAAAAATTATGATTGGCAAGTATTTATCATATTCAAGCCCGGACTTTTATTTACTCCAAGTTTTGGAAAAGGATTTACCGATTTTTCTTATAAGGAATTCAAAGTCAAAATATCCGCACCGGAGCGGGCTATCCTGGAAATGTTGTACTTGGTCCCCGGCGCACATGGTTTTGATGCAAGTTACCGGATTATGGAGAATTTAACTACATTGCGGCCAGAAGTTGTACAAGTTTTGCTGGAAAATTGCCGGTCTGTAAAAACCAAACGTTTGTTCATGGTCATGGCGGAAAAAGCAGAGCACGCATGGTTGGATAAAATAAATACAAACCGGATAACTTTCGGCAGCGGCAAGCGAGTTATCGTTGAAAGCGGTAAACTGGATAAAAAGTATAATATCACAGTACCAAAGGATTTTTGATGAAAGATACGATTTATTACAAGCAAGCGGATTTGTTGCTGCAGGTATTACCGATTGTTGGCAGGGAAAAAGACCTTGCGCTCAAAGGGGGAACGGCTAGTAATTTTTCTTTTGACAACTATCCCGGTTATCTGTCGATATTGATTTATGTTATTTACCGGTAAATGAGCGTGTATTGGCTTTAAGTGAAATATCCGATGCCCTCGGAAGGATAGCGGAGAGCATTCAGAAACAGATTCCGGATATCCGGATTACAGAAAAAAAAGATAAAGAAAAGGGGCGTCGGCGAAAATTAATTATCAATAACCAGGGAATTACAGTTAAAATAGAACCCAATACAGTGTTACGCGGCTCTATTTATCCGTCAAAAGTCAAGGAGTTGTCAAGCAAAGCATACAAGACTTTTGAACGTTATGTTTCCATTCAAAACTTGTCGTTCAAAGATATCTATGCTGGTAAAATCTGTGCGGCTCTTGACCGGCAGCATCCTCGCGATTTCTATGATGTCTGGCTTTTATTGGAAAATGAGGGTATATCGAGTAAACTCCGGCAGGCGTTTATTATCTATTTGCTCAGTCAACCACGGCCAATTGTTGAGGTACTGAATCCACATCTTGTTAATATACAAAGTATATTTGAGCATGATTTTGCCAACATGACTGTTGAGCCGGTTACTCTTGATGAATTGCTGGATACAAGAACGACTCTAATCAAATTAATAGATAGTGATCTTTCCGTTAAGGAACGTCAATTCCTGTTATCATTTAAAAAAATATCATCCGAGTGGGATTTGCTGGAATTACCCAATATTGAAAAGCTGCCGGCAGTGCAGTGGAAATTATATAATTTAAAGCAGATGGATCCCCGAAAACACAAAGAAGCAGTAGTAAAGTTGGCGGATTTTCTCAAGATATAAGTGGAAATATATTTTAATTTAACAATTCCACATTGCACATCTCACGTTTCAC
>CAYNSO010000020.1:14615-33345 GCA_964399735.1 uncultured Cytophagia bacterium
ACGTTTCACCCTAAAAAACTTGAAGCTGATAATTCACCTCACGTCAACTTTTCAGCCCCAGCGCTTTATCCAGGCCGTCTGCATAGTTTTTACCAATAGGCAGGTTCTTTCGGGCGATTTCCAGGGAATTGCCTTCCAGAGAGTGGATCTTTTTGATTGCAACAATATAGGACTTGTGGATGCGCGCAAAGCGGTCTTTGGGCAGGCGTTCTTCCAGCTCTTTAAGCGAAGCCAGCGCTGTGATCTGTTGGGTTTTGGTATAGAAAGTTACGTAGGCTTTTTGTCCCTCGATATAGATCAGGTCGTCATAATTGATCAGGTAATATTTACGATCCGCCCGCACTACCAGGCAATCGTCATGCACCTGCGGTTTGACCGGCAATTCGGTTGTGACCGGAGCGTTATCGCTCACCGGCCGTCGGCTTTCGACCAGTTCGGCAACTTTATTCACCGCTTTGACAAAGCGTTCAAACGGGAACGGTTTGAGCAGATAATCGGTAACGTTCAGCTCATAGCCCTGAAGGGCATACTCTTTGTATGCAGTTGTTAATATTATATAGGGCTTGTGCTCCAAAGATTTTATAAAGTCAACTCCGCTAATATCCGGCATTTGAATATCCAGGAAGAGCAGGTCAAGGGCATTGTCTTTCAGCAGTTCAATCGCCTTGAGTGGAGAGTTGAAATCTCCAACCAGTTCCAGAAAGGGGATTTTACTGACATAGTCTTTTAAATATTCACGGGCCAGAAACTCGTCATCGATAATAGCGCAGCGTATTTTCATTTGAGTAACAGAGTCAAGTTAACATTAAATTTATTGGCTTCTTCCCGGATATCCAGTACGTGCTTGAGCGGGAAAATGATCTCCAGGCGTTTTTTAACGTTTTCAATACCGGTGCCGGCGCCGGGTATGTGCCGACCTGCAGCGGGGATCGAGTTGGTCATGGTAAAACAGAGTTCGTCCTGCCTGGTCGTCAGTTTGATTTTAATGAAAGCATCGGCATATTCTTCAATTTTGCTATATTTGAAACTGTTTTCTATAAATGGTATAAACAGCATGGGCGCAATCAATATTTCCTGTTCAGCTTGTGAGTAATCGAACTGGATGTTTTGCTCCATCGGAGATTTCATTTGCTGAAAGGCGATATAGCTTTCAATGTATTCGATTTCCGATTTCAGAGTCACCTTTTCATGGGCGCATTCTTCAATGACATAGCGCAGCATTTGCGATAATTTTAGCACGCTGGCCGGCGCTTTGGGGGATTTCATATAGGTAAGCGAATAAATATTGTTCAGCGCGTTAAAGATAAAATGCGGGTTGATTTGTGCTTTTAATAATTTTAGTTCCGTATTCAATTTTTCAGCAATGATCTGTTGGGTTTGCTCAGCTTGTTTGCGGATGCGCCCCTGCATTTTAAACAGAGTGCTGACAATGTCGATAAACAGCAGCCAGAAAAAACTGCGCATATAGATCATAATAACTTGTTGTATGTTAAATGGATGCTGGGGCATAAATAGCCTGGAAAAGTGTTGATACTCTGCCAAAGTTTGGCATAAAGTAACAAACACAATCAATGCTGTACTCACAACAAAAAAACGGGTATTGTTTGAAAGAGAAAAATAACGGGGAAACAATAACTGTGAATTAATATAAAATACGGTTGCCTGGAAAAAAAGTACAAACAGAGTGGAAAGGATGACCATTTTCAACGGCATGAAAAAAAATGTAAAACCTATATTAATTCCCGCAATGATCAACCAGAATAAAAAGTGTAATAAAAAACGTTTCAACAATTGCAACTTCATGATTATCTTTACTTCACTAATACATTTTTCGCAAGGTATTCATTGTTACTGATGTAATGCTTATCTTTGCAGATTATTTATCAGTTGGAATATAAACATTTTCTAATGAATCCCAAATTAAAATTAACCAAGCTGTTATTTCCCTTCATCAACAAGCCGAAACAGTGAATAATAGAGTTTTTTTTATTGATTCGTAGTTTGTGATTATTTGTTTAACTATTATCAGCATTGGTTCAAAAAAAGTACTAGCTTTCGAAAACATTGTCTATTTTTACACGCTTGTAAAGCTAAAGTGCAAGCAAATGCTGTTGTTGCGACATTGCCGGAGCTGTCTATCCCTGGTTGTATAAACAGGAGTAATCAGCAATTACCTGAGAGGTTTTTACGGAACATCAATCCGGCAATGTGAGTATTATTAAAAAATTAACATAAATACAAGTCACTGTAAACCAATTAACAGCAAGGGAAGGAAAAACCGATGAAACGAATTGTGCAATTAGTGGTACTCGCTGCATTTATTTTTGTTACAACTGGTTTTGCATCCGAGTTGGACGGCGCCTGGAAGGGAAAAATTGAAGGGCCGGATGGCGCAATGGAACTGGTATTTAATTTCAAGGTAGATGGCGCAACGCTAACGGGAACAGTGAGCGGCCCGATGGGAGAAGGCCCAATAAGTAACGGTAAAGTTGATGGAACAAATTTTTCTTTTGATACTGATGGCGGTGGAATGACGATCAGCCATACCGGGTCTATTTCTGGAGATACCCTGACGATCAGCGCTGTACAGTTTGCCATGGAATTTACCTGCGAGCGGGTTGGCAAAACCGGCGCTGCTGATATTAACGGACGCTGGGGTGGAACAATGGCCGGCCCTGATGGTGGCGGTTCGGATATCTATTTTAATTTTAATGTCGAAAATGGCAATTTAAGCGGTACTGTGGAAAGCCCTATGGGTGAAATTCCACTAGCAAACACAAAAATTTCCGGTAATGAATTTTCCTTTGATGCAGATGCCGGCGGAATGGTGATTTCGCATAACTGTAAACTGGTAAACGATACAATCGTGATGAAGTATAGCGGATTTGGAGACGAAAGCGAATTGATACTAAAAAGGAAAGCCAAATAGTTTTTCGTAAAAACACATGTTACTAACAAAAACAGCCCGGTTTTCCAGTTGTGGTCCTCGTCCGGGAAACCGGGTTCTGTTTTCCAGTACTACTTTTACCAGGAACAAAACAATGAAATTAAAATACATTTTTCTAGTTATTATATTATCAGGTGCATCTTTGCTTTTTGCCGCTCAAGATATAACCAAACCGGTTAGTCCCAAAGCATCACCGGAAGCTATGGCATTATTAAAATTTTTTCACGATATTTCCGGCAAGTATACATTAACCGGCCAGCACAATTTTCCTGCTACCAGGTCAAGAAACAGCGAGTTTTACGGACGCTATCTGGGTAAGAATCCGGTAATTTTCAGTTATGATTTTGGTTTTGCCGCAGCAGACGATAAAGATTCATACCTGGCTCGCCCCGAGATTGTGCAGGAAGCGATCAAACAACACCAGACAGGAGCATTGATTGCAATTTGCTGGCATGCCGTACCGCCAACGGCCAATGAGCCGGTTACTTTTCAGCCTGTGCCCGGCAGCACGTCCACCGGCAACCTGGCAAGCGTTCAGGGTCAGTTGACAGATGAGCAGTTTAAAGACGTGTTAACACCCGGCACTGCATTGCATAAACACTGGTGTGAGCAAGTGGATAACATTGCCGGATTTTTAAAACAGCTTGACAAGGCCCGTGTTCCAATTTTATGGCGCCCGTATCATGAAATGAATGGCGACTGGTTCTGGTGGGGCGGACGCATTGGTGAACTATCTACCAAAGCGCTGTATATTCAATTATACAAAAGACTTGTAGAACACCACAAATTGACCAATTTGATCTGGGTGTGGAGCGTCGATCGCCCCAATAAAGATAAACCGCAAATGAACTTTGCCAACTTTTTCCCCGGTGAAAAATATGTGGATATTCTGGCGCTGGATGTATATGGCAGCGATTTTAGCCAGGCATATTATGATAGTTTGAATGAACTCTCTAATGGCAAACCAATGGTGTTGGGTGAAGTAGGCAACCCGCCCGGCCTGGATGTTTTGCAAGCGCAACCGCGTTGGTCTTATTGGATTATTTGGGCCGGAATGGTGCGCAGTACCAACAAGCAGGAACATCTCAAGCTGTTACAGGATCCGCGTATGCTGGTTCTGGAGAAACAGGCGTATTGGGATGCTGCTGCCTCTTATCATCAGGCTTGCGGATTGACAGATTTATCAAAATTATGGATCAAACCGGCGGTTTTTCAAATGGCAGATTTTTCCGGGCAATGGATTTTAAATGAAGAGAAAAGCACATTTGGCTCTATGGGCGCCGGATTCTCTCCTTATAAAGTTAAAATTACGCAAAGCGCTGTTGATTTGACTGCAGAGCGGGCAACCCTGGTAGAGTATGATGATGATACGATAACCAAAGAAGCAGTGAAATTTGACGGTACGGAAACAGTATCCAATTCCGGGTTTATGGGCGCGCCGCGTACATTAACTGCCAGTTGGTCGGCTCTTGGTGATACTTTATTGATAAAATCAACCATGATTTTTGGTCAGGGAGAGCGGGCGATGAAAATGGAATCCTCTGAAGCCTGGACCATCACGGGAGACGGCAGAATCCTGTCTATCAAACAGACCTCCGGCGGCCCGTGGGGTAAACAGGAATCAACATTGAATTATGAAAAAACATGTTTAAAGTGAAATTGTTTGGAATAAACAAGTGTCGAGAATAGTCTAATAACAAAGAAAAACAAAACGAAAGGAAAGAATCATGAAAAAGCAAACCATTCTTGCCATCAGCTTGACTTTGGTTATTTTAACCGCTGGTATTCTTTTTGCTGGTGAAAAAGTAGATTTTACCGCTACCTGGGTTCTTGATGAATCCAAAGTCGAACAGACTGAAGGCCCCGGCATGGCTGCACAAAAACTGGTTATTAAACAGGAAGAGAACGCCCTGTCTGTGGAACGTTTCATGTCCAACCCGATGATGGGTGATTTCACCATGACAGAAAAGATGACCCTGGATGGCAATAAAACCGAAGCCGATACCGATTTTGGTCACAGAACCACAATTGCTACCTGGTCCGAAGACGGTCAGATATTGACGATCAATTCCACCGTGTTGATGAACTGGGACGGCCAGGAGATGGAAATGAAAATTAAAGAAGTATGGAACCTCGAAAGCGATGGAGCCGTATTGAAACTAAAGTCAGTCTTCCCATCTATGGATGGCGGTGAAATGGAAACAACAATGTTTTATAACAAGAGCAAGTAGAGCGATTGCGATTTTGTCAAGACAGGAGTAATCATTGAAGTCCAAAAAGAAATTAATCATTCCCGTTATCATTATTCTGGCAATAATAGCAGCGGTATGCCTTTTTTTGAAAAAGGATAAAAAAGGTGAAACGACCTATACTTTTGCGGAAATAACTCGCGGCGATATAGAAAATACAGTTGATGCTTCGGGAACAATCGAGCCGGTAACAACGGTTCAGGTCGGCACCCAGGTTTCCGGTATCATTGATAAAATCTATGTTGATTTTAATGATCGGGTCACCAAAAATCAACTATTGGCTGTAATCGATACAACCATTTTAGCAGTACAGGTGCGGGATGCAAAGGCAAATTTGCTCAGCAGCCAGGCACAGTACGATCAGGCAAAGTATAATTTTGAACGTACCGAGCAGTTGTACAAGCAGACTTTACTTTCCGAACTGGAGTTTATCCAGGCAAAAAGTACCTATCAGTCAGCGCAAGCGTCGCTGTTATCTTCGCAAAATAATTTGAAAAGGGCGAAGCAAAACTTGAACTATGCGTTTATCCGCTCGCCAATCAATGGAACAGTAATTTACAGGGAGGTTGAAGAAGGTCAAACTGTGGCTTCAAGTTTTCAAACTCCGGAAATGTTCCTGATTGCAGAAGATTTGTCTAAAATGGAAATTCATGCTCTGGTTGATGAAAGTGAAATTGGTTTGATCAAAGTAGGGCAGAATGTCGAGTTTGAAGTTCAGGCGCACGATGACAAGAAATTCACCGGTATTGTCCGCCAGGTTTGGATGCAGCCGGAAGAAGTTCAGAATGTTGTCAATTATACTGTAGTTGTTGACGCAGATAATCCCGATGGTTTTTTACTGCCGGGAATGACGGCTTCACTTGAATTCATAGTTGAAATGAAGAAAAACGTACTGCTTGCACCTCTTGCGGCTACCCGCTTGCAACCCACGGTCACAATGATGGAAACCATGTTTGCCAATATGCAAAAAAGCTTTGCAGCAATGAAGGATTCCATAAAAACACCTGCAGGACAGGCAATGGGCGCCAACGGCAGAGCTGGAATGATGGGTGGCGGTATGCCGGGTATGGGCGCTGGAATGCCCATGATGAATGGAAACGGAAACGGGAACGGGAATGGTAATAATTTTGCTCTTGTCTGGTATTTTGACAAGGATAAACAATTACAATCCATGCCGGTAAAAACCGGCTCCAATGACGGGAAGAATGTGGAAATTACGCCTCTGATGCCCGGAATGCAAATTGAACCGGGCATGCAGATTATTGCCGAGATAACAACAACAGAACCGATCTCAGGGTCACAGACCAATCGTATGCCTGGACCTCCCGGCGGTTTTAGACCATTTTAAAAATAATTAGAGAACTTGTCTGAAATGGTATGAATACACATTCTAAAGAGTAATCAACGAGTATGAAACCAGTCATTGAAATTAAAGAAATAAAGAAAACCTATCATGTTGGCGAAATCCAGGTTCATGCTTTACGCGGTGTGGATTTGACCGTAAATCCCGGTGAGTTTATTGCAATCATGGGCGCATCCGGATCCGGCAAATCCACGCTGATGAATCTGATCGGCTGTCTGGATGAACCAACTTCGGGGCAGTATTTGCTAGACGGCATAGATGTCAGTTCAATGTGCCGGGACGAATATGCAAACATTCGTAATCAAAAAATTGGTTTTGTTTTCCAGGGCTTTAATTTATTGCCCCGAACTTCAGCCCTGGAAAACGTAGAATTGCCGCTTTTTTATGATCGGACGCACAGGATTAAAAATCCCCGGCAAGCGGCCCAGGCTGCCCTGGAAAAAGTCGGCTTGGGGCATCGTTTGGTCAGTGTTCCCAATCAACTGTCCGGCGGCCAGCAGCAACGTGTCGCTATTGCCCGCGCCCTGGTCAATCAGCCTAGTCTGATTCTGGCTGATGAACCCACCGGAAATCTTGATAGCCGTACCTCGGTGGAAGTGATGCAGGTATTTCAGGATTTAAACAACCAGGGAATTACCATTATCCTGGTTACTCATGAGGAAGATATATCTACGTATGCAAAAAGAATTGTTGAAATGCGGGACGGGCGTATCCGCAAAGACCACCTGGTGGAGCAGCGGCTTGATGCTAAAACAGTGCTTGAAACACTAAAGGAGGAAGCTGATGATGCTGCAAATTAAAAACCTTCTCAAGGCTTCTTTCAAAAGTATTATGAAAAACCGAATGCGCAGCCTGCTGACCTCACTGGGGATCATTATTGGCGTCAGTGCGGTGATTGTTATGGTGGGAATTGGCGCCGGCTCGCAAAAAAGAATTGCCGATGAGATTAGCTCTATGGGCAGTAATATGATCATTGTGTTCCCGTCTTTTAGCCAACGAGGCGGTGTGAGCCGCGGCGCCGGCAGTTTTAACCGTTTTACCATGAAAGATGTAGAAGCCATTCGTGAAGAAGCGAACCTGGTCAAACATGTTTCCGCTATTGTTATGGCGTCGGGTCAGATTATCGGCAACGGCAATAACTGGAGTTGTCAGATACAAGGTGTTGATCCCGAATACCTCGAAATTCGCGGTTTGGAACTGGAATCTGGAGAGTTCTTTACAGATAAAGATAACCGTACCAGTAAAAAGGTTGTTGTGCTTGGTAAAACCGTAGTCGAAAATATTTTTGGCAACATGGATCCTGTCGGGCAAAAGGTTCGCATTCGTAACACGCCTTTTACGGTAATTGGCGTGCTCAAAGAAAAAGGGCAGGATGGCCGCGGCCAGGATCAGGATGATATTGCATACGCGCCTTCAGTAACTGTTTTATACAGGCTCAAAGGCGACCGTTTTATAAACTCGATCAATGCCAGTTCTATCACCCTTGAAGATATTGATAAAGCCCAGGAAGAAATATCTATAATTTTGCGCCGGGAACATAAAATCGATTACGGCGAGGAAGATGATTTTATGGTAGCCAACCAGACAGAGATTACCGAAATGGCTTCGGAGACGTCGCGGATTATGACCATGCTGCTGGGTGCGGTGGCGGCTGTATCGCTGATTGTCGGCGGCATTGGCATTATGAATATTATGCTGGTATCGGTAACGGAGCGCACCCGCGAAATCGGCATTCGTATGTCGGTGGGCGCACGCAGCCACGATATTCTCACCCAGTTTTTGCTGGAATCGGTTGTACTTTCTTTGTCGGGCGGCATTATCGGTATCTTGCTCTCGGTAGGAATTGCAATCGCACTTAATAGCTGGACTTCGATCAATACCCTGATCCAGCCGGTGATTGTCATTATTTCCTTTACCTTTTCCGGTGCGGTGGGGATATTTTTCGGTTTTTATCCGGCGCTTAAAGCCGCCAAACTCAATCCTATTGAGGCGCTGCGTTATGAATAGAATGATTAATCGAGTTATGTTAATTCCTGGTTTATACGGATTTGAGGATATTATGAAAAAGATATATATACTGTTGTTTCTCTTTTTAATTGCCGGCGCTGCAATTGCCGAAACCTTGAGCCTGGAAGAATGCGTGCAGATGGCTATGAGCAATAACCCCGATCTCAGGAAAAGTCAGTATGCCTTGCGGCAATCCGAAATTTCCACCAACAAGGCGTGGTCTTCATTGTCGCCGGGAGTTTCTGCAAACGCTTCCACTTCCAACAGCGGTCCGGTGGTTTCCGACATGCAGGATGACTGGAACTGGTCGATGGGCGCCAGCGTCAATCAACAGTTCTACAATCCCGGCATGTATTCCCGCATCAAGCTGGCACGCAAGCAGGAACTGTCTTCCAAATATTCACTCGGTTACCAGGAAGACCAGTTGCGTTATACGGTAGAAAATATTTATTTTCAAATCCTCAGTTCCGATACCCTGATCGGCGTATACCTGGCCAATATCAAGCTATCGGATGAACAGATCAGAAAAATGCAAGAAATGGTCAATGTTGGATTTAAACGGCAGTCCGATTTATTAAAATCGCAAGTGCAGCGCGGCTCGTTTGAAACTCAATATGTCCGCGAAATGGAAAGCCTGGCTTCAGCCAAGCGGTCGCTGAATATTTTGATGGGACGCGATCCGAATATCGAGTTTGAGATAACCCCTGTGGCTGTTGAAGTGGTAGAAGTGCCCGATTTTACTGCGGCGCGCGCCCTGATGCTGGAAAAAAATCCCTCGGTGCAGCGCATCAAAAACCAGGTCGATGTGCAAAAAGTATCGCTCAATATTGCCAAAGAAGCTTACCTGCCGTCGGTGTCCGGTTCATATTCCTATTCAAAGCAGAATGGGATGATGGGCGGGCCGTCCACGTCCAGTGACAACGTCAGCCTGCGGGTGAGTATGGATATTTTTGACGGCTTTTCCAAACACCAGAGTGTGCAGCAGAGCAAACTGAGCCTGCAGGAAGCGCAGCTTGATTATGAAGCCTACCTGCGCGATATGGATGAGGAACTGTCCAACCGTTACAAATCCCTGGAAACGCAAAACAAGTTGATTGCCATTAATGAAACCAGCCTTGCTTCGGCGCGACAGGATTATAAAGTGGTGTCGCAGCAATATGCGGCGGGACTTTCTTCCATTCTTGATCTGATGGATGCACAGGTATCGTTACTGCAATCCGAAACCAACCTGCTGAATGCATTGTACACCCGCAAGCAGATCGAGGCGAATATCAGAAGGATTTGCGGGATTTGAGGGTAAATGGGGGGAGTGAAGATGAGACAAACAAAAACCCTTGCTTTGCGAGGGTTTTTTATTTTACGTAGCAAATCAATTATAACACAACGTTACCCCTGCAAACATCTCATTTCTCACTTTAGTCATATAATACATCCACAGTTATAACAACAAGCTGAAAGCTGATAACTGATAGCTGACAACTGACAACTGTTAACTTTTCCTTGACTTTTTCCCGCCAGTTTTGAATATTACCATATTGAGTAATACATGATGAAAACTATAATTCACAAATTCTTCCCATTGCGCCTCTGGCTTGGCCTGGCGCTGGTTATCTGCGGCTGGTTGGGCAATTGGCTGCTGCCGGGACTGCGCTCGCACCTGTTTTTCTTTCCGCTGTGGCTGGGATTTTGCCTGGCAGTCGATTCCCTGGTGTTCCTGCGCAAAGGCTCGTCGCTGTATAGCCGCAGCAGAAAAAAGTATGTGGGACTGTTTCTGGTCTCTGCCCCGGCGTGGTGGTTGTTCGAACTCATCAACGCCCGCACCGGCAACTGGTTGTACCAGGGCAGGGAGTTTTTTACGGACTGGCAATATGCAATTTTTGCCTCTTTCAGTTTTTCCACGGTTATCCCCGCCGTATTCGGCGCGGCGGAACTGGCATCGACTTTTGGCTGGCTCAAAAAGCTGCCTACAGGGCCGCGCGTCACTCCATCCCGGCGGGTATTGTATGGCTTTTTCATCGCCGGCTGGATCATGCTGGGGCTGTTGCTGTTATGGCCGCGCTATTTCTTTGTACTGGTCTGGCTGTCCGTTTGGTTCATATTAGAGCCGGTGAACAATTGGCTGCATCATCGCAGCATACTGACCTTTACTGCGCAGAGTAACTGGCGGCCGGTTTTGTCTTTATGGACGGGCTGCCTGCTGTGCGGCTTTTTCTGGGAGATGTGGAATTTTTTCTCCTTCCCGAAATGGGTTTATCATGTTCCGTTTGTCGGTTTTTGGCATATTTTTGAAATGCCGCTATTGGGTTACCTGGGGTATATACCGTTTTCGCTGGAACTCTTTGCCTTCTATCACCTGGTTGCGGGATTGTTCAGCCGCACCGGTAAAGAGGAATATTTACAGGCGGGGTAAAGGTATTTAAAGTAGATATTTGATGTTATTATCAAAAGCTGTATATTTATTATTATTACCTTTTAATACTTACATGGAGTACCACACATGTTTTTTCTTACCTTGTTCGCCGGGATATTGTTGCTGTTTTCAGGGCGCAGGTTTTTTTGGTTGTTTGTGGGATTGGTGGGTTTTCTGGCGGGGTTTTCTATTGCCGGTTCCCTGGTTCATTTTCATAATCCATTGCTTTTATTGCTGCTATCGGTTGGTTTTGGCATTGTTGGCGCATTGCTGGCTCTTTTCCTGCAGCATTTTGCCGTTTTGCTTTTTGGTTTTGTCGCCGGCTGGTACTGCACACAATCTCTGTTAATCATGTTTGGTCTTGGCAATTTGCATAACCTGTGGCTGCCGGCGCTGATTGGCGGGATTATCGCTATGATCCTGCTATCGGTTATGTTTGATTATGCGCTGGTTTTCTTGTCCGCTGTCATTGGCGCTTATGCTATTGTCAGTACCGGTCTTTTCCCGTCACGTTTTAGTTTTGTTATTTTTCTAGTTCTGATCATCATCGGTATTGTGTTCCAGTTTAAAGATTTTTCACGCCAGAGTAATTCTAAAAGACGGAAAAAATCAAGTCGTTAAGAATTAACTGGTATAAAGATAATAGAGTATCATTTTGGGAGACAAAGAAATGAAACTAACCAGCATTGCATTTACAGAAGGAGGGATGATCCCGGCCAGGTATACCTGCGATGATGTGAATGTCTCTCCGCCGCTCGATTGGGAGGGCGCTCCCGCCAATACAAAAAGTTTTGCGCTAATTGTTGATGACCCGGATGCACCGGCGGGTATTTGGGTGCATTGGGTGTTGTTCAACATACCTCCTCACACGCAAAAGCTGCCCGAAAATGTACCGCATGATAAAACATTGTCCGACGGTGCGGTGCAGGGGATTAATGATTTTCGCAAGTTCGGCTATGGCGGCCCTTGCCCCCCCGGCGGCACGCACCGCTATTATTTCAAACTCTATGCGCTGGATACAATCTTGAAACTCGCCCCCGGCAGCAGCAAGCGCGATCTTGTGAATGCTATGAGCGGACATATCCTTGCCGAAGCGCAGTTAATGGGCAAGTACAAACGAACAAAATAGTGTCCAACTGTTGATCAAACCGGAGTGTTTTGATGATCCATCGTGATTACATTATGCGGCTGATTGAACAAATGGTTGCAGTTTTGGCCCGCGTTCTTTTCAACAAGCAGATCCATAATTATGACCAGGCTTTACATGATATTGATAAAGCCCTGCAATCCATGTTTGGCTGGGGCTCTGATTTTACCACTACATTAACTGCCACCGATTTATTAGCTCATCTGGAAAATGTTGAAGGACAATACTGGGAAAAATGCCTGGTTGCCGCAGAATTAATAAACGAAGAAGCGCAAGTGTTTGCCCTTAAAAACGGCCACTCGCCCATGATAACGGATTTGTATTACAAAGCATTCCTGTTTTATTTTAAAGCTGTACAAAATGCGCAAGACTATGATGTCAACTCTTTTTTGCACAAACTTGACTATCTTGCCAATACGCTAACCCAGGATGACCTGCCGGATACGATGAAACAGGAATTATGTGATTATTATGAATGGTGCGGTAATTACGCCCGCGCTGAGGATATTTATTATGAATTGCTGGAATTGGATCGCGATGCCGCAATACCGCTGCTTACAGCATTTTATACCCGGCTGCTGGCAAAATCCGACGAGCAATTACAGGCCGGCAACCTGCCACGTAACGAAGTGCAGGATGGCATGAATGAAATAAAAAGACTGTAACCGGTCGTGAGCGCCTGCTTGTGACCCTTGTTAGCAGTATTGCCGGGATATGGTTTTTTGAATCTAACCAACCGGTAAATTGTTACAAGAGATCGAGGTTTTGGCCGAAGGATGGCCGGGTGTATTTTACTTGATTTGTTTTATGGAGGCGTTATGCATCCTCATATCAATTCAACCGAATTTGGGTATATCACCATAAATAACACAACTTACCCGCATGATGTTTATATTATGGCCGACGGCACAGTAGAAAAACGGAAAAAAAAGCTGTCCAAAGATATTTATGGCACTTCGCATACAATTTCCAGTGATGAAATAAAATATATCTTTCGGGAAGGGGTTCGTGAACTGGTAATCGGCAGCGGTCAATATGGCGTTGCTCAACTTGCCGATGAAGCGGTTGACTTTTTACAACGCCATAAATGCAATGTCCGCCTGACGCCTACTCCTGTGGCAGTTAATACCTGGAATCAAATCGAGGGCAAAATAATCGGCCTTTTCCATGTTACGTGTTAGCTAGTAATTCATTCTTACCGGTTATTGATCTGTAACATTCTATGTTTAAAGGATAATTATGAATAAAGTTATATGCATCTGTATTTACCTGGTTTTTACTGTTAGCGCAGTTTTGGCAATACCCGGGCAGATCATCACCAGTTTTGATTGCCCATATCATTTTCCCGCCGGATTGACATTTGACGGCGCGAATTTATGGCTTGCCGATCATAAAGCGGACAGACTGACCTGTCTGGATCCGCAAACCGGTACTATCATACGCGAGTTACTATCGCCAGGATTCTGGCCGGCGGGCCTCGCCTGGGACGGCGCCGCTTTGTGGAATATTGATGCGCGGCAGAATAAAATATTTCGCATCAATCCGCAGAATGGAACTGTTATCAACACACTCGACGCCCCCGCCGAGGGCTGTGAAGGTCTTGCCTGGGATGGGAAAACTTTGTGGGTAAGCTGCGTGCGTGAAAAAAAGCTGTTCAAACTGGATTTGAGCGACGGCACAGCGATCGCTGCTTTTGCTGCACCAGCCAGCGCTCCGCAGGGGCTCGTGTTTGACGGCGCCTGGTTGTGGTGTTCAGACCGGCTGACAGATGAAATTTATATGCTCAATCCTGCCAACTGTGATGTGATGATGATCCTTAAATCTCCCGGCCCGTACCCGCGCGGCCTGGCCTGGGATGGGAAATATCTCTATAATGTCGATTATCAAACCGACAAAATTTACCGGCTGGTCTATGATGATGGCGAACAATACAGTCTCTGCGATACCCGCTCTGCCCGCGTAACTTATACCCATGAAGTGAAAACCACCGGCAAAGGCTTGCTGCATAAGATGAATGTATATCTGGCTATTCCCGAATCCGCCCCGCAGCAGGAAATAAACAGTATTCAATTCAGCCCTGCTCATAACGGTCAGGTAAAGGACAAGTGGCAGCAGCGGTTCACTCATTTTCAATATCACAACGTGCCCGCCGATTCACTGCTGCAAACGATAATGACAGTCAATACCGCAATATCAGCTATAACCTGGTATATTTTTCCGGATAAAGTCGGCCCGCTTTCTGCTATTCCCCAGGCCATCCGGGAGAAATATACTGCCAATGGCAGTAAATATTGTATTGACGATCCTTATATACAAAACCTGGCCAGGGAGATTGTGGGCGAAGAAAAGAATCCCTGTTTCATTGTACGAAAAATATTTGATCATGTTCGCACTAATCTGGAATACAAACTGGAAGGCGGCTGGAACAACGCGCCGGTAGTTTTGCAGCGCGGTACCGGTTCATGCTCTGAATATAGTTTCAGCTTTATTGCCCTGTGCCGTGCCGCGGGTTTGCCTGCCCGCTATGTTGGCGCAATTGTTGTGCGCGGCGACGACGCCAGCCAGGATGATACCTTTCACCGTTGGCCGGAAGTGTACCTGCCCAATTACGGATGGATTCCCATTGATCCCCAGGGCGGCGACAAAGAATCACCCCGTGACCGCGCCATGAACATCGGCCGGCTTTCCAATCGTTTTTTGGTCACTACCACCGGCGGCGGGGATTCGGAATATATAGGCTGGTACTATAATTCGCTGGAAAACTGGAGCTGCGATCCGCAGGTGCAGGTGAACATTGAAACATTTGGCGAATGGGAACCGGTGCAATAATTTTTTTACAGCTTTTTTAAACCAATAATTGCAGGCTGGTTTATGTTACAAAAATGTTTATATATTTGGTTATTGGTCTGGATTGTATTTTAATATACAAAATTATATGGAAATGAGATGGATATGCCGCCAAAAGAAAGTAGAGTATTGTTCACAGATAAACTGAATGGCAGCACACAAAAAGGGTGGGTTGTGGGGCCGGCAGATTACGTCGCGCATTCTGAATTCGGAGTGGTGTATTTCATCAAACCATAAATCCCGCCGTTAACGGGAATGCCATGTGTCGGGAATGTCTCCTGGCGCTGCTATCGTGTGGAACTGGATGTTTTGCCGGCTGGACAGGGAATGGGGTTTATCGGTCTGGATTACCACGTGCAGGAAAACGGCGCCTGCTGTAATATGCACTTTTCCGATACCGGGACGGATCATCAGAAAATTTTCCAGTCCGCCGTTCGCTGGAATAACGCCAATATATCATGGAAGCTGGAGCCATCAAGCCAGCGCCGGCCGGAATTCAAAAAAGGCGAATGGATCAAATTATGTCTGGATGTGGGGGAGAATGTGGCAAATGTATATGTCAACAATGATTCAATCCCTGTACAAACAATATATGATCTGCCGTTTGTCAATGGCGGCATACGTTTCTTTAGTTATGGCGGTTCCGCTTTTATCCGCAACCTGGTGGTTACTTTCCTCGATGATGATGAGATTGTGCCCCTGCTGGCCGATACCTGGGCGCCATATCGGAATAACGGAATGTTGCGTAACTGGCATATATCCCCCTTGCTGCCAAAAGATTTTGGTTCATCACACGAAATACCCGAACTTGCAGAAGAAGAGATACGCTGGCGCGAAATTAACGCCAATGGCAAAGGCATTGTCAATATTTCGGCGCTATTTCCGGATAATAACGACATAGCCGTCGTCTATGCGCGCACGACTTTACATTCAACCAATCATGCAACCCGACGCTGCCTGTTCAGCTATACCGACCAAATGACTATCTGGTGCAACGGGCAACTGGTTGTCCGAGGCGTGCCGCGCAGTTGGAGTGATCCCGGCCGGGAGGAAGCAGACGGCTGGGGCCGGATCATGCCGGAGCAATTTGAGGCTTTGATAGAGCTATTACCTGGCGATAATGTCTTGTTGCTGCGCCTGCAGGTGAATGAACCCCAATTCGGCAGTGGCTTTTGTCTGCGTCTGCATTAATGACAATGGCGATTTGCGCCATACGCAAATTTTTCGCACCTGCGCAATTTTTGCATTGTTTTTCAATGTTATGCATACCGGGCATGTAACCATAAATTGTTTAATAATAGTAATTTAGTGAGAACTTGTTTTTTGGCATTTGTTTTGTCTTTATATACATACCCGGTATACCTGTTTTTAAGCATGATCGCCCGTCTCGCTAAAGAATTGCGGTATGCCGGGAATTTTCATCTGCCTGTTGACAATATTGAAATCTGCATTTAGACGCTAGCGTGTTCTTGATAAACTACCATAAATCAAGGCAAGATATTTAAAAGCCGAAAGATTTGAAAATTTCTGAAGGACAAAAATTTTTGTTGATATTTTAATAAAATATTATAATTTAATCTGTCCGGGGTGACAGGATAAATACTTTTTTAAAACTTGCACTTCGGACAACACATACTCAAACGGGGAGGTTGTAATGAAAACCTTTCGATTTATACTTTATGCAGCATTGTTACTAGTTTTTTTATTGGTTGCCTGTAAAAAGGACTATGCAACAAACGATCTGCAAAATGGTTCCACAATCCAGTTTATTCGCTTCACCGAAAACAATTGCCTGGAAACTTATGGACTGGGTAAAACGTTAACGACCGATTATCGTGTAACGGGGTATGAGTTAGCTGATAATGAACTCACCCTGCACATCCTTTATGAGGCTAATTGCTGCCCGGATTTTTCCGAACAGGTGAATATTACAGGCAATACCGTCGATATTGCTCTAACGGCGCATGGCTCGGGGTGTTATTGTACCTGCAACTTTATTAATGATTTTACTTTTCTTTATACCGGCACGGGTGATATGCAGGTCATTTTCCGGATGAAGGATGTTGGCCAATCCATTTATTCCACTAAAATCGATACGCTGTTACATATTTGATAAAAATTAAAACGGATCTTGAAACCATTATTATCGGGAGGATTATTATGAAACGATTTTGGATGTTATTTGTGCTTGTGATCTGTACTGTTTCTAGTTCCTGCTTTGAAAAACATGGCATGTATGTGCCGGAAAATGACGATTCGTTGCGGTTTCTGTCTTTTACCGATTATCATTGCCAGGATGAGTCTGAAGGTCTGGCCAAAAATTTGTCATCCCGTGTTTATATTGTTAACCATTTCATGAACGGGGATACCTTGACTTTGCGCATTCATTATGAAGCCAATTGCTGTCCCGCATTTGTTAATGAAACCACGGTCAGTCAGGGCAATATAGTCATTGCAATTGCCGACACTCTTAGAAACGCCAAATGTATGTGTGACTATGAAAATGATTACAAGTTTTTATATTCTTATAAAGGTGATTTACGGGTAATTTTTAAATGGTGGGATATTAACCACGAAAACCTGACCACCTATATGGATACCACCATTGTAATCAATTGATAAAAGCTGTTGGAATAATTGTCCGGGAGTACCGGTTATTATTTTCATTCAGGAGGATGGGATGAGATATTTCTATCTGTTGTTGCTGGTTGCAGGTATAACCTGCTTTATACAAAATTCCTGCAACAAAGATGATGAGCCTACCCGGGCAGGATTGTCGACCCTGGAAAAACCGGTCTACCTCTCCTTTATTAACCGCAATTGTCAGGGTGACGAAAGGGGGCTGGATAAAGCATTGGGCGGTGATTTTTATCTGCAAGATTATACCGTGAATAAAGATACTTTGACCTTGCGGTTTCATTATCCGGCCAATTGCTGCCCGGGTTTTGTCGATAGCGCATCGGTAGCGGACGGCACGATTATCATTGCTTTGAGCGATACCCTGAACGGCTGCCGCTGTATATGCGATTATGAAAATGATTTTGTTTTTCTTTATAAACACAAAGGCGATCTGCACGTCATATTCAAATGGTGGCATATAAACTCTGGAGAGTTTATTACCCAGGTTGATACTTTTGTTTTGCTCAATTAACAGGTATAATAATGGTCATCAAAGCAATCAATTAAACGGGGAGCTATTATTATGAAAATGAATTCTATCGTTACCTGTTTGCTTTTGTGTATGGTATTTCTACTTGTTTATTGCCATGAACAATATGAACCGGTGAGCGTAGGGCAATGGAAACCACCTTCACCGGTACGTTATCTCTCTTTTACCCACTATCCCTGGAATGCCGAGGTTCCCACTCTGGGTAAATCACTAGCCCATGGCGTTCAACTACAAAATTTTCTGCTTGAAAAGGATACCCTCACTTTACGATTACAATTATATGCGCGGGTTAGCGCCCGATTCATCGATAGCGTGGCTATTAATGATAATTGTTTTACTCTTGTATTGGCCGATACGTTTAAAGGTGCGCGTTATTATAACAACTCTCACGGTGATTTTAAATTCATCTATCCTTACGGGAAAAGTGCGGTGCGGGTAATTTTCAAATGGTGGGATTATCCGGCCTATACCTTTAAAACACCGCTGGATACAATTATTCAGATATATTAATGGATATATAATGCAAAAACTTTTATTCCCGCTGTTTCTGTTCTTGTTGATTGCCTGTCTTCCATACCATGCCGCCAACCA
>CAYNSO010000020.1:33445-45202 GCA_964399735.1 uncultured Cytophagia bacterium
GCCGCCAACCATGCCGCACCGGCTGTAACCGATAATTCAACTGTATCTCCCGGCGATATTCTCCAGGAAATGAACGCGGCAAGAACGAATCCCCGGCAATACGTCAAGTATCTGGAACAATTACGGCCATTTTACCAGGGTAAATACCTGACCAAACCGGGACAGGTAACTCTGGTAACCCAGGAAGGCGCTAAAGCCCTGGAAGAGACGATCCACTTTTTAAAATCCGCCACAGCAGTCCCATCGCTTGCGCTTTCTAACGGCATGAGTCGCGCTGCCCTCGATC
Organism: uncultured Cytophagia bacterium; assembly: GCA_964399735.1. Classification (GTDB taxonomy): domain Bacteria; phylum Zhuqueibacterota; class Zhuqueibacteria; order Residuimicrobiales; family Krinioviventaceae; genus Fontivivens. Next base: position 33,732 of record CAYNSO010000020.1, read on the forward strand.
ATGTGCAGGAACAAGGCTGGAATGGTAAAACTGGACACAAGGGCAAGGGCGGCAGTACCCCGGACAAGCGTTTGGCCCGTTATGGCGCCTGGCAGCATTCTATGGGCGAAAATATTTCGTATGGCAGCGCAACCGCACGAGATATAGTCATCGACCTGCTGATCGATGACGGCGTGCCTGGCCGCGGCCATCGCGCCAATATCTTTAATGCCGACTATAATGTAACCGGTATTGCTTTTGGACCTCATAGCCGGTTTGGCTTTATTTGTGTTATTGTATTTGCCGGTGGCTTTGTGGAGAAATAATCCTGATATTATGACTTTTTCCTTCCCGGCAAATCAAAAAAATCACCATTATTGTATTTATATTCACCAGATTTGATTAAAGCCTGGAAATAGCGCTTGCTTGTCATGCCAGTTTTTTTTACTATCATATATTTTGTATATTAAACTTTATTTTAGCCCGTTCAGTCAATTTTATTTCAAGGAGCAGAGTATGACAAGAACGTTCAATAAATTGTTGATAGCTATAACATTTTTTAGCGTGTATTTTTTTGCTTTGCAAATTACCCCGGCCGGTTCTGCCGATACTTTTTGTAATCCGCTAGATCTGAGCTATCGTTTTATGGCAGATGCAACCGATGCCCGTGAAGCCGCCGATCCGGTTGTGGTTTTGTTCAAGGATGATTATTACCTCTTTGCATCTCGCAGCGGCGGGTATTGGTACTCTAATGATTTGCGGCAGTGGACTTTGGTGGTGATCCCCACCTCGGCGCTGCCGATTGAAACTTATGCCCCGGCAGTATTTGTGATTGGCGATACCATGTATTATACCGGAAGCGCCGGTCAGCGTATGTACAAGTCCGCGGATCCCAAAAACGGGGTATGGATAAAGAGTGATCGATTAAAGAATTATGGCGATCCTGACCTGTTCCTTGATGATGATGGCCGGGTTTTTATGTATCATGGCTTGTCCAATGAAACACCGACATGGGTTGTTGAATTGCGGCCGGACAGTCTGTTTGTTGAAAAAGGTGAACAAGTTACTATTGTTACCAATAACGCCGCCACTCATGGCTGGGAACGGCGCGGCGACGACAACCTGCTGGATGAAAAGCCGTGGATTGAAGGTTCATGGATGACCAAACATAATGGTATCTATTATTTACAATACTCCGCCCCCGGTACTGAATTTAAAACCTACGCCGATGGTATTTATACCGCTACAGACCCGCTTGGCCCTTATACCTATGCAAGTTATAGCCCCTTTTCCTTCAAGCCCACCGGGTTTATTACCGGCGCCGGACATGGAAGTACGTTCAAGGATAAAGACGGCCGCTACTGGCGGGTTGCCACATCGGTCATTTCTGTAAAACACATGTTTGAACGCCGCCTCAGCCTGTATCCGGTTGGTTTTGACGCAGACGATGTTATTTATACCAATACTGCATTTGCCGATTATCCTCAATATTTTCCGGGTGTTAAGGATAATCCTGAAACAGACAATTCAGCCGGATTTATGCTGCTTTCCCGCCTTAAGCAAGCGCAATGTTCTTCAGTGTTAAAAGGATACAGCCTCAAAAACGCTGTCGATAACGATGTAAAAACGTATTGGTGCGCCGAAACCGGAAACGCCGGTGAATGGATGCAGCTTGATCTTGGCAAGATCTGCCATATTCAGGCAATTCAGGTGAATTTGGGTGAACATGGAACCACTTCCAAACTAGTGCGGGGCCGAACGGTTCAGGTTTATGAACAATATCATGTCGATGTTTCCTCTGATGGAGAAGAATGGCAAACGGTTATCGATAAAAGTGAAAATTTGCTGGATATTCCCCATTATTATACCGAGCTTGAGCCGGCTGTCGACGCCCGTTATGTGCGCATTGTTAATGTCTTTACTCCCGGCGAGGGTATGTTTGCGGTTCGTGACCTGCGTGTTTTCGGCAACTCGAACCAGGCAGTTTTTACGCCCATTACCGATTTTACTGTTCAACGCAGCGCTGCCGATGGCCGCGATGCTGTTCTTCGCTGGAATCCATTGGAAAACAGCGACGGCTATATTGTTCGTTATGGCATTGCCGCCGATAAATTATATAATCACTATATCGTCTATGATGCAGATAGCGTTGCTATTCACAGTCTGAATCATGGTGTGGATTATTATTTTTCAGTGCAAGCCTTTGACAGCGGTACTGATTATTATTATGGAAATTATCCGGATGATATTAAAGCCCCGCTGCTCAAACCGGCCAATCAATTTAACCTGAATCAGAATTACCCAAACCCTTTTAACCCGGTAACGAACATTTCCTGGTCGTTACCGGGTTCAGGGGATGTTACTGTTCAAGTTTTTAATGTATTGGGTGAACTGGTTTTTGAAAAAAAAATAGCTCGTCAGAGCGCCGGAGAGCATCACCTCGCTTTTGATGGACATAACCTCTCCAGTGGTTTGTATATATACCGGGTCACTGCCGGCGCCCAGATGCAACAAAAAAAAATGATGCTATTGAAATAAGCTGTTATTTTTTAAAGTTATAGCATGTATAATAATTAACCTGAAACGTAAAAATAAAGAGGACCCAATTATGCAAAAAAAGAACTATTGGTTGTTGTTGTTGTTGTGCTTTGTTATGTACATTGGCGCTGCTGTTGCAGCTGATACCCCGAACCGCATTATTGTTAATGCCGATATGGGCAAGGAACAGATCAGCAAACATATTTACGGCCACTTTGCCGAGCATCTGGGCAACTGCATTTATGGTGGTTTCTGGGTAGGAGAGGACTCGCCGATACCCAATACCCGTGGTATTCGCAATGATGTTCTTGAGGCGATGCGTGAAATTAAACCGCCAGTCATTCGCTGGCCCGGCGGCTGTTTTGCCGATACCTATCACTGGAAAGACGGCATTGGCCCCCGCGAAAGCCGGCCTTCAATTATCAATACCCATTGGGGCGGTGTTACTGAAGATAACAGCTTTGGCACCCATGAATTTCTTGATCTGTGTGAATTGCTGGAATGTGAACCCTATATCTGTGTTAATGTTGGCAGCGGCACTGTACAGGAAGCAGCCGAATGGGTAGAATATGTCAATTCCGATGCAATTAGCCCAATGTCCGATTTACGCAAAAAGAATGGTCGCGAAAAGCCATGGAATGTTAAATATTGGGCGGTTGGTAACGAAAGTTGGGGGTGCGGCGGTAATATGACCGCTGATTATTACGCCGATCTGTTCAAACAATTTTCCACATATATGAAAGCCGGCAGACTCTACCGGGTCGCTGGCGGCGGTACAGATGCGGATTTTGAATGGACGCGCACGGTAATGCAAAAAACTCAACGCTACCCCGAACTTATTCAGGGTTATTCTTTCCATTATTATACTTTTTGTCATGGCTGGAACGACAAGACCTCTGCAACTCAATTTTCGGAAAATGACTGGTTCAGTACCATGAAAGTAACCTGGGATGTTGATGAGCGTTTGCGTCAGCATAGCCGTATTATGGATGAATTTGACCCCAACAATCGTATCGGTATCATTGCCGACGAATGGGGCAACTGGTTTTGGGTAGAACCCGGTACAAACCCCGGCTTTTTGTACCAGCAAAACACAGTGCGTGATGCTGTGACAGCTGCTTTGTATTTGAATATTTTTAACAATCAATGCCGCCGGGTAAAAATGGCCAATATTGCGCAAACCATTAATGTTTTGCAGGCCATGCTGCTGACCAAAGACAACCAGTTGGTAAAAACCCCGACTTTTTATGTATTCAAAATGTTCAAGGTACATCAGGACGCCACCATGCTGCCGATTGATGTAAAATGCCCGGAATATCAATATGAAGGCAAATCTATCCCGGCAGTCAGCGCTTCCGCGTCGCAGGATGCGCAGGGAAAAGTGCATGTTTCTCTGGCGAACCTTAACCCGAATCAGGATATTGAAATTGCCATCGATGTGCGTGGCGCTTCAAAATTTGCCAAATCTGCCGGTGAAGTGATTACCGGTCCGGCTATGAATAGCTATAATGATTTTGGTAAACCGGAACAGGTTAATATTCAAGCATTCAAGGATTTTAAAATCAAAGACAATTCCATTGTAATCAATCTACCGTCCAAATCAGTTGTTACCCTGGAATTAAGCAATTAATTGCCTGTTTTTCTGTACCTTAAAAAATCCATAAATCACCAAGAGGAGCGCTGTATTATTTTACACTGCTCCTCTTTTGTTTTACGTTTTACTGGTGTGAACTCACCCTGTGAATAAAAAGTGAATACCCGGTAATATAAATTCTTGCCCTCACCACAGGGGGTCTTCCGGCTTTATTTCAAAAACAGAATCAATATCAGTTTTATAGGCGGTGCGGTTATAACCGCTGGCTTTGAAAATAAGCTCAAAATATTCCGGTACATAATTATATTTTTTTATAAATATTGTTTCCAGTTCTGCCAATGTTTGCTGGTTGGTAAAGTATTTAACAATTCCGATTGTGCCGGTGTCATGAAAGCTGGTAAAAATAAAAATTATTGTCTTGTCGGGGCCAGGGATCTTTCGGACAATTCCATAATCTGTATGGTAATCATTCGGATTGCTATTATCAATGAATTCTTTGATAATATTGTTTTGTTCATCTTTCAAAGTCAATTTATTAGGATAAACGGTATATGCAAAACGTGAATTGCTGAACAATTTTCCAAAAGCGCCAAGAGTATGAAAAGAACCGACAAAGATGGCATTATAATTTTGAATTTCTATCGCTGTTACCGAAGAGGTATATTTGGGAATAAAGCTGATATCCTGTTTATGAAAGATATATAAAAGATCGATAATTGGCCAGACACTGTTTTTGGGAAAGAGAGGGTAGGGTAATTCACGGCTGTTATATAGTTCCGGATGTGTTGCCCGGTAATTGTTAAAATCTTCCGAAGAATTAATGTCATCCCTGCGCATGAGAATTCGATTGGTTGAAGATGTTGAATTTTGTACATAAAAGTAGTGATTTCCCAGGATAATCATTTTTTGTTTTGGAGAAGCAAAGAAATCAGCCCAAACAACCTGTTCAGTTAACCAGTTTGATTTTTCATTATTTCTGTTTCCATACCGCAGTAAATAAAGCATAAAACTATTGCTGATAATAAACAGAGCAATCAGGAATACTATTAATATTTTGTAACGCCGCATGGAATCAGTATCCCCGGATGTGCTGACATTTGCAAAATTTGGTTCATAATGACCACGAGGGATATGTATTTTAATTCTCTCGCCTTTGCCTTCCTTGTTGTAGTAATTTTCCAGTTTTTTGCGCAGGTTGTAAATGTGTACCCGAACAATCGTATCCTGGGTCGAGTTAAAATCTGTTCCTTTATTAAAGAATTCCAGAGCAATAGTATATTCTTTGAGAGGGCGTTTTTCTATTGAGGCATTAACCAGGTAGGTTAATAATTTTTGATAAACCTGCGAACTGGCAAATTCCTCACTTTTTAAAATACGCTCCAATATTTCATTCTTTGTATTGTTAGTTATCATTTTTTTTATTATACTCTGTTTAGAATTCACCTTAATAAAATTTGAACCGGTTTTGTATTCTATTAAAAGCCGTTTTTTATCTGTGTGTTGATTTGAATAATTGTTAAATACAGGCGCTCGAAAATAGTTATTCTTGTTTATTATAAAGCTTCAAGCGAACAACTTTTTTTTGACCCTGGCGCCCCCGGTTGGTTTTGCGCGTTTCGTTTTAAACCGCCAAGGCTGTTGAATGCAAAGGGAAAAGAGGTCAAAAAATCATCAAGTTGATTGTTCATTAAAAAAGGATTATTACATTAATATTCTTTTTTAAAAATTTGCCGAAAAGTTGTTGTTCCTTATCATAAATTCAAGTTATTAGTACCTGTATATTATATAATAATTTTGCAATTAAACAAGCTTTTTTTAAAAAAAAATTAGTTCCATTTTAACATGTGAAAAACGGTTAATTATACTATTATTAACTTTTTTATATCCTCTATTCTTAGTATTATAAATATGATCCGAAAGCAATTTTAATTTAAATCTTTGACTTGCTGTTAATCATTTAATATTATACAAATCATTGATTGTAGTCTAACCCAAAGCATATCCGTTCATCAAAGCACAACTATTAAAAATATAAAAAATCTCCTAGTATCTCCAGGAACATCTGTTGTTTATTTGACATTATTTCAGAATTTAAAAACTGTATATAATAAAAATTAAATAATTACTTGAAAAACAAACAATAGAGGAAAACCTATGGCACACAAAAGATTCTATGTTGCATCTTTTAGTATGTTCATGGTAATGTTACTGGTCTGTTCTCTATGGGCCGGCACAACGGGGAAAATAGCCGGAACGATCAGAGATTTAGAGAACGGTGAGCCATTACCAGGCGCAAACATCGTTGTTCAGGGTACCAATTTAGGTGGCGCTGCCGACATTAACGGTAATTATACTGTATTGCATGTACCGCCTGGTACTTATACAGTTGATGTTACTGTAATCGGTTATTCCAAAATGACGATAAATGATGTCCGCGTACTGATCGATCAAACCGCCCGGCTGAATGTCGATATGAAAATGCAAGTCCTTGAGGGAGAAGCTGTTACAATTGTAGCGGAAAGAAATGCCCTCCGGGAAGATGTGTCCACCAGCGTTGTATCAGTATCAGCAGCAGAAGTGCAAGAGCTTCCTGTTTCAAGCATTCAAAATGTAGTTGGTTTGCAGGCAGGAGTTCAGGGTTATCTTGAAATTCGTGGCGGTGGTTCGGATGAAGCGTTGTTTTTAATGGATGGCGTAACTTTGCGCGACCCCCGCAATAACCAGCCGGTTTCCGGATTGGCTCTCAGTTCCATTAAAGAGATCTCTATTGAACGCGGCGGCTTTAATGCCGAATATGGTCAGGTTCGTTCGGGTATTATCAATGTAGTTACCCGCGAAGGCAGTAAAGCATCTTATGCCGGAAATATTGAATTTAAATATAGCCCTCCCCAGGCCAAACATTTTGGCATTTCACCGTTTGATCGAAATTCTATGTGGATGCGTCCCTTTCTGGATGATGAGGTCTGCTGGACCGGTACGGAAAACGGCGCCTGGGACGTTTATAAACAAGCGCAGTTTCCATATTTCAGAGGCTGGAATGCTGTTTCTCAAGAGCTGATGACGGACAACAATCCCGATAACGATCTTTCCCCAATGGCTGCACAACAAGTTTATTTATGGGAAGCCCGCAAGCAGCCGGCTTTAGACCAGCCTGATTATAATGTTGATGCCGGATTCGGCGGCCCGGTTCCGTTGATTGGTAAATACCTTGGCGATTTGCGCTTTTTTACTTCATACCGTCGTTACCGGGAAATGCTGGTGGTGCCATTGACCAGGGATGATTATGTAGATAATGACTGGACATTAAAGCTCACTTCCGATATAAGCCCTTCTATGAAACTGATGGTGTCCGGGATGGTTGGCAAGTTGTATACCATGCAGCAAAACTGGTCTAGTTATTATGTTCGTGATGGCAATACCATTGCCGGCGTAGTGGGCGGCAGTGATGGCATTTTATTCGGCACCGGGTTTTTCAGCCTTGCCGATATTGGTCATAAAAGTGTATCCGCCAAATTGACCCATACCCTCAGTCCCAAAATGTTTTATGAACTTTCTCTTGAACATTTTCGCCGTGATTATTGGTCCCGTCCGCCGGAAAAACGCGACACTTCAACATTATATGAAGTTGTTCCCGGTTACTGGGTGGATGAAGCCCCGTACGGATACTATTCTGACAGTAAAAATGGTATAGCCGGTATGCTTTTGGGCGGTACAAGCTGCAAACGCCGCGATAACACCGTTGTTTCGGCAACTACCCTCAAGGCGGATGTTACCAACCAGATAAACTATCATAACCTGGTCAAAGCCGGTGTTGAACTGGTTTATAATGATCTTGATTTTGATTATGGTGAAATGGCTAACTTTGAGGAAAACAATTATCTGCAAAGAGTTCAAATGCGGGTCTTTCCGATCAGAGCGTCTATGTACGTGCAAGATAAAATGGAGACCAAGGGTTTTATTATGAATTTGGGTTTGCGTCTCGATTACAGTAATTCCAATACAGAGTGGTGGGACATTGATCCTTATAATCAAAAATTCTTTACCTCAAAATATAATGAGAATATTGATTTTACAATGGCCAAATCTTCGCCACAATGGCAATTGAGCCCAAGACTTGGTATTTCGCATCCTATTACTGAAAATTCCAAGCTGTTCTTTAATTATGGACATTTTAAACAAATGCCATCGTATGAGAATTTATTCCGCATAGGTCGTGCTTCGGACCGGAGCATGTCGCTGTTCGGAGATCCAAATCTCACCCTGGCAAAAACTGTTTCTTATGAACTGGGTTACGATCATATTCTGTTCAATGATTTTACATTACAGTTAGCTGCTTTTTATCATGATATTTTTGACCAGCAAAATACCACCCAGTATACTTCGGTTAGTGGTATTGTATATGATAAAACTACCAGCAACAGTTATGAGGATATCCGCGGATTTGAATTAACCTTGCGCAAGAATAGAGGCTTGTGGTGGAGCTTTTTCGCCAACTATACTTACCAGGTCAGTACTTCGGGTCATTTTGACCGTGGCAAGGTATATGAGGATTATACCCAGCAAAAGTTATATGATGAAGCTACAGTCAATCTCTACCAGGAAAGACCGATTCCCAGCCCCTATGCCAGGCTTAACCTCACCCTCTACACGCCCGATAAATTCGGCCCGGCAGCCGGGGGAATTTACCCCATTGGCGGATATACTGCCAATTTATTGTTGAACTGGCGCGCCGGCTCCTGGACGACTCACCCGGCAACGAATCAGTCATTAAAGGTTACCAATAATGTAAAAACTACCGACCTTTTCGATTCAGTTTTGCGTTTTGGCAAAACATTTTATTTTGACAGATTCAGTATTCAGGGATTTGTGGATATTGAAAATCTCTTTAATTTCCGCAGAATGTCTTTGAGCAATTTTGGCGGTTATGACTATGATTATCAAGACTATGTTAACAGTCTGCATCTTCCGGAGGATGATACTTATGAAAGCATTCCCGGCAATGACAAGATCGGTACATACCGTGAAGACAATGTTAAATATCAACCCATGTTCCTGCGCGGCAAGATCGATTATCAAAATGACCAGGGTGATCCGGGCGTTATTTACTATGAAAAAACGTCTCGTAAATATGTGGAATATGTCAACAACCAGTGGGTTGATGTTAGCAAGGCAAAATTGGAAAAGATACTGGACGATAAAGCCTATATCGACATGCCAAATATGGATTCCTTTACCTTCTTTAATCCACGGCAAATATTTTTTGGCATCCGTTTAACGTTTGATTTGAAATAGTGCAAAAGGAGTGAGGATAACCTATGAAATATTCAAACATAAAAATAAACCTGGTATGGCTGCCCCTTCTGATCGTTATAGCGATTGTTGGTTTGGCGCAAACGCTGTTTGCGCAGACTTCAGGCGAGGTGAAATGGCTGCGGGTAAATTCCCTGCATACCTTTTTTTCGGAACAGGGCTCCGAGACCGAAGGCGGCTATGATGAATTAAGCATCTATTTTTCATGGCCGGCAGAGTATGGATTGCGTCAAACAACCATGCGTTCACGCGGTATTATGATCGGTTGCGAAAAATTCTACGATTCTAAAATGAAGCGGGAATATTCGCCTATGGTGGTTAATATCGGACCAAAACCTACTACATTTCAACAGTTTGTGGTCTTTAATCCGTTACCCGGTGATTTCCAGTTAATTGGCAAATCGCAGCATCCGGTGGTCGTTGTTGATGGCGAGGCCGCTACTGTAAACGATTTGTATGATGTGCTGGATAAAGAAGATGATTCTATCCCCGCCGACCGTATGCTGATCCTTAAAAATCATACAATGATGGGCGTTACCATTACCAAAAAGGTTTATGCTTTTACCCAGCAAAACCATGATAACTATTATATTTTTGAATATATCTTGAAAAATACCGGCATAGTTGATGTTAATAATCTGGAAAATATTCAAAAACAAACCCTGGAGGGTGTGTATTTTTATTTATTGGATCGTTATTCAATGTCAGGCGAATCTGTGCCGGCTAATGGCGAAGGGTGGGGTATTTGGAACTCTACCTGGGGCTATAATGCGGTTTGTGATGTCATTGGCACCAATCCGGCTGCTCCGGATTTTAAATATCGCGCCAATATTTCCTGGTATGGCCCCCATTCCGAGCGCAATGTCTCGGATGACTGGGGCTGCCCCAATCAAATGGACGATGGAGTAATGGCAGCTGCCAAATATATCGGCCATATAACATTACATGCCGACATGTCCGTTACCGACCGCAGCGATAACCCCTATCAACCACGTACTACATATTATCTGGGTTCGGATACGGATGAGGCAAAACGCGCTTCCAGCGAGTATGATGAAAAATTTATGACACTGCGATATGCAGCAATGACCAAAGGCCATGCCGAGCAAACCCAGGCGCAACTGGTAGGAACCGGGTATGCCGACCTGTATACCAAAAGCAGCGGCGATATTGGCGGAACGATTGCTACCCAGGGTTTTGGCCCCTATACTTTGGCCTGGGGCGACAGTGTCCGGTTTGTTCTGGCACAAGGTGTTGACGGAATAAGCCGCGATAAGAATCGCGAAGTGGGCGGTAAATGGTTACAATGGACCACCGGAAATGGCACGCCAACACTGGTTATGCCGGACAATAGTACCACAACTGATTTTGATGCCTATAAAAGAACCTGGGTACAAACCGGTCGTGATTCTTTAATGAATACCTTTAGCAATGCAATGAGCAATTTTAACAGTGGTTTTAACATTCCGCAGCCGCCTCCTCCGCCGAGCTCCTTTATTGTTGCTTCCGGCGGCGACCGCATTCGTCTGACCTGGACTGAAAATGCTTCCACAACACCCGGTTTTGAAGGGTATGTGATCTATCGTTCCGAAGGTAGTGTGATGGATCCCAAAACTGTCTATAAAAAGATTTTTGAATGCAGCGCTGCGAATGTTGTACATACCTATGATGATACATCAGCTGTGCGCGGCTTTAATTATTACTATTATATCCAGTCCAAAGGAAATAGCGCTCTGAATGATGTAAATCCTGGCAAGCCTCTGCTTAGCAGTATGTTCTGGACGGTAACAAGCAAAGCTGCCTACCTGCGCCGTCCGGCCGGAGAAAAGCTGGCCGATATTCGGGTGGTGCCGAATCCTTATGATATGCGGGCCCGTGCCGTGCAGTTTGGTTCGGACTTTCAATACGACCGGATAACCTTTTACGGTTTGCCGCCGGAATGTACGATCAAGATTTTTACCGAGCGCGGCGATCTGATCTGGGAAAAGGAGCATAACGACGGTTCCGGCGACGAGTTGTGGGATTCGCTAACCTCGTCGGGTCAAATTGT
>CAYNSO010000021.1:0-44747 GCA_964399735.1 uncultured Cytophagia bacterium
TAAATTATATTTGTATATCAGCGATTAATTTTGTATTTTTCTAGTTCATGAGCACAGTCGATAAAAAACCAGGAACGGATTTGACGCTAAGCATAGTTATCGTCAGTTATAATGTGCGAGATTTCCTTGGCCAGGCGCTGACCTCTATTCAAAAAGCCCTGCTGGGAATAAGCCATGAAATATTTGTTGTTGATAACGCTTCTACCGACGGCACGGTAGAGTACCTGGAAAAACGTCACCCGGAAGTGACGCTGATAGCCAATAGTGAAAATGTTGGCTTTGGCAGGGCCAATAACCAGGCAATCGCCCGCAGTCAGGGCGCTTATATCTGCGTTATCAATCCCGATACGATTGTCCAGGAAGATACTTTTACAGTATTATTAGAGTTCTTTGAAAAACATCCTGAAGCGGGCGCCATTGGCAGCAAAATACTAAACCCGGACGGCACCCTGCAGCTCGCCTGCCGGCGCAGCTTTCCCACGCCATGGGTGGCGTTTACCAAAATAGCGGGCCTGGCGTCCCTGTTTCCGCACAGCCGTTTGTTCGGCCGCTATAACCTCACCTATCTCGATCCCGAACAAGTGGCCGAGGTCGAAGCGATCTCCGGTTCATTTATGCTGGTGCGCAAAACGGTTATCGACGCGGTCGGCGGTTTTGATGAAGCGTTCTTTATGTACGGCGAAGACCTGGACTGGTGTTACCGCATTCGTAACGGCGGCTGGAAGATTTATTATGTACCGCACACCCAGATCGTGCATTTCAAGGGCGAGAGTTCCAAAAAGAGTCCCTTTGCGCAGCGGCGGTTGTTTTACGAAGCTATGCGCCTGTTCGTCAACAAGCATTTTTCCGGTAAAAACGCGCTGTTCCCCTCCTGGTTTCTGGTGCTGGCTATAAAAGCGCGGGCGCTGCTGGCATTTTTATACGGTGTGGGCAAACACCTGGTTCTACCGGGAATCGATGTGGTGTGTGTAACCCTGTCCATGGCGGCGGCAATTTTTATTCGTTTTCATCCTGCCTTTCCCTGGAAGCCGTTTGTGCTGGTTAACATTGTCTATTCTATTGTTTGGCTGGCAAGCCTCACCGGCTATGGATTATACAGTCGCAACAAATTTTCCGGTACAAAGAGTATTGCTGCGGTGGCCCTTGGTATGATCATCAACAGCGCATTAACCTTTTTCTTCAAGCAATATGGTTTTTCACGTGCGGTCATTCTCTATTCCGGCCTGATTAATTTCGTCATCATTCCCGGCTGGCGGGCGCTGTTGAAGCGGGTAATGGTTAAACCCTTTAAAAGCGGCATCTGGCAGCAGCGCTCCGTTATCGTCGGCGATGTTAAAACCAGCGCCGAATTGGTGAATCGGATTCGCGCCCATTTGCATGAATCGTATAAACTGGTTGGAGTGGTATTAAATTCCGGCAAGCTGCTGCAGGAAGAAATCTCCGGCTTGCCTGTGTTGGGAACTATGCAGCATTTAGCAGAGATAATTCGCCGCGAGAAAATTCAGGAAGTGATTTTTGCAACAGATAAAATTGCTTATGACCAAATGCTGGCGGTGATTGCCGGTTCCAATGATTCCGGCGTTACCTTTAAAATGGTGCCCAGCAATCTCGATGTGATTATTGGCAAAGCGTCTATCGATTACATTCAGGATATTCCTTTTGTCGACCTTGAATACAAACTGCATTCCACCTTGCACCGTACTTTGAAACGCGTTTTTGATATTATAGTTGCTGCATTGCTGTTGGTGGTTATTGCGCCGGTTTATGCCTGGTTGAAATGGGTAAAGCGCTATCCGGTGCAAAGCAAGCAAATTAAAGGCGCCGGTAAAAGATATGTTGTATTGCAAGAATTCATGACCCCCGAGTTGAAATCTATCTGGCGGCATATTCCCTGGCTATTTGCCGTACTCAGGGGCGATATCAGCTTTGTCGGTCGCGAGATTGTTGCCGATCTTTCCAACCGTGATAAAGATGCCGGTCTTTCATTAAAACCGGGAATTACCGGTCTGGAACAGCTTAACCGTAGCCGGCAGATTGATGATGCAGAACGTATTAAATATAACATATATTATCTAAAGAATTACTCGCTGCTGCTGGATTTACAAATTGTTATCAAATCTGTTTTCACTAAAAATAAAAATTGAACAACAGCAAACTGATTGGTAGTTAAAAATGGCAAAATTTGTTTTAGAATTTGAAAGACCAATAGTTGAAATTCAACAAAAAATCGCCGAACTGAAAGAGTTTTCCATTAGCGAAAATCTTGAGGTACAGCATGAAATTGAGCGTCTTGAAGCCAAAGCTCAAAAGCTGCGTCTTGATATTTATAATCGGTTAAACCGTTGGCAGCGGGTACAGTTGGCCCGTCATCCTGATCGGCCCTATACGCTGGATTATGTGAAGCGGATTTTGACTGATTTTGTTGAATTGCATGGCGACCGCGCATTTGGCGATGACCCCGCAATTGTCGCCGGAATTGGTAATCTGGATGGTCAGCCCGTGGTATTGATCGGCCATCAAAAAGCCCGCGATACCAAAGAAAAGCTGCGCCGCAACTTTGGTATGCCGAATCCGGAAGGATATCGCAAAGCGCTGCGGATTATGAAACTTGCCGCTAAATTTAACCGGCCTATTATTTGTTTGATCGATACCCCCGGCGCATACCCTGGAATTGGCGCCGAAGAAAGAGGACAAGCTGAAGCGATTGCCCGCAACCTGCTGGAAATGTCGCAATTTCCGGTTCCAATTATTATTGTTATTATCGGAGAAGGCGCCAGTGGTGGAGCCCTGGGGATTGGCGTGGGCGACCGTATGCTGATGCTGGAAAATACCTGGTTTTCTGTGATTACCCCGGAAGGCTGTGCTGCTATTCTTTATCATGATGCCGGCAATGCCAATCTTGCTGCCGAAGCCATGCGCGTTATTCCCAAAGATTTACTCGAAATGGGCATTATCGACCGCATTGTCGAAGAGCCAATTGGAGGCGCACACAGCGATCACGACCAGGCTGCGGCTATTGTCAAAAAAGTGATCAAAGAGGAACTTGATCAGCTTTTAAAAATTCCAATTCAACAGCTCGTTACAAACCGAGTGGAAAAGTATTCAAAAATGGGAACATGGAAAGAATAATGTAACCGGCAGTACTAGCAGGGTTGCGTATTGTTTTTTGGGAAAATTCTTGACTATTTGCATTTTTTGTCATAAATTCATGTTTAAAAAATTGTTAAGCATTTAAACCAAGAAAATTAAAATGCTTGAATCCAAAGTATTATTGCTTAATAAGAACTATGAACCGCTGACGGTGGTTAATGCCCAAAAAGCAATTATACTGCTTTATTTAGAAAAAGTTGAAATGATTGAAAAACGCAATTACCTGATCCGCTCAAGGTACCAGGCTTTTCCGCTTCCAAGTGTTATTCGTCTAGTCAACTTTGTTCGTGTTCCCAAAAAGCGTGTTGAATTGACACGGTACAATGTATTTAAACGCGATGGTTACCAGTGCGTGTATTGTGGCACCCGCAAAGGACCGTTCACCATCGATCATGTGGTGCCCCGTACCAGCGGTGGTACCGATAGCTGGGAAAATCTGGTTTGCGCATGTGTCAATTGTAATAATAAAAAAGGCAGCAAAACCCTGGATCGAGCGAATATGCTGCTGTTGCGAACGCCCAAAAAACCCAGTTATCTTTTTTTTATTCAACACTTTTTCGGTCGTTATGAAGATTGCTGGAAACCCTATTTGTTTATGATGTAAAGATGGTTTGTAAAAAACAGAATTTTGTTATTATGGCCGTTTTCATACGGCCTTCATTTTGTAAAGAGTATTGTTTACAGCACAATTTTACGTGCATAATATAAAGCCACCGCTCTGTAAAAAATCGAATTATGTAAAAGTACCAGGCAAAAATTTGGTAATATGGCGGAGGGTAATGATCGTCAGATAAACGGACAAGAGTTGCATGACGTATAAAGTAAAGTTGGATACTTTTGAAGGCCCCCTGGATCTGTTGTTGTTTTTGATCAAGAAAAATGAGGTCGATATTTATGATATTCCGGTATCCAAAATTACGCAACAGTTTTTAGAATATCTTGATATAATCAAGCTATTGGATATTGAAGCCGCCAGTGATTTTATCCTGCTTGCTTCCACGTTATTGCGCATTAAAGCGCAAATGCTGTTACCCAAAACCTCTATTGAAGAGGATGAAGAAGTTGTCGAAGACCCCCGCCAGGAGTTGATTTACCGACTGCTGGAATATAAACGTTTCAAGGATGTTGCGGAGAATTTAAGCGAAAAAGAAGAGTATGCCCGGAACCTGTTCACCCGCGGCAGCTTTAAAATAGAGAGCGCCGGTTTTGCCGATGAACTCGTCGATGAACGCGCCGATATTTCCCTGTTCGACCTGGTCACTGCCTTTAAGACTATTGTGGAAAAGAATAAAAAGGTGGTTGTACATCGGGTAAGGATATTAAATGTCAACCTTGAAGAACGAATTGAATTTGTGATTGGCAAGATTAAAGAATATGGCGAAATTAATTTTTCTGCCCTGTTCGAACCTTCTGATGATAAACTGGTGTGGATTGTGACTTTTATTGCCATCCTGGAATTGGTAAAAAACCAGGTTATCATGGCAACGCAATCCGAAACCTTTGGTGAAATTATTTTACGAATGCTTGATGGAATCGAAACAGCTTAAACTGGTATTAGAATCGCTCATATTTGCCTCAGATTCGCCGTTAACATTACGGCAGATTATGGCAATATTAAAGGATGAAGAAAAAGGCAATATAGAAAAAGCCCTGAAATTGCTTGAAGACGATCTTGATGAGCGGGCATTTTTCCTGAACAAGGTAAGTAATGGCTACCAGTTTGCTACCAAGCCGGAATTTTCGAAATGGATCAGCCAGATGCATGAAAACAAGGCGCGGACGCGCTTGTCGCGAGCGGCGCTGGAAACTCTTGCTATTATCGCATTCAAGCAGCCCATCAGCCGTGTGGAAATTTCTGCAATTCGCGGCGTAAATTCCGATGGCGTTATCAAGAATTTACTGGAACGGCAGTTAATCACCCTGGCCGGGCGGGATAAAGAACATGGCCGTTCACTGTTGTTTGTTACAACCAATGAGTTTTTAAAATATTTCAATCTTAATGATATAGCCGACCTGCCACGGCCTAAAGAAATAGAGGAATTACTGGCCGAAGGTGAAGGGGGGAAAATTTTAAGCAATTTACCGGAAGAAGTCATCGTAATCGATGAGAACGAGGAAGAACAGCCGGAACTGGAATTTAAGGCGTTGACCGGAGATGATGCAATTCCGGCCCAGGTAAATATACAGCCCGATCTGGATGGCATAACCCCTTCGGATGACGGAGTGGTTAATGAGGCTGCCGAGGAAAATAAACAACAACCAATAGCGACAGATGATGCGACTCAATAAATACCTGGCAAGTTGTGGCGTTGCCTCTCGCCGTGCCTCGGAAAAATTTATAACTGCCGGATTGGTTAAAATCAACGGCAAGGTGGTTACCGACCTTTCTGCCCAGGTTAATGAAGCCAAAGACCGGGTTACAGTGGAAGGCAAGCCGGTTGTTCTGACAGTTAAAAAAGTGTACATTATGTTAAACAAGCCGAAAGGCTATGTAACTACCGCCAGTGATGAACGTGGCCGAAAAACGGTTTTTGAATTATTAAAAATCAAAGAGCGGGTCTTTCCAATCGGGCGGCTGGATTTAAAGAGCGAAGGTTTGCTGCTTTTTTCCAATGACGGCGAACTGGCGCATCGCTTGATGCATCCAAATTTCAAAGTCAATAAAGTATACCGGGTCAGGCTGGATCGGCCTTTTCATCCCGATGACCTTACTCCCCTGGAAAGCGGCGTCGACCTGGATGGCGAAATGACGGCTCCATGCCAAGTTCGATATTTTATGGATACACCGGATCGTATGGAGATTAAGATACATGAAGGCAAAAAAAACCAGGTGCGCCGTATGTACGAGGCGCTTGGTTATAATGTTAAAGCCCTCAAACGAGTTCGTTATGGCCCTTTACTTTTGCAAAATCTTGATCGTGGTCAAATGCGGTCATTAACCCCGACGGAAATTCGTGAATTGAAAAAAGCCGCCGGAATGATGAAAAAAAAGTAATATAGAATATGGCAGCTCAGCAAACCAAAAAAATATGTATTGCTATTGACGGACCGGCAGGCTCCGGTAAAAGCACAACCGCCAGAATGGTAGCGGAACGTTTGGGCTATTTGCACCTGGATACCGGCGCCATGTACCGTGCTGTTACTCTGCACGCCTTGCAGCAAAACATTGATCTGCATGATAGCGACAAACTGGTTGGAATTACCCGAAACTCGACGATCCATTTTGAGAATAATGGTTCCATGCAGCGGGTGTTTTTAAACGGCATCGATGTTACCAGGGAAATTCGTACACCACAGGTTACCAATGCAATCGGCCCTGTTGCCGCCAATCCGCAAGTCAGAGCGATTTTAGTTGAAAAACAGCAAGAGGTAATGAGCCGTGGCGGGGTTGTTGCGGAAGGAAGAGATATTGGCACAGTGGTTTGTCCCCAGGCGGAACTGAAAATTTTTATGGTGGCGTCAATTGCCGAACGTGCCAAACGAAGGTATTTAGAGTTGAAAGAAAAGGGAATTGAGGTAGAGTTACAGACCCTTGTCCATGATATGGAGCAACGCGATTCCCAGGATAGCGGTCGCAAAGTCAATCCCCTGAAACAAGCCGAGGATGCTATTTTACTGGATAATTCACAGATGAGTGTGGATGAACAGGTAGATTTTGTCATTCGCAAGGCCCGGCAAATACTGGCGGCTGATGCAGGCAATTATTGATCCACATGCCGGGCCGTGTCCCGGCGTTACCCGTGCTCTGGGTTTGGTTGAAGCACAATTACAAAAGCCGGAAACGTTGCATGCACTTGGCGCTGTTATTCATAATGACAAGGAAATGCGGAGGCTGCAGGATAAAGGTTTAAAGGTATTGGATCAACCGTTCATTGAAAACAGCAGTAATCTTGAAGAGTTGTCGAAACAGCGGGTATTCATACGTTCACATGGCATATCCCCGCAACTTGAACGCAAGCTGGCAGACAGCCGTGTATGTTTGGTCGACGCCACCTGCGGCAAGGTCAAGCGTGTGCAACAACTGGCAGAGCATTATTTTCGCCAGGGTTACCGGATTATCATTGCCGGCAAAAAAGGCCATCCGGAAGTGAATGGAATTGCCGGATATTGTAACAATGAAGCGGTGATCGTAGCCAACAAGGCAGAGCTACCGACAATAAAGCAGGGTGAAAAACTAGCGCTGATTGCGCAAACCACCATAGCTCGTGAACAGTTTATTGAAATAAGCGCTGCCCTGCAAGCGTTATATAAAGATGTGGTTGTTATTGATACAACCTGCAGTTATATCAACAAACGTCATCAGCAGATACAAGAGTTTGCCGCTTCTGTGAATGTGGTACTGCTGGTTGGCGGTAAGAGCAGTTCCAATACCGCGGTTTTATTCAAGATATGTAAAAAAGCAAATCCGCGCAGTTATCATATAGAAGCGCCGGAAGATATAAATATGGACTGGTTTGATCCTGAAGACATTGCAGGTATAACCGGAAGCGCTTCAACTCCTTTATGGCAGTTGCAGCAGATATTACAATTTTTGCAAGTTCCCTGAAAGGGGCTTTTCATAAATAACCAAGGAGGTATATTTAAATCATGGACCAACAAACAAACCCTAAACCACTTGATGAAGAAATGCCGGTAGCAAATTCCGAATCAGGTGAAAAAAATGAACAAGCCGGGACTGTTATTGAAGAGGCAGCGCCTGTTGCAGCAGACCCGGTAGAAACATTACAACCGAAAACAGAGCCTGCAAGACCAACCACTCTTGCAGAATTGGACCTGCTGGAAAAAGAGTATACAGAAAAAGAGTTTGCCGATATGGCAAAACTATATGAAGATACTCTTATGGATTTTAAACCCGGTCAGGTTGTTGTCGGTAAAGTACTTGCAGTGAATGATAAGGAAGTGTCTGTAGATATCGGCTTTAAATCCGAGGGGACCATTCCTGTCGACGAATTTGATGACCCCTCTGATATTGTTGTCGGTGATAATGTTGAAGTATTGATCGATGAAATAGAAGATGTGGACGGCTTTTTAATTCTCTCCAAGCGTAAAGCCGATTTCATGCGAATTTGGGAAAAAGTTATTGTTTCGTTTGAAAGAGGAGAAATTCTCAAAGGCAAATGTGTGCGCCGTATTAAAGGCGGTATCGTTGTCGATCTTGGCGGTGTTGATGCGTTCCTGCCCGGTTCGCAAATTGATGTCCGTCCGATTCGGGATTTTGACGCCCTGATCAACAAAGAAATGGAATTTAAAATTGTCAAGGTAAACCACATTCGCAAGAACATTGTTGTTTCCCACCGTGTCCTGGTTGAAGAGGAAATGAAGGGGCAACGCGAAAAGATTCTTGTTGAATTGGAACGCGGCCAGGTTCTGGAAGGGACTGTCAAAAATATTACCGATTTCGGTGTATTTATTGATCTTGGCGGTGTTGACGGTTTATTGCATATTAATGATTTGTCATGGGGCCGCGTCTCGCATCCATCCGAAGTGGTTGCCCTTGATGAAAAAATTAATGTAGTTATCCTTGATTTTAATGATGATAAGGATCGTATATCGCTTGGTCTGAAACAATTGCAACCACACCCATGGGAAGAAGTAGAAGCAAAATACCCGGTAAATACTATTGTACGCGGTAAAGTAGTCAGTATCTCCGACTATGGCGCTTTTGTAGAATTGGAAAAGGGTGTAGAAGGCCTGATTCATATATCGGAAATGTCCTGGACTCAGCATATCAAGCACCCGTCCAAGATTTTGGCGGTTGGCGAAATGATTGAAGCCAAAGTGCTCAACATTCAAAAAGAAGACCGAAAAATATCACTGGGTCTGAAACAACTCGAACCCGATCCATGGGAAACATTGTCCGAAAAATACCCGGTAGGCTCGCGTCATACCGGCAAAGTACGCAATTTGACCAATTTTGGCGCCTTTGTGGAACTTGAAGAAGGTATTGATGGATTGATCCACATTTCCGACCTGTCATGGACCAAAAAGATACGTCATCCTGGAGAAGTTGTAAAGAAAGGCGATGAAATTGAAGTGGTTGTTTTAAATGTCGATAAAGGCAATCGCAGAATATCGCTTGGCTTTAAACAAACCCAGGATAATCCATGGGATTATTTTGAGGAACAGTATAAAGTAGGAACCCAAATACAGGGCAAAGTTGTTCGTTTGATTGAAAAAGGTCTGTTAGCCGAATTGCCTGAAGGCGTTGATGGTTTTGTGCCCATGTCGCAGCTTGCCAAAGAAAACCTTGGAAAGCCTGCTGAAGGTTATCAGATTGATGATACACTCGATTTGATTGTTATCGAGTTTAACAAGGAAAACAAAAAAATAGTGTTATCGGAAAGAACAGATATCGATCTGAGTAAGAAAATCATCACCGAAGATATTGATGATGAACTCGGAATTACTGCGCCGCCTCCCCCGGAAAAAATCGGTGGAAGCAAAAAAGAGTCTGTTCCGGCACAAGAAGAATCGCCCGCAGATGACAATTCCTCAACTTCTGAAGGTGACGAAGTAAAGGAATAATTGACTATTATGATT
This sequence comes from uncultured Cytophagia bacterium, assembly GCA_964399735.1. Classification (GTDB taxonomy): domain Bacteria; phylum Zhuqueibacterota; class Zhuqueibacteria; order Residuimicrobiales; family Krinioviventaceae; genus Fontivivens. Next base: position 9,691 of record CAYNSO010000021.1, read on the forward strand.
GTTTTTATAATGAGAATGTCATAATCAAATTGCTACGAGTCGGGTCTGTAAAGGCCCGGCTTTTTTTTTACCGTTTCACAACAATAGCGTTAAAAAACCGTTGGAGTGGGGTTTGATATGTAAATAAAAGTATATATTCAAGTTAATGGTCCTTGTATTAGAACTGGCGTTAATACCATCAAGAGAACAAAAAAATTTTCCGAAAATATTAATGCCTGTTTTTATAAAAATGTTTTGAATTATCAACTAGATATTTTACATTATATTAAATTCGGATAATATATCTTTTGGAGGCAATTATGTGGATTGTCAAATGGTTTATTGGCGCAATACTGGTCGTCATAATTATACTTTTTGCTATGCAAAATTCATCCGTTATGGTATCTGTCCGGTTTTGGCAGTGGGAAACAGCCCGGGAAATGCCCTTATGGATAGTTATGTATGTTTCTTTTGCTGCCGGTATGTTTTTTTGGCTATTTATTTCAATTTTTCAAATGTTGGGTTTGAAAAACGAAAACCGGCAGGTACGCAAAGAATTAAAAAAACTGCGCAGTGAATTGGATCGCTTGCGTAATGTAGCCGTTGATGATATGATTATGCCATCAACACAAGCCAATACTGAAAATGTTAAAAAACTGAAAAGCAAAAAGGAGTAATTGAATGGAGCAGATCCATATAATTGCACTTGTTTTAATAGTTGTAATTTTTATTTTAACGTTTGGCATATTTAAAATCTTCCGGCGCCGCCATGTTGATCAAAATGAAGCGCAAATAGAGTATATTGCCGGACTCAATTATCTGGTTGACGGCGAATATGAAAAAGCCCTGGAGCATTTACGCAAAACAGTGCGCATCAACACTGAATTGGTCGATGCCTATATAAAGATTGGCGATATTCTGCGTATTCAGGGTTTTGCCGAAAAAGCGATAAAAATACACCGCGACCTGTTGATTCGACCCGAACTTGGTAATAACCGGCGAATTTCTATTTTGATGTCTCTGGCACGGGACTATTATCAGAATAAAAATTATTTGCAAGCGGTTACCACTCTTGAAGAGATCCTTTCGATTGACCGGCAGAATGAAGCAAGTAAGGAATTATTGCTATTAATCTATGAGGACATGGAGGATTGGCATAAAGCCTATGATCTGCTGAAAAAAAGCGGCAAACAGTTAAGGGAAGATAAAGAGCGCATTCTTGCTTGTTATAAAATTGAAGAAGGTTTAAAATTTACCAGGATTAACAAAGAGCATGACGCCCGCCTGTGCTTCAGGGAGGCCATTAAACTGGATAAAAATTGTTCCGGCGCTTACCTGGAATTGGCGCATAGTTATATTCGTGAACATCGCTTAAAAGATGCTTTAACTGCTTTAAATCACCTGATGCAAAATAATACTCATGATGCGGCATTGGCTTTTGAACGAATGAAAGAGGTGTTGTTCGATCTGGGCCAGTTTGGCGATCTTGAAAAACTTTATATCGAGTTAATCAAATCCAAACCCGAAGTGATGGAAGCGCATGTAGGCTTGGCTGAAATTATGGAGAAAAAGGGTGAATATCTTAAAGCAATTGAAGTATGCCAGTCTGCTTTACAGATTGACCCGGAGCGTCTTGAGCTGAAACTAATGCTTATTCGTCTGAAAAGTAAATTAGGCTTGACCGAAGACGCTGTAGAAATCGCGCAGAAACTTGCTGAAGGGATCGTACAGGAACATCATGATTATATTTGTACCAAATGCGGGTACAAAAGTGTTACCTATTTCTGGCATTGCCCGGAATGTAAAGCCTGGAATTCAACCAAAAGGGTGAAAATTGCGTATCGTTAAACTGGTATTATTGGCAGGCAGTTTGTTGATGTCTGTCTCCCCGGCGCAGCCGAATCAAATCGCCTTGCTGGAAAATCTGTACCGGGAAAACCGCCTTGACGAGTTGGAAACACAATATGAAAAATTGGATAAAAGCGCTCTGAATGATCCTGGTGCACTTTATTTCAGGGGGTTATTTGAAAAAGATGCTGAAAAAGCTCTGATCTATTACAATCAGGTGCGATCCGAGCACAAGGATTCTCCTTTTGCTGCCGAGGCGCTGTTACGCATCGCTCAATATTATTATGCGTTGGCTGATTATAAAGATGCCAGAATATATCTGTCTTTAATCCTTGCCGGCTATCCCGATACCCCGGTTAAAGACCAGGCTCAATATTTACTTTGTCATTCTATTTACGCACAGGGAAAGCAAGATTCCGCCCGTATTTTTTTACAGGCTTTTATTGAAAATGTGCGTAATTCACCTTTTGTCGACCTGGCTATTTCAGATTTAGAGAATTCAGCCTTGTGGCAGAAATCTGAAAAATATGTACCCCCGATTCGGGCTTTGGATGATGGGGAGAAGCAACAGTACTCTGTGCAGATCGGGGCTTTTACTGTCTCAAAAAATGCTTTGGCGGTGAAGGAAAAGTTTGAAAAAAACCATCAGTTTGTGCAAGTTATTGAGAAAAAGGTTGATGGAAAAATATTTTATGCTGTGTGGATCGGCCGGTTTGACGACCTGAAGGTTGCCAGAAAATTCGCACAGTCATTTAGTGATCAATATGGAATTGACGCCAAAATTGTTAAACGATAGATAAAGCGTTACCTCTATTCCTTTCTTAAATTTTTCCAGCAAGATGAAACAGAGCTGGATAAAACAATATATTTAAACTACACAACTAAACCGGAGCGAGATGATGATAAAGCGAGTTCTGTTGGTTTTAATTGTTTTTATAGCTGCCGCAATGGCCCGGGAAAACTCTTGCGAAAAAATTGCCAGTTATCGGATGAATGTGGAACTGGATGTTACATCCAGGTCAATTATTGGAACACAGGAACTCCAGTGGCAAAATAATTCGCCGCTTGCGGTTAAAGAAATTTATTTTCATGCCTATCTCAATGCCTTTAAAAATAACCGCAGTACATTTTTGCAGGAAGCATTAGCAGACCCGGCCTGGGATACCTGTTTTGGCCCGGATTGGCCGCAAGACGGCTGGGGGTATCTGAAAATTGAAGCTATGGACGCAACCCTGACCAATAAATTCAACCGGGTTGCGCTTTTGCCAACTTTGCAGTTTGTACAGCCGGATGATCAAAACCACCAAGATCAGACGGTGTTTAAAGTTGAACTGCCCGCAGCTGTTAATCCGGGTGAAACGCTGGTTTTTGATATCCGATTTACGGCTAAACTGCCTTTTAAGGGAGTACGTGCCGGATTTATGGATAACCTTTTTTTTGCCGGCCAGTGGTTTCCCAAAATTGGAGTTTTGCAGGCTAACGGCTGGAACTGTCATCAATACCACCGCAACAGTGAATTTTTTGCCGATTTCGGTGATTATGATGTGACGATTACCGTACCGGAAAATTTTGTAATTGGCGCTACCGGTGTAATGCAAGATTCAACTGCAAGTAACGGCAAAAAGACATGCCGGTTTATGCAGTCTTGCGTGCATGATTTTGCCTGGGCTGCCAGCCCAAATTTCAAAATTGCCACCCGTACCTTTAAATATACCAATCTACCGGAGGTTGTGATTCGCCTGCTTTACCTGCCGGAGAATCTAAAGTACGTTGACGGCTATTTTGAAGGCACAGAAGCTGCTTTACAGCATTTTGGCTCATGGTACACGCCGTACACATATCCCCAGTTAACTGTCGTCGAGGTTCCCGGCGATTCCCGGCTTGGCAGTATGGAATATCCCACCTTGTTTACCGTCAAAGTTGATCGTAACAGCATTCCTGGTCTCAAAATTCCGGCCTGGACGGCTATTCATGAATGCGGTCACCAGTTCTGGTATGGTATGGTGGCCAACAATGAGTTTGAAGAAGCCTGGCTGGATGAAGCGCTGGTAACCTATTCAACCATCCGTTGTATCAATGCTGTTTATGGAGATTTGCAGCCGGGGAAAGCTTTTCTGGCTCGTAAAAATTTTTCTGTGCCGTTTACTTTTCGGCATGTTAAAATGAATTCCGCCCTTCCAGCGCTTGAAAGTTACCGGGCGTGGGCACAATGCGATAATTTGGCTAATGATTCGTGGGCATTTATTCATCATAAAAGTTACCGGGCTCAGCAATATTACAAAGGCGCTTTGATGCTGGCGACCCTGGAAAATTTACTTGGTGAAGAAGTGATGAACCGCATTATGCGCACTTTTGCCGACAGGTATCTCTATAAACATCCCTCAACAACTGATTTTATAAATACTGTCAATGAATTTGCGCCGGAATCTATGGCCTGGTTTTTCGAGCAGGCGCTGCACAGTACGGCTACTGTTGATTATGCCGTCAAGTCAATAACTTTAGAACCGGAAACCGGATTATATGGTCTGGATGAGCAGGGTAATTACCTGGCTCCCGCCGAAAAGGATAAAAATTCGCAGCGCTTTAATTCCATAGTAGTTGTTGAACGCACCGGTGATTTTATTATTCCGGTCGATGTAAAAATCAATTTTGCCAATGGTGAAACTGTCACCCGGATTTGGGATGGCGTTGGAAAATGGAAAAAATTTACCTTTCCCGGTCAGGCTCAAGTTCTGAGTGCAATCGTTGATCCTGAACACAAACTGGCGCTGGATTTAAATTATGTTAATAACTCCCGGTTCAGTGAAGCCAAACCCTTTGCCGCTCGCCGCTGGGGCGCCACATGGTTGTTCTGGTTACAAGATCTGTTGGAACTGGCTGCCTTTTTTGCATAAAGGCAAGTTAGCGAGGTTTGTAGAACTATAGAAATCATGAGTTTGGATTAAATTTGCCAGGATAAAAATGGAACAAAAAATAAAAAATTATTTCATCAACCTGAAATCCAACGATGATAAAACCCGCATGGAAGCATTGCAACAAGTTATGCAATTAACTGAAATACCGGTTGATTGGGTCTACCAGGTTTGGGATGATCTGTTTACCTTGCTTGAGGACAGGAATTCTTTTAAAAGAAATATCGCTATTATGGTTTTATGCAACCTGGCCAAGAGTGATGTTGAGAACCGGCTGCAAAACTCTCTAAAAATTCTGTTGGCTCATACAAGGGATGAGAAATTTGTCACATCCAGACAATGCCTGCTAAATATATGGAAATTAGCTCTGGTCAACAAACAACACTATGAGGCCGTAATAAATCACATGGTAGAGCGGTATAGAGAGTGCATTACCGAAGATCATTACAACCTGTATCGTCAGGACATTATACAATCTCTTGCTTCCATATACAAGGTAGACAAAGATGAAAAGCTTTCAAGATTGATGCGGGCGTTGTTATTGGAAGAGAAAGATGTAAAGTATCGTACAAAGTATGCGACTTTTTTTCCTGTTGAAACAACATGAGGAAGAAATAATCGTATTTATTGGCAGTAATTTACTGGCACTATATGTAAAGCGACCAAAGTTACTTTCTGACACGAGTTAAAATTTTCATTAATTTGCTAGCTGTAAAATATAAGGAGTAGTGATATGGCTCTGATAACCTGGAACGACAATATGAGTGTCAATGTGCAAGAGATTGACTTGCAGCATCAAAAACTTGTCGGCATGTTGAATGACTTGCATACAGCCATGCTCCATGGTAAGGGCTCGGAAGCGATGGGAAAAATTATTAACGATATGATTGACTATGCAGGGTTTCACTTTCAAACCGAAGAAAAATATTTTGAAAAATTTCGCTATCAGGAGGCCGCCAGCCACAAGCTGGAACACGCTGCTTTTGTAAATAAAGTAAACGATTTTAAAAAGAGACATGATAAAGACAATTTTACCCTGACTTTTGATGCCTTGCAGTTTCTAAGTGATTGGTTGAAAAATCATATTATGGGTAGTGACAAGAAATACACTCTATTGTTTCATGAAAATGGTTTACGTTAAAACAAGCAACACGGAACGAAACAGGTTAAATAATCCGGATTTACTGGAACAGGCATTCTAATAATTCACCGGTTATAAACAGGAGTTGGTAAAAAATGAACATTTTTAAAGCGTTAAATAATGGCTTTACCCTCGTCATTACTAATTTTAAAATGACGCTGATTGTTTACACTATCAATATTTGTTTGGCAGTCCTTATTGCCATCCCCGTATATACTTCACTTAAAGCCGACATTAGCGACCGGGCTGTACGTGAAGCTCTTGAACAAAATTTCGATTATGAATGGTGGAGCAGTTTTAATTACCAGGCAGAGGGTTTGGAAAAAACTGTCCGCCCGGCGTTAAGCAGCGGCTTTGCTCCGCTGTTTGATAATTTAGAGTTACTAGTCACCGGAAAATTTTCTGAATTCGGTCTTGTGATATTTATTTGGGGGCTGGCCATGGTATTTATCAGCGCATTTTTCAATGGCGGTGTAATCGGGCTATACGCTGATGAAAAAAGAACTTTTTCCGTCAGCCGCTTCTTTTCCTTATCCGGATTTTATTTTCATCATTTTTTTGCGCTGGCTTTAACAATGTTGTTGGTGATGCTGATTTTTTACAAAACTCTTCATCCACTGATCTTGCATGCTGCCGATCAACTTGCCGGCGGTTCATCTGCCAATGTTTGGATGGTCAATAGCTTTGCCTTTTTGCTGTTGCTGATTATCATCTTTTTTATTAAAATTGTTTTTGATTATGCCAAAATCATTCTGGTTGTAGAAAACAAACAATCGTCCTGGTTGTGTATCTGGCTGGCGGTAAAATTTGTTGGCCGGCATTTGCACAAAACTTTTGGGTTGTATTTGTTATTATCTGCTATCGGTTTATGTCTGGCGCTGTTTTTTGGTTTTTTGCTGGATATTTTAAATGCTTCTTCTCTATTTGTGCTATTGACAGTAATATTGATTCAACAGGTATTCATCTTTATCAAAATTGGTTTACGATTTGCTTTTTATGCTTCTCAACTTGAATTGTACCGTCAGCGCCCTGTTGAAGTCGTTACCGGCAAAATACGCCGCAAGCTCAAATAAGAAAGTTGCAAACATATCGAAAGGAGTCGTCATGAGTGATACAAAGAGTAATATAATATCGGATGATTATCTGTTCAGTTCCGATCCCCGGCAACGTGAAATTGCCAGAAAATTGTATGCGCTGGTTGGGCATTTGCCCCTGATCTGTCCGCATGGCCATGTCGATCCCCGTTTGTTTGCAGAAAATCATCCTTTTCCCGATCCCACTGAATTACTGATAATTCCGGATCATTATTTATTTCGGATGCTTTATTCACAGGGTATTCCTCTGGAATCGCTGGGCATTCCCCGCGCTGATGGCGGCAGCATTGAAAATGATCGGCGTAAAATATGGCAAATTGTTGCTGATAATTTTTATCTGTTCCGTGGTACGCCCACAGGATTATGGCTAAAGCAGGAATTGTCTCAGGTTTTCGGCATTAGCAAACGGCTGACCGGCGCTACGGCTATGGAAATTTATGATGAAATTGCCGCCGCCCTGCAAAAACCGGAAAATTTACCCCGCGCCATGTTTGAGCGATTTAATATCAAAGTTCTAAGTACAACCGATTCACCAATGGACAAGCTGGAACATCACAAGAAAATTAAACAAAGCGGCTGGAAAGGAAAGGTAGTACCTGCTTTTCGGCCTGACAATGTTACAGATTTTACCACCCGCAACTGGCGGCACAATATTGACACGCTGTCTCATGTCAGCGGCATTGACTGTACCAATTATTATGGTTTTATACAGGCATTACGCAACCGACGGCTTGCCTTTAAAGAGATGGGAGCTACCTCGACCGATCATGGTGTGTTCTCGCCCTTTACTGTTGATATGAACGAACGGGAAGCGTCGCTGCTGTTTGAAAAAGCGGTAAAAGGTCATGCCACTGCTGATGACGCTGCCATGTTCACAGGTCATATTTTGATGGTCATGGCAGCAATGAGCATTGACGACGGCTTGACTATGCAGATCCATCCGGGTGTATACCGTAATCATAACGATTTGGTATTGCATAAATTCGGTCTGGACAAGGGCTGCGACATTCCGGTAGCTACTGATTTTGTCCGCAATTTGAAACCGTTGTTGAATAAATTCGGCAATAATCCTGAATTAAACCTGATCGTTTTTACCCTGGATGAAACAACCTATTCACGTGAACTGGCTCCCCTGGCAGGTCATTATCCGGCTATGAAGCTGGGGCCGGCATGGTGGTTTAACGACAGCCGGGAGGGAATGCTGCGCTTTAGAGAAATGACCACTGAAAACGCCGGATTTTACAACACCGTCGGTTTCATTGACGATACGCGGGCATTTCCTTCTATACCCGCCCGGCATGATGTGGCGCGGCGAATCGATTGCCGATACCTTGCCGGTCTAGTCGCCGAGCATATCCTCGATATGGATGAGGCAGAAGAAGTGATTGTCGATCTGGCATATAACCTGTCGAAAAAGAATTATAAATTTTAGGAATGTCCTTGCTCGAAACGCCTGCCTTTTTGTTCTTCATGCCGGGAGGACAGTGTGGATAAGGATGCTGACCTGCTGGCCGGAGTAACAACAGGGTCAAGTGAACTGGATCGACGACTCGGTTTAACAGAGACCTTTTCTATCGTCATCGGCCGGATCATTGGTTCCGGTATTTTCCGTACACCTGCGCCAATTATGCTGCTGGTCGGTTCGGTGAGTATGTTTTATGGCGTTTGGCTGTTTGGCGGATTAATCACTCTACTAAGCGCCATTTGTTATGCCGAACTGGTGTCTATGCTGCCGCAATCCGGCGGGCCGTATGTGTACCTCAAAGCTGCATACCCGCCGGTATGGACGTTCCTGCGCGGCTGGGCTATGTTCTTTGTCTCCGAAACCGGCGCCATAGCCGCTGTGGCCCTGGTTTTTGCCGAGTATAGTAATTCCTTTTATACAATCATCACCGGTCAGCCGTTTCCGCATCTGGTCGAACCGGGGCTGGCATTGCTGGTCATCTGGCTGTTGACGCTTGTTAACTGCTTTGGGGTGCGTCTAAGTGGATTTGTTCAGAATATATTCAGCTTTTTAAAAGTTTTAGCCCTGGGGGGCGTTATCTTGCTTTGTTTTTCCCGCAATGGCAACTGGACACATTTTTCCACCTCATTTTGGCCGGAGCAATTTAGCTGGTCTACCATTGTAGCATTTGGCGCGGCCATGCGTTATGGATTTTTTGCTTATAGTGGCTGGGAGGGCGCTACTTATGTAGCCGAGGAGGTGCGCAATCCGCAAAAGAACCTGGCCCGCTCGATCCTGTTTGGTATTACCGGGGTGTTGCTTTTGTACCTGGCGATCAATACGGCGTATTTGTACCAATTGCCCGTCAGCGCCATACAGAAATCGCGCTGGGTAGCTACCGATGCCATGCAGGCGGCTATTGGTGTTGCCGGCGGGGTATTCATTGCCCTGGCGGTTATGCTGAATACCTTTGGTAATATTTCCACACAGATATTGTGCAAAGCGCGTACCTGGTATGCCATGGCGCGGGACGGGCTATTTATAAAATCCCTTTCCGGCGTACACCCGGTATACAAAACCCCGAATGCAGCATTGCTGATACAGGGAGTGTGGGCAAGTGTTTTATTGCTGGGTGCGGGTTTTGCGGAACATGCCTATGAAACGATTGTTGATTATTTTTCTTTTACTTCATCGGTTTTCAACGTATTGACATTTACTTCCGTATGGGTGTTGCGTAAAAAATACCCGCTGCAAAGGCGGCCTTTCAAAGTGTGGGGTTATCCTTATACACTGATTTTTGTCATTGTGGTGCATTTGCTGTTTATGATTGTCACCCTGATCAGTGCGTTTCTACCTTCATTGTTGGGAATTCTACTTACATCGACCGGTTTGATTTATTATTACCGGAAATCGTTAAGCGCTTTTTTTAAAAAAAGAACCCGGTAAGAGAAATGTATTTGTAAACTCTAATTTATAATAAATAATTGGCGAACGAACCAAGCCTCTGCTTTCCCTGTATTTTTTGCGCTTTTATCTTTTTGATCCATAAATATGCAGAGAATATAGTGTAATGATATGATTGATTTCTGGTAATTTCAAAAACAATACAGAACCAGCATTAGTAACACAAACCACTTGTCAGTTTAGGCAAAAAATTCTATTAAATCATTACCAGGATGAATTTTATACAATTTTTTACTGTTACAATAATGTTGAAATAGAGTTATATATTGACTTTTATTTGAGTTATCGTTATATTATCAACTTGATTTTTAAGCTAATCGTGAATGCTGGCGGATGTGGTCGATTTCGATGAATTGATGGTTGTCGCAGAACTGGAACATTAATAAATCCTGTTACTTCTTTCCAATTCAACTTATTTAAAGGAGTCAGCCATGAAATCGTACCTGTATTTATCACTCATTCCCGAGTCCCTGATCGCCTCGATGTTACCGCCTGCCGAATTTGGCAATTACCTGGCAACAGGTACAAAAAAACGGACTCGTGGTGAAGCCATGTTCTTTGAAGTAAGCCGGGATTTTAAAAGTAAAAATTTGCCGCTAGCCAAACTGGATGAACGTTGTGTCCCGCATCCGGATGGGCAGCCCAAAAGATCTGTATATTTATCCATTTATCGGGTTTTAGAATTTATTCCGATAGATGCATTACGAGATTTATATCTGGTCACTGATGACGGTCGGGTTTTACAATTACAAAAGCAGGATTACAAACACACCGGAGATCACAAGTTGCATTTATACCAGGAACTCTGCCCTGTTACACCGCAAATTGTCAGTAATCTTGATCCGCAGGCATTTTGCCGGCTTGTGACCGATAGAAAGAAATCAGTATCTGTACCCAGATTGGTTTTTGCCGAGTTAATGCTCAATGATTTAGCTCAAGATCCGGTTGCCGGTTCCGCAGATAATTTACCTTATACAAAAATCAATCATTTGCGCGATTGTTTAAGCAGTTTAAAACAAAATCCGGAAAAGAATACTAAAACAGTAATCCGCTATATAAAGCAGGATGTGTTATATCGAACCATAAAGAACGGATTCTTTGCCGGCGATGATAAGGAATTCTGTTATTATCCGTTCCCGTCCGAAAAAGAAATGGAAGAAAATTTTCATGATTGGTGGCGGTCGGCTTTAACGACAGGATATTAGTATCTAGTATGCAATTAACTGGTAGTCATTTCAAAATTCATAATTCTGTAACGTTTAAAAAGGAGAGAAGATGTCTAACCTTCTGTTTTGGATTGTTCCTGTAGCTTCTGTCTTTGCTTTGGCTTTTGCCTGGTTTTTTTTCAAAACCATGATGAAAGAGAGCGAGGGCACGGAGAGAATGGCAAAAATAGCCAGTCATGTGCGCAAGGGCGCTATGGCTTATTTAAAACAACAATATAAAGTTGTTACGATTGTTTTTGTCGTCTTAACCATTGTTTTTACTATAATGGCCTATTTCAAATTGCAAAATGGCTGGGTGCCGTTTGCATTTTTAACCGGTGGTTTCTTTTCCGGTTTAGCCGGTTTTTTTGGTATGAAAACCGCCACTTATGCCAGCGCTCGTACCGCCAATGCCGCACAAAAATCTTTAAACAGCGGCTTGAAAGTAGCTTTTCGTAGCGGCGCGGTTATGGGGTTGGTAGTGGTCGGTCTTGCCCTGTTGGATATTTCCCTGTGGTTTATCGTTTTAAATCATTTTATTCAGGATGATGGAGGACATAAACTGGTTGTCATTACTACTACAATGTTGACTTTTGGTATGGGCGCATCCACCCAGGCTCTTTTTGCCCGTGTCGGCGGCGGTATCTTTACAAAAGCTGCTGATGTTGGCGCCGACCTGGTGGGAAAAGTTGAAGCCGGTATCCCGGAAGACGACCCGCGTAATCCTGCTACTATTGCTGATAACGTTGGCGACAACGTCGGCGATGTAGCCGGTATGGGCGCTGATCTTTATGAATCTTATGCCGGTTCAGTCCTGGCGACTGCCGCACTGGGCGCCGCAGCTTTTTTAAGCTCTGGCCCGGAAATGCAGTTCCGCGGCGTACTGGCCCCTATGTTGATTGCTGCCGTTGGTACACTTTTATCGATTATTGGTATTTTTGCGGTTAAAACCAAGGAAAATGCCACGCAAAAGAATTTATTGAATGCTCTTAGCACTGGTATTAATCTCAGTTCAGTGCTGATTGTTATCTTTTCCTGGATTGTTTTAAAAGTGTTGAATCTTCAGGATGCCGCAGGCAATCCGATACTCTGGAATATCTGGGCTTCTATTGTCATTGGTTTGATAACCGGTATCATTATCGGTAAAACTACTGAATATTACACTTCTGATGCTTATTCTCCAACTAAAAATATTGCCGCCAATGCACAGACCGGCCCGGCAACTGTTATCATTGCAGGATTGGGTACCGGTATGCTTTCTACAGCTATCCCGGTTATTACCATTGTAATCGGCACCATGCTGGCGTTTTTGACCGCCGCGAACTGGGATCCAAACAATTTATCCATGGGATTGTACGGAATTGGTATTGCCGCTGTCGGTATGCTTTCAACCCTGGGTATTACCCTGGCAACTGATGCTTACGGGCCAATTGCCGATAATGCCGGCGGTAATGCAGAAATGAGCGGCCTCGGACCAGAAGTTCGTAAACGCACCGATGCTCTCGATTCGCTCGGCAACACCACTGCCGCAACCGGCAAGGGCTTTGCCATTGGTTCCGCTGCTTTAACAGCGCTTGCTTTGCTGGCTTCTTATATTGAAGAATTAAAAATCGGTTTGATCCGCATCGGGCAAACTACAATGGAAGTTGCCGGAGGTACTGTGGAAACAGCCAATGCTTCCCTGTTGCATTTTATGGAATATTATAATGTGCACCTGATGAACCCAAGGGTGCTTATGGGCGTTTTTATCGGCTCTATGATGGCATTTATGTTCTGCGGTTTGACTATGACGGCTGTCGGACGTGCTGCGGGTAAAATGGTTGATGAGGTTCGCCGCCAGTTCCGTGAAATTAAAGGCATTATGAGCGGTGAAGCCGAACCGGATTACGCCAGTTGTGTTGCTATTTCTACCAAAGGCGCGCAGTCGGAAATGATGATCCCTTCGTTCCTGGCAATTATCGCTCCTGTACTTACAGGTGTTATCTTTGGTGTTGCCGGTGTAATGGGACTGCTGGTAGGCGGATTAGGCGCCGGATTTGTATTGGCTGTATTTATGGCTAATTCCGGCGGCGCCTGGGATAACGCCAAAAAATACATTGAAGGCGGCGCTTACGGCGGTAAAGGTTCACCGGCTCACAAAGCGGCCGTCATTGGCGATACCGTTGGCGATCCTTTCAAGGATACTTCCGGCCCAAGTTTGAATATCCTCATCAAATTGATGAGTATGGTATCTATTGTTATGGCCGGTTTGACGGTTTCTTTCTCATTGTTCAAATAATTACAATCTTTTTTAAAATCATTACAAAAGGACGGTTCCTGTGGGAGTCGTCCTTTTTTTTATGCATTATGAACTAGTGCATTATTTGAGGGAGTTAACATTATCGGAAAAAACCAGTTATTATTGACCAGGATAATTTTTATATCCCGGTAATTTTTATCTTTGAACGGGAGATTCTTTTTACCAGTAAGCGGCTAAAAATTATTACGACATTATTTTTCCGACGCCAGGCTCAATCGCACGCTCGATTCAGTAGACCAGGAAAAATTCAATGATTTGATCCATATCTTAAAAAACTGGTAATGCGGTAATGACGTTTGTGTTCCTCAAATAACTGTTGTATTTTTTTTTTTGAACTTGATACAACGCTACAGATTTGCGGTTAATGATATATTGTTTGTTTATTTTATACAGAGTTTGTATTTTAATATGTTGTTTTTGTTTAACTGCCAGGTGATGTAATATAATGTTAATAAAGTGTAAAACCAGAAGCGAACAAATGCCGGCGCAGTTGTTTTAAAAGCGCTCAATATATGTTAATTTTTCAGTTTTGTTACATCGGATGATTAAGGAAAAACTTATCGTGCCCGGGTTAATCCCCTGAGCGGCAAGAGCGGCGTTGTTAAATATATAGTGAAGAAAATTCTTGAGCTTGCCACAATTTTACCGGACAAATGTTTTTGAACGAGGAACCTGTTCGCTTTGCAAATACCCATAAGGCACAGTTTAAGGGGATTGGCATTATTCACCCGGATTATGATTAGCCCCCCAATTGGAGTATTGATTGTTGCATTTTGGTACTGGTACAAAGTATACGGAAAGCTGAATGAATCGTAATAACGCGGGCGGCTAAAAGAAAATAATTGCCGGCCATGGATTACCGATAGTGTTGAATTTATACAGAGAGTGATTTTAAATTAACGTTTTATTGATTACATGGTGGTATGCTATTGACAGTTTCGGAAATCACATCTGCAACCCGCTGTTGCCCGATATGCGGCAGTGACAATTGTTTAACAAAATATAGAGTCGATCACTTTTGCATTGTAAAATGCCGCGACTGCGACTTTGTTTATTTGCAAAATCCACAGTCGGCAACAGCTGAACCGGAGACCTATGAAGAATATTTCCGAAACGCCGATGCTATGGATGCTTTACCGGACAATTCTATCGTCGACCCGTCAAATCCCTGGAATATTTATTACCGACGTATTGGTTTAATAAAGGATATTTATCCAACCGGCAAACTGCTGGAAATAGGCTGCGGACGCGGTTATTTTTTATCTCTGGCACAAAAAAGCGGTTATACGGTTCAGGGTATTGAAATTTCATCCAATGCCGCCCGTTATGCACGGGAAAAATTTAATGTGCCTGTGTACACTGGTGATATGGAAAAGATGAATATACCTGAAGAAAAGTATGATGTGATTACTCTTTGGCATGTTTTGGAACATTTTTATAATCCTTTGCAGGTTTTATGTCATGTCCGCTCTATGTTGAATGATAAAGGGATCTTGATCATCGAAGTCCCTAATCTTGCCAGTCTAAAATTCCAGGTAGCAAATGCAGAAAAACGCTGGATTGGCGGGAATCATCCACGTTATCATTTATCATTCTTTACTAAAAAAACTCTGAGGGGAGTTTTATTACAATCAGGTTTTACAGGTGTTAAATCATTGTTTATTGATTATTCTGTTACACGTTTGAAAGGCCTTTTAAAACATATACTTTATAAAATAAATATGGATTCTTTTTTAACTGTTGCAGCTCAAAAACTAGATGGAAAAGTAGATTGAAAAAACTGTTATTACCAATTATAATTTTATATTGTACAATGGCTAGCAGCGCCCCCGGAGATTCATTGCGGGGATTGGTACCGGCGGGTTTACCCAACATTTCTTATGGCAGTGATCAGGGGCTGCAATATGGGGGTTCGCTTTATTTATACCAGTATGGTAATGGCAGCATTAAACCATATCAATGGAGTATTATCCTGGATTGCACCTGGACGACCAAACATCAGCAAGATATTTTCTTTTTTTTGGATGTACCGGAAATTTTTGGTAAAAATACCCGTTTTGATATATGTCTCGATTCACAACGATATATTTATTACGATTACTATGGGGTAGGAAATAATAATACGATTATCGAAAATTTTACCAACAAAGATCATCCAGAATTTATTAATGAAAATTATTATTATGTACAGCGTCGTTATTTTTCAGTACGCAGCAAAGTACAATTTGCCCTTGGTCTTGAAGGATTAAGAGGCCTTGCAGGATTGGGTTTTTATAATACTCGAGTTGATGAACATGACGGGATAACCGCCTTTAGTCAAAAGCCTCCCAAAGGCAGCCAGGGTGGGGCTACCAATTATATTCAATTGGGTATTGTTTATGACCGACGCGATGATGAAGCCATGCCGGCCCGTGGCTGCTGGAGTGAAATGCTATGTGAAGTCGTTACACCGGTTTTAGGCAGCGATTACAGTTATGCACGGATCACAACAACCGATCGGCGTTATTTTTCATTGCATTCTCGGCTTGTATATGCACAACGGTTATTATTTGAGACCATACCCGGCAGTCCACCTTTTTATGAAATGGGCATTCTCAGTAGTTCCATGCACCGCCGGCCCGGGCCGGGAGGTTCGTATAGTTTACGGGGTATTCCGCGCTACTTGTTTCTTGGTCCGACCAGGATTGTGGCTAATTTTGAACTGCGAATTCGAACAATGCATGTTAATATTCTGAAACAGGATTTTACTCTTTATCTTCATCCCTTTATTGATTGCGGCAAGGTTTGGTTAAAGAATGATCCGGGCAATTTTAAAAATCTGCATTTTGCAGAGGGGTTTGGATTCCATGTGCGCTGGAACAAAGATTTTGTCGGGGCGCTCGATTTTGGACATTCAGAGTATGAACAATTTGCCATTTATATGTCTTTTGGTAATATGTTCTGATCTCAATTCCTGTTTTACTGCTGATTGCAGTAACTGCAAACTTGATGGTTTATATACGTTTTGCTGGTTATCGGGGAATATTTTTTTTTCTGCTTTGTTTAAGAATGAAATTATAATTCATAAAATTTGAGGGAAACATGAGGAATAAAACTGTTCTTTTATTATTGTTTTGCCTTTGCAGTGTGGTTTATGTAATGGGACAAACATCCGCAGCCGATACAACCGTTCCTGAATATGGCTGGCAAAAAGAAATGGTGGCCGGGCTTAATTTAACCCAAACCAGTTTCGATAATTATGTCCAGGGCGGTGAAAATACAATGACCTGGCAGTTAAATACCACTTTCAAGTTTGTTAATGATCAGGAAAAAACCAACTGGTCCAATAGCGGCAAGTTCAATTATGGTATGTCTAAAAGTGGCAAAGAAGAAAGCAAAAAGTCCATTGATGAAATAAAACTGGAAACAGTATACGTGTACAAACTAGGCATTAATATTGACCCATATATTGCCGGTGTTGCCGAAAGTCAGTTTGGTCCCGGCTATGACTATGCCGCCGATCCAAAAGTCGAAATATCCAATTTTGCTGACCCCATCTATTTCCGGGAAAGCGCCGGTTTTGGATACAAACCAAAACCGGAAATAGCCACCAGGCTCGGTTTCGCAATCAAGCAGACTTTGACTGACAAGTATCCTGTGCCATTTGCGGATGATCCCAAAACACCGGGTATTGAAAAAACGAAAAATGAGTATGGTATAGAGTCCGTTACGGACCTGGATTTTAAAGTTTCGGCAAACAGTAAAATAACCTCCAAACTGGAATTGTTTTCCAATTTAAAAACCTTTGAGCAAGTTGACGTCAATTGGGATACGATTTTGGTTGCCCAGGTTACCAAATATATAAACCTTAATTTCAATGTGAAAATGTTATACGACAAGGACATCTCTAAAAAACGGCAGCTAAAACAAGCATTGGCGGCAGGTATTTCGTATAACTTTTTTTAAACTGTAAATACCAAATATCATATAAACCGGAAGCGTTTTTAATTGAAAATGTTGCCGGTTTTTTTTGTAAAATGAAACTTTATTTCCATCAAGTCATTAAAGTAACATATTTTAGTACTGCTTTCCGTTTAATTGTATCAACTGTATATAGAAAACGGGGTAATTAATCGGCATGTAATTTATTTTATGCAAAATCATACTTGTTATTAGAATTTATCTGCAAATCAAGCTATCAGTTTTTTATTATTTTTTATTTTTGTACATTATTCAATTCTTAAATTTTCAATACCGGCCTGTTGTGACAACCATAATTAATACCGGGTTACTAGAGAGGCATTATGAAGAATATTTTATTAACGGCTAGCATATTATTATTCATCCTGGCGGGGTGTGTTGCTGCTACGGTATGTATCAATGAAGTTATGTCAGGAAATGATTTGACTTGTGGTGATGAAAGGGGAGAATACGATGACTGGTTTGAAATATATAATTCCGCTGCCGCCGCAGTTAATCTTGGCGGTTATTATTTAAGCGATGATTCAAAGCGTTTGAATAAATGGCAAGTCCCCATGGATAATCCATCTCTGACCACTCTTCAGCCCGGAGGGTATCTGCTGTTTTGGGCGGATGAAAATGCAAGCGATGGTCCTTTACATACCAATTTTAAATTGTCCGGGGACGGCGAAAGGCTTTTCCTTATCGCTCCCAATGGCAGTACTATAATTGATTCTCTTTCCTTTCCGGCAATTCCGCGTGATCAAACTTTCGGGCGGTTTCCGGACGGTTCTAATACCATCGGGATAATGCCAAATCCGACTCCCGGTACCGCCAATACTCAGGCTTTCAAGCAGTTTGCCGGAATGCCGCAAATTTCACAACCAGCGGGACTCTATAATTCGGCTTTATCCGTTACCTTACAGGCGACTAGCGCCCAGGAAGTGATTTATTATACGCTTGACGGAACGATCCCGGATGTGAATTCAACCCGTTATACTGCTCCTCTGGATATAACCCAAACCTGTGTGTTAACCGCCCGCGCTTTGCGTAATGGTTATGGCCCGGGCCCGATTGTCACCGCTTCATATTTTATCAATACCGAACATCATTTGCCGGTTCTTTCCATGATTATTGACCCGGCCAGCCTTTTTGACCAGCAAACCGGTATTTACGCCAATCCCTTAAAGGACGGAAGAGGGTGGGAGAGAAAAGCTGATTTTGAGTTTTTTAAAGATGGCCGCCAGGCCTTTAAAATATGCGCCGGTGTACGTATTCAGGGTAATACCGGTCGCGAGATGGCCAAGAAATCCTTCCGCCTGTTCTTTCGGGAAGGATTTGGCGCGGAGCGGCTCGAATATCCCTTATTCCGGCATACTCCGGTGCGCAGCTTTACCAATTTGGTACTGCGCGCCGGCTATGATGACGACCTGATGGCCGACAACGGCACACTGTTGCGCGACCCGTTGGTCAATGAACTGTGGCGGCGTTTGGGTTTTCTCACTTCACACAGCCAGTTGGCTTTATTGTATATTAATGGACAATTTTGGGGTATTTATGACATCCGCGAAAGTATTAATGAGGATTTTATCCGCGATTATTGTGATTATCAAGAAATGGACATGATCCGTTATCGCTGGGTCGACTGGGAACTGATTTACGGCACGGCTGATGCTTATAATGAGTTTATGGATTATATTGAAAATACTGATTTTTTTTCCGATGCCGAGTTTGCCAGGGTAGAGCAAGAAATGGATATGGAAAATTATACCGCTATCCAGGTTCTGTCTCATCCAACCGAATACCGCAGTTGGACGTATGGCGCTACGATGTTTAAATCTAAAGAACCCGGTTCCAAATGGCGGTGGACGGTTTGGGACATGGATCGCGCTTATGCCTCATCGGACTGGAATGGGTTTACCTTTTATGACAATCCCTCCGGCGAGTATTGGCCAAATATAATTACCCAAAAGTTGTTGCAAAATCAAAAGTATCGGAATAGACTGATAACACGGCTTTCCGATCTTTTAAATACCATGTTTGTACCTGCAAATGTTAATCAACTGCTTGATTCACTGGAAAATGAAATTACTCCGGATATTCCTTATGAGTTGGAACGCTGGAATTGCACTGAAGATAAATGGATGGAAAATGTAGATATATTGCGCTATAAAATCGGTTTTCGTCAGGATTTGGTGCGTCAACAAATGCAGGAATATTTTAGTCTGAGTGAACCGCTAGAGCTATCACTGGTTGTACAATCCGGACAGGGGGTATTTAAAGTAAATACAATAAATATTAATGAATTACCATGGACCGGCAAATATTTCAGGGAAGAGCCTGTGGAAATTACTGCTGTTCCCAAACCGGGGTACCGGTTTGTCGGCTGGGGCAGTTCCAGTACTAGTGCAGAACCGCATATTATTGTAAATTTAACGGCCAACACAATTCTTGCTGCAAACTTTGCTAAATTGGAAAATTCGAATACCGAATTAATTATCCCTTCCCGGGTGCGCTCCGGCAGTATTTTACCGGTCGTTACCCGTATTCGCGATGCCGGTTGGCATTTCAATCCACTGATGCAAGGTGTTGCCCGGGTAAAAGGGAACGCTGCTGGTATTGATACAACGATGACTATCAAGAGAGGCGCAGGCACAATCGTTTTGCCTGTGAACGCCGGTAACTCTTTTACTTTGTCCATCAGTAATGCTACTATACCGGATGCACAAAAGAATGTAGCAGTAACAACTGATTACCCGGTGCAGCAAATATACGGCACAATGCCTGCCGGCGATGTTCACTGGACAACCGGTTCCGATTATTTACTGACAGCAGATGTTACCATCCCCGCGACAACACATCTGGTTATCGATGCCGGTGTAAATGTTTTTTTACGCCAGCACGTAAATGTTACGGTGTATGGCGACGTTACGATCAATGGCGCCAGCGCCAATCCTGTTATGATTACCTCGGAAAACCGTAATGAACCCTGGGGCGGGTTTACATTTTATGGCAGCAAGGTGACAATGAATTATTGTTTTTTTGTTAATGGCGGCGGCGATCCGGATGGCGGTTGGTTGCATGGCAATTACCAGCCTGTTTTATTTGCCCGCAATAATACGGAAATGAACCTGAATAATTGCTATATACTTGATTCTCCCGGCAAAGCGCTGGGCGCCGAAATTGCTAAAATAAATGCTAATGAATGTGTTACTGCGTTTGTATATCATGGCGGCGAGCTGCAAAACACCCTTTTAAATTATCGCAACAGTTACATAATGAATATTCCCTGTGATGATGGAATTTTTAAAGATGAAGACAATGACGGTTTTCATATTAATAATGTATACCCGTATTCTACTGAATATTCAGTTATTGACCGCTGCTTTTTTGTAACCGGTAAAGATGATGCGGTCGATCAATACGCTTCGCGAATAAAAGTTCAAAATTGCTGGCTGGAGGACTGGATGCACGAAGGCGTTGCTTCTTCGGGGCAAGATACAATCCGGGTATATAATACAATTATACAAAACTGTGATCAAGGTATCGAATGCGGCTGGACAGCGGATGGCGTTGCTGCCGGGCCGTATGTTTTTGCCGATCATTGCGTGGTGATGAATAACAACACCGGTTTGCGCTATGGCGACAGTTATGACTGGACGTATCACGGTCATTTAACCGCTACAAATATGATAATTTATAATAATGATGATAATATCCGCAATTACTTGAATTCTACTCAGGCCGAGGCTCCCGGCGCTATTGATATTTCATTTTCCATGACCAATGATCCGGATTATAATAGTTCTCCCTTTTGTATTACCGGCATGCCGGTGTTCGATGACAGGTATTACCTGCTGCCGGGTTCTCCCGGAACGGGCAAAGGCATGTATGGCTCCAACCTGGGCTTGCAGGAAGAATGCAGCAGTTTATATGGATCAGTTATTATTACCGAGATTATGTACAATTCCCCGCCGGAAATGGATGGCGGTGACTGGATTGAATTGTATAACCCCCAATCTGTAACGCAGGATATTTCCGGCTGGATTCTAAAAGACGATCATGACGATCATGAATTTATTTTTCCTGTCGGGTCGGTAATCTTGCCCGATAATTTTATTGTGGTTTGCGAGGATTCTGCCATGTTTCATGGTATCTATCCTCATGTCACAAATCTGCCTGGTAGTATAAATTTTGGTTTTGGCCGCAACGACCAGGTACGTTTATTTTCGCCAATCATGCAACCGGTGGATATTGTTACCTATACGAATAAAATTCCCTGGCCGGCTGAAGCAGATGGCAGTGGCAGCAGCCTGTCTCTGATTACGATTATTAATGATAATGCTTTACCAGGCAGTTGGGAAGCTTCTTTATTAAAAGGCGGCACCCCTGGACAAAAGAACAGCAACAATATGAGCAGAATTGATAAAGGTGAATTGCCGCAATCCTGGCATTTACAACAAAATTATCCAAATCCCTTTAACGCGCAAACCACCATTTCCTGGGATCTAGCCAAAGCAGTTAATGTTTCGCTGGTAATTTATAATATTCAGGGGCAAATAGTTTCCAGGCTGATAGACAACAAGACCCTGGCGGCTGGAACGCATCATTATACCTATAATGCTTCCGCAATTGCCAGCGGGGTATATTTTTATTGCCTGGAAATCAAAGATCATGGCCGGGTTGCGCACAAGGGAATTAAAAAGATGCTGTATATGAAATAATGAAGAAGAAATTTTTTAGAGTTTGGGGGAAACAATGTTTTCATTCAACAGTGCCCTGTCATCTTTAAAGGCTTGTTATGTATTTCAGCTAACGGATACCGTGTTCTTTTTTATATGCCGCCCAGTTTTTTTTCAGGTTGACAAACGACGCCAGGTCCGGTTGAATTAAAAAGGGATTGGTTTTTCGTTCATAACCGATAGTCGATTCCGGCATAACGCCGTAATCGTGTCCGGGATAAACCCTGGTTTCGTCCGGTAATAATAACAAATTATGATGAAGGGAATCGTATTCCAGGCGCGCTTGCAGGTCAAAATCTGTACCGCCGACTTTGCCAACAAACAGAGTATCGCCGGTGAACACAGCATCATTAACAAGTATACATATTGAATCAGGAGTATGACCCGGGGTATGTAGAATTTTAATCTGTAAACTGCCTAATGGAAATTTTGCATCATCAATAACTTTTAAACGGCTATTCGGTTCTGTGTCGCCATACTTGAGTGGCGTTACGCCGGTGCGTCGTTGAATTGCTGAATTGCCGTTGCTATGGTCATAGTGATTGTGGGTATTGAAAATATATTGAATTTTATAATTTTGTTGCTCTGCAAAATCAACAAGCATATCCGGAGAATAGGAAGGGTCAATAATCAGCGCAGTTTTGCTTGCTTCGTCTGCGGCAAGGTAGGCAAAATTTCTGTCTCCGCCTGTTTTAAATTGTTTAACAAACATGGCGTCCTCGCTTGAGAGATTATCTGATGATAAATGAAAGGATTGATAGCGCCTTGTATGGTTTTATTTTTTATTCAACAAAGCCAGCAGCAGGTTATCCATCAGATAGTTAATTTCAAAAAAACGTTGGTCGCATTTGAGTATGCGATCTGTGGTTTGAATAAAAGGGGCATTAACCAGTTCGTGCCCCGCGTTTTCGATTAATAGTCTGGCTGATTCACGGGTGAATTCCAAATGGAATTGCAAGCCAACAACTCGTTCCTTGTAAATAAAACCCTGGTTGGGGCATGCTTCGCTAAAAGCCAGTGGCACAGCGCCATCGGGAATAGCAAAAGTATCGCCATGCCAATGAAATGCCCATGATTCTTCGGGCAGAAAATCGGCTAACGGGGAAGAATACGCCTGTGGGTGTTTGCGGATTTTGAACCAGCCGATCTCTTTATGCTGGTTTTGCGTGATTGGTGCGCCCAGCACATCAGCTACAAGCTGCGCTCCCAGGCATATTCCAACGACGATTTTGCCTTTGCCAATTGCTGCTTTGATGGCTTTTTTTTCTTCCTTTAGCCAGGGATAGCGTTCCTGTTCATAAATATTCATTGGCCCACCCATGACAAAGAGCCAGTCATATTTGGCTGTTGCCGGAGGATGCTCGCCCTCAAAAAAACGGGTACAGGAAATTTCAAAATTATTATCCTGTGCCCAGTCCTCAACGCTGCCCAGACCTTCAAAGGGTACATGTTGAAAAAAATGCAGGTTCATTGGTTCTTTTATTGTTTCTTTCAGCATAATTTAATATAAGGAAAAGTTGCTATTTGTCAACGAGATTTTTTATTATGACAAGAGATTTAGTAAAAAATTCATAATAATTTTTCATAACAGTTAAAGGGAAAAGCCCGATCCCGAAAGAAAACCTGGCCGATTTTTTCATAATTCCGTTTTTCATACAGGTTAATGGCTGCGGAATTAGCCGTATTAGCGTCCAGGCGAATTGCAGTATATTTATTATCACGCGCATATTGTTCGGCAAAATCCATTAACCGGCTGGCATAACCTTTACCG
Source organism: uncultured Cytophagia bacterium (assembly GCA_964399735.1). Taxonomy (GTDB): domain Bacteria; phylum Zhuqueibacterota; class Zhuqueibacteria; order Residuimicrobiales; family Krinioviventaceae; genus Fontivivens. Next base: position 33,529 of record CAYNSO010000021.1, read on the forward strand.
CGCCTGTTCGGATGGACACATAAACGGTGTACTACCAATACTTGACCCGCATTATATCGCCAGGGAATGGTTTGATATTCTTCATCCTGGTGTTCATTGAGAACGAGCAGGCCGCATAGTTCATTTTGTCTAGTGCACAAGTATAACGTGTGATCTTTTATGTCCTGTTCAAGGATAGAGCTGGTTGGATAGTATTCGTCCCACTGATCAAGCTGTTGTGCCGCCATATCCTTTATAACCGCATTAATCAACCCCATTACCAGAGAAATATGGTGAGGAGATGCCAAAAAGATAGTCGGTTTTTGAGTTATTTTCTCTCTCTGTTTCATTAATTGTGACTTGTTATTTCATTTCAAGCTAGATTTTTTCCAATCCTGTTTTTTCACCGAGTATTTCTGCATATTGGAAGATAAAAGTTTCAAGATCAATTTTTTTGCCTTTGTCAATAAAGCGAATATGGGGATTTTTCCCTTTGTGTTTGTAGATAAAATAGTCTTTATTGTCATTATCCATAGTAACATCTTTTTTTTCATAAACAATAATGGTATAGTGTTTGTGCCTGGCATCGGTTGAAAATTTATATCGAAACGTAGAGCTATCCAGAGCGGACAAAAAATGAACATAATTGACCCCAAAGGCATTTTTGAAATTGGCTTTCAGAGTATCGTAGGGGATAAAATCATCCAGAAAAAGCCGGTCGTTCCAAAAATCGTTACGGATTTTTTTCAGCACCGTAGTTGGATCAATACCGGATATCAACAGGCTGTCCAATTGTGATGGTTCGGCGTATTTTTGATGACGGTTGTAATAAAATTTTTGGACCTGGATAAAGGTTTCCAGCCAACCGTACAATGAGAAAAAGGTATCAATTTGTTTATGTCTGCCCTCCATCAATACAGCGGTTAATAGCAGGTCTTCTTTTTCTATGATTCTGGCGCGATACTTGTTGGCGTAATGAATGCCTGCCAACAAACCGGTCAGCAGTAGAATAAAAATAAAAGTTACAAGCAGGTTATTTTGCTTTTTCAAGCGTCCGGAAGAATTTTGAGCCATTTTTTACCTGTGATAATGAATTGATTTTACTGTTTATGATCAAGTTTTACTATTTAAATTGACCTGCTTTACCGAGCCTGATATTATTACCAGGGTTTGTAATAACAAGTAACTATTCAAGATATTAGATTTTTATTGTTATTCAGGGCCACAGTATTATCCGGTTCAGTATGAATGGTGGCTTCAATATTGAGATCTTTTTTTATGGCATCTTCAATTTTTGAAGCAATATCGTGTGCCCGGGTTAAATGCAGGGAACCGGGGAGCCTGATATGAAAAGTCAGTTCCGTATGGTCGCCGTATTTATGCACATGAAAATGATGTGCTTTAATATCTTTGATCGCAGTTACTTGAACACAAATACTATTGATTTGATCCATCAGCATAGTATTTGCTTGTTCACCCAACAGGGGGTTAACTGCCTCGCGAAATATTTCAAATGAAGCATAAAAAATCATTATTGCAACAATAATCCCCAGCACACCGTCTATCCACCAGAAATGTTTACCCAAAAAAATACCGGCCAAAATGATGACTGAAGAAATTGCATCGCTGCGGTGATGCCAGGCGTCGGCTTTAAGCAGGGTTGCATGGTTTTTTCGCCATCCCCACAAAGCAAACTGCGCCAGCCCTTCCTTGACAATAATGGAAATGAGGGTGACAACAATAGCAATTGTGCCAAAAACGACTGCCTCTCGATTTTTTAATTTAGTGATCGATTCCTGGAGGAAATTCAAAGCGATCATTGCCAGCAGCACGCCAATTACAATGGACGCTATCGGTTCGGCGCGTCCATGACCAAATGGATGGTCCTTATCTGCGGGCTTTATTGACATTTTAGCCCCGATCAGAACAAAAATGGAAGAGACGGAATCGGACAGTGTATGCCAGGCATCTGCAACTAATGCCACTGAACCGGTAACTAGACCAGCCCAGTATTTCAGGATAAATAATACTATATTAAAGAAAATTGAAATCCAGCCTTCAAGCTGGGTGAGTTTTTTTAAACTAATTCTATCCTGCGACATTAAAAAACATTCTCCATTGGGAACATGAACAGAGTGTGAATTATTCATGAAAGATAAAAAAACAGAATTGCCATATTTACTTTACGCTGAATAATTTGCGCTTTTGTCAAAGCGGATTAGATTCTTTACTATTCAGCCAGGCTACCGCAGCATTCCGCTTTTCTGCAGCGGTAACAGCTGTTTCCGGCAGTTTAAATAATTCCCAAGCGATTGTGAATTCCATCGACTCGCCGATCCTTAATAATTTGGTGGCGCTGAGCAGTTCCAGTTCCGTATAGGTTGCAGATGTGTATACCTCGGCGCTGCAACCGTCGTCGGGGTATGTTTGATTGGGGATATATGAGAAAAATTCACCAATGACTACATCATCAATAATAGCTGCCAGCCATTTGTCGCTATCGGCTCCGGCTTTTTGATCGGCGCCACCGCCGGGTATAAATATGCCGGTCTGACCTTCAACGCTAAAATTTGCAGCGCCGCCCTGGGCAAATATTTTATAGCCATTACTAAATTTACTGTTGGAATTTAAATAAAACAAGGTTTGATCCGGTGGGATAATTTGTGTAACATTCCAGATGGTATTACGAACCGATGCTGCCGAGGCGTATTTGGTTGGTTGTATTTTTTTCAGAGTCTGTTTGATTGTCAGGCGGCTGCCTTCGGCGGCCAAACGAATTTCCCTGGTACTCTGTGCCCCGCAGTATTGACTGACCGGGCTGGTAATGATTACCCCGTCTTCCAATACCTCTACTGTATGTGGAGCGCCGTCAAAATAGGGGTCTGGCGGCCAGGACATGCCATTGATTGTCGGAAAGTCATCCTGGGCTGTAGGCCATACTTTATCACCGCCAAAGTTGGTCCAAGACCGCACATTCGCCACATCTTCAGGCAGGGTTTTACCATAGGTTTGGGTATTGGTCCACAAAACATTGCCGCCATTTTTTAAACCATAATACATGATTCGGCCAATTTCCGGAACAACAATGACCTGAGCGCTGGCATTGCTAATTTTATATGCTTGATTCCAGCCGTTCCACTTCATTTGACTCACTCCATCTTTGGTTGCTACTGGTTTGGTAATATCTTTTTTATCAGAACACATACAAAAGATCAGGAAACCTGCCATGAGAATACCCAATCCATAACGCTTGTTTTGCATCATCACTCCTTTTATCAGGCTTTGACAATCAGGATTTCATTCCAGTTGGTGGTAAAATTGTTGGATTTCATATTACGCTGCATAGCCCATTCTTTTTTTGTTCCAACTGCGGCGACTTTTAAAGTTTGGGGGCCATAGCGGCAATTGAGTTGATCAAGAACCCGCATCAGTTTTTGCGATTTTTCCCGATATGGATAGCTGTCAAACAAATTTAACTGGATGTTATCGCTATCGACAATATTGGTTAAAAAGATACCGGCTTTTTTGTAATGATAGCCAGGCCGGAAAATTTTTTCAATTCCGCGGCAGGCGTACCTGACAAGTTCCATGGTATCATTGGTCGGCGTTGGCAGAACGATTTGAATACAGTTAAAATACTGCGGCTCGTCTTTAAACCGATTGGTAGTTAAAAAGACCTGCATGATCGAGGCGGCGGAATGTTGTTGGCGGCATTTTTCCGCAGCGCGGCTGGCGTATTCGGCAATCGCTTCCCGCATTTCCGCCAGGGTTTCTATGGAGCGGCCAAAACTGCGCGAGGTGCATATTCCTTTTTTGGGCGACGGCGCCTGGTCAAGCTGCAGGCAGGACTTGCCGCGTAATTCCCATACCGTGCGCAAGCCGACTACTGTCATGTGTTTTTTGACCCATTTATCCTGTGCATATTTGAGCTGCCGGGCATTCTCGATACCGTGCCGACGCAAAAATTTATTATATTGTCTGCCCACTCCCCAAACATCTTCAACCGGAACGCCTTCAAGTAAATAATCAATATCAGGATGGTTAACAATGTTAAATACGGCTCCGGTCTGACGGTTTTTTTTGGCATATTTACTGGCTACTTTGGCGAGGGTTTTGGAACTACCGATGCCGATGGTCACCGGCAGGCCCGTACCCCGTAATACATAGCTGCGTATTTCCGCGGCATACTCATCAAGATTTTGATGCCGAAATCCGTCCAGTTCCAGAAAAGCTTCATCAATGGAATAGATTTCAATATCCAGGGCAAAATCGGCCAGAATTTCCATCACCCGGCGGGACATGTCGCCATACAGTTCATAATTGGAGGAAAAGACTGCTATATTGTGTTTTTCAATTAACTCGCGGCATTTGAAATAGGGTTCACCCAGAGGCACTTTCATCTGTTTGACCTCATTGGAACGGGCAATAACACAGCCATCGTTATTGGAAAGCACAATAACCGGGCGGTTCGCAAGCCGGGGGTCAAAGACTCGTTCACAGGATGCGTAAAAGTTGTCACAATCGACTAGTGCAAAGATTTTGTTCATATACCGCTTTCTGTTTCAAACTTTCTGTTGGCAATCAAACCGGAAAAAGTTATTTGTAAAAGGTGTGGATACAATGCACAACCACCCCCCAGATTTGGAAATCCACTTCTTCTGATATTTCAATGGCCGGAAAGTCAGTATTATCGGGGTATAACACTAGTTTTCCGTTACGGCGTCTCAGCCATTTTACAGTCAGTTCGCCATTGAGAATGGCTATAACAATCAGATTCTCGCGGGCTTGAATAGAGCGGTCGACAATCAGAATGTCGCCGGAGTAAATACCGGCGCCGGTCATAGAATCGCCTTCTACGCGCACGCAATAGGTGGTTGCCCGGTTTTTGATCAGGTATTTATTCAAATCCAGCTTTTCGGCCAGGTAATCATCCGCCGGAGAGGGGAATCCTGCCTGGATTTTGGGGTAGAATAACAGCAGTTCCACCTGTTCATCGGTGGAAACCGGGTAAACCGCTGTTACAGTCATTTTTTTTTGCGTATTTTGCATCGCTGTTTTACTGATAGTTGTAAACCTTTCGGTAAAAGTACAAATAGTTTTATAACATATCAGCCGGCTTTAGATTATTTATCTCTGTTCAAGCCGGCAAGTATAGATAATATATAAAGAAATATAAAAAATTACCACTTTAATAATTTGCGGCAATGATCATTTTGGTTGCCGGATATTGCTGCAACAGGTCGCCGGCAGTTTCTTCAGTGGTTGATGGCGATAACCAAACATCTTCAACATCCGGTGCAAGTATTGCCGGCATACGGGTATGGGGAATTTCCTGCATTTTTTCATTCGCATCGACTGTTATGATGGTGCATGAATTCAGAATTTCATTACCCGGCATTATACATTGATCCCAGAGCGCGGCGATGGAAAAAATTTCCTGATCATGCACTGAAATTTTGTGTTCAACTCGTTTTGTGTTTTGGGGCGCCAGCTTTTTATCCGGCCATTCATAAAAACATGTGGCGGGAATAATGCAGCGCTTCCGTTTATGCCAGGCGCCTTTGAAAGTGGCTTTATCTGTCAATGATTCAGAACGCGCATTAAAGGAACTGAATTTTTTTTCTTTTAGCGGCTTGTTCCACCACGAAGGTACAATATCCCAGCGAAAAAAATCCAGTTTGCGGCCCGCAGGGGTTTGCATTATCACTGGAACCATGGTATGGGTACTGCCATGTGATGGATAATAATGAGCGTCGTTAAAAATATTCTCAATTTCTTCTATCGGCATTATTTCCAGTCCGTACCGGTCGATCAGGCTCTTGAATTTTAGATAATTGATGGCAAAATGTCCGCACATGATCTCACCTGTTATTTAAGATATCATTATTAAAGACCTGGTTTTCAGCCAATTTTTAAATTATTGGTTGAGAATGTATAATGTCAAGAAATCAAATCTATTGAAAACGTGTTGTATTATAGATTTTAATTTATTAAAAATCAAGTTTTTTATCATGGTTAACCTGGATTTTCAACTTGGAAATTAGAGTCATTATTAATATTTTACAGTTATATTGCCGAGCATGAATTATATAAACCTCTGCGGCCATGCAATCATTAACAGGAGTGTTTAATGGATGTGTTGATCCTTTCGCGACTGCAATTTGCGTTGACTATTGCTTTCCATTATTTGTTCCCGCCGATCAGTATCGGCCTGGGGTTATTGCTTGTGATAATGGAAGGGATGTATTTGAAAACCCGCAACCCGCTTTATCACAATATGACCCATTTCTGGGTAAAGATATTTGGGCTGGTGTTTGTTCTAGGAGTTGCAACCGGAATTGTTATGGAATTTCAATTTGGCACCAACTGGTCGACCTATTCCCGGTTTGTTGGCGATGTGTTCGGCAGCGCCCTGGCGGCTGAGGGAATTTTTGCTTTTTTCCTGGAATCCGGATTTTTGGCAATTCTGTTGTTTGGCTGGAACCGGGTTAAACCGCGCACACATTTTATTTCGACCATTATGGTTTGCTTTGGCGCGCATTTTAGCGCTGTTTGGATTATTGTTGCCAATTCCTGGCAGCAAACCCCGGCCGGGTATCACATAGTCAATACCGCCCTGGGGCCACGTGCAGAGATTGTTGATTTTTGGCAGTTACTGTTCAATCCATCTACGCTGGACCGGCTTAGCCACACCCTGGTGGGCGCCTGGCAGGCGGGAGCGTTTTTGGTTATCAGCGTTTGCGCCTGGTACCTGCTTCGTCATAAACATTTAGATTTTGCCCGCGCAGGATTCAAGATTGCCCTGGTTGTGGCCGCAATTGCTTCGTTGCTGCAACTAGTCACCGGCCATTCCAGCGCAGTAACCGTCAGCAAAACCCAGCCGGCTAAATTGGCGGCAATGGAAGCCCATTATGATTCTTTGGCTGCCGCTGATTTGTACCTGTTTGGCTGGGTTAATGAAAAGCAGCAACGAGTACAAGTCGGCATAAAAATCCCCGGCTTGCTCAGCTTCCTTGTGCATTGGGACGCGAATGAACCGCTCATTGGCCTGAATGCTTTTCCTGAAGACGAGCGTCCACCGGTGAATATTGTCTTTCAGGGTTACCATATCATGATTGCAATTGGTATGGCGCTCATTTTTATTTCCTGGCTGGGATTGCTTTTATGGTGGATGAAAAAATTGTTCAACTATCGCTGGCTGTTATGGGTTTATGTGTTTGCCGTGTTTGGGCCGCAGATTGCCAACCAGACCGGCTGGTTGACCGCCGAAGTCGGCCGCCAGCCCTGGATTGTTTATGGATTGTTAAAAACCAGGGATGCTTTTTCACCGGTTGTCAGCGCCAGCCAGGTATTAACCTCTATAATTATATTTGGTTTGATTTACCTGTTGTTGTTTGTCCTTTTTATTTATCTGTTAATTGAAAAGATCAAACATGGCCCGGAAGAGCATCACAAAGCAGAGGAGGGACAATTAGCATGAATTTGACATTTGACTTGAATACAGTCTGGTTTTTCCTGGTAGGGCTTTTGTTTACCGGCTATGCTATTCTGGATGGTTTTGACCTGGGAATTGGAGCCCTGCATTTGTTCACCCGAACCGACCAGGACCGGCGCATCATGCTCAATTCCATCGGCCCCATTTGGGATGGCAATGAGGTTTGGCTGGTTACCGGTGGTGGCGCCTTGTTTGCTGCTTTTCCGGAAGTATACGCCACGGCTTTTTCCGGTTTTTATATGGCTTTTATGTTGTTACTTTTCAGTCTCATTTTTCGCGCTGTGGCAATCGAGTTTCGCAGCAAGAAATCAGGGGTTATATGGCGCCGGGTTTGGGACACTAGTTTTAGCGTAAGCAGTATTATTGCAGCGCTGCTCATCGGTACTGCCCTGGGTAATGTTGCGCGCGGTATTCCTTTGGACAGCCATTTTGAGTACGCCGGCACATTTTGGAATATTTTAAATCCCTATTCACTGCTTGTCGGTTTAACGGTACTGGCGCTTTTTATGATGCATGGCGCTTTGTATGGTGTTATTAAAACTGAGAACGAATTGCAAAAACAACTCGCCCGTCTGTTCCGTACTGCTTTTTTATTTTTTACCACAGGCTATGTATTGATCACTATCGCTACTTTCCTGTTTGCTGAGCACCTGGTGCAGCCTTTTATAACCAATCCGGCGTTGCTGATTTTACCACTGCTTGCCGTTTTGCTGATCATCAACATTTTTGTGCAGCATAATAAAGGCAAGGACTTGGCGGCGTTCCTTTCTTCCTGCGCTATGATTATGACACTTTTGCTTATATTGGGTTTGGGATTATACCCGAATTTATTACCCGGCAGCAGCGATCTTGCTTTTTCGCTCAATATATATAATGCAGCTTCTTCGCAAAAAACGCTCAAGATTATGCTGATTATTGCCCTGATTGGTATGCCGCTGGTATTGTTATATACAGTTATTATTTATCGCATTTTTCGCGGCAAGGTCAGGCTGGATAAACACAGTTATTAATACTGCCATCTGAATATTTAAAGCAGGGAAAGAAACGATATTTTAAAAGTAGGAAAACCGGCAAGAATTGGCTGGAAACGTTTTATTGCTTTTTATCTTTATATTCCGGATAGAGTCTGGCGCGGCACTCCGGGCATATTCCGTGGCTGAATTTGGCTTCGGAATGATTGGTTACATAGCTTTCCACCGAGTGCCAGTTTCCCTGGTCATCGCGGATTTTTTTGCACCCGGCGCAAATTGGCAGCAACCCGCTGAGATTTTTTACCTGCGCCAGGGCTTCCTGCAATTCTGTGATCAGCTTTTCCCGTTCCAGTTCCAGGTTTTTACGCTTGCTTATATCATGGAAAAGAAATAATTTGCCCACTACATCTTGCTTTTGGTTGTGCAATGTTTCCAGTTGTACATCATAATAGACTTGACTGTCGTTTTTTTCAATTATCATTTCATAATGGTCATCCGGTTTTTCATATAACGCAATAATTTTATTATTCCAGGGTTCAGGTAATTCCATACAGGAATGACCAATCCATTTTTTTAGTTGTTGCTGCAGAAATGCCAGCATAGCCGGGTTCAAGTCCAGTATACGATTTTTATAATCTAACACAATAATGCCATTATTCATCGAATCGATAATATTGTTCCTGGCAATCGGCACCAGATCAAACATGTGCAATTTGAATATGGAATATGCTACAATAACGCCGCTAAACATAAATGCTATCGGCGTCCATTCCAGGCCCGGAACAGGATTAATGTTGAAAACATACATAACGTTTCCTGCCAGGGGGAAAATGGAAGCGGCAACAAGAGCAAAAGTTTGTTCCATATAAAAGCCGGGAAACTTGCGAAATGTAATAATAATGATGGTCATACTGGCAAAAATGCAGAGATACGCGTAAACAATAAAAAACCAAAAATATACCCCATGATTGTATAAAGCGATATTTGTGTTTGGATCGATATCCAAAGAGGTCCAAACCAAATGATGCCAGTTATTTGTAAAAGCCATCAGTATAGTAAAAACCGGCACGATAAGGAGAAGAATGATATTTTTTTTATTAATTTTTTTATCAAACTGACTGTATGCAATAGCCAATAATAAAAAGAGCACGGGTGCGGTCGTTGTACCCAGGTAAGCCACCTGGGACCAAAAGAATTTTAAAGACTCGGTGGTGGCTGCTGATTCCAGGGTTAACCCCCAAGACCAGATTGCTACCATAATTTGCAGCCATCCTAATACTCTGGCGCTCAAAGTTGTAAATTTTTTTAATAATAACGCCAAAGTAAAAGCAATACAGCCGGAAAACAGTAGAATCCAACTATAAAGCTGCATGTGGTAGAGTGAAACGTTCATTGGGTGTTTTTCAGTTTGTGTGAATGTTATCTTTTGTGCAGCCGACAATCAAATTTTTTTTTGATTGATTTGTACAGTTCAAACACAGGAATTGAAAATTGTATCGAGTCGTAGTGGAAAATGCTTTGCAATTTTAATACCATATTTTAAAGATTTTCTTGTTCATTTTGGCGCTGTTTTTTTCGGCGGGTGAGCGATAACCCGCCAAAGCCGCTAATGATGGCCATGTAGAAACCAAAATCATACCACCAACCGGTATTGGCGGTTTCGTAAATCCGGATACCGGGTTTGAAAATACCGATGATGAGAGACAGGGGAGCGATCCAGCCATGCCAGATGCCCTTGAAAAATCCGGCCGGATGATTAGCATTGTTCTTGCCGTCGCCGGGAATGCAGCCGCTAATGAGGAGAATGGCCAGAATGGCAATTAAAAGAAATATAATTTTTTTTCGCTTTTGCATGTTTTCACCATTTTGAGGTTATTCAAAAACCGGAAAATTGACCCACAACAGTTGATTGTCCAGGCCGCCAGTCGATTGTTTGCTCGCATCTTGAGCGCTTTCGGAAATCATCATGGTACTGACAACCGGGGCAACTGAGGCATAAGCGCCGAGTCGGGTTATTTCATCATTACAGGCGTTTTGCACAGCATCATCAAACGATTCGCCTGCCAGCCAGCGCTGCATAAAATAAATGGGGGAGAACATGATAAGGGTATTGGTTTGCGCGGCGCCGTTGACGGCAATAACCCGGTACTTTTTCCAGTCGTCAATCATGCCGCTGCCTGAATCACAGGTGTGGTAAACCGCCCTGATGCTGATATCCTTTTCGTCAAGTTTAGTGATGAAATCGGTGATTGCAATTTTGGCATTATTATAAAAGATAATTTCGGAAGCGCTGCCCTTGACATTTAACAGTAAATCGATGCTATAGTTTTGGTTTTTCAGAGCCGTTAAAGAATCCACCAGGATTTGACTGGTTGCGGTTTGGTCGGTGAGGGTGATGATTTTTTGGTATTTTGGCGCGCATACGGTTTTAAGCTGATTTATCTGCCAGTCCTCGCCAAAAGTATCTACGATCTGGCTCAGCGACATACCCGTCATAGCGGTGGTATCGATAGCAAACATGTTGGAGAGGATTTTTTTGATTTCAGAGGGGTATACCTGAAAACCCAATTCAGCCAGACTGCCCATGGTGTTCTCTATTACCATAACCAGGGCCGGTTTGCCTTCGGTTGTATAGGAAAATTTAACCTGCTCTTCGGCCGGTTTAACGGGATTTTTGTCGTCACCGCACGCTAATGTTAGTATACAAACTAGAAATAAGAGAAAAAAACCCAACCGTGTTTTTGACATAACCGCTCCTGTAATAAAATACCGGT
>CAYNSO010000022.1:0-23581 GCA_964399735.1 uncultured Cytophagia bacterium
AGCATTCAACCACTTGTTATTATGACGTTTATTAATAGCAGCATATTCTTAATAATGTTTAGTTTAAAAAATTAATTATATGGCTGGCAAACACTATTTTTCTTCAAACACAAATTTATTTTCAATGTTATTCAACGAAAAGTTGCATTAACCCGGTCTTGATAACTGATATGACTGTATTATTGTTCTTAAAATAGCGGGAGAATTACCCACTACAAACAATATAGAACCTTAAATTTCAAATAAAAATAATGAAAAACACCTTCAATCTGTACCGATGTAGGCATACAAAATCTGAAACCAAATATTCTGGACGAGAATTATTTTGTAGAAAGATGAATTGTTACAGTTGTCAACAGCAAACCCGGGCTTTTGGTTTTGTAATAGGTGGATACAGTGTGGTATTATTCTATCAATATTTCATAAAACAACAAACAAGCAGAACTAGCGCTTGTACGGCAACGGGCATAAATACTGGTGTATTTATGCCCGCAAATCAGTTAAATTTATAACCGTTTATTTGTTCTTTAGAATGCCCGACAGCACAAACGCCGCGCCGGCCAGGCTGGTATCTTTAAGAAAACCAGGCATGGATGCCATCATTGTTTGAGAATTCAAAACACCGGGAAAATGAATGGTAAACGCAAATATCAGCAACAACACACCCAACAACAGTGATGCAAGTTTGGCATATTTATTAACAATTATACTAATCCCTGCCGCCAAAAGCGCCAGACCTGTAAAATACACCCAAAATACTTTGGCCGGTAAAAACGACGGTACAGCCCCTTGCATCATATTGGCGTATAACAGATGATTAATACCAAACACAACCATTGGCAACGCATACAATGTTCGTGCGGCTACAGCAGTTATCTTTTTCATGGTTCTCTCCTGTTCTTTCAATTATTATTCTCTTATTTTATCTAATAAGGTATTGATTTCTTTTATTTTATCAATCGGCAGAAAATGCAAAAGCTGCTCAAGACCCGCTATTTTATCATCGAGTCGGGTCAACAAATCAAGGCCGGATTCAGTAATAACCACATCAACAGCGCGGCGATTATTATGACATATTTCCCGTTGCACATAACCTTTTTGTCGCAGTCGTTCGATCAGCCGCGAGGCATCAGACATTTTATCAAGCATCCGTTCACGTATCAGTCTGATTGTAGCCGGTTTTGGATATTGGCCACGCAAAATGCGCAAAACATTGTATTGTTGCAAAGAAATATTAAAAGGCTGAATAAGAGCAGCTGTCTTTTCGCCAACCCAGTGGCCGGTATAAACAATGTTTATCAGCAGTTTATGATATTCATTTCTGAACTTGAGCTGTTTGATTTCATCTTCAATTACCATAAAGTTTGCAACCATTATTTACTATTTTAAAATTCCAGTTTATTTCTTTTCATGTTGTAACATCAATTGTTTTAACATTATTTCCCAAAAAATGAATTTAATGAAAATCTGAATAAATTTTTGTGATCACCCGCTTGTGGAAAAAAACTTTGCATCATAAAAGAAATTTTTCATATATTACCCTGTTACTCAAAGCAGGTAATACTAGAATTCTTTTACAGGAGGCTAATTTATGCAATGGTTTAAATACCTGGCAGTAATCCCTCTTTTTATTATATTGGGGTGTACATCAGTTTATGGTCAGAAAAGACAAATCGTCAACCAGTTTAGCGGCATGGGTTACCTGGGAATTGGTGTTTCGGTTTTAAATTTATCTGCCTTGCAAGAACAATTAAGAGCCAGCTCTATTATTTATCCGTCGCTGTCCGAAAACATGTTTCAGTTTGGCGCCGGGGGTATGTTTACGATAAAGAACTGGGTTATTAGCGGCGAAGGCGCGGGTTTGTCCACAACGCAGCAAGGAAGCTCTGGGTATAAATCTTCTCTCACCGGCGGTTATGTGAAACTGGAGACCGGTTATGTTCTGTACCGAAACAAGCATTGGACGATTTTTCCGCTGGTCGGAATTGGTGGCGGTATTTTGCAATATAAAATCAACCAGGATGTGCAAAAACAGCCCTTTGTAGATATTCTGAATAGACCCGGTACCGGTACGAACCTGACCAGCAATAACCTGTTTGCCAGCGCAGTACTGGGCGCAGATTACCAGATCAAGGTCAGTTCTAATGACGCCGATGAAGGCAATATTATCGTGGGATTCCGCGCGGGCTATAATACCCCGTTAAAAGTGTATGACTGGAAAATTTCAGGTACATCAACAACTCTTACCGGCGGCCCGGATACCGGCCTGGAAGGCCCGTTTATCAGCATAATTGTCGGCATCAGCGGCGGGAATTTTGAGGATGAGGATGAAGATTAGGGAAATGTATTAATGTAAATAGTTGTTATATTGAACAATCGGGAATGCAAGGCGACCTGGTGGCGTCCGCGGGCTTCAAACCCGTTGTAAGGCGGTAACGTCTTGGGTGAGTTCGATTCTCACACATTCCCGCCATTTTTATGAGGGGCTGTATCAAAAGCACAAAAAAAGTATAATAGGTTACAAATTTAGTAGAAAAACCATTCATGTCATTCCGAGGAGCGAAGCGACGAGTAATCTTTCGTATTTAACATATTGTAAAAACAAGATTTCTCGCTTCGCTCAAAATGACAAGTTTGTTTTGTTTGTTTTATGTTTTAAATTACCTTTTGTAAATTGGGGCTTTTGATACAGCCCCTTTGTTTTTGGGGAACAAAAGTAAAAATAATAAATTATTTTTATTGGAGGAAAGAGCTCGATTATGACTAATTTTTGCTATTAAAGAGCTTTGGGATACTAACGTAATTTTTTATGATACGAAACCAGGGCCAAATCTGGTTCACGAATCTAGTTTTTTCTATTTTTCTGATCTATTACCCAAAAATCATTACCGGATGTGATGCCGGGCATAAGTAAATAAAGATATTAAAGTTATCCGTTTTATTTAAAAACAATAATACCAGTATTATATTGTGTTAAATTGAATTTTTAAAATTATTGGTCTCGAAAATTAAAATCACTTTGAATCAATCGTTTATAAGTATAAATTAATGGAAGAGATTATATCAAAAAAATAAATTTTTGTCCCTGTTGTTGTCATTGGGCGCCTGAAAGTGTTCCACCTTAAACCGGAAAATTATTACATCTTACTGTTATAAAACAAAAGAATCATCAAATAGCAAACAGGTTAAAGATGGAACAAAAAGAATTACTAAACATTCTCTAGTCCCAAGGCTGGTCATTTTGTAAAATCAATAAAGCCATAGCGATCCATCGCAGGACAATTACCCGATACCAAGAAGAATGGCAGCATTCCCAAAATCGGAACAATAGAAAGCAAAAGAACAGCAGGAAGCTTTTTCTGCAACAAACAAAGGACAGCTAGTCAATCAAAGTGTACCACTTGAAAAAAGTGCCCATCGGCAAAGTGGTACAGTTTCAAGCGCCCTCAAGTGGCATATTTCAAGCGCTTACTGACAAATACTAAAAACATCTTCCCGTTTTGTTCGCCCCTGTCTTTCTATTCCATACCTTTCAACATCAATTATTGCAGGGGAAACAATTGACATATTATAACGTACAAAAAACTGTTTTCGGGTTTAATTTAAACAATCATATTGTAGTAAACCAAACATTATTTTTAAGGGATTATAAATTATGAACACTACCCCCATTACCGACAAAGACCGCGAACTGGCCAAACAGTGCCTGGAATGCAAGCTGTGTAAAACCGCGCGGGACAAGCAAAAGGGCTTTGCGTTCTGGTTTGTGCGCAAGATCGAGAGCGGAGTATGTCCCGCTTGTAAGGCTTATGAAAAAGTGTATGGGCGTAAAGCGCACGAGCCTGTGCAGTGAAGGCGCCGGCAGGTTCAATATCTCAATAGGTCCACCGCGGCAGAAATAAACGCCCCGTTAGCCGAACTGTTTAACTATGCGGCGGCGCTGAAAACCCCCTGGGCAATTAAAATTTCCACTCTGGCGGGTAATCGAGCATGGACAAGATTTTAAAACCACTGACAACTTTTTCCAGGGCAGGTTTGAAATTGTCATAGTGCAACTCATCGGTCTGGCTGAGAATGATATAGGTGAGATTGCGGCGCGGCAATACACTTGTAATCCACACATTTAATACATTTTCTTTCGAGGTCGGCAGCATAACGGCCCACCAGGCGCCCTGCAGAGCATGATGCGCCGGCAGAGTAGTCGCTTGCATTATAGTGGCGCGGTGGCGGTTATTTTCAAACTTTGCCAGTGTTTCGGCTAAAAGAGTAATCGCTTTGTCCTCGGATTTCACGTAATCCTGCCATTTCAACACACCAATTTTCGAAATAGCGTTTGGTACCGGTTCGTCATTATGAGTAAATTGCACAAACCAGGCGACCTGGTCGAACAGGGGTAGAGTCTCATCCACATAATTTATTGTAGTGTCAGCATTTAAAACCTGAATGTTCCATGAGGAATCGGGACCTTTAGCAGAAAAGTAAAAAGGAAAATTGTAATACAAAGAATCAACAACACCAATGCGTTGGCCGTCAGCCAAACGCTTGAGCGCGCCATCCGGGTTTGGGGTATACCGGTTCATCTCGTTAATCAGAATCAACACGGCAAACAGGGCAAAAACCAAAAACCAGACAGAGCTTTTATCAAAGGAGCGTTTTTTTCGTTCAGTCATATTATTCACAAGGTTAATTAAATAAGTAAATGTGTTATTTATCAGATGGTTAGCAAAAGTAAATCCCTACTTGACCATTGCGGAATAGCGCCGTTGCGGGTAGCGATAAAAGCGCCCAGACGGTTACTGAAATCGGCAATTTCCGGCAGGGGAGCGCCATCGAGGAACTTGACAACCAGTCCTGCGGCAAAAGCGTCGCCGGCGCCGGTAGTATCAGCCACATTAACTTTAAATCCGGGGCGCCGTACAACCTCGTTTGGCGATACCAAAAGACAACCCTCTTCGCCAAGGGTTACAGCCGCCAGTTTTATAGAATAGCGCTCCAGGATCATCCGCAAAAAGATAATATCGTCCATAATGTCGGAAAAATTGTCTTTCAGAGTGCGCAGTTCTTCCTTGTTCAATTTGATTATATCGGCTATACGCAGCGAGGTTTCGATTATTTCCCGGCTATCTTTGTTCCAGCCGCGCAGGTTCACATCAAACACTTTTAACGCATTTACTGCGTGCTGCAAAAATCCATTAATAGCCTGCCGTGATGGCAATTGGCGCTGGGCCAATGTTCCCCATAGAACGGCATCCATTTGCGGGGCAATACGCAACCAGGCATCGTTCAATTGCAGGTTATCAAAAGCAACATTTTTACTGCATTGAAATGTTGGAACGCCTAGCGTGTCCAGCGTTACATGTACCGACCCGGTGGCCAGTTGGCGATCCCGCTGCAAACCGTCGGTATTTAATTGCAGGGTTTGTAAATATTGCAGCAGTTCGTCGCCCAAATCATCCTGCCCTACCCTGCTTAAAATATAACCGGAATGCCCGGCCTGCTGCACATGCGCGGCAAAATTGGCCGGAGCGCCGCCGGGGAATTTGGCAGTTTCATAAATATCCCACAATACTTCGCCCAGGCCGGCAATGTTGTATTGTTTTGTCATATCTTATAACCCGCTTCGTAAAGCGACAGTAATTCGTTGACGACCGGGCATGGGACCGCTGCCGGTCATTGCATCAATTTCTTCAAATACAATACCGGGGGGCTGGGGAAAATCGGCAAACGGTTTGTTGACCAGGGCTTTTTTCATAAACTCGATCCAGATCGGTAGCGCCGCCATTGCACCGGTAACACCGGTGCGCCATTTGGTCTGCATAACCTGGTTATCATCAAAACCGACCCACACAACTGCAACCAGATCCGGGGTAAAGCCGATAAACCAGGCGTCGCGGTGGTCATTGGTTGTGCCGGTTTTACCGGCGCAAGGTCGATAAAAGCGTGATTCTCTGACAGCCTTTGCGGTGCCATAATCAACCACACTCTTTAACATATCGGTCATAATATAACAGGTTTGCGGATCAATTACCTGTTTACTTTTGAACTCGTGTTCGTGCAGTATCTTTTCATTCTGAATTACAACTTTTTGCAGATAAAAAGGTTCCCGTCGAACACCCAACGCAGCAATTGTTGAATAAGCCGAAGCAATTTCCAGGGGCGAAACGCCGCTAGCGCCCAGCGCCAGAGACAAATTTGGTTCAAGCGGGCTGATTATTCCCATTTTATGCGCATAATTCACAGTTGCTTCCGGCCCGATTTTATTGATCAGTTTTGCAGCAATGGTATTAATGGAGTTCGCCAGCGCCCACTTTATGGTAACAGGACCAACATATTCTTTTTCAAAATTTTCTGGTTCCCAAACCTGGTTATAAATTTTAAAAGAAACCGGTTCATCAACAAACACGGTTTTGGGGGTGATCACTCCTTTATCCAGCGCGGCAATATAGGTAAAAGGTTTAAAAGATGAACCCGGGTGTCGGTTTGCGGAAACCGCCCGGTTAAACGGAGCACGCTGAAAATCGCGCCCGCCGACCATTGCCTTGACTGCACCGGTTCGTGGGTCAATGGCAACCAGCGCTGCCTGGGGATAATGTAACTTTTCCTGCCAGGAAGCTTCCTGGTATGGGGGCAATCCGAACAAATCGTCAATATTTTTCATAACCTCAACTACAGCCTGGGCAGCTGCTGCCTGATATTTCAGGTTAATGGTAGTATAAATTTCCATGCCGCCATGGATCACTGCGGTACGGTCGTATTCTGAACTTAAATCCAGAACAATTTGTTCGGTAAAATAATCAGCATAACCAAAATATTGGTTGATGCGCTGATACTCCAGTTTTTCTTCAAGCGCCTGTGCGAGTTGTTCCGGGGTAATAAATTTTTCCTGCATCATACGTTTGAGAACAAACATCATGCGCTCGCGCGCCCGTTCTTCATTTTGATACGGATTATAACGATAAGGCGAACGCGGAATGCCCGCCAACATAGCGCTTTGCGCCAGGGTCAACTCGTCGGCGTGTCGTGAAAAGTAGGTTTGGGCTGCCATTTCCACGCCATAAATACCGGAACCAAAGTCAATTTGATTGATATAGGCTTCAATAATATCATCCTTGCCGAATTGCTGATCAATTTGCATGGCAACAAATAAATCACTAAATTTACGGGACCAGGTACGATCAAAGCTGAAAAAAAGGTTTTTGGCAAGCTGCTGGGTGATGGTACTGCCACCCTCGCGAATACGCAAGGATTTTACATCTCTTATTAGAGCTCGCAACAATGCTCGTTTGCTAATACCATGATGATGGTAGAAATCCACATCTTCCAGGGCAATGATCGCATTAATAAAATCCGGAGATATTTGCTCAAGAGAGACAACCTGGCGATTGGTCAGAGTTTTGATAATCTCACCGTCATCCGCATAAATCACCGTGGGGTTACTGGTAGCAATCAAATTCAGATCGGCAGGAATTTGCGGTAATCTGAAACCAATAACAATAAAAAACACAAAACATAACACCAGCGCAGCATAAACAGCTTTGGTCATCCAGCCCGTTCTTTTATTCATTCTGTTTCTCCTGCCGTACCGGAAATTTCAGTTTTATCCCTTTATCGAGTCGATTTATAGAATCTATTAAATAACCGGTTGCGATCTCTGAGCCATTAAGAAAATAGACCTGATTTCGAGCGCCCTGGGTAACTTCAAAGGCAATCCGCACCTCGCCACCAACAGCCTGGGATGCAATACCAACTCGCCTCAGGTTATCACCCCATTGCACCAGCCTGTGGGGATTATTGATGATTTGTAATTTGTACGTATGGGATAATTTTTGAAATGCCTCATAAAAAATATCTGCTGAAATAATACGCCCAGAAAACATGGGGTCATGATCCAGTTCCGAACCGGTAACAGTTTTGGTTCTTTCAGTCAAATCGCTAAACGGCAGAGTTCTTTCATAAAGCGGTTGGCTAAAGCCATCCAGAAAAGTTATGCCCAATAAATTACCTTCATAACTAAAATTAACCTTGTGCCAATTTTTGTTGCGATCCAGTTCCAAAAACTTGAGCGGGTCGATCAGTTTTTGCGCTTGCCGGTTTGGAAGTTGATTATAAAAACTTTTAAAATTTGCTTTGGTTACCTGCATAAATTGACGCAACGCCAGGTTTGCCTGCAAATCTTCAACCGAGTACAAAAAGCCGGAAAAAAGGGAATCTTGTCTGAGGGAAACTGTTAACGAATCAATCACTTTAGTGGCGTCAATGTCCTTTTTTTCCTCCACCCACAGCCGGCCGGTTTTGGAACGAAGCGGATTGGTTGCCAGCAACAGTTTGCCGGCCGCAATTTCCAGGTAATCGAAAATCATTTCACCGGCGGCAAGCAAAATCACCAGTACTAAAATCCCTATCTGTTTTTTGGTTAATTTCGTTTTTAATATCTGCATAGGCCAGAGGTTATTAGAAAACAGTTAATTTTTTAAAGGCTATGGTCTTGATATAACCAGTCCTAAAATTTAAATGGCACAGGTGTAAAAGATAAAAGAAAGATAATAAAAATAATGTATCCAAGCAAGCGCCGATTTGCATCCAGGGGAGTAAATGAATCAACAGGCTCGGGATGGTTTCGGCCAAAGAACAGCAGTAACAGAAACAGCAGTCCCCAGCCCGGATAGATTACGGTCAACACAGCAAACCCGGCTAAAAAAATTAATGTCGTTTTTTGGGCGATACGACCAAACAAGCTGTAAAATATATGCCCGCCGTCCAGCTGGCCGACCGGGATCAAATTCAGCGCAGTAACAAACAGGCCCACCCATCCGGCATAAGCAAGCGGATGCAGCGACACATCATAACCGGTTGGCACATGACCAATTGATAAATATGAAATAAATTGAAACAACAGCGATTCGCCAAGATAAAACCCCTCCTGCCCTGCCTGGCTTACCGGTACTATTTCGGACCGGGCAATGCCAAAATAGATTAGAGGTAATGTTACAACAAATCCCGCCAGTGGACCGGCAGCGCCAATATCGAACAACGCCTTTTTACTTGGTATATGTTCCTTGATCTGAATGAAAGCGCCCATAGTGCCAAAAGGATTGAGAAACGGAAACGGAATAAAAAATGGCAGGGTTGCCCGGACGCCATATTTACGGCACATCAGGTAATGCCCCATTTCATGTGCCGTTAAAAAAAACATAATGGCAATGGAATACCAGGGCCCCAGCATCAGCCAGGTGGAAGCAACGGTAAGGATAAATAATGCCACGTTAATAAGCGGCTTGTCATCGGGTAACGGTTTAATCTGCAACCGGAACCG
The DNA here is from genome assembly GCA_964399735.1 of uncultured Cytophagia bacterium. Taxonomy (GTDB): domain Bacteria; phylum Zhuqueibacterota; class Zhuqueibacteria; order Residuimicrobiales; family Krinioviventaceae; genus Fontivivens. The sequence goes on from CAYNSO010000022.1 coordinate 9,314, forward strand.
TTTTTTACTTGTCACATAATTCGGGGGATTGTAATTTTGATAATATTCACTCATGCCGGTTTTCTATTCCTTTAAACAAACATCAATCTCGGTACCGATACCATATTCCAAAACCTCGTTAGCCTTTTTTCCATTTAAAGCAATTTCCAGAAACCCATGGCTGCCAATCAACGCCATCGGGCCGTTTTCAACATTTTGATAGGAGCAGCTTAACCGGGAAATAGTGTGCCGGGGCAGGACCAGTTTTTCAATGTTCTTGGGTTGCAAATATTGCGATGCAATATTGCTGATCAGGTTGCCAAAACGGTCAATATATATGATTACACCAGAAATCATATTTTTCTGCTGCCGCAATGGAGGAAGAACGCCACGGTTAAATTCTAGCAAGGGTTTTCCCAAACCGGTCTGCGGCGTCCCCAGCGATAAATGTGCGGCTACCGGTGCAAAAATATCGCGACCATGAAAAGTATTACTCAGGGGTGATAAAAAATACTGCGCGTTAGTCAATTCCACAACAACGGCATCCGGGTTTGCGGCATAAATCCATTGCAATACGCCATTATCCGGCGCCAAAAAAAATTGAGTTTTTGTACGCACACATAATGGTTTTCGTGTAGTGCCGACTCCCGGATCAATCACCACAACATGAATCGTTTCCGGTGGAAAATAAGCATAACTGGCGGCCAGCACAAACGCCCCGGCGGCAATATCACCGGGTGAAATTTCATGGGCCAGGTCAACGATTTGCGCATGTGGATTGAGAGCCAGGATAACCCCCTTGAGTACGCCGACAAAACCGTCTCGGGCGCCAAAATCAGTTAATAAAGTAATGATCGCCATTGGCAGTCAGTTCATTCTTGTTCATATAAATCAATTTGTTCCTGAACCCGGGTATAAACATCATAGATCAGTTCAGGCCGTTTATCAAAATCGAGTTGATCGGCATCAATCGTCAAAACTCTGCACTCATTGCGTAACGAACCGATCCAGCGTTCGTAAGCATCATGCAATTCATACAGGTATTCACTGGTAATTGTCTGTTCATAATCGCGCCCGCGCTTGCGAATGCGGGAAATCAACGTCCATACTGAAGCCCGCAGGTAAATGATCAAATCCGGCTTGCGCAGGTAATCTGCCATTTCAGAAAAAAGCTGCCGGCAGGTATTATAGTCATCATTCGACATGAAACCCTGTTTGTGCAAAATAAAAGTAAATATCTCGATATCTTCGTAAATGGAACGATCCTGAATGCACGGACGATCGCAATTGAGAATTTTGCGCTGTTCAATAAACCGCTGCGTCATCAAATAGACCTGTAAATTAAAGCTCCAACGGCTCATATCCTTATAAAAATCTTCCAGGTACGGGTTATGAATAACCCGTTCATAAAAAGCATTGAATTGAAAATTGTTGGCTATTTTTTCAGTCAAGGTCGTTTTACCGGCGCCGATGTTTCCGGCAACGACAATATAAACAGGCGGTTTTAAGGGAAGAATTACATTATTCATCAGTACAGACCATGATTTATAAAGTTCAATACAATTTTTTTTCAAAACAGGAATTTGCCAGGTTTTGTCTGCCGGGAGAAAACGTTACATCCGGGAACCCGTAACCTTTATTATCTGTAATACGGAAATAAAACCCGTTATCCCCGATCCGATTATTACTTTTAACCAAAATATAATTTATGCCCGGTTCAAGATCAACCGTTGTAACAATCCTGTCCAGCAAAGCCGGTTCATACTCGTTGCGGGTGAGAACCAGCCGGTTGTTTACCCACATCTTTACAGGCCCGGCGGGTCCCAGCCTGATTTGTACAATTCTTGCAAACGGGACATTTACAGTCAACAAACCATAAACCGAACTGTTTGGGCCGGTATTGGTGATCTGGTGTAAATCAATATAGCCGTCAGTCACAGCCATTCTTTGATCCTGCGGGGTACAAAAATTATTATGTTTATCCAGCAAATCAGCTGCTAAAAGTTGTTCCGGCCAGAATTGTTCATGCAGTCCTTTTTTAACTGTAAATGGCCCCCAAAAACGCCAGTGCTGCTCTTGAGGTGTACCGGTAAATTTAAAAATATCTGCAAAATCCTGATAATTATTCTCTAGTAAATGCAGAAAAGCCAGGGCATAGCTACAGTTAATTTCAAAGTGCAGGTTCTCCTCCTGCCGGGAATAGTCGATAATGTCCTGAATAAAATGCGGGGTTAACTTTTGCTGCCCGGCGGTTTGTGCAATGGTTTTAAAATAATACTTCCAGTAATACGGCCAGGGAATATTGTTTGTCTGTCTAAAAACATGACTGGCAAGAATATCTTCCGGCATTTTTATTATCTGATTATCCCGGCTTTTACTTGACAAAGTTACCAGTTGCTTATAAGCAAATGCAGTCTGCGCCAGAAGCGGATCAGTTTTATTTTCCAGAATTTGATCCAGATAGAGTTCCGCCTTGTCAAGGCAATGCTCATACTGTAAACAAAGCGACACAATAATAAATAAATTGTTATAATTTATTTGTAAAGAATCGGCAATGTTGGGTGTATTGTTAAACCAGTCTACCAGGCGGTTCTTGTTGAGTTCAGGGTCCTGATCGAGTAACATTAGAACATATAAAGTATACAGTTTATCCGGATATTCGTGGTAAATTTTTTCAACCTGTTGAATGCTCTTTGCAATGTTGCCCTCAACAAAGTATGTGTTAGCCAGCATGTGCAGGGCCTGAAAACGTTCGTCAGGAGTATCGGCTTTTTTTAATGCTTTTTTAGCAATCGAACGGGCCTGGCTAATTTTACCTTTATCCAGAAAGGCATTAACAAGATGAATCGTGGCAGCAAAAAACTCGAAATTAATATCCAGCGCTTTTTTATACTGAACGATCGCTTCATCAAACAGACCCTGCTTTTGTAAAACCTCGCCATAACTATCATAAGGATTCGGTTCATCCGGAGCCAGTTCAATATACTTTTGCAAATAGTGCCATGCGTAATCGAGTTTTCCGGTGGCGGCACAAGCGTATCCAAGGTGATTATAAGCCAGTTTATTTTTTGGATTTAGCGCAATAGTAATTTCAAATTCTTCTATTGCTTTTTCCCAATTATTATTCTGTACAAAGTAATAATTCCCTAAATTGAAATGTGCATTGTCATCTTCGGGAAACATATTGGTTAATTGTTTATATATTTCACTAGCCTGATACAAGTCCCCGGTAAGGACGGCATAAGCGGCTAATATTTTTAAACGTTCCTTGGGAGGTGATGATTCGGAAAAATGGACTGCTTTGCCAAGCATCTGGATAGCCTCCCGGTTATTATCATTTGCGGCGTAAATAGCTCCCAAATGATGCCACGCAGAAGCAAAGGTAGAATCAATCAAAAGAGCTTTTTTATATTCCTCAGCCGCCCGATCCAGATACAATTTATTAGTCAGTTCCACTCCCTGGGCATAATACTTGTAAGCTTCTACAGAGCGCGTAGAAACATTGGCCAGGTTTTTGTTTATTTCCGGGGCGCCGCTTAAATTAACTTGCAAATGTTCACGTAACTCTCTTGCAAGTCTGTTCACCATGACAAACACATTTTCCAGCCCGCCGCCGGCTTCATTAATCTCTTTTAGCAATATTCCATTACGGGAATCGCGCAATTCAAGGTCAATACACAGGGAATCATTTTTAATTAAATAACTGCCGCAAATATACACTTCAGCCCCGACGTGCCTTGCAACATCGCTGCCGGCCAGAGAATCGGCTATTTTGCTGTTGTACCCCAGTTCCTGCATAGCCTCGTTAATTCTTGAATTTGGATTCAAATTAAGCTGTCGCGACTGTGACAATTCTGTACCGAGCATTTCCACAATTCCAGATTCCAGCCAGTCCAGGCTGTTTCTACCTGTTTTATTCAAAAACTGAAAAATTGCCAGACTTTTTTTACGGGCGGCTGCCACCTGAATTGTTGATACCTTGTCATGCATCAAAACATTGACCGGTTTGGATGCGAGTTTAATCCTCCGGTCACTGTCAAAATTGCACCCGGCAACCACGACAAAAATTAGCAAAGCCATATAATAAAAAGGATGAAAGAAAAAATTTTTCCCTAAAAAATTTTTCATAAAAATCTAGCCAGGATCATGGTTATATCATCATGCTGTTGGTTGCCGGCTTTGAATGCTTCAATTTCTGCTAAAATTCGCTCCTGCAAATGCCTGGTACTGGTATCCAGATCAGTATCTGCCCGAATTAAATCGATAAACCTTTCCTCGGTAAACTCTATCAATTGCGCATTCATGGCGTCCGGTACGCCGTCAGTATAAAGCGCCAGGATATCGCCGGGATTTAATGTAATCATTTTTTCTTCCAAATGCATTGCAAAAGTTGCTTCATCGGCTAAACCCAGAGCAATACCTGAAGGAATAAACATTTCAATATTGTCTTTTGTTCCAAATCGCCGGACAATCAGGGCATTATGCCCTGCACGTACAAAATTGAAACAGCGATTTTGCAGATCGAGCACGCCATATAACATAGTTGTATAAATTCGTTTATCCAGGGTCTGGCCGAGTTGCCGGTTAATAATACTCAATAATTTTGTGGGGGAAAGTACCGTACAAGCCAATGAAGTCATCATACCTTTCAATTCAGCCATATAAAAAGCCGCTGACGTACCTTTTCCCGAAACATCCGCTATTGCCAGCCCCAGGTGATGCTCATCGATATAAAAATAATCAAAATAATCGCCGCCTACCTCTTCTGCCGGCAAACAAACGCCCGATATATCCAGGCCGGCAATTTGCGGATCTTTTTGCGGTAATAGCCGCTTTTGCACTTCCCGGGCTATTTCCAGTTCTTGTTTTAGCCGCTCTTTTTCTGTTAGTTGTTGAAGAAGAATAGCATTCTCTACTGCCATTGCCGCCTGTGCACCTAATGTTATAAGGAAATTAATTTCTTCATTATCAAACTCACAGTTTTGGGTTTGGGGAGCTAGCAGAATAAAACCCAACAAACTATTCTTGCTGACTAACGGAATAAAGTATTCAAAGGTTTCGATTTGCAAATCATTGCTGATCTGAAGCAGCAAATGATGACATTCCGTCTCCTGTAATTGAGCGGGAGAAAACGGCGCATCATAAAAAAGTAATCTCTGGATACAGGACGCATCAATGTCGCAACTATATTGCAGGGTTGGCGATTGTGGATAAGCGCCCACTGCCAGAGCCCGAGTAAAAGTTTCATTTGATTGCATCACAAACAAAACGCCATACCTGGCGGACACAGCCGTTGCAATTTTTTCGATAACCAGTTGGATAATTTGGTCAAACTTCCAGGTAAAACCAAGTTCACGACTAAAATTTTCAATAATATTTTTTTCCCGCAACCTCGTGGTCATAAAATTAAAAGAGTTGGCCAGTGAGCCAATTTCATCATTGCTTCGTACTGCTACAACCTGGTCAAAATTGCTGTTGGAAACAGCAACAAGTGCATTGGAAAGCCGGTTTAGCGGCCGGGTTATTCGTAAACCGATAAACACAGAAGCAAGAATTCCAACCAGTAAAAAAAGTAACAGCAGATACAGGTTGATGAAAATTTGCCGGCGAAATTTATTATTAAAATCAATCAGAGAAAATCCCACATCAACCGCACCCAGCATTTCCCTGCCCAGTTGAATTTGCACGGAAAAATGATCAAAATCCTGACGGCTCTCATCAGCTATCTGGCCCTGCGAGAGTGATTTAACAATTTGAATCTGTTCAGCACGGCTGAGCACACCGCTATCGGCAAGATCCAGCCATTTATAATTAATTCCAAATGCGGCAAGAGAATTCTTTTCATCAAAAATTGCAATATAAACCAGATCATGGCCAATATCCGAAGCGATAATATTGTCAATCCAGTCCTGGTACACATACCAGCCCTCGGTTTCCGCCAAACGAATAGAGGCAATCTGCCTGGCAATTCGGCCCATATTTTTCCGCAATGCTACCCGCTCAAACTGCAACTGGCGGATGGTAAAAAAATACAAAACCAGCAGCATGATGACAAAAATGATGCCGACAAACGCTATTGACAATTTAACCCATATTTTATTAAATCGCTGCATATTATACTTTTGCCTGTTTTATGCTATTCATCTTCAGCGGAAAATTTTTGCAGTTTATTCTTTTCTACTATACTATGCACAAATTCCTGACATTGCTGATAACCAAAACGTTTGCTCCAGACAGGGAAAACCGAAGTATTGGTCATCAACAAATCATCATCCGGGCGCCAATATCCAAGGTCGATAGCCCGCTGCCATTCCTGTGTATTGGGAATGGGTGAAAAAGAAGCGAGATTTACACTGGCGCCCAAATTGTGCACAAAATCAACACTCTCCCTCACTTCGGCAAAATCCTGATCAGGCAAGCCCATCAACACATAAACGCCAATGTTATTGCGATCATAACCGGCTTTTTCAAGATTAGTCAGAGCGCTCTCTAACTCCCGGCAGGTTATTTTAGCAGACATGGATTTCTGCCGGGCAGGATTGACCGTCTCGAAACTTAGTTTTATGGTTTTTCCGCCGGCCTGGTAAAACAAGTTGGCAAACTCGGCATCAATAAAACGCGGCTGCATGCCGTTGGGAGTATGTAGATTGATCGCAATTTTGTTAGCTATCAATTCTCGCAAAAGCGGTTTTATATAGTTATCGGCCTTGTGCAGCAAAGCGTCGTCAAAAAAAGCAAAATGCTGTACCTGACGGGAACGATACCAGTGTAAAATTTCATCCAAAACATCGCTGGATGTACGCCGGGTATATTCCGGGTTGAGCAGCCCTGAAGCACAAAAGCTGCAATGATTTGGGCAGCCGCGGGATGTGATAATCGCTATCGAACGTAGATCAGGATACAAATCATACAACGGCCGGGGAAAATTTTTTGGGAACTGAAAATCAGGCAAATTCACACCGAAAATTGACCTTAAAAGGCGCGCGAGTTGCGTTTCTACTGCACCTGTGCATAAATAATCGGGAGCAATATTTTTTTTCGCATGTTCAGGACACAGCGTTGTATATATTCCACCTAAAATGATGGGCACATCCGGAAAATATTCACGCAAAAGATTTGCGGCATCGCGCACTGCCGGATACCAATAGGTCATAGTGGAAGTTAAAAATATTGCCGCGGGTTTTTCGGCAAGAGATGCAAGCAAATTTCTAACAATCTGCATCGGCATGCCGTAGCGACAATATCTTCTGGGGATATGACTGTAAACCTTTGGTTTTTGAATTTGTTCGCGAATAAACTTGCCGGCGCCGTTGGCCTGGAGTTTAGCCGGGGAATAATCAGTCAATTGCTGCAGGGCAGGATGAAAGCGGTCAAGACAATCAATCAACTCAATATGCAAGTCGTATTGCTGTAATACAGAAGCTAACTGCAGCAACCCAAGGGGTTTTATCCAGAAATCAAAAGCTGCAAAATCATAAATCCACGGATTAAATAATAATATTTTTTTCCCGGACAATATCATGCAAAATTTTCAGGTTAATTCTGTAATCATAAGCAAAATATCATCACGCAGATCGCCATGCCCAAAACTCCGCACTTGATTAACGATACAATTTGCTGCTTCACTAACAGAAATGTCCAGGCAACTCTGCAGCGATTTCTTCAGGCCCTTAATGCCAAAGGGAGTCTGGTTCTCGTTTTCAGTTTCGATAATGCCATCGGTATATAAAAACAAACGGTCGCCAATATTGTATTGATGATTGTTTTGTACAAATTTATCCTTGTCACTGCGGGAGAAACCGATAATCGGATTTTGCGGCTCAAGGTGAATCAACTGTTGGCTGGCGGTTTTATACAACAAAGCAGCAGGATGCGCGCTGCCGGCATGATAAATGACTTTATGCAAGTAATCAATTTTAATAGAATGAATAGTTAAAAACAACCCGGTTTGAGCAAACGAATCGTAAAAAAAAGTATTCAAAGCATGAAGCAATTCGTCGGGATTTAACCCTTCGCGCACCAGTTTATTAATTTCACTGCACACCCGGTTCACCAGCAAAGCAGCGGCAATGCCATGCCCGGTCACGTCGATAATCGTCATATAAAAATGACCATTATGATCGTCATAAATATCAGCAAAATCACCACCGATGCCAATCATGGGCAGGTATTCAACCGCAAGGGAGAAATATTCATTGTTATAGTTATTCGGCACCAGGCTGTTTTGCACCCGTTCAGCAAGGTTTAAATCCTTTTCAATCATACGGTGAAATTCATCGATCTTTTTTTGCTGTTCCTCAACCAGAATTTCCATTTGCCGGCGTTCCAAAGCTTTGCTAACCCGAACCAGAAAAGCTTCATGGTTGATTGGTTTGGACAAATATTCATAAGCGCCATCTTGCATTGCTTTGACGGCGCTTGCAATACTGCCAAAACCGGTCAATATTATCACCTGGGTATACTTGTCTTTTTCTTTAGCGGCATTTAACACTTCCAACCCGCCAATTTCAAACATGTGTAAATCAGTTACAACCAGATCATAACTCGTTGCAGCAATCTTGTCCAGTGCCGCTTCCCCGCTGGCAGCTTCGTCAACATGATATTTTTTTAATTTAAGAATCTGAACAAATAACTTGCGGTTATAGCCATCATCGTCAACCACAAGAATATTGGGTTTTTTAACGCTGGTGTTAGAATCCATAAAATATTCACACGCTTTTTAAATTAATCCAGTACCTTTATGCCCAGCATGGTTATATCATCTGCTTGCGACATACCTTGAGTAAATTCTTTGACTTGAACTATAATATTATTAATTAATTCCTGAATTTTCAAGTCCTTTTTTATAGCATGTTCAAGAATCGCTTGCAGCCTGTATTCGCCAAATTCAATCTCTAATGTGTTAATTGCCTCGGTAATACCATCAGTAAACATTAATAACTGATCGCCGGGATATAGCTGGATCGTTTCTGTTTCATACGATATATTTGGCATCATACCAAGTAACAGACCGCCTTTTTCCAGGGACAGGCAGGAACCGTCACGGCGGCATAAATACGGAGGATTGTGTCCGGCGTTGGAATAGGTAAGAGTATAATCATATACATCTATTTCCCCATAAAAAAAAGTTATAAACTTGTCAAAAGTTGTATGCGCCTGAATAAGATTATTAAGCTTTGACATGATTGTCTTTATATCAGCGTTTGTCATGATCAAAGTATGCAAGCCGGCGTGCAAGTTCGACATTAACAATGAAGCCGGGGCGCCTTTACCGGAAACATCGCCAATTGCAATGGCAAAGCGGTTTGAAGCGAGTCGTATACAATCAAAATAATCGCCGCCAACTTCACGAGATGGAACATTATAACCCATAATTTCAAAATGTTCATATTCAGGATAAGAAGCGGGCAATAAACGGTTTTGAATTTCCCGGGCAATATTGAGTTCTTCTTCCATGCGTTGTTTTTCGATGGTCTCGTCAAACAGGCGGGCATTTTCAAGAGATATTGCAGCCGTGTTACATAACGTGGAAAGAAATTCCAGATCGTCTTCGGTATACTCTATATGATTAATTCTCTCACCAAGCAAAACCACCCCGCCGGTCTTGTCCTGAATGCGCATGGGAACGACTGCGTTAATATTCAAATGCCGCAGGGCGTGCAGAGCTTCTGGCAAAACCGTCTCTTTAACCAGGAAAGGTTCTGTTATATCAGCGAGTTCCCGTAAAAAATCCGCTTCAGAAAAAGCTTGTTTCTCGCTGCTTTTTGTTGACCCGCCACGATAATCGACAAAAGCTAATTTGTTGCCCGTTTTAAAAAAAACATTACATCGCTGTGCGGCCATTTCGCCCATTATGGCATATACCAAAAGGTTGACTATTTTTTTTCGATCAAGAGTTGAATTTAACTCTTTGCCAATTTCAAAAATTGTATTTAACTGTTGAATTTTGGAATCCAGCTTACGGTTAACATTTTTCAGTTTTTGGAAAATGATGGCATTTTCTATGGCTGTAGAAGCAAGATTGGTAAGTGAGTTAAGAAATTCAAGTTCAGAATCGGTGTATTGGCAACTATTTATCTTTTTACCCAGAGCGATCATTCCAATCATACGGTAAGAACTGTTAATCGGCAAGATCAGTTCAATTCCGAGATCAAGAAAAAAATTTTTCAACTTGCATTGCTCAAAATCAATATTTTGCAAAAAAACCGGTTTATCAAACGTGAATTCAACATCATAGATTGTGTTTAAAAGCTCCCTGGATAATCCTTTAACATTACAAATAGAATACTTGCCGCTATCTTGCGAAACCATAACCAGTCCCCTGGAAATCATCATTCGCCCCATAGGCGTTAACAGCAAATTATTCAGAATAGTGTTTAACTGTAATGATGAATTTAGTACCTTACTGGTTTCAAATAACGATTTTAATTCCACATGACGCTGATCAAGTTCCGATTTGACTCTTCCAGGATCTTTTACGTCGTTCATTACACACCTTTTGTTGCATTTAGCAAACCGGTCTTTTTATTATCGACAAAATACTTAACCATACGCACCTGATTTTGCACGCCTGGTTTTATATCATAATCCACTTCATCCATCAAAGTCCGCATTAAATAAATACCCAACCCTCCTACTTTGAGTTCAGCCAGGTATTCTTTAACATTTGGCATTTTAATCGTTTCAGGATCAAAACCCTTGCCGTGGTCGGTAACCACCAGCGTAAATTTTTGATAGTCAATTTTGATTATTACATCCAGAGATGTATTTTTACTGTTTTGGTCATAAGCATGTTTCATCACATTTGTACAGGCTTCGTCACAGGCCAGTTCAATTTTACAAATATCATCAGAGATAAAACCAACTTTTTCCGCAACCTTGGCAACAAAACCTCGTATCAATTCAAGATTATCCGTATCGCTCGGAATCCGAAGTTTGTATTCAGCTTTTAATTTTGGTTTCACCATCATTACCCTTATATTTTATTATCAACATTATCATAACATTATCAACCAGATAATTATCTACTCTATTTTACATAAATTCCAACAAATAGTTACAAACTAACTCTTGAATTTTAAAACAGCCAGGGTTTCATCTTCAACAATATCATACAACGTGGGGAAACCGAGTAAATCGAAAACCCGATAAATTTTGGGGGTCATATTACTCATTTTTATATCGCCGCCCTGATCGCGTATTTGCTCAATGAATCCCATAAAAACACCCAGACCGGCGCTGCTGATATAGCTTAAATCTTTAAAATTAATTAAAAGTTTATATCTCTGGCCATCAATTAACTTTTGAATTGCTTCTTCAAGTTCGGGAGCCGTATGGGCATCCAGAAATCCACTGATATACAATACCGAGATGTCATCTTTATCAACCCGGTTAACGCTAAAATTTTCCATTGCTTTCCTCCAGTAATCTCATTTTATAACAAATTAAATCATTCAACTCTTTATCAGAAAATAATTCAGTTTTTCTTTATGTTGTCCATTGCTTTAATTATAACAAAAGTCATATCATCTGTGGCATTTTCTCCATCAAAAAAGGTATATATTTCATGAATTAATCGTTTTTTTATTTCATACGCTGAAAAATCCTTGGCGGCGGCAAAAGCCCGTGCCAAACGTTCTTCACCAAATTCTTCGCCGGCGCGGTTCCGAGCTTCAGTTACACCATCAGTATAAAGCAGGTATACATAGCCCTCTTTTAAGGGCATATCAACCTGCTGCAAGGTTTTTTCAAACAGTGGGCCGGCATCCAAACCCAGACCCAACCCCTTTGGCTCTAAAAACTCGCACTGTTCATCACCTGGTTTTAACATTAAAACCGGGCAATGTCCGGCACGGCAAAAAGAAAAATTTTTTCGTTTAACATCAATAATTCCATAAATCAGGCTGATAAAAGTATTGCGGTCGAAATTGCGGTAAAGGGTAGCATTGGTGGGAATCAACAGGTTTTTGGGTATCTGGTTGGCTTTGGCAAGGGCTTCCATAATACCCTTAACCTCGGCCATGTAAAATGCAGCGGAAGGCCCTTTGCCGGAGACATCACCAATGACCACGCCAAGACGGTTATTGTCAATTTGAAAGAAATCATAATAGTCTCCGCCAACTTCATTTGCGGTAATACACACCGCATCCAGTTCTATGTTGGGCAATTTGGGCATATCCTTGGGCAGCAACTTCATTTGCGCTTCATGGGCAATTTTCAATTCCTGCTCCAAGCGTTCCTTGACAATGGATTCTTCAACCAATCGGGTATTTTCAACAGCCACAACCGCTTGCTCGCAAAAAGCCCGCAGCATATCGGCATCATCATACTCAAAACCAAACTCTACCTTTTTACCGGCATATAAAAATCCGATAATATCATCTCCCATTATTAGCGGTACTGCCAGCAGCGAATTCAGATCCTTTTTCCATTTACATAAATTTTTGGCAACCTGGCTTTTATTTACCTGGTTGTTTAAAAAAGGATCCTTGTTACTTTTTAACCAAAGCGAAAGCGGATCGGTAAAAGAAGGTTTGCGGCTTTTTTTTTCCGCTTCGCGTAAATTCTGGCAAGATGCTAATTGCAATTCTCCGGTTTTTTGATTCAGCAATTCCAGCCAGCTAAAATCTGCTTCTGTAACTTCAATTGCCAGTTTGACAATGGTAACCACAAGTTTCTCAATATCAAACTCGGAACTGACGGCACGGCTAAGATGATGCAGGGAAGAAATCTGTCTGATTTTGCGGTCGTACAACTGAGCGGTCGGTAAATGCGCTAAAAGCGCAAGAAATGCAATAACAACATATATCGTTAAAAAGACAATACTGGTATCTACAAATTTTCCCAAAACCGGACTAAAAACTTCAACCGGATTCAACTCGTGAAATTTAAAAACAAAATATAGCTGAATGGGAACAAGAAAAAAACCACCCCAAAAACAAGCCAGTTTTTGTTTTTTATTCAGATAATTGATCCAGGCAACCCGAAAAGAATTGACGACCATCAGGTTGATCAGGATAAATAAAATTACATAGCGAATTTTATCCAGCACATCGTTGTTCACCCAATTCATGTATCTCAATGATTCCGGCAGGCTGAACAGAGGATATAAAAGCAGAAAGATCATTAGCCAGGTAAAATTACTAGCGGTGGATTTTTTTCGCTTGATATAAATTAGATTCCGTAAAGAACCCAGGGTAATAAGAACGAATATTGTTGAAAAAAAAGTCCAGGCTAGTAAAAAGATATAATTACCGGCGTTTTCATATAATTTATTTTTTGATACAACATGGTCATAAAATGTATTTAACAGATCATTGGACATGATCAGCAAAAAGCAGGTAAACAATATTAAAAAAAATAACGAACGCAAGCCGCGTAACACATTCCGGTCCGAGGCCCATTTTTGTTTGTAGATCAGCGGCAGAGACAGAATTAATGCAAATATAATAAAATATTCACGGATATAGATAGAGGTAATAGAATGCTCGGCTGTGGAAAGCATATTTACATCCTGAACAACGGCAGCGATGAGAAGCGCCAGCGGTAATAATAAAGAGAGTTTACTTATTTCTTTCATTTTTTATTAAACGAACGTTAAACAAATCAGGCAGCCATGTTCGTTATCCTGTTAATATATAAATATTAGTTTGTTATGTAATGCTGTTTACGTTTTGCACCGTTCTTTGTTACAGAATCAGCACACTCTTACGACCAGCATGGTCATATCATCGTGCTGCGCCATTGAACCGGCATGTTCTTTTATGGACTCTTTGATCGAATTAATAATCATATTTGCATCCTGGCCGTCAAGCTGCGCCAACAGTCTTTCCAGACGCTCCTCGCCGAATTCCTGATGTTTTTTATTCATGGCTTCTGTAAATCCATCAGTATAGAAAATAAATATATCACCACTATTAATCGTTAGCGTTTTTTCTTCAATAACAGAATTAAACAATGTCCCCTTATCCATGCCCAATGCCATTCCCCTGGGGCAAATTATAAGAGTGCTGCTATCGCTTTTTCGGTTCATTACCGGGTTATGCCCGGCCCGGGCAAAAGTAAAAATCATTTTCTCCAGATCAAATATTCCATAAATCATGCTGACAAAATGATTACGCTCTACATTTTCATAAAGCAGGGAATTCATTTCTATCAAAACCTGCGCCGGTGTGAGCGGGGTTCGGGTCAAAGAACGTAAAAAGCCTTTGGTCAGGGTCATATAAAAAGCTGCTGAAATGCCCTTGCCGGACACATCGCCAATAACAATGCCCAGTTTATGGTCATCAA
>CAYNSO010000022.1:23681-44651 GCA_964399735.1 uncultured Cytophagia bacterium
AGCCCAATAATAAACAAGGCAACAATAATTAAATCGAAACCAATTCCATCAAACAAGTATATGCGGTTATTAAAATGCATCAAGCGGACAGATTCAAATACCAGCAGATAAGACAAATTCGCTACAAAAGCGGTAACAAAATCAAAGGTAAGAAAAATAACTACAAAAAAAGCGCCGATACTAAAATTAAAAAGTATTGCTAACCATGCAGGAGAGGATATAAATTCATTCAAATTCATACCAAAACCCCAGATAATCGCTACAACAAGAACGATCCAGCGGCGTTTGTTAAAAAAGCGGGCAAAGAATGAAGTTAGAAATAACACAAAGACAAACTGAGCCCAAATAATATTGGTTAAGGAATTAGCAAGGCGGTAAATGAACGGCGACCAGGAATTAATATCCGTAACATTACTGCTCCAGCTTGTCATATCTACTGCTGTGGAGAAAGAAAAAATTTTGATGATTAAAGTGGAAAAACCAATCAAGACAAAACCCAGCAAAATGCCATTCAATAAAGACTGCCCGAAAAACCTGTGAAATAAGCGGCCCTGCATCAATGAATCCAAAGTCAGCAGCTTGTCGTTCCAGATATCCCGTGCCAGAGCATCGGCGCAGGCGGCAGCTATCACTCCCAAAAATCCCAGCAATGAAGGGCCGATTATTAATCCCCCTAAAATATGACCGGGATCCCAGTGTTCTATTCTTACCAGGTATTCTAAAACCGTACAAATGATAATGATAACACCAACCGGAATGGAAGCTTTGATACTGATTTCATCATTACGTATTTTTTTAAGCAGGGTTATTATAAATAAAATAACCAGGCCAAACATAATCACAAAAGTAGCAAATAAAGAAAATTGGTCAAAAGGAGATGATTTGATTTCCAGTTTTTCAAAGGTATATTCAAATTTTCCAATTAATTTACCCAGAATATCAATCTGGATTTGCACAGGAATTCCCGATACCGGAGTTTTTCGGTCATAAAGAACTGAATAATCGGTACGATTCTCCCGACTAATTGATTTGATCTTGTTAAAAGCAAACAGGGATGTATCGGGGCCAAGCCGGACATGCAATAACGAGTCCGCCATAATGCGGGCAGTCTGTTCATCGGTAGATGGAGCGCTGCTATCATCAGCCGCCTCCACCCAAAAAGCTATCTCCTGACCATTTTGATCAAAGTGAATGCCAACCTGGCGGAACCATGCCGGGAATGCAGGAATGCTGTCCGGCTCCGGACTGTCCTTATCCGGTTTTACCCAGGTAACAGCCCAATAATATGCCGGTAATTGGTTACCAAGTACTTTTTCCAGGGAATCAACGGAAACTGATTTATGCAGATAACGCAACAACCCCTCACGAACCCGGAATTGCGCGTTAACCGGGTAATGATTGTCCTGATAGCCCCATTTTATTAAGGACTGCCTGGCCTGGTCAATGACTTGCTGCCGTGTAAATCGAATATTAATAAAAGCTGATAAATATGTCGCTTTAAACTGATAAATGAAAAACACCAGGCCGAGAATTGCCAGAAAGACAAGAAGGCTAGTTTTATACGATTTTATATTCATTCACTAAATCCGGTACAAAAATTCCCGAGCCATTATCCGGGTATGAAGACTGAAATTCAATTAAGTCATACTTTTTAATTTATTAAATTAATAAAAAACAATTGTTAAATCAAGAAAAATATCAAAAATGCGGTAATGTAAATTATGGGCAGAAGCAATACTTTGCTAATGATTATCAGGTGAGTGATTTTTCATTAAAAACATTTGCCGAAAATATAAAAATTCTGGTGTCGTTGTCTTTCCAGGCATTAGCCGGCAAGCCGGCCTTGCGACAAGTATGTTCAAGAAAAGTCTTTCGATCCCAGCTGTTTTCACTTGCAACCTGTGGCAGTAACAAACCGCGATGATATCCATTTTCCAAATACAGGCCATGCTTGCCGGGTATTATTTCCTCAACCGAAGTGATGGCGCGCATTGGAGTTAATACAGAAATCTCAATTTCCAAATCTTGCAATTCCTCCGGGCTGACAGGATCAAAACGAGGATCATTCAGCGCAGCAGCGCTTGCCATTTCAATAACTGTGTGCAACAATGGTTTAACCCCATGGATAAGCCCAATACAGCCTCGCAACGCCTGCTTTTTATGGATGGTAACAAAAGCGCCGCATTTTTCATTCAATAACGGTGATTCTATGGTGTAAACTTTTGGCTTTTTACCGTTAACTACCTGGCTGATTGTTTCCCGTGCTATTTTAAGCAATTGCATTTTTTCAGTATTGCTTAAATACTGATCTTGTTCTTGATTTTCCGGCATAATTTTTCCATGTTATAAAATGTCTTCAGAAAATACCTGGGTTTGATAAACCCAAAAAGAGGCGCCCTCTTTCCAGGCATTTACAGGCAAACCGGCTTTACGGCACAAGCTCGTCATTTCCTCGTCAATAGTTTTCCACCCGGCTTCTAGTGGAACCTCCGGTAAATAGGTGGCGCTATGTCCATCTTTTTGCATAATGATACCATGCTTGCCCATTTTAAACTCTTCCAGGCTGTTAATTTTGTAAACATTGGTTAAATAAACAGATATTTTTATAACCACTTGATCAAACTCTGTTGCTGAAAGCGGCAAAAACCGGGGATCACCAAAAGCTGCGGCAGCTGCCATTTGCGGTATCAGCTTATAAAGAGGCACATTCGATTCATGATGACCTATACAACCACGGAGTTCACCATTGATTGTTAAAGTAACAAATACTCCCCGTTGCTCTTTCATCAATTCATTTACCGGGGCAAACTCGGGAATTGTTTTGTTCAAAAGATATGATTTGATCGTTTGGCGCGCCATCCGCAAAAACTCTTTTTGCGTTGCTATATCCACCTTGCCATATTCTATTTTATCGTTCTTTACTTCCTGATCCTCTTGATAAACAGCAACAGCGCCATAACCGACAATATAGCCGGTTTTCTTGCCTGTAACATCACCGGAAGTAGTGTGTGCCAGCCGGACAGCTTTATTAGCGCCCAGTTTTTGTGCAGCTACCTGCATAATAACAACCGGGCCGCCGCCGCAGGCCTGGTAACTATCCGCTAATAATCCCTGACACAATTTTTGAGGCTCAAACCGGCTGATGGCTGCTAACGTTGTATTGTCGAATGAATGACATTCCGAATAGGACTCACCATGATATAAATCTGTACTTGCAACAAATAAAACCTTTTTATCTTTTACTACCTGTGCAAGAGAATTGCCGATTGCAGAACAGACATTCCAGTCATAAGCGCCGACAATGACAGGAATAATTTTTGTGTCCGGAAAAGCCTTTTGCACAAAAGGAATCTGCACTTCGATAGCATGTTCCTGACGATGACCAAACACAGAACTGGTAACATAACGACAATTCTTTATTAACTCATCTGCTGTCTTGCGGTCAATAACAGCTTCACCAAGTGGAGTTTTATAAGCATCTCCGGGATATATTGTAGCGCCGTTGATGGGATCGCGGTGGCTGGGCGCAAGGATAACAACCAAATCGAACTTGTTACCAGCCACAGTTTTATACCCTGCCGCGGCCGTTGCCGCTGAATAAACATACCCGGCATGGGGAACGACCAAACCTGAAATCTTCCCTGTCGGTTGGTTTACCCGTGTATCAACAAATAACTGCTCGATAAATGCGCTCAACTCAACGGCATCAGCGGAATAAAAAGAGCCTGCGAATGCCGGTTCCCGAACCTGATTATTTTTAGCCCCTGTTACGGTAATAGCAATTGAACTGAATAGAAAAAGAACAAGCAGACTGCCGAGGACAGAATGTTTTGTTATCTTAAAGCTCATCTGTACACCTCATTACATGTTGAATATAAAAACAAATAAAGGACAGATTAAAGTAAACCAAAACCTGTTAACGATGTCTGGCTAAACCAATATAATGTTTTATGGCATTTTAACAAACAATAAATAACAAAAAATTTAACCCCATACACCGGCAATTTTATAACCACATGAGGGGCATTTTGAATTATTTAATTTGTTATTCAACACACGAAAGCCAATCCTTCTGATTAGTAAAGCGCCACAGCCGGGACAATAAGTGTTTTCACCGGGATCCCCCGGTATGTTGCCGGTATAGACATAATGCAAACCGTTATCCAGTCCAATTTGCCGCGCAGTTTTGAGTGTTTCCAGAGGTGTCGATGGCAGATTGGTCAGCCGGTATTGCGGGTGAAACCGTGAAAAATGCACTGGTACATCAGGGCCAAGTTCGCTAACGATCCATTTACACAGATCTTTTAACTCTTGTCGATCATCATTTTGACCGGGAATGACAAGATAAACAATTTCCGTCCACATGTTTTTTTTACGTAATAAAACCAGCGTATCCAGTACCGGGCGCAAGTGGCCGGCAACCAGTTCCTGATAAAAACGCTCGGTAAATGCTTTTAAATCTATTTTGACTGCATCGAGCACATTACACAGGTCCGACATAGGCTGCTTTTGAATATAGCCGTTGGAGATCATTACGCTTTTTACCCCCTGCTTACGTCCTTCAACCGCCGTATCATACATATATTCAGTAAATACCACCGGTTCATTATAAGTATAAGCGATTGAGGCACATTTATTTTGCCGGGCCAGGGCAACAATCTTTTTGGGTGATAAATCGATCATTTCAATTTGTTCCGGCCGGGACTGTGACAGTTCCCAGTTCTGGCAGAATTTGCACAACACATTACAGCCGACAGTCGCAAATGAAAATGCCATACTGCCGGGTAAAAAGTGGGATAAAGGTTTTTTCTCAATCGGGTCAACATGAGCGCTGCTTGCCCTGCCATACACAAGTGTATAATATACGCCTCCATTGTTTTCACGTACACCGCAATAACCCCGCTCAAGGTCATCAATAACACATTCGCGCGGACACAACAGGCATTTGATCTTGCGGTTTTGCAGTTTTTGATAATAACGCGCTTCAATTCTGTTATCCCCGTCAAGAGTTTGTGCACTGGCATTAGTCGCAACAAATTCATGAAAAAGAGTACCGTTCAACAGGCACAAACCACCGGCGGTACAGGCAGTTTTTATATATTTTCGTCTGCTTATTTCTTTCATAACTAGACCCGCACACATTCAATTTTTTCGGACTTGTTGGTTCCCAGTAGGTGATTCCGGTCTGCGGCTGTAGCAATATAAACCGGTTCCCGTCCAGCTTGTTTAAGAGACGGCAAGCCGGCTTGTTTACGTTTGGCTTCTACCAGATCCCAACAAACCTGATCAAGCGCAACAATATCGGTCGCGGCAACCAGGCTATCCATATTCCAGCACCATTGCGGCATAAAAGGCGGACCGCCTTCATATTGAGCAGTAATGGCATCACAGATAATTAACCGGGTTTTTTGACGAATTGCTGGCAGCATGTTAACATCGGCGACATAAGGATCGCCAATATTATCATGATATTTGTTGGGATTATTAATGACCCCGAAATTATTTTTCATTGCTGCGGAAAGACCAACAATGCCGTGGTCTTTAAGAATCGGCAGGTTGATCATTGCTGTACATAGATCGCTAACAATACGGGAAAGCAAACTGCCAACCTGACCGAACTCGGCAATCTTTGTAGAAAATCCAACCCGGTTGCTCCCAAAGCACTGCACTTTTTGCCGGCCCTGGTATAAAGTGTATCCGGCACGCAACAGGTCATTATCATGCCGGTCCCAGATTATTATATTATTTTCTTTAACTCCGGCAGTAACCAGGCAATTTATAACTGCATGAACAAGCTCCGGGCGTGTAGACAAGCCACGCCCTGCCAGGCAATTCACTTTTAACCCGACCACATCATTAGCGTTAAATAAATCACTCCATACATCCCGGCTGTTGCGGCAAAACAAATTTTCAATTACTGTATCCAGCATTTTTTGCACAGCTATTTCATCGGGCTGGTTTTGCGAGGTACGCAAATCATTGCGGCTTCCAATAACCACACGAGATCGTGCCTGGTCTGCAGCGGCAAGAGTGGCAACCAAATGAGGAGAAGCAGTGGCAATCCTTCCGGCGCTACCGGACAGAAATACGCCACCCATGAGTATACTTTTCTTGATAAATTGACGGCGTTTTTCCAAATCGTATTTCCTGAAATAAAAAACCGCGATCGGCAAAGATCACGGTTTTAAATTATAGTTAATATAAGGAATATACTATTATCTGAGAAAACGTTCAACAAGTTTTTTAAATCCGGTTTTGGTGAAATCCGCTTCTTCAAAAAAATCAGGGGGTGTCACATCTTCATCATTGGTTTCAGGAATGCCGGGGTTTATCACTTCAGGGTTGGTTACTGGAACTCGTAGTTGTTCTTGTTGAGGAGAGAGAAAATCGGTTCTCTCTTTTATAAAAGAAGCGGCAGGAGCAAGCGGCGCAGCAGTTTTATTCTCCGGCATACTTTGTTGCCGGGTAACAATAGCGGGCTCCGGCAAAATTCTTTCTTTGGCCTGAACGTACATTACCCGGTTATCAATGGCAATGGCGATTTGGTTAGCCAGAATTTCTAGAGTATGAACCGTATCGAGTGACGGCAACCGGCAATCTACAGGATCGTCAACCAGTAAAAAACCGATAATTTTCCCTTCACGTGACTTGATCGGTACAATAATTACTGCCCAGTTTGGCCAACCGTCGGCAAAAAATTCTCCACCTTCAGAACCATAATAAATGCGCTTTAAAGGGCGGAAAATTTTCTCTTCATTCTTTACAAAATAAGATTTACCCAGCATATATTCTTTGCGTAACAAGTTACTAAACTCAACCAGGTCATAGTTTAATTCTTTAATTTGTGCGAGTTTGACTTTATCTTCACAGGCTACAGCTTTGGTTTCAAGCATTCCGCTCTTTTTACTGATCAATACCAGTGAAACCATACTAAAGTCCAGGGAAAATTTGACTGACCAGACAACCTCTTTTAACAACTCGTTGAGACTGTAATAGAGTTTGAATACATTACTGTTTACCAGAATCTGTTTCATTCTCCGGTTTCGGCGTTCCAAAGTAGAAATTCGATAATAATTTTCAACAGTTATAGAAACGAGTCGGCTGAATAATTCCAGATTATAAAAAGTAGCTTTGGTTGGCACATTGCCGGGATGTGGCTCATCCAGAGAGATATAACCAAAAGTGCGATTGTTTTGATCAACCAGGTTTAAAATAATCAAGTCCCGCTTATGCCATTCCGGAATTGGCTGATTATCAAGGGAATTGTTTTGCACCAGTTCATGGTTCAAATTGGTCGTTAACTGGCGCTGTTCTTTTTTGTGGTAAATTACTTTGATATGTGATTTGTCGCTAAAAATTTTCTCAACTACTTTTTGTGGCACTTCCATCGTTTGCTGATTTTCCGGGTCTCCTTTTTCAGCATATCCTACCATAGCTTGTTTTACAAAGGCATGCTTACGGGGATCCAGCAAAGCCACGGTGGAACGTTTAAAACCAAAAACCTGGCACACAAGCTCGGAAAGATTTTTTAGCAGTCCATCAATCGAATCCGCATAACTACGATGAATAATATCTACTATCTCGGTGACCATGCTCTTTTGATCGATAGTATATTTTTGAATAGCAGTAGTCTTTTGTTCTTCAGCCAGAACAATAATATTGCCGCGGAAACCAATAATCAGTTTGGAATTGGTATCGTCATAGATTAATGATAATTGAATACGGGCATGCGCTTTTTGACCAACCTTGTTTAACAGAAAAACATCAAAAGATGCGGCTGGTTTTTTTGCAGCTATATTAAATACTTTATTAAAAAAGTCATTGCTGTCAGAGATAGACAATATATCAATAATGGTCAATTCAAGCAGTTCATCATTTGAATAACCGGTAACTTTTTGTAAATATTTACTTGCCGAAAGAAAACGCCCTTTGCGATCGCACACAAAATAACCGGATTCACCACTGCCAGGATATTCAGGCATTTCCTCTTTTACTGGTAAAGAGGTTATTTTGTGAATCGGCGGCTGTACCGGAAGTACTCTTTTTTTAAAATCTGCTGCTCTTTTCAGGCTTTCGGATAAAGCGGCCAAATAACCTTTGCGCTTTATCACACATTCAAACACGCCCAATTCTTTACCACGTAAGGCGATGAAATCATCATCTTCATTGATTGTTAATATAACCGGTAATTCATGGCTTATCTTTTTTATCGTTTCACAAAATGATTCACGTTTTCCATTCGCAAGTTCACTATCAATCAATAATATATCAAAATCAGCTTTTGTAAAATGATCAATTACTTCCTGTAATGTTGTTGCGCCAAAAGGCAGATAATTTTGGTTTTGAACACTAAGAACCTGCCGGGTCGCTTCAACATAGGAGGCATTGGGATGCGCAATTACTATTTTCATTTTACTTTATTCTCCATAAACTAAATAAAGGGTTTTTACCCTCTCTATAACTCTGATTAACAATCTTTTAATTGGAATAACACATAATATTAAATTTAATAACACAAGATTAATATACACATATTAACAACAATACACAATTTTTATACTTTTTTTCAGACAGGTGAGTACTTTTCGCCACAACCTGGCGTCAAAGACTCTTGCTAGTAACCAATTATTAATTTTTCAAGATAATGCCGGTAAAAGCATCAGAGTTAAAATCAATAATTACAATACAATTAAAAGAACAGAAATATGTTGATCAAAGATAAAAAAAAATAATTTTCAATATTTTCCAGAGTGCAAAATTTAAGCCAAAACCAGGGCAGTTATAACCAATGGTGATAATTTATCATATTGCATGAAAACTGCTTATTTACCAGGTAAAAACAGGCAAAAGAGCACAAATAACTTTCTTTTTTGTTTGTAAAGAACAGAAAATGTTTTATTATGCGAATAACTACAAAAAAAAGCATCCTTCTAATACGCTTTTGTAGTTTACAATACAACACTATTGTAACAAAATTTTAAACCAGAGTATTCTTGTTGCATTTTACATGAATTCTTTTTATCATTCAACAGGGATATAATTAGTTGTTTAAATATTATGTTGTTATACAAACAACAATAAAATTGTTCCGTTAGTACAAAGAGTAAACATCAGGAGGACTATGAATTACAATAAACAAAATATCACCCGGTTATTTTCAATCAATCCTACAATATTCAACTTGCTCAGAGACGCAGAAAATCCGCTTATTGCAAAAAGCTTTTTAAAAGCCTATATTGACGAAATGATCAATATTCTACATCGTAACAATCGCACCATTCAACCCTTGGAATGGTCTCTGCAAATGAGCTGCCTGCAAACCTTTAGAAAAATAATATCAGTACGCAGCCAGAAATTGACAAAATTCAATATTGTCAAATTATTGTGGTATTTAGCCAAAGAAAGCTATAATAAACTACCGGAAGATTTGAATGATGGCTTTTTTGAAGAAATGATTCGAATGTTTGCCGGTATGCTTGGTAAAAGCGGAATATATGATGAGGACTTGGAACCGGATTCAACAGAGTTGAGCGGCAGGCAGGCCGCTATTTCCCGCTCAAACCGGTTAGATACTATGGCTTTAAAATCACAAATTTATATAAAAAAATATCCATCAGGTCTGGATGATGCTGTTATTAAACTCCGGCAGGAAAATAAAAAAAGAATTCTTGCGTCTTTTCAAGCAACAGAAGACGACTGGAATAATTATTTATGGCAAATACGCCATGTAATCAGAAATGCTCAGGATCTTGGCAAGCTAATTGATTTAACCGCAGAAGAAATTACCGCAATCGACCTGGCGCGCAAAAATAAACTCCCGTTTGGCATAACACCATATTACGTTTCGCTGATGGACAAAAATCCGGATCGAACTCATGATCATGCAATAAGAGCCCAGGTTATTCCACCGTTAGATTATGTCGAAACAATTATATCCTGCAAAAAAGACCCCACCTATAGTTTTGATTTTATGCTGGAACATAGTACTTCGCCAATAGAGCTTGTTACACGACGCTATCCCATGATTGCTATTTTAAAACCATACAATACCTGCAGCCAGATTTGTGTTTATTGCCAACGGAACTGGGAAATTGATGACGTTCTGGTACCCCATGCTTTGGCTTCCAAAGATAAAATAAAAAATGCAATCGAATGGTTAAAAGATCATCAAACGATAACTGAAGTGCTTGTCACCGGTGGCGATCCTTTGATTATGAAAGATGAAAAAATTGAACAGATATTATCACAACTTGCAGAACTGGAGCACATTGAGCGCATTCGTATAGGCTCCCGGACGCCGGTGGTTCTTCCCCAGCGAATTACCGATAACCTGATCAGGATAATTTCACAATATCATCAACCCGGAAAAAGAGAAGTTATTCTTGTCACTCATTTTGAACACAGTTACGAGATCACTCCGGAAGCAATGCAAGCTGTACAAAAATTCAAAAATAGAGGAATGTCTGTATATAATCAAGCGGTGTTTACAGTAGAAAATAGCCGGCGTTTTGAACTGGTGGCATTGCGTAACAAACTGCGCCTCATTGGAGTAGACCCGTATTATACATTTAATACCAAAGGGAAGGAAGAAACCAAAAAATATCGGGTTCCAATGGCAAGATTGCAACAAGAAACCAAAGAAGAAGCACGGGTAATGCCTGGTACAGTAAGAACGGACGAACCGGTTTATAATGTACCGGGATTGGGTAAAAATTATGTTAAAGCCCAGCAACATCATAGTTTGATTACTATACTGCCAAACGGAAAACGCGTTTACGAGTTTCATCCCTGGGAAAAATATCTGGCTCTAACAAAGACCTACCTTGACACGGATGTATCTATTTATGACTATTTACAAGAGTTGCAAAAAAGAGGTGAAAATATTAAAGATTATCAATCAATATGGTATTATTTTTAGAAAGGAAAACAATGTCGGAAATGAATGAGCAACAACCAGCAGGCCCCAATGAAAGCGAATACAAGGGACGACCAATTTTAACTTTAAATCCTGAGGACAGATACCCGTTTTCTTTTGGAGTTACGAAAGCAAAACTGATTCTGCAATATCTTGATGAAATCAGGGCTTTTGTAGAGAAATACGATAAATAGAAAAAACCGTACAATTAACTTGTACGGTTTTTTCTACATTTATTCAACCTCTATTATCCAATTCGGCTGAGCCATTCTTTTGCCTTGCCGATGTATTCACTGTCGGGATATTTATTGATCAGCTCTTGCAACATGGTTCGGGCATTATCATAATCGTTAATTCTCATATAACATCTTCCCAGCATAAGCGTAGCATCATCCTTTTTGTAGGAAAAGCTGTGTGAAAAAACATTCTGGAATGATTGAATCGCCATTCTATAATCAGCCATAGCAAAATAAGACTCTCCAATCCAATAGTCACAATTACTGGCTAACTTGTGATCGGGAAATCGGTTTTTAAGATCCTGGAACATGCCAATTGCCTGTGAAAAATCCTTGGCATAGTATGTCTGTAATGCGCTTTGGTAATCATTGGAAAAAGACCCGGAACCGGCAGAGCTATATACACCGCCACGTGTTGAACCACCGGAAGATTGCAGTTCCTTTTCCAGGTCGGCAATTCGTTGATCTTTAAAGGATAGATCTTGCTGCAAGGAATTAATTTCTTGTTGTTTGGTATTAATACTCGAAGTCAACTCCTGATAACGAGTTTGCAAGGCGCCTTGTGGTTGCGCTTGATCAGAAAAACTATCCTCGGCTTCCAGCTGAGAAAATATATCGTCTTCAACCTCGCCAAATTCTAATTGCTCAAAAGCTAACAAATCATCATCATATTGCTCACGGCTGCTGCGCTGCCCCAGAAAATAGGTAAATCCAAACCGGGCATTCAGATATCCGTCTTTGGAACCTTTAATTGCCGAGTTATTCACTCCATCTATATCATCACCCATAGTAAAGCGGTAATCGGCCATAGCGGATATAGCAACCTGCGGGGACACAAACAAATCGACTCCACCACCAAGAATGAAAGAACCATCATAATAAGTATCGCCGGATGGGAAATTTGATGTTCTGGTTGGAGTTTTTACACCATTAACCAACGGATAATTATTCGGGTATTTATAGTATTCAAAACTAAAAGCGCCCAAACCAACAGAAGCATAAGGAATAAAATTGCCGGTTGGAATCAGATTAAAGTTTGCCATCAGGTCTACTGAATTTAAAAATGTCTTGAATTCATTATTAACATCTGTTAGACGACTAAAACCGACTCCAAGCGATAAATTGAACCGGTCGGAAATTAAATAACGACCAAATGCCCCACCGGAAAGTGCATTGCCGGTTTCAGGATAATCACAAAAGGGATGAGCTATACCGGCGGCCGCGCCAACACCAAACTTGGATTGGGCGGTTGCTGTGGTGGCAAAGATGAACTGTGTTAACATCAACACAGTTACAGTAAAAACAACAATTATTTTTAACTTTTTCATTTCTTGTCTCCCTTCACAGATGACAGACATCTCCAACTTTACAAAAGCTGACTTACGATTTACACCGTAATTCCCGCATTACTGTTCAATCAAATAATACTTAATTCCTGCTCGTTAGTTAATTGACAATACAAAGATAAAACTTCTTTGGGCAAAATGTTTTGTATGGTTATGTTTTGCCCGGTATTCTCGTTATACGCATTTAGTAATATTTTTAATTGCATCAGTTTAATTTCAAACTGTTCTTCAGTAAAACCGTTCTTTAATAGATTCTTTAATTCCAGGAGTTTATCACCAACTTTATCAAAATAATATGAACCAAGTGACTGGCTAATAAATTCCTTTACTTTATTATCGATTACTA
Organism: uncultured Cytophagia bacterium; assembly: GCA_964399735.1. Taxonomy (GTDB): domain Bacteria; phylum Zhuqueibacterota; class Zhuqueibacteria; order Residuimicrobiales; family Krinioviventaceae; genus Fontivivens. The sequence goes on from CAYNSO010000022.1 coordinate 36,525, forward strand.
TTTTGTTATCCAGAGCGTTTTGCATCAAGCTTTGAATTCGAAACACATTAAGGTTTTTTTCCAACCGTTTTTCAATACCTGCGTATAACATAATTGAAGGAGTACGATTATAATATTCTGTATTCGGCGCCACTTTGCGAAGAATATAATTTTCAATAACCTCCCTCTCATTTGCAAGAACAGACCGATGAGTTGCATAACGTATGGAATTGGTATCACTTCCATAAATAATTCGGATCAACACGTCAATTTTTGGAAAAAATAGTAACTCATTCATTTGGCTTTACCGTTATAAAAATTTTCAGTTCTGATGGATTGGATGTTACATCTTTTCTCTTTTGTCTAGTCTGATTATTTTATCCATAAAAAATAAAATCTCGAAAACCTTGTACATTTTGTTCCATTACAATTATCGGGAAGGGTCACTAACATGAATAAAATTAATCGACTAAATTCTACCGCAAATTTTAAGCCAAAATAAATGACTAATTCGTTTAAATCTTTACTACCTAAAAAACAAAATACTTTTTAAAAATTTAAACTAGTACTCTTTTCCTTTCACAATATCAAGCATTAAACATTTGTAAAATATGTAATTAGATAGGCACAATCCTGATTTGTGCAGATGATTTTTTCCTGCACCAGGATTACTGATTAAAATACTCGATATATAAAACAAATATTTATAGCTTTTTATTTACATTCTAATGTAACAGGATAATACACATTATACGATAACAGTACAAAATTACCTATTTGTAATTCAATAATACTTTTAAATGTCCATTTCGGGCATACTCAAAGGCTTCGATCGCATTATCGAACGGAAATACCCTGGCGATCAAAGGCTCGATTTGTATCACTTTTTTCTCCAATAATCTGATTGCTGGAGCAAAAGTCCCGCAACGGGAACCGATCAGGGTTATTTCATCGACAACAATACCGGCAAAGTTAAAATTCATTTTGCCATGAAACGTACTTTTCAATACCAGGCGTCCTCGCGGTTTTAATAATTCAAGCGCTTTGGTCAAGCCTTCCTTTTTGCCGGACGCTTCGATTACCATATCAAATTCCCGATTGTATCTACCGGTTGTCGGTTCTGTTATTGCGCCCAATTTTTTTGCAATTAAAAGTTTTTCTTCATGTTTTCCAAAAAGGACACAATGAACACCCAATAAAAGTATCACTTGTAAAATAAGCAAAGCTAATTTTCCATCGCCAATGATGGCGACACGTGTTGCCGGAATTATTTTTACCTGTTCAAGAATTTCCAGGGCTGCGGCTAAAGGTTCTACAAATACAGCATGTTCATCAGGAACAGAATCGGGGATTATATAAAGATTCGCATCAGGTAAAGTGATGTATTGAGCAAAAACACCTTGTTTGGATAAAATGCCTATTACGCTGCGATTTTGGCAATGGCGGCTTAATCCTTGTAAGCAGAAATCACACTTTCCGCAACCCAGGTTAATTTCACCGACCACCCTTTTATTAATCAAATTATGGCTGCCGCTATCTTCAACAATACCAACAAACTCATGTCCCAGCACACCCCGATAACTCATATAACCCTTGACAATTTCCAAATCGGTATTGCAAATCCCTGCCATTAGTATCTTTATCAAAGATTCATTTTCTTTTCTGGCTGGTTTGGGTAAATCAGCCATAAATATCTTTTCGTCAAAAACCAGGGCTTTCATAATATAACTCTATAATTCTAAAACTTGAATCATCCTTAATTTAAATAAAAATAAATATTTTGTCAAGAAATTTGTTCTAACTGTAATATGGACAATTAGTAACGCTATGTTACCGGATAAGCGCTATCTTCCCTGGGCCAATGAATTCATCTGCCTCGATTAAAAAAAGATATATGCCGGAAGGAACCGGTTGATTTTCATCATTCTTGCCATTCCAAAGATAATTATTTATACCGTCCGGTTTTTTGCCAATACTGACTTTATTAACGACTTGCCCTTCTTCATTAAAAACAGTTACTTTGACGTCATCACAGGTATTTTTTAACTGAAAAAGAATATTTACATGACCACACTGGGAAAAAATCGCGGGGTTTGGAAAAACCGAAACCAGTTCATTCTCAAGCTGCGGAGCTCTGCCCCGGTTTAACTGGATGGTAAAATCTGTATTGTTGATGACGCTGGAGGTTGGCTTTTTTGTATAAATCGGGATGAATAACAGATCAGATAACGCCCGAACATTATACAAATTCTTTATTCCATTTCCTCCGCAATAACTAAAAGTAACAGGGGCGTCCAGGGGGGCAACAATTACAGCGTAAATCCAATGTTGCGGTTCACTAAATGCCGGTTGTATTGTAAAATCTCCACTTGCTGAAACACCTATTCTGTAATAATTAATACCAAGTTGAGTTACCTCATCCTGAACAGACAGGGTTTGATTTACTGTATAACTTGCCTGTTCTTTCAATTGCGGATAATGGTTGCCTTCGGGAAAAAACCGAGAGGTATCGGCACGGGCGCCGGTAAAATAATTCCAAATTGCAAACTCGGCCATTTCACTATCAAAATTGCTGCCATGCACTGCCAAAGCTTGCTCAATTGCATCATACGGTTCGGAACGGACAAATTCTTCCCAAATCTTTTTTGTTATTGAACGTCCATATTTTTTTTTCAGAAAATGAAAAAAGATCGACATGGCGTATTCATGGGCGCCATCAAGATGACTGAATGAATAATATGGATGATTAAAAAAATAGGGTAAATAATAGTAATAATCATTAACATCATTATAAACGATATCTTCCATCCAGGCAGCTGTTGCTTCAAATAAAAAAATTGAACTAGTTTCGGTATTCATAAATACCCGATAACCAAACTGAATAAGATGAAACAACTCGTGAGCGGCAGTAACCTGGATTGCTCCCAGTCCTTTAGTCATTGTATGAGTAAAATCATTATCCATTTCTATCCAGCCGGTATAATCGTCACGGGAGGTTGAAAGCACAGGACTTTCCGGGGTTGACGCCCCATAATCACCAAAGTTATATATATAAACATCATATTCAGGATTATCAGGGTCATCAATGGGAGGCGGCATATATCCCAGAATATTGACCTCATAGTGATATGCATAATCAAACGATTCTGCAACATTGGCGATAAATTCTTCACTAGCCGCATCCGGCCCGGTTCGGGTATAATGAATTTTAAACAACCCATTGGGGCTGACAAGGGATTGCTCTAAACGTTCAAAAGCCGGGCGATTAAAATAATGTTGATATTGAGCTTGTTGCTGAGCAGATAAACCGGGCCACAAATTAAATAATTGTAATTTCAAACTTGTTGCCTTTCGGGAAAAACCGGGTAAAACCGCCTGGTATTTGGCCGGCAACTCTTGCGGATAAAAAATTGCTTGCAGTTGATATACAATGCTCTCTGTTTCAGTAATTTTTCCGCTTTTTTGTTCTTCTGCAAGCAAATTAACAAATGCTTGCTGATTGGAAGCAGAAAAAAGGATTGAATTAAAAATAAAAACAAACAATACAGATTTTATTATATTTTTTGCCATATCCGTCTAGTTCTAATTCTTTTTCCTGAACAGTATTTTTACAGGCACTCCGGTAAAACCAAATTGACCGCGAAACTGATTTTCCAAAAAATTCCTGTAATTCTTTTTTATACCCCGTGGTTCATTGGTAAAAATAACAATAACCGGGGGAGCAGTTTTTACCTGGGTAATATAATTTAATTTAATATATTTATCACCAAAAGCCGGCGGATGGTGCTGTGCAATTGTGCCTTCCAAAAATTTATTCAGGTCAACTGTTTTTACCTGCTTTTGTCTTTCATTATAAACAGTAATTGCCATATCTAACAATTTAAAAACCCGTTGTTTGGAAAGGGCTGAAATAAACATTACCGGCACATAGCTTACATCCCGAAATGAATCCTTGATATCCAGTTCAAATTTGCGGGCGGTCATGGTATCTTTTTCCAATAAATCCCACTTGTTAACGCCAATGATTACACCTTTGCCATCGTCTACTACACTTTTGATGATCTTTTTATCCTGATCGGTTATTCCCTGGGTAGCGTCCAGCAGAACAATGGCAACATCACAACGATGCAGGGAATTTTTAGTACGTACTGTACTAAAATATTCAATGTTTTCCGTAACGCGGGATTTTTTACGTAAACCGGCAGTATCAATCAACGTTAATATTTGATTTTGATATTTCAGCTCCGTATCAATGGAATCGCGAGTGGTGCCGGCTATATCGGTAACAATAAGTTTATTGTGTCCAAGAATTGCATTTACATAAGAAGATTTGCCAACATTTGGTCGGCCCAATACTGTAATTTTGATCGTATCAGAACGAGAGATCGGATGGTTCCCTTTTTGCGGCGTTTGAGCCAAAACCTGGTCAAGCATATTGCCGATATTACGCCCGCCCAGTGCAGAAATTGCCACAGGATCACCCAAGCCCAGGCTATAAAAATCAAGAGCATCAAGCTCGCGTTGAGCGTTATCGACCTTGTTTACTGCCAGAACTACTGTCCGACCTGACTTTTTGAGCATGGCAGCTATTTCTTCATCAAACGGCGTAACCCCGGTAGTTACATCAGTAACAAAAAGGATAACATCTGCTTCATGAATAGCATAAGACACTTGTTCGCGGATCGCCCGTTCAAACACATCATCGGAATCGGGGACATAACCGCCGGTATCCAACAATTCAAATTCTATCCCTGCCCACTCGGTTAGGGAATAATTGCGATCACGGGTTACTCCGGAGGTATCATCAACAATTGCTTCCCGTTTTCTTAAAATTCTGTTGAATAAGGTCGATTTACCAACATTAGGGCGGCCTACTATAGCTACAATCAAATTTTTCATAACCTGCTTTATTTTTCTTTTAGAATATCTCGTGCCTTATTCCACGCAACCCAGTCTTGCGCCGTATCTTTTTTTTCATCAAACATAGATTTGGCATACTTGCCATCGGGGCGAACAACGATCTGAAAACCTTTGACAATTTGCACCCAGGTATCCAGACTTACTTCATAAGGGGGTGGAATTTCAAAAGGTCCGGGGACCTGAACCGGCTGTAAACTGTTCGAGGGCTCAGGAGTTTGTATTCCCCAGTTTTGCAAAGGGCCAACTTCAACTTTACCATCATAAACAAGGCAGGTCGTTGCGGAATCACAATCAATTCGGTAGATTGTTCCCCGCACTGCGCATACTGCTGTGGGGGTTTTTATTTGAAATTCATCATTTGCCTTTTGTGCATTATTAATGTTTAACCATACTCTGCCCTGTTTCAGTTCGGAACGGACACTTTTTTTATAGTCGTCAATAGAGCTTTCAACAAAACTAAAAATCGTATTTTCACCTATACGAATAATACTTTTATCTTCCAGGGTCACTTCACAGCGGGATTCACCGGCGGTCTTGATTTTATCCTGGCTGTAGATTGAACTGTTTAACTTTATATTTTGCCAAACAGCTAAATTTTTATGTTGAATCTGAACATCTTTATCTTTGCCAAGTAAAAATGTAACCTTGCCAATTCGCTTTTCACTTCCTGTTCCGCTTGTACCTGCTTTATGAATCAAAGTTATGGATGTTATAATTAAAAGAAAAATAATGATTGTTCTTCTCTTTAACATATTAGCCTCAATCTTTGAGCTAAAATAATATTTTACTTTCACCCATTATCCGGTTAGCAAAAGTTACAGATCAGTTACTAATCCATGCACAGCGCAATAAAAGAACTACAAATCGCATTTTTTATTGGTTATACAAGGTATGGATACCGGATATAGCAACAAGATTAAACGTTTACAGGATAAATATAAATAAATTTTATCAATTTAAAAAGTAATAAGTTTGAGAGTATTACAGTTCTTGTTTACTCTGGATAAATAGATTACCGGTTGTTTGCGTTTATTTCCGGGGCTGTATCAAAACCCCACTTTGAGAAAGGTCATTCAAGCTGCTAAAGCGCTCAAAACAATCTTTTTATTTCAAGCAAAGCGAAAAATCTTGTTTTTACAAAATATTAAAGATTCCTCGTCGTTTCGCTCCTCGAAATGACAAGAATGGTATTTTTTACTCAAACTTGTACCTGGCACATTTTATTCAGGATTTTAATACAGCCTGCATCCGTATCCAGGTCAGTTATAACACTGATATCTTTGATCTGTACCAGCAAAAAAAAAGGAGAAGGTGAATTAATAATCAAGCCTTCTCCCTTGCTTGCTGTTAATAATTTATTATTGCATACGTACCATATCGTTTCTGGCAAACCCTGAACCTGTAACTGCAATACATTCGGATGCTTTTCCATTACCGATATTATTATTGGTAACTTTGATTGTTCCGACCTGGGTTTCAGTTGTACCTAAAGATAACCCGGTATCGGGATCAACCAGTTCTTCGCCGCCCCGAATTACCACATAAACATCGCCAACATTCACACCAGAGAGAGCGCCGGCATTGATGATGATTTTGGGTGAACCGGTGACAATTTTTGCCTGCCAGGGTATATTTTCAACCACACCATCACAAAAGGTAACAATTTCATCAATGGCTTCGCGGGTTGCCTTGCCGACAAGGGATTCGTCAAACTGGTTCTGATTATCAAAACTGAATTTTTCCGTATCCAGTGAAATGCCTTTTTTGGATTTATCCTTGCGAACGCTTTCCGCTTTGAGGATTTCACCGGTTGTTGTATTAACAAAACGAATATCAATGCCAACAGTAGCTTTGGAGCTTTTTACACCAACCCCAAACCCCATATTGTTAATACGCCCACCTGTCGAACCTTCTGAATAACCAAATTCAGTAACAGAGCCAAAGATTGCCAATTCCACACCCAGCATTTTCCCAACCTGGGCTGCGGTTTCCTGGGTTACCACGCCGCTTAAACCCAGTTGTTGCTCTTCCAAAACCTTGTTCATTTCCTGGCGTTCCATAACCTGGTATTTACCGGTTTTAACCAGGGCGGTTACCAGCATATCAGACATACCTTCGCCAACCGGCTGGCCGGTCCACCAATGATGATGGTGATTTGATTTATCATCAAAGCTGAAAACCGCAACACGTTTCTTTAATTGTTTATTGCTATCAGCTGCATAAACATTAACGATAAGAGACAGACAAAAGAATACCGCAACAAAGACGATCATTTTTTTTAAAACTTTTTTTTCCATTTGTAACCTCAACTAGTTTTTAAAATTGCTATTTACTCTATTCCGGTAATACTGAATCGGGATTGGCGTTGGTTCGCGCCCGAACCGCGCGCAAGGTTACTTTATTTTGCGTAGCGCCTGTTACTGCCAGGTTATAATCGCCAATGGCCCGTTGATCGAGTTCGCGGGCCAGTTGTTCCGCATTGCCGGAAATTTTTATATCAAATTCAGCTGTGCCGCCGGCAACATTACGCTGGTTTACCATTTTTATGCCACGGGCGGTAAACTGTAAAGCATTTTTAAAATTTGCTGCTTCAGTATAACTCTCCAAACCGGTAATAATCAGCTTGACGTCATTCAAACTATAAAAGCGGCTGCGCCATTTTTCAAGGATTTTGGTAATCAATTCATCAGCCAGAGCATTGGCAGCTTTTTCTATCGCCATTGTACCACCTGTTACCTCGTCAATATGGGGGTACGCGGCATGTTTGCTGCTGGTAGCGATTATTGTGCCCACATCGGCATCTACTACTCTGGCATTTAAATTCGCCTGGCAGGATTTCATGCCGCCGAGGTTGATACCCGTGGCAACTTTGGCAATGGCTTTACCGGTAATAATCACTTCAGCATCAAGAGCCTGGGCTAAACTTTGCGCAGCTTTGGTATCGCCATTAATCGCTGCAACAATTGCATCGCGTTGTTTGTTACTACGTATTGTAGCCGGATCGACAACACTAAAATTCTTTTCAAGGAACTTGTTGTTCATAGCCGTTTCCGAAGCCGTCATATTCACTTCAAAATAGTGATACTGGGTACTGGTTTCACCGACATTCGATTCATCAATCATAATCATAACCCGCGGGTTACCCATACCCTGCAGTAAATTCTGCACGGCATCGGCGTCACTGGCCAGGTTGGTCATATCAACTGTTGCCTGAATGAGCGCTTCATA
>CAYNSO010000023.1:0-39985 GCA_964399735.1 uncultured Cytophagia bacterium
AAGTTTAATGTATTTAATGTCATTCAAAGAAAAGTTGCAGTAATCAGGTCTTTATTACTGTATTCTTGTACTTAAATTAGTGGGAGAATTACCCACTGCAAACAATATGGAGCCATAATATTGATATTGCTTTCTTTCACAACTGTAAAAAAATTATTTACCCCTTGGCTTAAAATACTAAAGACTTGTGCATAAAATGGCTAAAATTATCCCCCTTGGCTTATTCCGGTTACACCCGGCGCACAAGGAACATGAATGGATGAAATAGCTTCCAAAGAGGTTCTGTATGAAAAATGAAACAGAAAAATGGCTTGCTTTTGCTGAAGACCATCTGGCTGCAACAAAAATATTATTCGAAAACAACTTGAACAATCCATGTATACAAAATGCTCAGCAGGCAATTGAAAAAGCGCTGAAAGCATTATTTACGGAATTTAAAATAAAAACTCCCAGGACGCAGGATATTTTAGCGCTAAAATACTTGTTAAAAAACAATAAAATTGAAATACCTGTAACCGATTCCGATTGTATTTTTATCAACTCTGTTTTCATACCTTCCATGTACCCTGCTGAACATACGCTGACAATTTATAAACCCGAACAGGATACTTGCAAGGCTGCCATAAAAATAGCCGATAATGTAGTATCTAATACCAAACAATATTTAACCAAACCGTAAAATGTAAAAATATAGGAAACTGGAATTCTGTATTTTAAGCGAATAAAATTATTGACTGTATGCTTTCAGGATTCTGCGAATAACCTCGGATGTAGACATACCTTCCACACCCGGCAGTAATGCAATTTCACCGCCGTAACTTTCCACCAGGCGCCGTTCTCCCTGGTTAATGGTATCAATATTATAATCACCGCCTTTAACATATACATCCGGGCGCAGGGTATCAATCATGGCAAGGGGTGATTCATCATCAAAAATGACCACATAATCCACACAACTTAATGCCGAGAGTACCCTGGCGCGCTGATTTTCTTCTACAACCGGGCGCAGAGGACCTTTGTTCTTATGAACGGAAGCATCGCTGTTCAAACCCACGATCAGCACATCGCCCAGGGCTTTGGCTTTTTCCAGGTAAATAACATGCCCGGCGTGTAAAATATCATAACAACCATTAGTCCAGACAATTTTTTTCCCCTCCAACCGCGCCCGTGCAACAAGGCGCTTTAATTGTTCAATAGATACATGCTTTTCCACATTCATCTCCAGAGAATAACGAAGCAGCGCTTCGACAATCTCTTTTTTGGTTATGCAGGCAAATCCTTTACGCGATACAACCAAAGCAGCCAGCATATTGGCCAGATCTGCAATTTGAGCCGGTGACCAGCCGGCCAGCAGGCCTGCGGTAACAGCGGTAACGACAGCTTCGCCAGCCCCGGCGGTATCGCCAACCAGGCGTGGTTTGGCAGAAACATGGCAGACATCGCGGGCTTCACTTATGACACTGATCCCCTCTCCACCAAGAGTCATAAATATCATATCGCATTTTAATAAAGAACGCAGCTGCTTGCCCAGTTTACTGGAATGTTCTTTTCTGCCATTCAAGGCGGCCTGGGCTTCATGAACATTGGGGGTTATTGCTGTAAAATGGCTAAAAAAAGCACAGTTTTTTTCCGAATCGCCAATGATCAATTTGCCATGCTTTTCAGCAATTTTCTGCGCAGCGTCTACCAGTTTACGCGTAACAATGCTTTCATCTTTATCTACAAAAACAATCGCATCTGCTTCAGAAACATGTTCTTCAAGGAACTCGATAATTCGTTCAAACTTTTCCTCACTCAGGGGCAGAGGTTCCGGGGTTTGCAACCGCATGATCTCCCGTTCGGCATAACGCACTCCTGCTACATAAATAGTAGACCGCTGGTTGGTAATATACTCTTTATCGACAATAACCGGGCTGACATCAATGGAATAATTGGACAAAATTCGCAGCAATTCCCTGCCGGCAAAATCATCTCCGGTAACAGTAACCAGCTTTACATGCAATCCAAGCTGACGTAATAATATTGCAGTATAACCTGCGGCTCCAGGTAAATAAGTATTGTGCAGCTTTTGCACCACAGGTACAGGATTATCATTTGTCCATCGCTCCATATCACCCTGAATGGTTTCATTTAAAAATACATCACCAATCAGGATAACTGTTTTTCCGTTAATTTCATTAAACAGTTCTTTAATCCGTTCCATGTGCCTCGCTTCCGGGTTTTCCTTTATATTATGCCGTTCCAGTATCGCTGGACTCTTGTTCCTCATTATAATTTAAGCAGTTTTTTACTTAACTGCAATTTTTTTTACCACAAACCATGTGTGGCTTGAATTCTAACAGCCAATTTTGTATATTTAATGAATCGGCAAGCTGCAAGTAAAAATGTCGAACCGGACAGAATAATGTAAAAGAGAAATATGCAATCCTTAGCAGTTCAATTCCTGCAATACAACCAAACGCAGCGTCTCTTTGCTGAAAAAAGCGCTATACTGGTTGCTCTTTCCGGCGGCATCGATTCAATGGTGTTGTTACATTTATTACTTGGCATTCAAAAGGATTATGACCTGACCCTGACCGCCGCCCATTTGAACCACCAATTGCGGAGCGCAGAATCTGATGGTGATGAAGACTTTAGCCGTAATGTATGTGAAAAGCTGGGCATTCCCCTCACAGTCCTACGGTGCGATGTTCAAGCGTGGTGCCGAGAACATAAACTTTCCATAGAAACCGGGGCGCGCAACTGCCGGTACCGCTTTTTGCAACAAACAGCGGCGCAATTAACCGGCCTGGTGCACATTGCAACAGCCCATAACGCTAACGACAATGCTGAAACGATTCTCGACCATATCATGCGTGGCGCCGGGGTTAAAGGGTTACGCGGTATTTCTCCGCGGCGAGATCTTTTTATCCGCCCCCTTTTATTTGCAACCAGAAAAGAAATAGAACAATATGCCGCAGATAATAACATCGAATACCGGATCGATTCCTCAAACAATGACATTCAATACCGTCGTAACCGGATCAGACACAGATTACTGCCGATAATGGCGCAGGAATTCAATCCGCAAATCATAACCAGCCTCAACCGGCTGGGCGCCAATATGATGCAAGTAGAAAATTTTTTAAACAGCGAAACGGAAACCAGGCTTCATAACTGTTTAAAATTCAAGGATGAACATAAAATTATCCTTGATATTAATGACTATTTGGCGTACTTTAATATTCTGCAAAAAGGCATTCTCGCTCGTGCCCTGGAATTGCTGGGTACAGACCCGGGTTTGCTTGATTATCTTTTCTACGAAAAGCTAAGCCAGGTATTATCTAAACGGAAAAGCGGCACCACATTGCCTGTAACAAAACAAATCAATATCACCATCTATGGCAATGAACTCGTAATTTGGCGGCCTATTGCAGAAAGGCAGCCATTTTCAATTCCGGCAACACCAGGTATTTATTTTCCTGGTAATACCTATATTTTTGAAATAAAAGAAGCACAAAAACCGTTAAATTTCCAGAACAAAAACAGATTCACAGAATGGATTGACGCTGACAAAATAGTGGAACCATTAATTTTAAGAAGCGTAATAGCTGGTGACCGGTTTTATCCGGTAAATTCTAACGGCAGTAAAAAAGTATCTGATTATTTTATTGACGAAAAAATCCCGATATACGAACGGCAGCATATTCCCCTGCTGGTTTGTAAAAAAGGAATCATTTGGCTGGTTGGTAAAAGACTGGATAACCGTTTTAAAATAACTGAAAAAACGCAACGCATTTACCAATTGCAACTAGTAAAAAAACAATGACGGCAGCATCACAATCTAATACATTCACCAGCAACAGTAATTATCAAATTTTGTTTGATCGCAAACAAATAGAGAGCCGAATTGCGGAGCTGGGCCGGGAAATATCCCGCGATTATCAGGATAAAAGACCGGTTTTGATTGGTGTATTAAACGGCTGCTTTATTTTTATCGCCGATCTGGTACGGCAATTGTCCATGGACGTGGAAATTGATTTTGTTAAATTGTCAAGTTATGGCAATGCACAGGTTACTTCAGGAAATATTACAGTACAAAAAAACATTAATACAAATATTAAAGGCCGTCATGTTCTGGTTATTGAAGATATTGTTGATACCGGTTTGTCTGTCTGCTTTTTGCAAAAAAACTTGCTGGAACATGAGCCTGTATCGCTCAAATTTGTATCTCTGTTAAAAAAGGAAAAAGCGAAAATTGATTTAAAAATTGATTATATTGGTTTTGAAATCCAGGACCGCTTTGTAGTCGGGTATGGTCTCGACTTTGGACAAAAATTCCGCAATTTACCAGATATATACACAATGGATTAAAACCCTACTCACTCTAACACGATAAAAATATGGATGACAATAATACAAAAAATACGAATCTAAAACCCCCAAAAAAGAATTCTTCCGGACAACGAGGCCCATCAAACCTGAAACCGGATGGCCCGCAATGGAAAAAAGCCTCCAGAACATTATTATTCTGGATCGGAATTTTTACCATCGCGCTGATCATTTCCCAACAACTTTCAACACAGCGAACCCGTGAACAGGTCATCAAGTTCAATGAATTTTTGAATTTGCTGCATGAAAAACAGGTTAAAGGAATACTGGTTGAAAACAGAGTATTGTATGGTAAATACAAGACCGGTTCACCCGAAGGGCCTGTTACAGATGATTCCCGGGCTCCCGGAACATTCAAAGTAACATTGCCGGATAACCTGGATTACCAAACAATTGAAAAATGGTATTCAGATTATGATCTTGAAGAAATCGACATCAGGCACGAAACCCCCGGAGTTTGGGGTTATCTTTTTACAGCTCTCCCCTGGCTGCTGCTTATCGGTTTCTGGATATATCTCATCCGCAGAATGCAGGGCGGCGGCGGCGGCGCCAAAGGAATATTCAATTTTGGTAAATCTCGTGCTAAAATGTTCACGGAGAATTTCCCTAAAATTACTTTTAATGATGTAGCCGGCGCAGACGAAGCGAAAACAGAGTTACAGGAAATTATCGAGTTTCTAAAAGAACCGGAAAAATTCCAACGTTTGGGAGGCAAAATTCCCAAAGGCGCATTGTTACTGGGGCCTCCGGGAACCGGCAAAACTCTTCTGGCCAAAGCAGTAGCCGGCGAGGCCGGTGTGCCATTCTTTAGCATGTCCGGCGCAGACTTTGTCGAGATGTTTGTTGGCGTTGGCGCTTCACGGGTGCGAGATCTGTTTGAACAGGGCAAAAAAAATGCGCCGTGCATTATTTTTATAGATGAACTGGATGCTGTGGGCAGACACCGCGGCGCCGGTTTAGGCGGCGGTCATGATGAACGGGAACAAACCCTGAACCAGTTGCTGGTTGAAATGGATGGTTTTGAGACTTCGGAAGGCGTTATTCTGCTGGCGGCAACCAACCGCCCGGATGTGCTCGATTCTGCACTTTTACGGCCCGGTCGATTTGATCGGCAAATAGTCGTCGACCGCCCGGATGTACGCGGCCGTGAAGGCATTCTCAAAGTACATACCCGCAAAATTCCCACTTCCAAAAATGTTAATCTAAAAGTACTGGCCAAAGGCACACCGGGATTCTCCGGAGCCGATCTGGCCAATATGGTGAATGAAGCAGCGCTGCTGGCTGCCCGGAAAAACAAAAAACGGGTGGAAATGTCCGACTTTGATGAAGCCAAAGACAAAGTAATGATGGGCGCTGAACGCAAAAGCATGCTCATCAGCGACAAGGAAAAAAGCACCACTGCTTACCATGAAGCGGGACATGTACTGGTAGCCCGTCTTACCCCTGGTTCCGATCCGGTGCATAAAGTAACGATTATTCCCCGCGGCCGGGCTTTGGGCGCCACCATGACTCTACCAATGGATGAAAAGCATAACTATTCCAAAACCTATTGCCTGGCATTAATGCGGCAGCTGTTTGGTGGACGCGAAGCGGAAAAAATAATATTTAATGAATTCACCACTGGCGCCAGCGATGACCTGAAAAAGGCTACTGAACTGGCTCGTAAAATGGTGTGCGAATGGGGTATGAGTGAAACGATTGGACCGATCAGTTATGGAGAAAAGCAGGAAGAAATTTTCCTGGGACGAGAAATTACCCAGCATAAGGATTACAGCGAAGTAACCGCACAATTGATCGATAAAGAAATAAAAAAGTTAATTGATGAAGCTGTTACAGACGTTCGTGAACTGTTAAAAGCTAATTTACAAACGTTGCATTCATTGTCGCAAGCGTTGCTGGAAAGAGAAAATCTCGACGGCGAGGAAATTGAATTGATTATGAAAGGTGAAGAACTACCGCCTTTTAACAATAAAAAAAATAAAAATAAAAAAAGCGCCGAGGACGATTCCAAAGAGGAAACAGCCGGGGAATAACCAGGTTTTATCCGGCGTTTTTATGACTAGATTATGAAATCCCTTTGGAATATCCGTTCCGGGGATTTTTTTATTGCTCCATGCACACAAAATAAAATGACCAAGTTTTTAGTTTAAAACAAAACATTACAGGAACAATATAACATGAATCCACCGGCGGTTTGGTCTTTTTGCAATGCAGACTTGAATATAACACAACGTACACATATTATGGGTATTTTAAATGTTACCCCGGACTCTTTTTCCGACGGGGGCAGATACCTGGATACCGGAAAGGCAGTGGAACAGGCATTACAAATGCAGCACGACGGCGCAGATATTATTGACATCGGCGGTGAATCTACCCGTCCCGGCTCTGAACCGGTTTCCGGGAACGAGGAATTGGCCAGAGTGATTCCGATCATTGAAAAACTGATCCCAACGCTAAACATACCCATTTCTATCGACACCTGTAAAGCCGACGTTGCCCGCCAGGCGCTTGCAGCAGGGGCAAAAATTGTTAATGATATCAGTGGTTTACGGTTCGACCCGCTCATGGCCAGTACTATTGCTGAATACAAGGCTGGCGCTGTCATCATGCACATCAAAGGCTCTCCCCGCGATATGCAAAAAAACCCGTATTATTACGATGTGATGAAAGAAATCTCTGAATATCTATCCACCAGTATTGAAATTGCCCTGCAAGCAGGTAATAAAAAGACCCAACTGGTTATCGATCCGGGGATCGGTTTTGGCAAACGCCTTGAAGATAACTTGGAAATAATCAGAAATTTATCTAAATTAAAAAAGTTTGATTGCCCGATTCTTATTGGCCCGTCACGTAAATCATTTATCGGCGCAATACTGGATTTACCAGTTGCAGAGCGGCTGGAAGGAACAATCGCCGCTTCCACTGCCTGTATAATAAATGGAGCGAATATTTTACGGGTACACGACGTTAAAGAAATAAAAAGAGCTGCAATATTAACTGATAAACTAAAAAACGACTGATACAATGGGACTTGAATTATTTCATATCGGCTTTTTACCTGTCACAATCATGGATATACTTGATATCGCTGTCATGTCCTATATTATCAACAAAATATATAATTTTTTGCGCGGTACCCGGGGTGTGCAAATGCTTGTCGGGTTAGTTATTATTTTAATATTCTCCGGCCTGGCGCCTCTTTTACAAATGAAGGGCATGACGTGGGTTTTTGAAAACCTGCGGACAATATGGCTGGTTGCCTTTGTAATTTTGTTTCAACCGGAATTGCGCCGTATTCTTATCTATATCGGGCAAAGCCGTCTGGTTCGCTTGTTGGTCAAGGTCAGCGAAAGCAAAGTGATCGATGAGGTGGTTAAAGCAACAATAGCCCTGCATGATCGCGGTTATGGCGCGCTGATTGTTATGGGGCGAGAAACCGGGCTGCGTACGATCAATGAGACCGGGGTTCTTTTGCAAGCTGAAGTATCGACTCAGTTGATCCTGTCTATCTTTAATCCGCGCTCTCCCCTGCACGATGGCGCTATTGTAATTCGTAATGATCTTATAGAAGCAGCCAAATGTATTCTGCCCATTTCTGAAGAAAATCAGTCCAAAACTGAATTTGGCACCAGGCACAAAGCGGCGTTAACCTTTTCCGAAGAGTCAGATGCTATGGTAATTGTTATTTCCGAGGAAACCGGAAAAATTTCCATTGCCATTGACGGCCAATTTCAGTCGGAATTAAATGCAGATAACCTGAAACGTATTTTAATTGAAGGTTACCGCTACGGGAACACGACGATAACAAAAAATGAAAACCAGACTAGTTAAAAATATTTTTTTCACATCAATCGTTATCATGCTGTTGCACGTGTATTCACTGCCGGCTTTATGCAATGAAACCGGAGTTTTTGCAGTCATCTCGGCTACTGTTTCCAGTGATAACAGACCTGCGTTGTGGCTCAATTATGAAGGAGCCGGACAAAATATCGCTCTGTGCAATTTTCGCGGCCCCCGGTATGATTTTACCGGCGTCATTCAGAACAAAGATACCACCTCTGTAATTACCGGGTTAAATACCGCCGGATTCGCTCTGGTATATACCACAAATGCCGGAAACAACAATACAGATACCCGCGTTCACCCCTGCTTTATCAAAAAATCTCTGGGAACCTGTGCCAGTATTGCTGATTTTGAAGAATTAATAATTACTCATCAGGGTGGAATTAATATTGGCTGCGTTGATGCCAATGGCGATTGTGCCTTTTATGAGCTGTGTTCACATAAAATCATTAAATATAACATGAACGATTCCAGCGATGTGCCGAATGGCTGGTTGGTGCGAGAGAATTTTTCTTTTACATGTGAAGAATCGGCGGCAGGAAGCGCCTGGCGCTATCATCGCGTCAACGAATTATTAAAACAAGCGCGGAACGAGCATATTCTGGATTATAAATATCTTTTGCAAAACGTCGCTCGTGATCTGCACCCGGAAGAACTGAATCCGTATCCCTTGCCATTTACCGGCAGTTTCCGGGATGCTCCAACCGGACATATAAAAACGACCACTACAATCAACCGCCATAATACAACTGTGAGCGTTGTTATCCAGGGAATAAATAAAATTTTCAAATCGTTACCGGCAGTTTTATGGATCATCCCGGGTGAACCGGTTGCCGGAATTGCCGTCCCGGTTTGGCCATCAAGTGGCACAATTCCCAAAGAATTATCCGGCAAAAGCATCTCCAACATGAACCAGGAAGTTCAGGAAAATGAGCGCAAAATATATCACACAAAGAATCATCCGGAATATCTGGATAGCAAGGTATTGGCCGGCGGGAATAATGCAATGTTGACATTATTTTTAAAACAGGAAAATGAAATTTTCCGGCAAACTACAGCTTTTCAAAAAACGTTCGCCAATAATCCACATAATTATCGGGAACTGGAAAAATTTCAAAACACCATACTTTACCAGGCGATAAAACTAGTCCGATGAAAAACACCCGGTCGGCTTTTATCATAAATGGAGTATAAAAAATTGGCAGGACAAATATCACCCGCCAAGATCGATGAAGTGCGTTTTGCCAGTGATATTGTTTCTGTAATTTCCGGTTATTTATCATTACAGAAAAAAGGCAAAAACTATTTCGGGCTTTGTCCCTTTCATAAAGAGAAAACCCCCTCCTTTAGCGTCAATGCCGAACAGCAAATCTTTCACTGTTTTGGCTGCGGCGAAGGCGGTAATGTTTTTACTTTTATTATGAAAATTGAAGGGGTAACCTTTCCGGAATCAGTGCGCTTTTTGGCTAAAGCGGCGGGCATTGTTATACCTGAAGACGATCAGCAAGATATTGCTCAATACCGGCAAAAAGAAGCCTTGTATCATGCCAACAATTTGGCCGCAGAATTTTATGAAAATTACCTGCTCACTGCCAAAGCGGCACAAAAAGGACGTGATTATTTGCAAAACCGGGGTATTCCTCAATCTGTCCTAAAAACTTTTGGTATTGGTTTTGCCCCCGATGGCTGGGATCATCTGCTCACTTTTGCAGAAAAGCAATCAGTAAAACCGGAAATTTTGGAAAAAGCAGGGCTGGTCATTAAAAAACAGGAAGGCGGTTATTACGATCGTTTTCGCGGCCGGGTGACCTTTGCAATTCGGAACATCAACGGCCAGGTGGTCGGTTTTGGCGCACGACGTATTGTCAATGACAATACCCCCAAATACATCAATTCCCCTGAAACGGAAATCTATCAGAAACGCCAAATTTTATATGGCTTGTACCAGGCTCGCGATTTCGTCCGCCGAGAAAACCGGGTGATTATTGTTGAAGGATATACCGATTATACCAGTATGTTTCAAAATGGAGTGCAAAATGTGGTCGCAACTTCGGGCACGGCGCTAACTGAAGATCATGCCCGGTTATTACATCGTTACACACCCAATGCAATTGTTTTATTTGACAATGATTCAGCCGGTGCGGCTGCAACATTACGCGGGGCGGAAATTTTACTTGCCAGCGGTATGGAAGTTAGTATATGTATTCTCCCGCAGGGCAAAGATCCGGACGAATTTGCCCGCGCCAAAGGAGAAAAAGGTGTGCGGGAAATGCTGGAACTTGCTACGCCATTTCTGGACTATAAAATGAACATTGCGCCCCAAAACGCGTCTCCGGCGCAGCAAGCTGAGACCATTCGCGATTTGCTTTCGACTTTTAGCAAAATTAGTGATCCACTTAAAAAAACCCTGATGATAAAAAATACCGCAGTAAAATTTCAGATTCAGGAATCATTACTCTGGGATGAAATAAAAAAATTTGAACACCAGACTTTTTTTCTTAAAAATCGGAAAGAAACAGAGGGTGAAAAAATTAAAATAACAGGTAATTTTTTTCAAACAAAAAAGGGAGCAGCTGAACTGGGTTTAATGACAGCGATATTTATCAACCCCGACCTGATACCCGGAATTATCCAAAACCTGGATATGGAATTACTGGCGCATGAAGAAATCAGGGGGTTTATTCAATTCCTGCGGGATCATAATATCACTCCAATTGCTTTTGACAGCAGCCAGTATCTTGGCGCCATTCAGGATGAACATATTGCCCGATCGTTATCAAAATTATTAGCAGATAACCAAAACCATAAAGCCTATTATACGTGGCACTATGTTTATGATTGCATTATTGCCTTGCAATACAGCGCCATGGAGAATGAAATCACCCTTTTACGCAAAGAACTACAAAAAAATCCTGAAAATGCCAAAGGGATAATGGAAAAAATTAAAACTTTTGAAGATCAAAAAAAAGCAATTTTAACAGGAAAATATATTGAAAAAAAGCAATAAAAAACAAACCGTAATACCCGTCAAATTATGATATATTGATAATTTACAAGAGATTAATTGATTTTTTAAAATTTTCGAGTTCATTATTTTAATATTGACATTAAGCATCATTTTTTATATCTTCTCTCATTAATTGGTATATCATTAAAGAACAGGAGGAATTATAAAAGATAAATTCCAAAAATAATTTCGGTTAACATTATCTGCTGCCCTGAAAGCATTAATAAAATTAATCAATCAGGTACTGCTACCCAACCCTCAACAAAAAAGATCATGTCAATTTGATTAAACTTGTAAAGGAGAATTGACATGAAAAAAGTATTGGCATTTATTATGGTAGGGTTGGTTTATGTTGTAATCGCAATGGCTGCCTCGTGGGCCAATTCATCCACTGCCCTCGATAAAACCCTGGAATCAATCGGTATCGCCCCCGGCTCTGCGAATACATCCAGTCAACATTCTGGTGATTTTCTTAAAGAGGACGAAGGGAACATAAAGATATTACTTCGTCTGGAAGACCGGTCGAAGGAATATGAGAAAAATAAAATTGAAAATCAAAATATACAACTAGTGCAATTTTTACCCATTCCGGAACCACCAAAACCTACAGACCCACCAGGACCGACCGACCCGACAGACGGAATAACAACAGGTTAAAGTAATTTGGAATTTCGAAAAAATAGTTGTTATTTAAATATAGTAGTAGTAAATTACACCAGAAATTTGGCATGATCTTTTGTTCGAGGTATGATGAGTACAGGCAGATATAATTTATCGCTCTTGACTAGAATATTTAATCTGTGGTTCGTGTTTAATGCTTTGATGATTCTAGTTTCCTATTTGCCACACTGGAATTTACCACTTTCTAGTTGGTTCAATTTTTCTATTTATTTTCTTGCATTACTTTTTACAATTCATATCGTTTATATAAATAAATTTAGCAGACATATTCTAGTTCCTTTTGTATTATTTTTTTTGATAAATATATCAAGTATACCTATTATTTTTATGGGAGATAATTATGTTTGGGGTAGTTATTTATTGACTTGTCAATTATATAAATATTTATTACTTTTTACTATGTTGCTTTTTACTTTTAGTGTTGTAAATTATGCAGCACATACTGCGCTTAGACCCCAAAAGCCATGGATATTAACGATTGCTTCAGTTACATTTGTATCACTAGTTTTTATTTTTCATTTTAAATCTTTTTTACCCTTGTCAGTAATTTTTATAAATAATCAAGATTTTTTTCTTAAATCGTTTACTTTTTACTTGTTGCCAGTTGTAGCTCTTTTTAGTTATGGGTTACTGAATCCATTCTTTAGACCCAGCTATGGCGAATATTCGCATTCTATCATGACCGTTCTGGCGTTATTGAGCTTGCGGGAAGTTGCCAGCGCTGTTTCCGGTATGAAAAATGTTTATCTTTTCGGCATTGACCAAATTTTTCTTACCATTGCTTTGCTCATATTTACATACCTGCTCTTTAAAAAAATGAATTTCGATTATTCCACTACCGGACAAATATATACCCGGATACTGCATAATGATATATCTATTGGCAATCTTAGAATTGAACGACGGGATAATCGCGATTTTCGCATATTAGCGGCTTTTGTTTATTATTTATACAATAGAAAAATTATTATTTTTCCAATATTACTCATAATAGCATTTATTGTAAAATATTTAAATCCGCCTTTTATTGTTAGTATAAATATCATAACTTTTGCGATTGTATTATTTATAGTATTTACCTATTTTATATGGACATATAACCGTAAAATCAAGGATAAAGACTTTTATATCTGGCAAAAATCACATTTATAAATTAATATTATATGAAAACAAAAAGGAGAGTATTATGGGAAGGGGTAAGAATAAAATTTTGGGAAAAAGCTCTGAAATCAGCAGAGTACGTCGTGCTTTAAAAGCGTTTAACAAACAAAACGAAAATGTTTTCATCATCGGTGAAAACGGCAGCGGTAGAACATTAATTGCCAAACTGTTACACGAAAGAGGCAACCGCAGTAACAAAGAGTTCATCAAAATTCAATGTGGAGCGCTGGGTGATACAATAGAAAGCGACCAGGTTTTTGGCAAAGATAACAGCGGTTATACCAGCCTTATTTTACAAGCGCAAAATGGTTCTATATATTTTGAAAATGTTGAATTATTGAATTCTGAACTACAAAATAAATTATTTAATTTGCTTTCTTCTTTAAAGAAAACCAAATTAAATATCAGGATCATTGCTTCAGCAGATTCAACTATCGAAAGCAAAATGCGTGAAGGCTCATTCCGTGGTGATTTATTCCAGCTTTTGGATGAATTAAGGATCAATGTCCCCAATATCCGTGATCGCAAACAAGACATCCCCTTTATATTCAGCCATTTCCTGGAAGAATTCTGCAAGGAATACGAAAAGCCTGTTCCTACAGTGCCATACGATGTATTTGAAGCAATTCTGGAATATGACTGGCCAGGCAATATCGGCGAATTGAGAAATACAGTTCGTAACCTGGTAATCATGTCACCGGAAGGCGAATTGTCGCCGGAATATTTACCGTTCCGTGTTCAGCCCAATCCGCTGGAAGTGCTTGCCACTCGCGATTTAAATACCGCGGTTGCCGATGTAGAAACATTCCTGATCCGTAAAGCCCTGGCACGCTATGAAGGCAATCAATCCAAAGCGGCGCATTTATTACAGGTTTCAGAAGCCACTCTTCGATACAAAATGAAAAAATATAAATTTCAGAACATAAAATAACATCAATTACAGATTCACCGTAACAGATGTTTTACAACGAAATTAAACAAAGCGGCAGCCACCAGAGTAACAGGTTGCCGCTTGTTGTTTTTATGCCAAATGATCGTTAAAAAAAAAGACCCGGTCTTGTAATACAGTAACAATAACAGAGAATTTGCTTTCAAGAGAATTTTAAAAGGGGCTGTATCAAAAGCCTGTAATGTTGTAGCGCTCCGGGAAATGTCTGGCAGGGAAAGCATAGCACACCTTTCTGCAAATTCCATGAAAACAAAGCGATATTCCAATTTATAGATTAAAAGTTTATAGAATAAACAATCCACAGGTGTATTAAACTTCCCGTTCCATACCTCTTGTAACAAACCCCAATAACCACAAAAGCTTTCTCCTTCCCCGCAGGTTAAAAAATAAATGTTTTGGCAAAATCATCCAATTTCAAACCCGGTATTTGGTTTTGTTTTGCCAATTGTACCTGTTCGTTATCATTATAACCCCATTCGGCGAGCAAACAGTTGATCTGTGTGTCCTGAATTTTGATCAGGGTATCAATCTGATCGTCAACAAACCAGAAATGCAGCGGCAAAATGATAAACTTGTCCAGTAATTCCAGAATAATTGATTTTTTAGAGCGGTTTTTATCTGCGTTGAAAAGATGAGTGTTAATAAATGGAATGTTGTAATACGATAAAATCTTTTGCACAAAGAATATTTTTTTTGTGGTAATGATAAACAGATGTTTTTTGTCAGGATACTGCAATAAAAAATCCAGTAAACCGGGGTAGAGCGGATTCAATTTTAACCACAAGTCCGGTTTTTCAATAGATAGCTGATCCCGCTTTTTGTAAAATTCATCAAAAAATATTTTTTCAAGATCTTTATTGTCATCACAAAAATTATCAAACTGCTGCTGGTTGGTAATAGAAACATTTTGGGTAATGGCCATGACAATATAAACAAAATCAGCCCCGGCACGGATGAAATTGCGCATTCTTTTAAATTCCGCAATAAAAAACGGATCAATTTGATCCAGGGAATCCACCAACCGGGTATGAGAGAAATCTGCAAAAGTATTAAAAGAAACCAACAAGCATTCTTCAACGCTGTTAATCACCACTCCATCAAAGTCCAGGGCTAGATAATCAGTTTTCCAGTTAAATATCATACTCTCCTCTTTTTGAATATAAGGTAAGAAATTTTTTTAACTTTTTTTACAAAATTTCCTTGTTTGAAAAATAATAACTTGACAACATTTATTTTTTTATTTACATTAACAAAGTTAAATTAAAAAAGAAAAAACAATACCACTATGACATTATATAAATACAACTGGTTAATAAATTGGGGTTGGTGGTGGTTCACTTTAAGCCATAGTGGGTTAGAGCCGTAAAATATTTAAATAAAAAAAATAAAAAAAACTCAAGCCCGCTACCGATTGCAGCGGGCTTTTTTATTATATGTATAAATCCAAATAGAAATAAACAATAAATTATGGAGGTAACATGAACGCCACAAAAATTTTTCTAAATGAACAAGACATGCCCCGGCAATGGTACAATCTGGCCGCGGATTTTCCAAAACCGATGCTGCCGCCACTGGGGCCGGGCGGGCAACCCATATCACCAGATATGCTCGCGCCGGTTTTCCCGATGAACCTGATTGAACAGGAAGTCAGTTCGCAACGCTGGATTGACATTCCCGAAAAAGTGCTGGAAATGTTAAAATTGTGGCGTCCTTCTCCTTTATATCGGGCAATAAGACTGGAAAAATACCTTGGCACACCGGCAAAAATATTTTACAAAAATGAAGGCGTTAGCCCGGCCGGCAGCCATAAACCCAATACCGCCATTCCACAGGCATATTATAACAAAGAATTCGGAATCAAACGATTGACGACCGAGACCGGCGCCGGACAATGGGGCAGCGCCCTGAGCTTTGCCTGCTCATTAATCGGCCTGGAATGCAAAGTGTTTATGGTGCGTATCAGTTTTGATCAAAAACCATTCCGCCGCCTGATGATGGAAACCTGGGGCGGAAAATGTATACCCAGCCCCAGCACCGAAACCAACGCCGGACGCAATATATTACAAGAAAACCCGGACACACCGGGCAGTCTGGGCATTGCCATCAGTGAAGCCGTCGAAGCGGCAGTATCAGATTCAACCGGTCAAACCCGCTATGCGCTGGGCAGCGTGTTGAATCATGTTATGCTGCATCAAACAATAATCGGGCTGGAAGCAAAAAAGCAGTTGGAAATTGCCGGAATCAAAAAGCCTGATGTTGTTATTGCCTGCGCCGGTGGCGGTAGCAATTTCGCCGGCCTATCCTTCCCGTTTATTAATGATAAAATTCATGGCGCGCAAATTGATATTATTCCTGTAGAACCTTCTTCCTGCCCCACACTAACAAGAGCGCCATTTAACTATGATTTTGGCGATAATGCACAAATGACTCCCCTGCTGCCGATGCACTCCCTGGGTCACAAATTCGTTCCACCGCCAATCCATGCCGGCGGTCTGCGTTATCATGGTATGGCGCCATTGGTCAGCCATGCGGCTGAATTGGGTTTGATTACTCCTAGAGCGATTGACCAGCTTGAATGCTATGAAGCAGCCATGATCTTTGCCCGCACTGAAGGCTTTATCCCGGCGCCGGAAACCAGCCATGCGATTGCCGCCGCTATCCAGGAAGCGAAAAAGGCAAAAGAAGAAGGCAAGGAAAAAGTGATCCTGTTCAACTGGAGTGGACATGGATTGATGGATTTAACCGGTTACGATGCTTATATGAGCGGTAAGCTGTTTAACTATCCCCTGCCGGAAGAAGAAATTATGAAATCTATTGCGGTATTAAAGGATTTACCCAAAGCTGTTATTAAATAATCGTATGAAACAACAAGGGCGTCCAAAAATTTGGACGCCCAATATCAGTAAAGAGAAAAAAATGCCTGATAAATATGATGTATTTGAAAAGCGCTGCCCGATGCTGGGTCACGCTATTACTTTTAAATATTGCCGTACTCTAAACACTAATTCTCCTTGCCGCAAAATAATGGATTGCTGGTTTGAACAAATCCCGATCCGGCAATACCTTGAAGATAATTTTTCAGAGGAGACAATACAAAACATGTTGCAACCGCCCAAGCCGAAAATCACTAGCTTGCTGGAAATGATTGAACAAGCCAGGGCTGCAATGCAAGAAAATCAATCCTAAAGAACTCCTTTCAGTTTATCTTTGGCTTGATCTTTTAGCTTGTTTTTCTGTTTATCCTTTTCCTGCTCGATCCTTGCTTCAATCTCTTGCTTTTTATTTTCAACTTGTTGTATATAACCAGATAATTTTTCTTCATAATTTTTCATTTTGGTTGATAGTAATTTGGTTTTTTCATCAACCAATTTGGATATTTCGGCTTTATGCTTTGCTACCCGTTTATCAACTTCGGCCTGAAGCTTTATTTTCGCTTCATTGATTTCTGCGCTAAGAATGGATTTGAATTTGGCGGTAATCAGGTCGTCGAGATTGGAATTCAGAGAAAAACGGGTATCGTCGTTATTACTGACCCAACCGGCATTAAAATCGATTCTGGAAGTTGTTTCATAAACGGACTGGATCGTCTTTTCCAGTTTGTTCAAATCTTGTGTTTTGGTCATCTCAAATTGCAGAGCATCGGCGATAAAATTTATATTACCTGTAATATTATCACCGGATATAGTCATTGCCGAATTTAATTGACCCTTGCCTTTGACCAGCTTGCCGGGAGCAAGCGGAGAATCGGAAATTTTGACATTATTCATGGGCATGCCCAACAAGTCCAGTTTATAAGTTTCACGAGGTTCCTGTTCAAGGTAATTGAACTCGCCGCCAAGATGCAGGGCAGCGCCATCGCTGCGGGAGCCCTTGATTTCTACCAGCGTTGGTTTGCCGATGAATCTTTGCTCTGAAACTATATCCGTCACCTGGCCGCTAAAAGAGATTCCCTGTAACGTTGAACCGGAAATCATCGCTTTTTTCATCCAAAAGTCCGGATAAACCCCTTTGGAAGAGAAATAAATGGTTTGACCTTTAAGGCGGGGAGGTTTTTCCTTTTTCGGTTTATCGGATTTCAACCGATTGGAATATTCGCGCATCTGGCCGGTAACCGCCAACACCCTGTTTACATTATTAACTACCTGGGCGCCGAAAATGAATTTACCGATATTTTGTGCGTTCAAGTCAGGTAATTTTGCCATATCCTGCACACGGGCATAGTCTTCCTTGATCCAGTCATCCACTTTTTTAAAATTGGCTGAAGAATAGTCCAGATCGGCTTTTAGACCAATCTTGCTGCTGTTGACAAATTTCTTTAACGAATCCAGATCCGTTTTAACGGTATTGATAGTTTTCAGGGATGCTTGCAATTCATCAAGTGATTTTATTGTTGCGGGGTCGATAGATTTGACTTGCGTTTCGATTCGCTGAAAATCAGCTTCGGGGTTGACTTTATTAAAGGTGTCTTCCCAGTAGGTATATTTTGCATCAATATCCTTGAACAATGAATCAATTTTTGCCGGCGATTCGACCTGGAGAATGGCGACAATACTATCGAGATTAACTTTTTTGCCGAGTTGTTTCAAATCCCACACCGGCGCTTGAGCGACCTGCTGTTCAAGGCGGTCGATGGTTTTGGTGAAAATGTTGGGTTTGGATTCCTTTTTTACCTTGGCTTTTTTCGGCCATTTTCCATCAGTAGTACGGGGCGTTCCACTGGTCATGTTACTCAGTTCCATATTCTGGATGAGTACTTTTTTACGCAGTAATGGAATGAAATCCATATCAAACTCACCACGACCGGTTGTTAAAGCATTCTTCCAGGTATCTTTAACATTTGTTACTTGCAAGCTGTCCCACCGGACATGCAGGCCAATAATGGAAATATCCAGGTTGTCCAGTTCAACCCTGGCTCCGATCAGGTTAGAGCCGGTCTTTTCAATATTGGTTTCCAGCCATTTATCGGTAAATAATAAACTGGCGGCAATAAAAAGTCCGGCTAATACCAGTAATGTAATAATTCCTTTCCAGCGCACTTATTGTCTCCAATCATTTATTTTTTCATAAAATGAATATAATTTTGATGATTTAAAAATTTGAACAATTTTCAACTTTTGCACCCGGGCGCTAACTCGGCCTCGATAAACCACCACTGCCCATTTTATAAAGAAATACATGGGGGCAAGTAATAAAATTGCTACAATCAAACTACCCATAACAACTGTATTGTTGAAATTCGTCAGGGCCAACAAGGGGCTGTTGTACATGGATGTCCATAATCCTTGCAGGGATTCAATATCAACAAGCGCCCGGTAGCCAATGTTGTGGAAAAGCGGATCCAGCAGATATGCAAAGCCACTGAACACGGCAAAAGCCAGCAACGCCATTGAGATATTGACCCGGATAAGAACAATCAGGATAAACACAACAAGATTATGAATATTCCAGAACGGAGTTAGTCCCATAACCATTCCCAGAATAAAACCGCCGGCCAACCTGCCCGGAGTTTCACCGGATTGTAATAGTTTGA
The DNA here is from genome assembly GCA_964399735.1 of uncultured Cytophagia bacterium. GTDB lineage: Bacteria > Zhuqueibacterota > Zhuqueibacteria > Residuimicrobiales > Krinioviventaceae > Fontivivens. The sequence continues at coordinate 19,546 of CAYNSO010000023.1, forward strand.
GTAGCTTGGAAAGATATTTAATAATGAGCATGTTTTCCCTTTGATAATTAGATTTTATGGATTCAATGCAATCAAGTAGTTATTTTCAAAACAAAAAAAATTCAAAAATTATTGCATTTCCGCTATAAAAATTATTTAACAGGTAAAGAATCAAGCCGGTTTATCAGTAAAATCAGATCACATACATTCAGCACACCATCCCCATTAATATCAGCGCTCTTGAAAACATCCGGTTCTGGCTGGCTAGTGGATAAAATAAACTGCGCCATGAGATACACATCATCATGATTGAGCCGATCATCACCATTAACATCGCCGGGCTGCCGGTAATTCAGAGCCGCCAGAGCGTTGACCAGCCCCCAGCCATAATTATTATCGGGTGAATGGGCCCGGTCTGCCGTTTGCATAAGCGCTTCGCGCACCTGCATGGGCGTCCAGTACGGATGGGCTTCCAGTAAAAGCGCGCAAACCCCGGCGATCAGCGGATTGGCAAAAGAAGTGCCATCGACATAACTGTATGCAGAGGGAATGCCGGGATTAACAGCCAGTACTGCCTTACCCAAAGCAACAACTTCAGGCTTGATCCGCCCGTCCACAGTTGGCCCGCCCGAACTAAAGCTGGCAAGCATCCCCTTTCTATCCACGGCGCCAATACTAATTACGCTATCGGCGTCAGCGGGCGCGCTGATGTAATACCACTCGGAATTGCGCTCATTGCCGGAAGAAACGGTCACGATCATTCCCCTTGCTACAGCCATATCGGCAACACGGGTAATTATGGCGGTATTGCCATCCATATCATTGTAACTGTACCATTCATTATAAATTAACGAACTGGAAGCAATGTCGGCGCCCTGCCGTTCTGCCCACTCTATACAAGCCACCCAGTTGTCTTCTTCAATAATTACTTCGGCATCAAGAATTTCGGTTTTTCCCAGTAAAAAAGAAGCGCCATAGGCAGTGCCATATAATTCTCCGGGGCTATTACCGGCAACTACAGATAATACTTTGGTACCATGTTCGTCCTGACCAGGGGGGTCTTTGTCGGGTTCATTGATTGTCACAGAATCGTGGTTAATAAAATCATATTCAGCAATTACCTTCACAGATTGTAAAGCATTATGGCGCAGATCATAGCCGGTATCAAGCAGGCAGATCAATATACCGTTACCACTCAGTCCCAAATCATGCAGCGCCGGAACGTTGAGCATTTCCAACTGGATAGCAGAGTTACCATAATGAAGCAGGTGATTTTGACGCGGGGCTGATATTGACGTCTTTTCACGGAAATCAAACTGCTGTTGGCGTTTGGTAGCGGGGGGCAACAACCGGATTTCCCGCACAAAGGGTAACCTGGCCACTTTATCAAGCCGGGTGCGAGGCAAATAACCACTCACAGCATTCAACCATGTGCTGTTATGCCGCCGGGTAAAACCATACAGTGATAATGTGTCAATAAAGGATGCGTTTACCGGCAGATCATGGTAATCAATGCCGGCATTAATCATCACTTTGGCGCGGCGGCGCAGGGTTCGTTCCGGTAGCCGGAAGGGGCGGGTAGTTTCATCATGCTCTGGTTTGTAAGAATTGCTTTTACAGGTAAAAAAAATCCAAACCGGTAACATTTCAGCAGTGGTACTCATCTGATAAACAGAGACCAGGGGGTGTACAACCGGCTGCTCCTTGTCTCTATTCAATAATTCATTGTCACTGCAATAAGCAGTGGAAAACAAAGCAGTAATCCATAATAATATAATATTCAAGAGACGATTCATAAGCAAACCTGTATAATGAATACCCGCAACAAATTTCTGATTACAGAATAAACGGTATCTGGAAAACACAAAAATAACCGAAAACCAGAAAAGCGAGCAATAAAATCACCAAAAAAATGAAACCAGGCCGCAGCACAGCCCAGGCGTTTTTTGATAACAAGCGTGGCAGAACAACATACAATCCAATGGCCACCCATATTGCTTGTAAAGGGGTTAACAGCAACCCATCTAAAATAGCGCCCATTTTGACCAAAAACACCGGCTGCAAACCCAGAGAAAAAACAATGATCATATTGGAAAAGAAAAAGAACAACAAAAATAACTGAAACTGCCGCTTCCAGGGCAATTTCCGGTTAAAAGCCGGAAAGCAAATTCGCGCGGCATCCGCCAGCAGTCTGGGCCAGCCGGCCAGTTGCCCTATTTGGGTACCAATCAGGGCGGCAGCTCCGGCCAGCAAAAATAAAAATCCACCCAAATCTCCCCAGTTTTCAGAAAACAAAGCAGAGAGCGACACGGCAACTTTTGCGCCATCCGGAGCAATCTGTTTAGGTCCTAAAACGCCGGCGCCGGCGATTAAAAACCCGCAGGTTACAGAAATACCAATGAGCATGGCGATTGTAGCATCAATATAAACAACCCGGCACCAGCCTTTGATCTTTTCAGCCGTAGCATGCGTCATGGCACGCAACATTTGTACATCAGCCGGATTACCGTATCCCCTGCCATTAGCGGCTCCATAACCAGCGCCAAGTACCCAATAGGTATACCATACCTGGCTGGCGAATCCACCAGCCGCCCAGCCAAGCAGCGGCAAAATTTCACGCCAGGGATTAGCAGACACACCCGGTAATTGCTGCGCCCAATCCGGTACCGGCGGTACATGCAGTAATAATCCCTGCGCTATACCCGTCAACCCTGGAAGAACATTCAATGCCACATAAAGAACACCAATGATAATGATAAAAACAAAAACACTCATTACAACTTTTAAAATATTAAAAAAACCGGACCAAACCAGAACAAGGGAAATAACTGTTACAAACAAGCCGCCAAAATAAGGGGAAATGGGAAGCAAACTATTTACAAAGATACCCGCCGCCGCAGCGATTGAACCAATAGAAATAGCGGCGCTGGCTGTCTGTGCAATCAGTACAATCCACACCACCCAGTTTTTAGGACCAGGAATGCGGGCAAACATATCAATCATTCCTTCGCCTGTGCATACGGTATAGCGGGCGCCACTCATACCGATCCAGTATTTCAGAAAAATACCGATAATAATTGCCCACAGCACCGCTGGGCCCAGTATTGCTCCGGTGCGTGTGGACAATATCACTTCGCCTGAACCGATATATTCAGCACACCAGACAAAAGAAGGCCCGACCAAAGCCAGCATTGCCCACCCCCTGGGAGGTATTTTAACTTTATCGCTTGTGGTTATCGATTCGCTCATGGATTAATACAATCCTCTGTATACTGGTTATTCAAAAGTTTGAGCATATTTTCAGTAGCACGCTTTTGCAGTTCCCGTGCTGCGATTTGCGAGAACCAGGCATAATGACCGGTTGCAATAACCCGCGGGTGATTTATCAATTGCGCCTGATCTTCGCCCGGTGGTTCCTGGCAAAACACATCGAGCCCGGCGCTGTGGATATGGCCGGCTTCTAGAGCCTGGTACAAAGCCACTTCATCGAGAATTTGACCCCGTGCAGTATTAACAAGCGCCGGTCTTTTTGCCAGCGATTGAAATGCCTTGCTATTAAACATCCGTAAAGAAGTTGGATTAAGATCGCAATGGATGCTAATGACATCACTTTCATGAAGCAGCGTTTCAAAATCACAAGCGATTGCTCCCGATTGTACAAATCTTTCCGGCGCAATTCGGGGATCGACAGCTAACACCCGACGGCACAAATATCTTACTTTGCTGCAAAACGTCCCTCCTATTCTGCCGAGGCCGACAATGCCAACAGTTTTGTCATGCAATTCAAATATTTGCTGATCAGGCGGCTTGCTGAAAGCAGTATGAATGCACTGCTGCCCGGCTGATAGTTCCCGGATGCAGGCATACATCAGCGCCAAAGCATGGTCGGAAACGGAATGGTTTGCATAACCCTGTACATTGGCAACTTTGATTCCAAAGTGGGTAGCAGCATTAACATCAATATTATTATATCCCACACCATAACGAACCAGCGCTCTCAACTGAGGCAGATGTTGCAAAAAATAAAAATCAATAGCTGAACCGCGTACAAAAAGGCCAACAGCATCTTGAGCAAAAAGCAGCTTTTGTTCTACATCATCGCGGTTGCCGGTATAAAAATCAAGCTGGTAGCCGTTTTCAGTCAGCCTGTCAATTTCATACTGATATGATTCATAACCATCATCAATAATGATTATTTTTTCTTTATTCCGGGTCATCAGATTTCAGTTTTTTTTCAAATTCAAGAATAGCTTCAACCAGTTTACCGGCGCCGTAACGAATTACATCGGTAACCGGCAAACCGGTATTTTTTTCAGTAGCGCTAATCATGTCCTGCACTGCGGAATCAGGATATGCCATCAGGTTCAGAGCAATGCCAACAACCCGGGCCGGATAAACCGGGGCGGTTATCGCTTCATATAACCTAATCATATCCTTAACCGGCGCCACAGGAATATCCGCTGTGCCGCGCATAATAATACGATCCGGCTGATGGCAAAGAATCAGCGCCTGGGGCATAAAGCCATGCAGCATACTTGAAGTAACACCGGAATAAAGAGGATGCGTGACCGCGCCCTGTCCTTCCAGACATAAATAATCATACTGCTCGTTATCAAGGATCAATTGTTCGGCAGCCCCGGCAACAAAGTCCGATACCACACGATCCAGGGCTATGCCGCGGCCGGATAAAAGTATGCCGCTTTGCCCGGTGGCAACAAATACAGAATTGCATCCACAGGCGCGCAATGTGCGGTCAATCTCGATAGCCGCTACCTTTTTGCCGCAGTTGCAATCTGTACCCACAGTGAGAATACGAAAGGTATGAGTACGCCGCGCTCGGCATTTATTAACAGTTAAATTATCCGGCGGTTTGCGCAGATCGACAAGCTGTACATGATAGCGCTGCGCGGCGGCAGTAAATTCTTGATCTTCATTCAAAAATGTATGCAAACCGCTCACAATATCAAGTCCCGCGCGGATGGCTTGCATGATAATGGCGCGCCAACTATCCGGCAATTGTCCTCCGGACGGCGTAATTCCAAGTATCAGGGTATCGGGATGCAGCGGCAGTGCGTCTGCAAGAGTTGCAATAATCGGTATCCCTTTACCGGTTTGCATCAACTCAAAAGCATCTCGTCCGGCATTTTCCGAGTCGAGCAAAGCGACAATGGTCTCCGGCTTGTATCGCAGCAATGCGGCGGCAAGTTTTGCCGGAGTCGGGTGGGTTTGGCCCTGGGTTAGTACCAGGCAGCGGTGTTCCATAATTATCAATCAGGATAAATAATGAACCATATTTATTATATCTATTCGGTTAATCTGCTAACTTAGATTCTGGGCCTGAATCCTTCACCCAACACTTCATGGACATTATTCACAATAATAAAAGCATTGGGATCCACTTTTTTCACTTTATCAACCAGGTTAACAATTTCCTTTTTACTCAATACTGTATATAACATATCACGTGACTGGTTTGTATATAATCCTCGCGATGTTAATGCCGTACCGCCGCGGGAGAAATCCCTGGTGATAATACCGGCAATGGTGTCTGAATGGTTCGACATGATCATGGCAGAACGTGCATAATCAAAGCCCTCAATAATAACGTCAACAATTCTTGCCGATATAAACACCAGAAAGAATGCATATAACGTCAGGGTAAGAGCCGGCCGATTATCAGCAAGCCCTCTAAAGTAAATAACAATTCCCGCCAGGGCAATAACAAACGAGTCGATAATCATAAAAGCATGGCCGGGTTTGATGCCGATTCTTTTCTGCATTACCGCAACAACGACATCAGAACCGGCGGTTGTGCCTTTGAATTTAAAAATAATGCCCAGACCAACACCCAGTAATGTTCCGCCGACAATAACCAGCATCATAAAGTCATGTTCCATGAGGTTGACTATCATCGGGCTTTCATGTAGACGAACATGATGAAATCCCGGTACACGGCCGCTTAAAAAATCGATAAAAAAGGAACTCATGGTAAAGCCGACAAAAGTCCGAAAACCGAACTTTTTTCCCAATTCCAGCACACCCCAGATAAATAGCGGAATATTAAAAATCCAGATCAATAGACCTACCGGCAGTTTGTTACCGGACAAGTAGTGAATGGTCATTGCCAGACCTGTAACACCACCTGGCACTACTTTGGCATTAACCAGGAACACCCCGATACCAAGTCCCATGATAAAGGCGCCAGTAATAATAAATAAATAATCACGGAAAACGCCCTTTTCATAAAACCCGTTTTTTGATAAAAATTTCACTAGTGATGACATAAATTTGCCTCTTATCTCCTTGTAAATTTAAACAATCATTGTACGAATAAATTTAACTATTTGCAATAAAATCCTGAATAGAGTAAATTGGTAAAACTATTTTTCAGAAAATTACTGTAAAAAAAAATGGTGAAAATTCAAATTCTCCTTGCATTGAATCTTTCAAGTTATAACTTTATACAAGAACTATATGATATTCATGTCATTACACCAGTATATAATATATTCTGAAAGCAAGAGTCCTCCCGGGTTGGCGCCCGGAACCCGATGATATGATTTTATTTACCTTTCCTACGAAACCGGAGGTGCAATGTACATACTGAGAAGACTATTACACGTTGTAATGATATGCGGGTTATTTTATTCATTTAGCTTTAGTCAAACCAAAAATACCGCTATAACAGAATGGTTGGTAATCGGTTCGTTTCCGGTAGATACAATTCAAAACGCACTTACCACACCCTTTTGTGACGATGAAGCGGAACTAATGCCGGTTGGCGCTGTTTCAGAGGATTCCCTGGCGCTGAATTGGCAAAAGATTACTGTGTCTGATGGTATTTTAAATTTTTATGATTATTATGTACCTAATTTGACCATTAGCGCAGTTTATGCTGCCAGTTATGTTTTCACTCCCCAAGCGCGTAATATAGTATTATCTGTTAGTGGTGATAACAGTTATCTATTGTGGGTGAATAAAGAAAAACTATATACAAATATGGTATTGCGTGCCCACACTATTGAAAAAGAAAAAATCCCGGTGCGCTTGTCTGCAGGATGGAACAGACTCTTGTTCAAAATAATTTACACTAATGGTGGATATGGTATGGCAGCAAACATTCTGAACGAGCAGGGCAATCCTGTTGAAGATATTGTTTGTACCAATAAAAAACCTGATAGTTTTGCGCCACCCTCTCTGCCGGCGTTTGCATTTATTGATAAAATTTACTTTGCCCCCAGCTATCTCCAGGAGGGTAAACGTATCTATCCCCTGGTCATAGCCGTAAAGAACCTTGGGCAAGCCGGTACCCACCGGGGACAGGCTATGCTGGATACGCGTATCAGCCGCTGGTATCGGACTGAATACACCCTGAATCGTACAGCAGATATAATTTTTCCGATCCCGGCACGAGAGCTGTTTAATAAAATAGACCAGACTTGTGGAATTCGTCTGTACCTCAACGGTGGTATGTGTGATGACGAAATTTTTAAACTACACCCGGAAATGATACTAGCCAGTCTTTTCGCCGCAAATGACCTGCCGCAATCATTGCAAAAATACAAAGGCGTTTTAAACAATCTGGATGAAAACGACCGCTGGTTTAAAGCATTTACAGGCTCCGGGCTTTCGTATGTTCCCGGCGATCTGGCTGACTGCATTGACCACGCCCTGCATGAAGAATGGCCACAATTTACGCAAATGCTGGATAGTGTATTTGCAGATTTGCTAAAATTTCATACCGTCATCAAGCAGGACACCCTGCACATGATCGGCCAGTCGAATAGTAATATGACATGGCTATGGCGTAAATCCGAAACCCCGGAAATCATGCAAAAAGCTGCCCGGTCTGCCCTGAGTTCCTTTATTGAAGAGCCGGAATTTAAATATATTCAGAGCCAGGCTGCCGGATTTGCCATGATCGAGGAACAATATCCCGAACTTTTTACCGCAATTCAAGACGCTGTAACCCGTGGACGCTTTTTCCCGGTCGGCGGTATGTGGGTGGAACCCGATCTCAGCCTTATCAGCGGCGAATCACTCATTCGCCAGATTTTATATGGTAAACGCTATTTTAGAGAAAAATTCGGCATTGATTGTATTACCGCTTATGCACCAGATACTTTTGGTTATACATGGACGCTGCCGCAGATACTAAAAAAGTCCGGATTTAAATACTTGATAACCACTAAAATCCGCTGGAACAATACCAACGCATTCCCGCACAGTATCTTTAGCTGGATTTCACCGGACGGCTCGGATATCCTTACCTGTTTGCCGATGGGCTTGAACCTTTATAATAATCCGGGTGTGCTGGCAAATCACCTGCTAAAATTTAAAAAAGAGGGCTATAATAATATTCCGGTTTTATACGGCGATGGCGATCATGGCGGCGGCCCAACAAGCCGACACTTTACACAGATCAGAAAAATGGCTGCTACCGGCGCTTATCCGGCAGTGTACCATGACGATCTGGACAATTACATGCAACGCATTGAAAAAAAATACCCCGATGTACCGGACTATCAGGATGAATTATACCCTGAATCAAATCGCGGCACATTGACAAACCAGGCAAAAATAAAAAAGCTGAACCGGCGTAGTGAAATTGCTCTGGAAGAAGCGGAAAAACTGGCGGTATTTTCAAAACTTGAATATCCTTCCTCCAGGTTGGATGACGCCTGGGAAAAAACTCTGTTCAACCAGTGTAACAATATTTTGCCGGGCACCGGCATACCGGAAATGTATGTGGATGCTGAAAAGGACTATGAAGCAATCCACCAGATTACCAATACAATTATTGATACAGCTTTACAGGCAATAATAGGCAACATTAACCTGAATAACGGCAAAGACATACCGGCAGTTGTGTTTAACACCCTGAGTTGGAACCGGGACGGCCTGGTATCGCTGCAACTGGAACCGGGTATTACCATTAAGGAAATTTACGATAAACAAGGTAACAAGCCGGTGTTTCAGCAAATAGACAATAACCTGATCTTTAATGCCTGTAACGTGCCGCAATGCGGTTACAAAACCTGGTGGCTGCGTAAAGGCAATACCGAACAGCCGGACAGCGAATTAAAAATTGGCCCCACTAGCCTGGAAAACAAATACCTGCTGGTAGAAATCAATCCCCAAAACGGAAATATCAAACGAATATACGATAAACGGGTAAAACGGGAAATATTAGCCAGAGGCAAGGAAGCGAATGTATTGCAGTTCTTTGAGGACAAACCTGAGCAAAACGACGCCGGGAATATCATGTATAGCGGCGCTTCGTGGACTTGCGAGAAAGTAAAGAGTATTTTCATCAAGGAAAAAGGCCCGGTTCGCGCTATTCTGCGCGTTGTGCGAGAGTACGGTAAATCTACTTTTACCCAGGATTATACTTTGTACCACGACAATCCGCAACTGGACATTGTCACCCGCGTGGACTGGCGCGAGCAGCACACTCTGGTCAAAGCCGCCTTTCCGGTGAATGTGGACGCCGATTTTGCCACTTTTGATCTGGCCTGCGGCAGCATCCAGCGCGCCACAAAACCGCAAACCCCGGCAGAAAAAGCTAAATTTGAAGTAGCGGCGCATAAATATATCGACCTGTCCCGCTCCGATTATGGCGTGTCGCTGTTGAACGATTGCAAATACGGCCACGATGTTAATCATAATGTCATGCGTATCACCCTGCTGCGCTCGCCGCTCACTCCTGACCCACAGGTACGTCCGGAAGGCTATGTCAATCCCTTTGCTGACCAGGGTATTCACGAGTTTGTCTATTCGGTATATCCTCATCCCGGCGATCATATTGCCGCCAATACAGTGCGCCGCGCTTTTGAACTCAACTATCCCTTGCATGCCCGGTTGAGCAAAAAACACAAAGGCGCTTTGCCGGTTGAACACAGCTTTGTCACTCTGGATGCCGACAACCTGATACTGACCACCGTAAAAAAAGCTGAGGACAGCAATGAGCATATCATTCGCCTCTACGAAACACATGGTAAAGCGGTGGATGCGACATTGCGGTTCAGCGCCCCGCTGCAATTTGCCTGGAAAACAGATTTAATGGAAAACAAGGAAAACAGCCTGGAGGTAAATGATAATCAGGTGACCCTGCATGTCAATCCTTATGAAATCGTTACCCTGGTAACAGAATAATCAAAATCGTATATTAAATAAAACAGCCCGGTGCGCACGTTAACCTGCACGCCGGGCTATTTTATTAGTCACGGTCGTAATATTAATATATATCTAACCGATACTCTGTTCCGGGCTTGCACCCGGTTGTATTTATTGCGGCGTTGCCGGGATCGGCATTTTAACCTGGCGTTCCCAAACCTCATTTAGCATCATATCTTCCTGTTCAAGGGAAATTTTCCAGTATATATCTTTAACAGAGGAGCGGAAAGTGAGGGATTGCCCCACTTTGGCAGGGTCGTTGGAGGCTTCATAAATTTCGGTATAAGTCGAGTCGGTCCATTTGTAGGTGCCTACGGCGGCAAAGAACAGGGAGTCGGGATTGGTTTTAAACATTTCAATAACTGCGAAATGTTCTTCGCTGATGAGTTTGTAGCAGATGCGCTCGTCCTTGTTGAAAATGGTATTCATACCGGCGCCAATATAGGAACCTTCAATCATGCTCCAGGCGCCGCATAAACTGCTATGTTGCGGCGCTTTTTGCTCCCGGCATTGCAATAATACCAGCAAAAACATCAGCAGCGCTGTTAACCAGAGTGTTAGTTTCATAGCGCCCTCCTTTCACTTGTAAAACAACTAAAAGTACAGGGGATATTCCGGGGGGAGAAAGATTCATTATTGAATTTGAATAGAAGAGTTATAACCGGGTAATTTCCTCAAATCAAAACCACTCCCCCACCTCCGTTTGCAAAAAATCAATAACCGGTATACCGCTGCCGCCGACCGGCAGTTTTACAATTTACTCAACATACTGAGTAATTTTACTCAATATGTTGAGTAAAAATTTCAAAATTCCTGTATACTACCAGAAAATTAAATTATAACTATTATTCTTGTCATTTCGAGCGAAGCGAGAAATCTTGTTTTTACAATATGTTAGATGATAAGATTCCTCGTCGCTTCGCTCCTCGGAATGACAATAATTTCATGACTTTTGATACAACCTTTCTATCTCTAGTAATTGTGCGTCAGCAACATTCCACCCCTAACGGGGTTCGATCTTTTAGGTTTTGCACTAGAAACATTCCACCCCTGACGGGGTTTTAGTTAATCTGCTTAATCAGGGTCATCTGCTTTAATCTGCGGTTATGACTATTTTCTCCACCTCACCCGCCACATCCATAATGCTGTGCAGGCGTTGGGGTAGGTCCTCACAGCCGGCGCCAAAAGCCAGGGTCATGGCGGGATTGCGGGTATGTCCCTTGAAAGAAATATCTTCAATATTGCCATGGTCGCTGGTCAGCAGCACCAGAGTTTGGTCAAGGTCGATATGCTGTAACAATGAAGCCAAAAACTCTTCCAGCTTGGACAGTTCGTTGAGCGCCCGCTGCATATCCAGCGAATGGCCGGCGAAATCGGTTTGAAAATACTCGAACAAAGCCAGGTCGTACAATTGTGATTGCCGGGCAATGATCTCCCCTGCTTGAGCAGGCGTGAACACCGGCGCGGCAAAGCCTTTTTCGCGCAAGGCATCGCCGCTCATATCCTGGTACACGCAGCGTTCGTTATGCAGGTCATCGAGATTAAAGAATTTCAACCCGGCGTACAGGTTCATACACGAAGTAACGGAGAGGTAATGGATCAGTTCTTCCGGCGGATGATCGAAAAACGGCGGCCGGAAACCATTTAAAAACGCCGCCCTCTTGCCGGCCTCGGTCACCCGTTTGAATATGGAATGGTCGCGGATGACCGCCCGTAACTGCTCATTGGGACGATGATTCAGATGCCGCCCCAGCAGCTGCGCAGCATTGACGCCGGTGAACAGCGCGGTTTGTCCCGTGGCGCTCTGCGGCAGGCCGGGAACATCCAGGTTGGCGTCCAGTCCAAATGCAAGGCCGTGTGGAGCTAACGATTTGGGATACGTTTCCGTCAGGGTGTGCCGGAAATAATATAATTCGGGGTGACAACAGGGATTTTTAGCCGGGTCATTATCGCCGATGCCCAGGCCGTCGACAAATAACAGCAGGACGCGCTTGATGTTTTTCTTTTTATTTTCTATCATAATTTTTATAAACCGGCTCCTTTACAATTATATTCCGTCTGAACAGGCATTTACTGGTACAGAATTTGTTATGCAAATCATCAAAAAACTTTGCTTGATAATTTGCGAATAAATTATAACTTTAAGAAATACTATTTTCAAATTTATCAAGACACATTATACTAATCCAAACCAATGGAGATTCACCGCATGAATATTCTCGTACTAAATTGCGGCAGTTCATCCCTGAAATACCAGCTCATAAATATGCAGGATGAAAGTGTAGTCGCAAAGGGGCAAATCGAGCGCATCGGGGCCAAAGATGCCATTCTCAAGTACAAACCAACAGATAAAAGTAAACAAAGTATTACCCAGGTTCTGGAAATCAAAGATCACAATGTAGCCATAAGCCTGGTGATCAACACCTTGCTTGATAAACAGAATGGCGTAATTGCCAACAAATCAGAAATTTCCGGCATCGGCCACCGGGTAGTTCATGGCGGTGAAGAGTTTATTCAATCAGCATTAATCACTGTGGCAGTAAAAGACGGCGTGCGGCACTGTATTCAGTTTGCGCCGCTGCACAACCCCCACAACCTCAAAGGCATCGAGGTGTGCGAGGAACAGCTGCCTGGTGTGCCGCAAGTTGCGGTTTTTGATACGGCATTTCACCATACTCTTCCCCCCAAAGCACATATATACGCAATCCCCCTGGAATTTTATAAAAATGATCGGATCCGCCGTTATGGCTTTCACGGCACTTCTCATGCCTTTGTATCGCAGGTGGCCGCGGACTATGTCGATCGTCCGATTGAAGAATTGAAAATCATTACCTGCCATCTTGGCAATGGTTCAAGTGTTACAGCTGTGCAGGGAGGAAACTCGATAGAAACCAGTATGGGTTTCACCCCCCTGGAAGGTCTGGTCATGGGCACTCGCTGCGGTGATATTGATCCTGCCCTGGTGCTGCATCTGGCCAAATTAAAAAATTTAACTATCGAACAGGTCGATGCTTTGCTGAATAAAAAAAGCGGCATGATCGGTTTGACCGAAGGCAAAAGCGATTTTCGGGATATTGAAGACGAAGCTATGGCGGGTAATGAGAAATACATTCTGGCTCTGGAAATTTTCTGCCATCGCCTGAAAAAATACATTGGCGCTTATAGCGCAATAATGGGCGGACTGGATATTTTGGTGTTCACTGCCGGTATTGGCGAACGTTCACCTTATTGCCGAAATATTATTCTTGCCAACATGGAATACCTGGGAATTAGCTTCGATCCGGCAAAGAACGAAAAGAATGAATTTGAAATCGGTACCGGGCCGGTCAAAGTGCTGGTTATACCTACTAACGAAGAACTGGCAATTGCCCGCGATACCATGAAAATATTGACTGCTAAAAAATAATGTTGTTATTCAAAGACATATAAAAATAAAAAAACCTTTTACCAAGTTATAGCTGGTAAAAGGTTTTTTTTTGAGCGGGAGACGGGAGTCGGACCCGCGACGTCAAGCTTGGGAAGCTTGCATTCTACCACTGAATTACTCCCGCTAAATTTTTATATTTTATAAATTTTATGTGGAAAAGTCAAGATAATTTTGTAAAATATTTCAAATAAAAAATAAAAAATCAACAGGAGCAACGAATGTCAATTGACGCCCTTTACGATAAGGTAAACCAGGTAATTCATTTTGTATTGTTTACACTGGGAGATACAAAAATCTCGCTTGGTTCACTGGTCAAATTTTTAGTAATTCTGTTAGTTTTCATTTTTCTGGCGCGTCGGATGAGCCGTTTGCTGGCAGAAAAGATATTGTCTCGGCTGCCGCTTCAGGAAGGAACCCGTTATGTCTTTAAGCGTATTATAGAATATGTAATTCTTGTAATTGGAATAATCATTGCATTCAACAGTATTAACATTGATCTGCGCGGGCTTGCGGTTATTTTCGGATTACTATCGGTAGGAATAGGATTTGGCTTACAAAATATTACTTCAAACTTTATATCGGGACTGATCTTGTTGTTTGAACAACCTATTAAAGTGGGCGATCGGGTTACCGTTGGCGATACAGAGGGCGATGTAACCGAAATCAACATCCGCTCAACGACCATTCGCACTCTGAATAACATATCCTATATCGTTCCAAATTCTGATTTTATATCATCCAAAGTGATCAATTGGACGTATGACGATACCAGAATTCGCATCGATATCAAAGTAGGAGTATCATACAACTCTGATTTGAACCTGGTAATCCGATCATTGCAACAAGCCGCCAGAGAAAATTCCGAGGTTCTTAAAGAACCGGAACCCGAAGTTTTATTTATGGAATTTGGCGATTCAGCCTGGAATATGATATTACGGGTTTGGATCAATAATCCCAAACGGTATTACTATATACGTTCAGATATAAACTGCGCTATCGTTCATCTCTTTAGAAAAAACAATATCGAAATACCCTTTCCACAAACTGATGTTCATTTATATACAACAAGGCCGGTTCAGGCTGCCTTACAAACCACAACATGAGAGACGGGCACAATAAATATCATTTTATGAAAAAAACAGCATTACAAATATTTCTCTTGTTCATGATGCTTTATTTACCCGGTTCTGTTTCGGCATCAATAAATGGTAACTTGCAAACAGCAGGAATTGAATTTACCGGCAATCATACTTTTTCAGATAAAGTATTAAAAAGAAATATCCAACTCCATAGCGGGTCATTCCTTTCCACTGTTATATTACGTAAAGCCCATCCGGTTTTTTACGAGAGTGTTTTGGAAAATGATATAAACCGCCTGTTGCGGTTTTATTCCCTGGAAGGTTTTCCCGATGCGCATATCAGTATTTTGAAAACTATTGACCGGAAGAAAAGCCATATCAAAATTACTTTTGTTATTCAAGAAAACCAACCTGCGCTAATTTCAAAAATTAATTTGAAATTCAACGGACTGGATTCCGACACACAAAATATTGCGCTCAATAAATTACAAAACAAATTATATTTAAAAACAAAACATCGCTTTCGTGATGAACTGCTGGCACGTGATAAAGAAACAATTCTTGATTATTTTATGGAAAACGGCTATCCTTATGTAACAATACAGACCGACCTGGAACTCGAAGGAAACGAAATAGTTGTTGACCATAATATCAACTCCGGCCCGCTATGCACTTTTGGTTCAACCCGAATTCAGGAAAATATTATTACCCCGCAGGAAAAGATTAAAAAGCAGCTTGCTTACAAGCAAACAGCAACGTTCAACGAGGATCTGTTAGAAAAAACCAGGAGGCAAATTTATGCTCTGGGCGCTTTTCAGTATGTAGCGGTCAATGCACTCTATGATACAGTAAAAACACCAGTTATTCCGGTTGATATTAAATTGAAAGAAAGCCCGCGATTTCGGATAAAAACAGGTTTTGGCTATGGACGGGAAGACCGATTCAGGGTATCTGCCGACATTTTAAAAATCGGCTTCCCGGATAAAATAAAAAGGATTAATCTTAACGCCCGGTATTCATATCTTGAACCATATAATACAAGCCTGAAATGGATCCATCCGGCTTTTCCGTTTACGAACGCATCGCTAACAATCGAGCCTTTTTTTAAAAAAGAACGCGAACTCGCATATCGCATCAAGCGTAATGGATGTAATATCAGTTTTCAGCAGAATTTTTCAGATTACACTTCAGCGTATTTAAACTATACATTTGAAAGAGATCACTTGTACATCAGCAAAGAATCAATGGAAGAAGCGCTGCAAAAAAAAGACATTTCCCTGTATAACAAATCTGGCTTTACCTTTGGCTGGACCAGGAACACATCATTACCCCTTTTGACCCCGGAAAAAGGATTATACACCACGGCAACTGTTACTTTATCCGGGCTTGGTTTTAAAAGTGATTTTCAGTTTTTCCGCTTTTTACTGGAAAACAGGCATTATCAAAAACTCAATTATAATATGGTGTTAGCAACCAAATTTAAAATAGGCATGATTGAACCATTACACTCCACTGAGGTAACGCCGCTTGAAGAAAGATATTATGCCGGCGGCAGCAGTTCAATTCGTGGCTGGGCACGTTCGGCTATCGGGCCGGTTAACAAAGCCCGCGAACCGATCGGCGGCAATAGTTATATTGAAGCAAGCCTGGAAATTCGCTTCCCCATTTGGCAAAAACTGTCCGGTGTGGCCTTTATTGATTGTGGTAATGTTTGGGCGGCGAATTATTATTATAATCTGGCAAACCTGCGTTATGCCCCTGGCGCAGGCTTACGTTTCAGCACACCAATCGGCCCCGTTCGTCTGGATATAGCAACACCAGTTTTTGAGTCAAAACAAAGAGTGCAATTTCACGTAAGTGCAGGACATGCTTTTTAAAATGAGTAAAAAACTATTAATCCCCCTCATCCTGTTACTGGTATTCCTGGTGTTAATTACCGGTGCGGCATATTTTTCGCAGACAAATACCTTTAAAAAATGGCTTGGCGTTCAGGTTACTGACGCTCTGACAAATACAATAAACGGCCAGGTTGTTATCGGCAAGATTGATGGCAACCTGGTTACAAATTTACATATTACCGGATTACAGGTGATAACCCCTGCCGACACAATTCTCGGCATCAGCGAACTGACCATCAAATTTAAACCTCTTGATCTGCTCCATAAAAAAGTTACATTTCATATCATCAGTATAGATTCACCGGTAATAAAACTGGCAAGATACCCGGACAATACCTGGAACCTGGCTACATTACTAAAAAAAGATAAGGATGAAAACCCGCAGCAAAAAACCGAAAGCAATCCAGGCTTTTCCCTGAATATATCCTGCGATAAAATTCTGATCGGGGATGGCTTTCTTCAGGTTATTACAGGCGTCGACTCGCTGGATATTTACCAGGTCAGAAACATTAATGTTATTGCCGGTTTTTCGCTAAAAGACGGGCAACTGTCTGCCAGACTGGAAAAATTACAATTACAAAACCTCAACCCACCGATAAACATTCAGGAAATGCAATTTTCACTAAAACTTGATAGTTTATTATCTGTACAAAATTTACTTTTACATACCGACAGCAGTCAAATAACCGGAGGGGGAAAATGGAACCTGACAAATAACCAAATTGAACAACTGGAACTCAAGACCGAATCCCTCAATCTTGCAAAAGTCAAACAATTAATCCCCTCTCTGCCGATGTCCGGCAATGCCAGGCTGGCCATTCGAGCGCACAGCTACAACGACACGTTACAATATCAGCTAGCTGTAAAAAAAGAGTCCGGCGATATTGCGCTTCAGGGTTTTGTTACAACTTTGAAGGAACAGCCTTCTTTTGATATTCATATTTCCGCCGTAAATATTGATCTTTATGAATGGATCGATAATTTGCCGTTCCCGATCCATTTATCCGGCGCTTGTCAAATTCAGGGAACGGGTAAAGATCTTGAGCATTTAAAAACCAGGGTTGCTGTACAACTGCCACGGGGTATAGTCAATAATATCTCTTTTAAAGATCTTGACCTGAAAGCGGTTCTTGAAAACAAAAATATCAAAGCGGACCTTCAAGTACAACACGGCCCCGGCAAAATTACCGCGGGCGGTACTTTGGGGCTTGAAAATAATATGCCCTTTTCCCTGGCCGCCAACATTCAAAAATTAAACCTGGTGAAACTAAACCCCTCCCTCTCCTCAGATATTAATGGTATTGTTCAGGCAAAAGGAACCGTGAATAATAATCAAGAGATTTATGTCAGTGGCAATTTTGCACCTTCCACAATCGCTGATTTTTTACTGGATACACTTTTCACCCGTTTTAGCTATCAGAATGAACATTTTATTTTAGATACTCTTTACCTGCATAGTATGCCGGGTGAGTTATGCCTGAATGGCGCGGGTAAAATAGATTCGCTGACAAACATAAATTTTCTGTTCAAGCCGGATCAGTATAGCACGCTTTTGCCCGGACACGATTTAAAAGCCGGGGGCGCAATAGCAGGCGTTATTGCCGGTAGCATTGATTCATTTCATGTAAAGACACAAATTGACCTGGTTAATCTGACTCTAGACTCTCATTCGGTAAAAAACCTCAAAGGAATGGCCAGTGTTTATTATGCAAAGGAAAAAATCAATGGCAGTAGTTCCTTATCTTTGTATGATAATGTGCTGGCCGGATTCAAAGCGGACTCGCTTTACATCAAAGCAGATTTAATTAATAACGAATTAACAAGCGCAACAAGTATTGCGGTTAACGACACAATTTCGGGATATATCAACAGTTCATTACATTTTAATGATTTCCAAACCGTGTCAATAAATAGTTTAGATTTGAATCTTGGCGAGATGAATTGGCATGGAGAAAACTTGCCGGCAACTCTAATAATTAAAAAAAATGAATATAGTATTTATAATTTTAATATCCGCTCTGCGACACAAAGCATTGCAATTTTCGGAAAGGCAGGATATCAGGGTGATGAAAAACTGTCTGTTATTGTTCAGAATTTGGATTTACGCAAGATAAGCAATCTTGTTCAACCAGGTTTACCGGTCTTGGGAATAATAGATATGCAAACACAAATAACCGGTTCTTTAAATGAACCACTAATTACAAGCGATATACAATGCACAGACTTGCAATACCAGACAATTAATATTACCAATGCTGACGCCAAAATGCTTGTTAATAATAACACTCTGCAATTAAACGCCAGGGTCAATAGAAATGCTGCTGAGGAACTCACAGTAACCGGAACGATTCCTGTAAATATCAAGGCAAAGCAGGATGAACAGATAATTCCGCAGGACAAACCGATATATCTTGCCATTAATTCACAGAGTATTGATATATCATTTCTAGATCTGTTTATGAATAATACAACCAGAACAAGCGGCAAAACATCCTTTGATCTTCAAGTAACAGAAACCCTGGCGCGTCCCGATATCAATGGTATATTTTCAATTCAAAACGGATCGTTTGCCGTTCCGAAATATGGATCAAATTTTGACAACATTCAATTGCAAGTGGAATTAAATAATAATAAAATTACCTTAAACAAATTCACGGCAAAAAATGATCGCGGACAATTGCAGGTTAATGGTTATATTGGTTTATCAAATAAATTTGATAAATGGGAAGAATCAAACATTGTAATCAAAGCCAATAATTATCCGCTAGCGAAAAGTCAAAATCTGGAATTAACAATAAACAGTAATATTTTGTTAAAAGGCGATTTTGACAATCTCGTTTTTGATGGAACGATAGATATTTCAAGAGCGAAAATATATATTCCGGCGTTTTTAACATCCGGTAAAAGCAACGGCGATCAATCTGCTTCTGCATTAGAGCAAATGACAAATGACCGGGTAAAAAAAACAGCAGCCAGTGTTACCGCACTTGATAAAGCACGGGGAAAAATCAAAATAAATATGCCACGAAATGTCTGGCTGCGTAATGATGAGATGAATGTGGAACTTGGCGGCTCTATGGATGTGCTAAAAGAAAGCCCGGAAATTAATCTATTTGGCGATATTCAAACAATTCGGGGGACAATGGATTTATACGGCAAACAGTTTAAAATTAAAGAGGGCCAGTTTACGTTTACCGGCAGTAAAGACCTGACGCCCGATATAAATATTACAGCATTGTATGAATTTCGGGATGTTTACAACGAGAAAAAAACTCTGACATTGAATATTACCGGTAAAATTAAACAACCGACAATCAGTTTTCTTCTTGGAGAAACGCAAATTGAAGAAAAAGATGCAATATCCTATTTATTATTTGGCCGCAGTTCCGACGAACTATCCTTTGGTGAAAAATCACAACTTGCACAAAACCAGAGTATGGTCAGTTCATCCGGTGTAGAGCAAATGTTTACTTTACGATTAAGCGGCGAGATTACTCAAGAGCTGCAAAAGCGGCTTAATCTTGACATGATCAAAGTTAAAGGAAAGGGGAGCCGCGGCAATGCGTCACTGATACTTGGAAAATATATTACCAATGATTTATTTCTTAGCTATCAAAAAGACTTTAACCTTGGCGGTTCTCATGAAATGGCCACTGATGAAATAGCCCTGGAATATGAAATCAATAGATTTCTTTTCTTGCAGGCAACCAAAGGAGACGATAAAACCACCGGCTTTGACCTGTTTTGGAAATATGAAAAATAAAAAATCCCGGCCAGTATAACCGGTCGGGATTTTAATATGATTCTTTCCTGGATTTAGAATCCTAATCCAATCGTAAACAATTGAACCTCTTTTAACACACCGAAATCTTCATACGCAT
>CAYNSO010000024.1:0-38601 GCA_964399735.1 uncultured Cytophagia bacterium
GCTCAAATTACACAAAAAATTGCCCGGCAATTTATGTTGAGGGAAATGACGCAGATTTGAGCGCTTCAACCCAATACATACCGGGATTTTCAATAGCCTTGACTGCAGAAAAACCAGCTTGCTCCAGTAGACAAGCCAAATCGCGTGAAGCCGGCAGCCGATCAAAACAGACAACATCATTGAGTTTGGCATGGAACTGGTTCAATTTGCGGCTGCAACAAGAGTGCAAGATAAGCGCCTTACCGCCAGAGCGTAAAACCCTAAAGATTTCCTGCAGAGCGATTACCGGTTGTTTGATATGCGGAAAAACAGAGTAGCAAATTACTTTATCGGTAAATCCATCTTGAAACGGCAAACGACAAACATCGGCGCAGATCCATTGACAATGATCAGCCGGATGAATTTTCTTGCCAATCGTTAACATTTGCTCTGAAATATCCCCGGCAATGACCTGACCAGCAGAACCGACAAGTTTTTGTAAAATAGCAGTTAATCTCCCGGTTCCGGCGCCAATATCCATAACCACATCTCCCTGCCGGACGTCAAATTTCTTCATGTAATTTTCCAGTTCCGGTTCATAGGCAACCATATTATCCCAAACCGGCGCAACATGATTAAAATAATCCCGGTGCGTAACGGGCTGGCTAGTGACGGTTAGTAAAGATGGGTTCATGTTTGATCCTGTTGATTAACAAACTAACAATAACTAAAATTATAATAATACCGGGCAAGCCTTTTAAAACATAAGCAACAGAAGCAAGTTTTGTGGGTAATCCTAAAATTAAAGCCAGGGGAATTGTTAAAAAATACAATATAATTCGTGAACAGAGTAAACCTGTAAACAGTGGCCAAAAAATTCCCCAACGTGTTTTATAGTAAAGCAGAGAGGTTATCAACGACAGGGAAAGTAGTTCAAAAATTATCATATAAAGAATCGGTGGAGAAATTGGCGGCATTCCAGTGAATAAAAATGAAACCAGCGGGGTTAAAATGCCAACCAGCACCGCAAAAGTGATTGGTAAAAAGAAAGCCGCAATCGCCACAGGCCAGAACATCGGCAGGAAAATACTGCCCAAACCTACGCCATGAAAGACAATCGGCAGTAACACCCCAAGCGCGATAAACATCGCACTCAGGGTGAGGTTGTTAGTTCGTTTACGCATGTTACAAGCTAAAGTTCATGTCGATCATATATGTCCTGCCCGGCATGGGATAGCCATAAATGGTTTCATATTCAGCATCGAGGACATTCTTTACAGCGATCTTGAAGCTGATAAACGGAATTGGTGGCCTTACCATTGCGGCACAATTGACCAGGTTGTAATCTTCCATGGGCGTTACCCGGAAATCAGCGCCATAAATATCCATTGCCCGCAGATAATTCGCTGATAATTGCAAATAACGCATGGCGTAAGAAACATTAAAGGTCAACTTTTTACCCGGAGTTTCGCGGGTTTCGTTTTCAAGGTCAAGTTTCGTCCAGCTTGCATTGATATTCATATTTTTCAACGGCAACCAGTTGAGAACAATTTCATAGCCGGAATGAGTAAAATTTTTACTATTGATAAACCGTATGTTCGGACGTTGACCAACCTGGCGAATCATATTTTCCCCTTCAGAGCGGAACAAACAGGCATCAATATTTAACCGTTCGCCCACCTGTTGTGACAAACCGGCTTCATAATTCCACATCTCTTCCGGTTCCAGTTTCTCATTCCGGGGTGGCATAATGTACAATTCCCGTAATGCCGGGCTGCGAAAGCCCTTGGCTGCAGAAAACCGCAGCGACGTTTTTGATAATGCATGATAAACCAACCCGGCTTTGGGCAACACTTCCTGTCCATACAGTTCATGCTGTTCAACTCGTACGCCGCCGGAAACAATAAAGCGGGTTAACAGTAATTGCTGGGTGTGAATATAGGGCGCCCATTCCGTCATATTTTGTTCGGAATAATCAAGCATAGGGCTCTTGATAATACTGTCTTCCGCATCTCCGCCATATTGTTTATAATCAAAACCAAGAGTTGTTGTGTTGCCATGTATCGGTTTGATATTATGATAAACCATAACGCCAATAGTTTGATCACTGGAACGCCAGCCATCATAAATTTTATGCTTGCCAAAATTACCATGTAATTTCAGATTTGATTCACCCAAAGAACTTTTATGCACTACGGAAAGATCAGCGCCGGACCGCCTCAAGTCATACCAATGATCAATAACCGGAGCGGTCACTTTGCCGGGATCGAACATATAGATATTGGATAAATTGGCATTCAACGAAATATTGGTATTTCGAGTAAAGTCATAGCCGACATGCGCGGTATAAAAATCACCTTCATAGTCGGAATAGTCACGATGGCCATTTGTATTACGGGTTGCAGCAGTAATAAAATATTCCAACGCGCCGGTTTTACCGCCGTGATAGCCGGACAGTTCTTTACCGTTAAAACTGCCCAAACCTCCGCTAATACGGGTTGTAAAGCCATCCTGGCTCATCTTTTTGGAAACAATATTGATCACGCCCCCCATAGCATTGGTGCCATATAAAAACGAAGCCGGGCCGCGGATAACTTCGACGCGTTCTACACCGTCTAGCGAATAAGCGTCCGGAATGGGATGCCCCATCGTGCCCATAATATCGGGGCGACCGTCACGCAAAATCAGAACGCCGGTTACCGGGCTGCCCCCTACTCCACGAATACTAATACCGCCGGCAGCGCCATCGGCTACGCCATAACCCATTAGATTTTTTTCTGTGATATTGATGCCGGGAACCATATCTTTAACTAATTCTAAAACAGAATGAGTCGGAGCTGCTTGTATTGCGGCTTCATCGATTACTGAAACACTTGCTGCCAAATCTTTTTGGGCGCCCTGAATTTTAGTAGCGGTTACTACAACCGGGTTAAACTTGTATTTCACTGAATCAACATAGACCCCTGATTCATCTGCAAATACAAAATTTGTCACCAAAACACATAAAGCAACTAAAACAAATACGCGTTGTTTCATTACAGCCTCCCATTTTAAAATTAATGATATGTTTCGCTAATCATTTAAGGTTTTTCCCGGTAGTCGTTGTAACCAGTTTGCCATGTTTAACACCCTTCATACCAATAATTTCATCAGCAATTTGCCGAATCTCTTGGGCGTTGCCGCGTACCGCAGATACTTCAAGGCAATTTTCATGATCCAGATGGACATGCATGGTAGATATGATCTGGTGATAATGATTATGTTCTTTGGCTGTTTTATTATGGGAAATTTGCTGGACATGATGATCATAAATGATCGTTATCGTGCCAATGGTTTCCTGATTATCATCTTCCCATTCATTTTGCACCAGGGCATCCCGTATCAAATCGCGAATGGCTTCAGAACGGTTGGCATAGCCTTTGGATTGTAATAGCAGATCGAATTTTTCCAACAAATCGGTATCCAGTGAAATACCGAACCGGGTCAATGTACTCATTATCTCCTCGTGTTACGATTTTTAAAAAGATAACACATATTGAATTAAAATGCAATAATTATTTTTTAAAAAATTAAAATAAAGAATTAAATTGCAGGTAAATGGATCTAGACAAAAATCATAGAGGCAAAAGTGACGGTTGAATTTTTATCATCCATAACAGCAGAACGATAATCCAGCAGGTTACCTTTGGCAGGGGGCATTAATTCAAGCAATGTAGTTAATGCGGAATATCCGCAGATGTGGTATAGATCATGTGTTTGTGTGAAAATTTGTTGAAACTCTGTGCGGTTTTGTGTAGCGAGAGCATTGAGAATATCCCGGTCACGCTGTTCAACATGTGCCAAATAAACCTTGTCCGGTTGAGAAGGATCGCCATATTTAAGACCGACATGCGCCAGGTCAACACTGGCCAGATAACAAATTGTGCCCTTGAAAGCGGATAAAGCAGTTTTAACAGATTGAATAAAATCAGCAAAAATTTCGACCAGTGCAGGATCATTATAAAACTGGCTTGAAAAGGAACACAGTACCGGTAATATTTTAAAATTTTGAAAATAATGATTTAAAAAAACTGTTTGCAGTTCAATACTGTGTTCATCGCGGTGGACTAGTTCTTCAGCCATAAAGTCATTTTTACACCGTTTTACAATATCGTTAACCAATTGAGTATCAGTGTAAACAAGACCATCCGGGGTTTGAAAATTTTTCTCTGTTAACGCAAACAAGTTTTCAATACCATAATGACCAATACCAAGAATTACAAATAAATCAATATGCGGCACGTTAAATAAATGGGAATATGTATGCGCCCAGGTTTTTGCTCCCAGCCGAATATCGATATGCGGAGCAATTACTGCTTTAATCTGCTTATGTTCGGGCATTGCAATAGTGGCGGGATCAACGGTCAACATAATTTTATCTAAAAAGCTGGCGAGGGCTTCTTTTTCTGCCGGATAGCTGCTGCCGGCACAAACAGGTTGGCGAATGTCTAATTGACGATATTCTTGACGCACTAGATCTAACTGTTTTATAGCATGCGGGTTATTTAGCAGACAGGATTTATCCAGCATGTCAATCAATTCCTGGATTCGATTTTCGAAAAGAAATTTGTTATACTTTTTCATATACAAGGCACGAATATCAATCAGTGAATTTTTACCGTCAAAAAACTGCAACAGGTAAAACAAATCTTGAGAAATAAACAACTGTTGAGGGGATAATTCATACTGATCGCGCAGCCCGATATAGTATTCACCGTGTTCATCAGAAACCAGATAAGGTTCAATGCCGTTGCGCAGCTCCGGATACTCTTTCCATGACAATGCAGACAAATCACTTATCGGGTCATGTGAGGTTGAAGAACGTCGTAAAGTCACTGTCAATCCCTTAATTTAAAAAACTGGAAAATGAAATTTCCTTTATTGCTAATGTAATAATTTTCAGGCACTAAAAAAATAATAATCTGGACATAAAACTACAATTGCCAATTAACCATCATAGTGATTATCAGCCGATGTCGCATAAGGATTGATAATTGGTACATTGATGGCGTCCCCGGGTTTTAATAAATTCCATTTCACGTTTTGATTATAATAGGCAATTAACCAATATGGAATATTGAATTTTTGATTGCAAATTTTCCAAATATTATCGCCGGGCTGAATTTCATAAACAGTGGTACCGGTTATATTATACGCATTGAATAACTGGTTGCGGATTTGTTTGTGATAGTCCACCCTCTTGTGGTAAAACTCATCTTCGCTCACCTGGACAAACGCCAGTTTAACTTGCTGTCCAACTTTGATTTCCTGCCGATAATTAAAACGGTTTAATTTACGAAGATATTGAGAGGAAACCCGCAGCCAGTCGGCATAATGACCAATAGTTTCTTCCGGCATCACTTTGATCCAGTGTGATTCAATAATATCAAAATTGAAAACCTGCGCCAGGTCATAATGAGAACCGTTAACTGCGGTTTGAATATACCGGAAATCCTGCGGTAATTCCGGGCCATATAATTCGCCGGTACTAATAAGTAAAGTGTTATTTTCAACTGGCAGAGCAGCAAGAACCGGGGCGCTGTCGACCGGAGTGACAGATGTATCAACAATGTTTGCATACAGTTCCGGTTCGGGTTGAAGCCCGGGCTGTTCTAAAATTACTGTGTCTGTTGATTCATTGGTCATATTCGTATGGGCAAAACCCGAATTTATTTCAAAGGTTGGCAAAATCATTTGTTGCGCAACGGGTATAGCAGGGACATTATCGAGCAAAGCTAATAACGGCAATTTATATTCAGGTTGTACCAATACCGGGTGATCCTGTATACCACTAAAAGCAGATTCAGAAAAATAATAAAGAATATCTTTTAGTGTTTTTCTGGATTCAACAGTATTGTTATTAAAAGTCCAGTAAGATTCGGCATCATTGGTAATAGCGATTTCTTTTTCGGGCATCAAATAAAAAATAGTATCCACTGATACAGCTGCTGAAAATTGTTGGTCAGCAGAACCTTGCGCCTGGGCAATATTAGACAATAATTGCTCACCGCCCCAATATGCCAAATGGGGATCATAATCCTCAATATGAGGTATACGTATTTTAAAACCACCGGGAATATCACGCTGGGCATGAATTACCTGGGCGCGCAGCGCCGGATTATACTGGCGGAGCAACTCTTCAGGCAATGAAAGCTTTTTCGCTAATTGATTGATATTGATATTTTCCGGGACAACAAAGTGGGTCAGCATTTCTGGCTGCTCTACTGTTAATGAATCAAAATAAAAATGACAATGTTCGGCTACCCAGGTAGCTGCCATGAACTCGGCATAAAAATTCCGGGAGGCAAAACCAAAAGACGGGCTTTTGTAATTACGGACAATAGCGCCAAAATTATTTGCGCCAAACTGCTTTCTGGCTCTCACCATTCCGTTTAAACCATGATTATAGGCAGTAATCGCTAATGGCCAGCTTTGCAATTCTTGGTAATTATGACGTAACAATTTGGCGGCAGCTTCACTGGCTATATAGGGATCAAGCCGCTCATCGACAATATTGTTTATTTTCAAATAGATACGACCCGTGGAGCGGATAAATTGCCATAACCCGGCAGCGCCAGATTTTGAAAAAGCAAAATTTGTAAAAGACGATTCTACATGTGGTAAATAACATAACTCTTCCGGTAATTGGTAACTTTTAAATATTCTTTTAAATTCAGGTAAATATTTCCCGGAACGTTCCAAGCCAAGCCTGAAATTATCCATCAAGCCGCGTTGACCGCGAATATTAATCTGCGCCTTGATAAATTTATTTGGCTCATTACTCTCCACCCATAACAGGTAAACATGACGTTCTTTATCATTCAACTGATTAAAATCAACATGATCCGTTCGTGCAAAAGAGCCGAGAATCTCCTTGTATTCCCGAATCAAATTGGTTACAACTTGCCATCTTTCACGGGGACTGGCGTCCGGTGAAGAATAGTCATTTAAATTTATGACCTGATAGACAATATTCAAATGTTCCGCATCGTGAATGACAACATCGCTTTGAGAGTATAGAGAATATATATGTACCCAAAAATCTACATTATGCTGCAATTCAGGCGGTTTGGGAAAATGCGTGCCGGAAAACAACGGCACAACGCTGCATAGCATCCACAAAATCAGGATGACTGGCTTACAATTTGGGATGTTTTTCTTGTCGGATGTTCGCATCATGTCATTTCACAAAAGTTTAACCAGATCAGCAATTGGCTTGTTATGAAACATTTTTTAACATAAAACTGTCTTTTTCAAATCATACATTTATAACTAACTTTTGAAAAATCAATAAAATAACTACAAATACACACTTTAAATAGAGCAAAAATAATACCAACGACATTAGAAAACAATCATTATTAGTTGGCAATTTTGATTATTTAGTTACCATCAATTAACGATCCGGTAAAAAATGCAACTCGTTATTCATAGCTAATACTGTAGAATTTCAATCTTGCAGAAACCCGGTTTATGAAAAACTGAGAAATTAAAGTATGACCGCAGCAAACATGGTTGTTTATTGAAAAATATCCGCGTCTATTTCATCCCAATCCGGCTTTTCACGGGCAAGGAAAATATCAATCAGGGCTGGATTGTAACGGATAATATTTTGAACAATATGTAATAGCTGTTCTTTATCCATATTGCTGATTTCTTCCAGAACCTGGCCAATATCTATAAAGTCTTTGCCGTCATAAACCCAGGAATAAAGTAATGCAACAGCGTGCTTGCATGTACTTCGGGTTTTATTACAAGTGCAACAAGTTACAAATTCTTGACCATGTACGGTAATTTCAACGTCAACACCTTTTATCAAGTTACCAACACGTCCGGTCAGTTTATTGCGAAATACAGTTGCACGGGTTACCTGACAATTTTCATAATAAATACGAGCTTGCCCGTCAGTTATATCGCGATCATATGCTTCCACCTGCTGAATAGTCAAATTCAGTAATTCATTGCATACCCGGTCTTTATCATTTTTCATAAATTTATCAAAATCTTTCAGGTTAGATTAATTCTTGTTTATTATAGAGCTCTGCCAAGTCAACAAAGCTACCAGCTTAAAAAATCCCGCATTTTCTTGCGCCGGGCCTTTAATTCTGCAATTTTTCTTTTCGACTCGGCTGAATATTGACCATTGGGTTCAACCTGAATGGCAAGCTCAAACTCACTGATCGCGTTACTATATTCATTTTTATCCTTTTTATTATAGGCCATAGCCATAAAATAATGGGGTTCTCCCCGATCCGGTAAAATTGCCGAGGCTATACCAAATTCGGCAATTGCATCCCACAAGCTGGAAACAGAACCTTTACGATACATGGGCATGGCAGATGCAATATGAAAATAATATTTTGCTTCAAAGTTGTCCGGTGCAATTTCAAGGGCTTTAAAAAATTGCTGTTTGGCAGCTTTATACTTTTTTTGCTTTAAATAATCTCGACCGGTTTGCAAATAAAGATCTGCGGTTGATTGAAGGTCGCGAATTATTTGAATTTTTTGAGAAATGCGGGTGGAATCATTGCTATTTTGAATCAGGGAATAAACTTGCATTGCCTTTTCAATGCTGCCGGATTGGTACCAGGCATCAGCAATTTTTTCCTGAATTGCATTTACATTGATCTGATAGTGCAAAGCAAGCTGGTACTTGTCAATAGCCTGTTTATAATTTTTTGCCGATAACATTTCATCGCCGGCCTGGACATGAATTAAAGCAATTTTTTCGGCAAAAAAAACATTGGCCGAATCAAAACTCATGCCCTTTTGAAAATAAACCAACGCACTGTCAGGTTGTTTTAAAGCCAGCCAGGATTGACCGGCCATAGTTAACGCCGTAACATTGGTGGAATCAGTAGCAAGAGCTGCCCGGCATTGTATAATTGCCTGTTCATATTGACCGGTATTGTAAAACTCCCTGGCTTTTTTTACTGGAGTGCAACCACCTATTATTATAAAAAACAGGAATAATCCTGTAAAATTACGCTGCCTTGACATAGTAAACGGATCCTTAACTTTCGCACTTTATAATTCAGAATAGTAATTTACAAAAATAAAAGGGGCTTTCAAAAATTATTTATTGATCAGGTAATATTTCAATCGATTTACCGGAACCGGAATACAAAAAAAATACCGAGCAGTCCTAACAACTGATTTAGGGGGGTCACCAGTTGCGGGGGGTGGACGCTCGGTATTATACTCTTGCATCAATTTTAATGTGATTAAATATAACTCTCTTGCAATAAAAAAACAATCAGGAAAATCCTGTAATAACATGTAAGGCATTTACCCATACAAATGTCGGTATAGAAAGAATTCAATTAATCTTTTCGAGATCAACAATATTATCATCATTATCATTGCCAGCAATATAAATACAAAAAAAATACCGAGCCGTCCTAACAACTGATTTAGGGGGGTCACCAGTTGCGGGGGGTGGACGCTCGGTATTATACTTTGCATCAAATTTAATGCTTTTAAATATAACCCTCTTGCAATAAAAAAACAATCAGTAAAATCCTGTATTCACATGTAAGGGATTTACCCACACTAAATTACCAAAAAATCAGGTCAATTCAATTAATTGTTCCTTGATTGCATATTTTACCAAATCGGCAAAATTATTCAGTTCCAGCTTGTCCATTATTCGATAGCGATGAGTTTCAATGGTCTTGGCGCTGATATGCAATAAATTTGCAATTTCTTTGTTACTGTAACCTTCAGCCAGCAATTTAAGAACCTCTAACTCACGTGTGCTTAGAATGCTATCTTTTTTACTGCCAAACAACTCTGGTTCAGAGAGCCAGTTGGTAACAACTGCCCTGGCAATAGCCGGGCTCAGATAAATTTGGTCATCCATAACATAACGAATTGCGGTATTTAATTCTTCGGATGCAGAATTCTTTAATAAATAACCCGATGCTCCATTTGCCAGGCTCTGCTTTATATATTCTTCAATATTATACATACTTAGAATTAATACTTTGGTCTCCGGAGATACCAGCTTCACTTCCCGGATTGCTTCTATACCCCGCAATTTAGGCATGGAAATATCCAAAATCATAATATCCGGTTTTTCTTTTTTGGCAATTTTAATCGCTTCAAGGCCATCGCCTGCCAAACCAACCACTGTTACGTTTTTAAATGTCGCCAAAAGATGATCGATGCCCTCGCGCACAATTGTATGATCATCTACAACGACAATTCTTATCTTTTCCATGTTATACCTTGTATTTTGCCGGAACAATTGCTTTGATTAATGTTCCATGTCCGGGTTCTGATGAAATAATAAAATCACCAGACAAATATTCGACACGCTCTTTCATACCAATTAAGCCAAAATGAAATTGCGTATTTTTATGCAACGCTTGCGGATCAAATCCTGTTCCATTATCCTTTATATATAAAACGATCTTGCCATCCTGCTGTTCCAGCTTTAAAGTTACCTGTGTTGCGTTGGCATATTTTAATATATTATTAAGAGCTTCCTGGGCAACCCTGTATAAGGAAATCTCGATATCGTTAGTCAAAGTGCGCTCATAGTTATCACTTTTATATTCAATAGCAATATTCCAGCGTTTGGCAAATTCTTTGGTATAGTCTTTTAAAGCGATATCGAGTCCAAAATCATCCAGTAATTGGGGACGCAATAAAGCGCACAAATTCCTGGCTTCGTCAATAGCATCAGATAAAGTTTGCCGTGAAGCAACGAGCTTTTGTTCAGCCAAAGCCCTGTCGGTTTTCATTGAATTCGCCACTGCGCTTAATTCAAATTGCAGGGCTGTTAATATTTGCCCGAGTGAATCATGAATTTCCCGCGAAATATGGGCACGTTCTTCTTCCTGGGTTTGTACCAATTGCGCGGAAAAGTTTTTACTCTGCTCAATTGCCCATACCTGGTCGGTTATATCAATATTCATACCTATAAAGCCAATAACATCTTTACTCTCAACCAAAATAGGACCAAGTATCATTTTATAATTGGTGCATTTTTCTCCGTTTTTTATTTCATATTGATGCTGGGTTACCTGGCCGCTTTTTCGACTTTGCACAACAAGTTGATGTATAATTTGCA
Organism: uncultured Cytophagia bacterium; assembly: GCA_964399735.1. Taxonomy (GTDB): domain Bacteria; phylum Zhuqueibacterota; class Zhuqueibacteria; order Residuimicrobiales; family Krinioviventaceae; genus Fontivivens. Next base: position 11,096 of record CAYNSO010000024.1, read on the forward strand.
GCAGTAATAAATCATTGGCAGTTTTTTCAGATTTCTTTCTTACCAGATTTACCCATTTTTCGCGGAACTTGTTGTTGGCGTCACGGATAACACCATTATAGCCAAGGTTAAAAACTTCAAAAGGAATATTTCTAAACAGCGTACGGTAACGCGCTTCGCTATTACGGATTTCCGTCTCGATTCTTTTTTGTTGTGTAATATCTTTGATAAAGCCTTCAATCCCTTTAACTATGCCGTTTTCAATAACACGTCGTCCATTATAACTGATCCAGAATATCTCTCCCGTTTGTCGGTGTAAGGGAATTTCACAACCGGGTTCCGGCTTGCCGCTCATAATCAACAAAAATCTTTTTTCAACATCAATCCCTGTTGTTAACCAGGCATCCCGGTTTTTAAAAACATCCAAAGCATTGAGTTGATCCGTGTTCATATCAAAAATTCTCATTGCGGCTTTGTTTAAAAATTCTATCACGCCATCTTTATTAATAAAATAATACCCATCGATTGATCTTTCAATAATATCCCTGAATCTTTCGCCATAAGCTATTAAAGCAGTTTCCGTTTCTTTTAATTGCGTGATGTTGGTTATAACACCACGAAAACCAACGATCTGACCATTTCTTTTTATAGTAGTAGACCGCGAGATCACAGGAAATGTGCTGCCATCGTTCCGCAATGCCTGGTATTCAGAATTCAAGGTGGGCTCGCCTCTTTTTATTCTCTCCATATTTTCAGCCATCCGCATGCGATCCTGCGGAATAACCATATCCTGGGCATAAAGCCCGTTTTCAAATTGTTCACGGGTTACTCCCAAACTAGCGAATGCAACATGGTTAACAAAAGTAAATTTATTATTCAAATCAATTTCATAAACAATTTCAGGTAATAATTCCGCAAGCTCACGAAACCGCTCTTCGCTGGCACGCAGTTGCAGCTCCATATCTTTTTGTTCCTGTATATCGCGGCCAACCCCGATAATTTCAATAACCTGCGGCTTTTCATCTATAATTGCTGTTTTAATCCACGAAAACCAGCGCCATCCATCTTTGGTCAACATGCGTTGTTCCATGTGGCAGCGATATGGCGGCACAAACAGGTTTTTCAGGTTCTGTTTTGTACTTTTACGATCTTTGTTATGAATAAAGGACAAAAAATTGTTGCCAGGTAATTCCTGTTCCTCCTTATTAAAGGTAACACAAAAGGAAGGGCTGGCAAATAAAATTTTTCCCCCGGCATCCATTTTTATAATCAAATCGCCCTGGTTTTCAACCAGCAGCTTGTATTGTTCACGACTTTTCTGCAATTCGCGTTCAATTTTAATTCGTTCGGAAATATCACGCGATATTCCCTGTACGGCATATACTTCACCCTGGTCATTTTTTAACGGCACCAGCCAAGTGCCTACCCATATTTTTTTGCCGGCAAAAACTGTCTCGGTTTCAATATAAAAAGGTTCGCTGGTTACAAAGACCCTGCCCAGGCTTTCTTTTTGTCGCTGTGCATCATTACCGGAGAAAAAGTCGGCCCTTTTTTTACCTACAATATCAGCAGGAGTCAATCCAACTGCATGAGCGGCATAATTATTTATATACAATACAGTACCATTACGGTCAATTATAAAAATCATATCTCGTGCAGCTTCGGCAAGACTGCGATAGCGCTTTTCACTTTCCAATAATTGCTGGTGATACAATTTTTTTTCAGTTATATCATGAATTACACCGATGGTCGATACCGGTTTATTATTTATATCTCTGAGCAGCAGAACATCAACCTCTACATGAATCGGGGTGTTATCTGCCCTGAGCATAATATATTCCTTAGATTTCATAGAATCGGTGGCAAACAACTCTTGAATATTTTGATCATCTTGCTCCCATTGTTCAGAAATAATATAATCTCGTATCTTTTTGCCCCCGGCAATCATATCCTCAGGTGAAGAATAACCCATTACTTCCGCAATCTTGCGATTCGCCTGTAAAACACTGCCTTCAATATTGGTCAATACAATTCCAAGAGGTGATAATTCAAACAATACCCGGTAACGCTGTTCGCTTTCTTTTAAGGCAACCTCTATTCGCTTTCTTTCAGTAATATCTCTGATAACGAAAAGATGCGCTTTTTTCCCATGGTATTTGATACACATGGAACAAATCTCAACATAAAATAATTCTCCGTTTGCTTTAATATAACGCTGCTCACTCAAGGGTGATATGCCAGTGCTGGAAATTCGGGTTTTTATCATTTCTATTTCTTCAGGGTGAACAAAATCGAACAGATTTTTTCCTGTTAATTCTTTCGGATGATTGACCCCAAACAAAGCAGCGCCGGCTTTATTGATATAGAGTATTCTACTATTATCATGAATACAGACAGCTTGAAACGCACTCTTGATCAACTTGCGATAATAACGTTCGGTCATGCGAATATGATCAGAAATCTTTATTTTGCTAATACTTTCACCAATCAAATGGACAAGAATTTCTAACAACCCTGTTTCAACTTCCGATACCGGTAAATCAGAATCGGAAATATCAAGCGCAACAAATCCGGTCAGGGTATAATCTACCCATAATGGTAAAGCTATAATTGATTTTATAGACAAAGACCGCAATAACTGTTTTTCATTGCTGGCAGCAACCGGCAGACTTTTAATATCGGGGATAACAAGCGTTTCCTGATTTTTCATTTGGGTTAACCACCAGGAATATTGCGAAAAATCCAGTTGCCATAACTTTTCTCCCACTTTTAATGATTGGCAAGAGCTCCATTCTGATGCAAATTGTACTCGAGTAAACTTGAAATCAAACTGAAAAGCAACAACACGACGGGCTGCAACGAGTTCTGCGAGCTCTTTAAGATAAAAGTCGATATTTTGTTTCTTTCGGGAAATATTGGCAATATGCTTTAAACGTTTTTCAATATCAATGTCCCGATTCTGTATTTTTTCTGCCGGGTTATGCCTCTGTTTCGGAATATAGGACGGAGCAGCTAGATTTTTCAAATACAAAGAATCGGAATCACAATGCTGGTTATCATTGGCACAAAGAATGAAATAAAAAGCATAATAATACTCCCCTTCGTTCTCCAGTTTACCAACAACCGCCCTTACCTGAATATATTCACTCTCCGGGCTTTGTGTAATGATCGTGCCAGGAACAGGCTCTTTGTTCTGCTGAGCAATTATATCAAGCCAGCCCCTGCTATCATCAGGAAAAACAAGCCAGCCGTTGAGAGGTTTACCGATTGTTAAAACTTTTCTATTTTGTAATAAAGAAAAAAAAGAATCATTACCATATAGAATAATCCCGTCTAAATCAGTTATGCATGCCGGAACAGGGGAAAAATGAATCGTTTGTTGGCAGGCAGTAGTAAAAGCAGACATGGTAGCATTTTTCTTCTTTTTGTTAAAATTCCTCATATTTAACCTGATTTTAAATTTGCCCATTGTCAGTAAAAACCCTGTTACACCCGGAGCGCCAGCCGTTTATTTTTCACACCAGGCAAATTGTTACTAATCCGGCTATCGGCCAGGTATTTTGAATTTAATCAATTATTACCGTATAAGCAATACAGAAACCGGTGAATAATACACCTTGAATTTTCGTTAGTAATTAATAATGTTGTTATTCACTTTTTGTTTTTTTAAATTAATCAGGCCTGCAATTGATTTCGTTACAGTTCACACGATGGAACAATTCATTCAAAATTCTGAACCAGATTGATTTTTTTTTCATAACCTGATAACAAATATAATAATGTTCCGTCTAACTTTAATAATCAAATTTAAGAACTTGGACAATTATAAAAATTTTTGGATCCTTTTCTGATTAATGATTTTTACACGATTATATCCCCTGCGGTTTATTTCTAAATACCTGTTGCATTACAAATGGCGGCTGGTACTTGGATTGGTGTATATTATTATCATGACTGCGCTGCAGGTACTTTCCCCATGGCTGTTGCGTTATGCCATTGATTATATACAAAGCATTCATCAGGCTGCAGGGGAATCGGTTCCAGATTTTACACAATTCATTATTAAAATTTTTAGTTTAACTACACCCAATTCAATTATTTTTACATTCTCGCTGCTCATTGTTATTGCGACCATCATTCAGGGAATTTTCCGTTTTTTAATGCGCGATACTCTTATTGGTGTCTCTAGAAAAATGGAATATGAATTAAGAAACGATTATTTTGCATATCTGCAAACCCTTACCCCATCATTTTTTCTACGCTACCAAACCGGGGACTTGATGGCCCGCGCCACAAACGACCTGAATGCCGTACGCACTATGCTGGGGCCGGGAATTATGTATTTTATATCGACATTTTTCCTGTTTATCATTACAATTGTTTTTATGACAAGAATTAACGCCAGCCTGACTTTTTGGGCGCTTTTAACTGTGCCTCCCAGTATACTGGTAATTTACAAGCTGGTTTCAAAAATTGAAAAACTGTTCGATTCCATTCAGGCACAATTTTCGGCATTGACTTCAACTGTTGAAGAAAATGTTTCCGGAATTCGTGTTATCAAGTCTTATGACCGGGAAGACCATGTACTGCATAAATTCAACAAGGTCAGCAATGAATTAATCAAACGCAACCTGGCGCTGGCGCAGGTGCAAGCAACTTTTCGCTCATTTATACAGTTTATTACCGGTATTGGCACTTTAATCATTTTATGGGTTGGCGGCCATAAAATTATTGCCGGTACATTATCCGTTGGCGGCCTGGTGGCTTTTTTTTCTTATCTTATCATGCTTACCTGGCCAATGATTGCCGCCGGTTGGGTTTTAAACATGTGGCAGCAAGGTATCGCTTCTCTTAAAAGGTTAATGGCTATAATGACGGAAAAACCGGAATTTGCCGATAATGAGCAAAGCGATTTTTCAATCACCCGGGTTCATGGCAAAATAGAATTCCGCGATGTCTGTTTTTCTTACCATGCAGATGAACCGGAGGTTTTAAGCCATATAAACCTAAAAATCAAAGCTGGTTCAACAGTAGCCATTGTCGGGCCGACCGGCTCCGGCAAGTCTACCCTGGTAAACCTGGCGTTGCGAATGTTTGAGCCCCGTCATGGACAAATATTGATCGACGGTCGTGATATTCGCACTATTCCCCTGGCAACCCTGCGCAAAGCGGTTGGTTATGTGCCCCAGGAAAGTTTTTTGTTTTCCGATTCCTTGCAGGAAAATATTGTCTTTGGTATGGAAAATTATGAACAGCAGGATATTGACGCCGCATTAAAAACTTCACAGCTTAACCGCGATATGGATCAGTTCCCGGAAAAACTGGAAACGATTGTTGGCGAACGCGGCATCACCCTGTCCGGCGGACAAAAACAGCGTACCGCCATTTCCAGAGCGGTAATTAGAAAACCGGCTATTCTGATCCTCGACGATTCGCTTAGTGCGGTGGATACCTATACCGAGGAAGAAATATTGAAACAACTGCACCAGGTAATGAAAGACTGCACTGCCATTATTGTTTCGCATCGCATTTCATCAATCCGGGATGCCGATGAAATTATTGTTTTAAAAGAAGGTAAAATCGTCGAACAGGGCCGCCACTCTGACCTGCTAAAAAATAAAGGGCTCTATTACAATCTTTTCCAGCGGCAACAGTTGGAAGAATCTTTACAAGAAATATAGTAAAATGAAAGAACAAGAAGAAGAAATTACCGGCAAGGCGTATGACAGCCGGCTGATGAAAAGGTTGTTACAATTTATCAAGCCATATAAAGCAAAAATGGCTCTGGCCCTTTTATTCCTTGTAGTATTTGCTTTTTGTGAACTGGCGGGTCCTTACCTGATTAAAATTGCCATCGACAACAAAATTGCAACAGGTGATTTTCGGGGACTGTTGATTATTACACTGCTGTTCTTTATAGTTATCATTGTGCAATTTTTGGTAAATTACCTGTACCAATATCTAACGCAATGGCTTGGTCAGCATATCATGTACGATATTCGGAACCGGATTTTTAGCCATGTCCTGAAATTGCCGTTATCCTTTTTTAATAAAAATCCGGTTGGGCGGCTGGTAACCCGGTTGACCAACGATGTGGAAGCTCTGAATGAAATGCTCTCCAGCGGCCTGGTGGCAATATTTGGCGATTTATTTGTCCTCATTGGTATTGTTATCGTCATGCTCAAACTCAACTGGCAATTGGCATTGATAACTTTTGCCATTATGCCGTTGATCTTTTACGCATCCTGGCTATTCCGCGTCAAAGTGCGCGATTCATTTCGAAAGGTGCGGCTGCGTATTGCCCGTATCAACAGCTTTTTACAAGAAAATATCTCCGGCATGTCCATTGTGCAGTTGTTTATGCGTGAAAAAAAGAATTATGGTCATTTTGACGAGTTGAACAAAAGTCACCTTGACGCCCACCTGCAAACGATTCGCTATTTTGCTATTTTCTTCCCAACTATCGAACTTCTCAGCGCTGTTGCCCTGGCGTTAATTTTATGGTACGGCGGAGTTCGCGTATATGACCAGACTTTGACGATTGGAATTATAATTGCTTTTATCCAGTACGCACAACGCTTTTTTCAACCAATCCGCGATTTATCTGACAAATACAACATCATGCAGGCGGCTATGGCTTCCAGCGAACGTATTTTCCTGTTGCTGGATTCACCCGAACAACAGGATACCTGTAAGGAACCGGCTGCCCTGCCAGCGATTACCGGCAAGATTGAATTCCGGAACGTTACCTTTTCCTATAATGGCAATGAACAGGTTTTGAAAAATATCTCCTTTACTGTGCACCCCGGTGAAAAAGTTGCCATCGTCGGAGCCACCGGTTCCGGGAAAACCACCCTCACCAATTTAATTACCCGTATGTATGAATTACAACAGGGGCAAATTCTGATCGATGACGTCGATATTGCCGGCATACCGGTAAAAGACTTGCGTAAAATAGTGGGCATGGTACAGCAAGATAATTTCATCTTTGCCGACAGCATTCGGGACAATATAACCCTTGGAAATGATATCATTTCACAGGGCAAGGTGGAAGCAGCAGCGCATAATGTAAACGCCCAACATTTTATCAACAAGCTGCCCGGTAAATACGAGTATACCCTGATGCAACGAGGCAGTAATATTTCTGTGGGACAAAAGCAACTGCTCGCATTTGCACGAGCCCTGGCTTATGATCCGCATATTCTGATCATGGATGAAGCCACTTCCAGTGTTGATACCGAAACCGAAGTTTGGATACGCGATGCCACCAATAAACTGATGACCGGACGAACGTCAATCATTATCGCCCACCGGCTTTCCACAATACAAAATGTAGACAAGATCATTGTGCTGCATAAAGGCGAAATTCGCGAAATGGGCGCTCATGCGGAATTGTTGAAAAAACGCGGCATTTATTATCGCTTATACAGGTTACAATTCAAGAACACGGAATAGATCTTTTATTAATTCTTGATCAGCCCACAGGGCAAATTATCAATCAAGACTGATGGAATATAATACTTTACAGGGTGAGATATTATGCCGTTGATTAAAATAGAGTTGGTCAGGGGTAATGAAAAATTGTATTTGCTGCAATTAATGAACACGGTTATGGATTGCGTCCAGGAGACGTTACAGCTTCCGGCAGATGACAGGAACATCAGGCTGATTGAATACGATCCTGACCTGTTTATTATGAAAAAGCCATATAACCTGTTGATCAAAATTACCCTGTTTAGCGGCAGAACCCCGGAAACCAAAAAAGCTCTCTACCGCAGAATCGTTGATGTGCTTTTTGAAAAGATGGGTATTGTAAAAGAATCTGTTTTTATTGTCCTCAACGAGCAGCCACTGCAAAATTGGGGTGTGCGGGGCGGCTTTCCGGCGAATGAAATCAAGCTGGATTTTAGAGTGACAATTTAACAGGGTCAAGTATTTAATTCAACCTGATACATCAAATGTTATCCGTTTAAATTAAATATGGCAAACGATAAATGAAAAATTATATTCATTGCTTAACATGGTTATTCTGTGTATTACTCCTCTCCCCTGTTCTTTCCGCGCCGGAAGCCAGGACAACCGGTAAAGATAAAACGCCGTCGCAACAACATGCCAAAAGTCAGCAAGCGTTGAACCTGAACGGGGAAATTATCTACTTTATCCTGATCGACCGCTTTTGCAACGGCGATTCGGCCAACGATACCGGCAATAATCCCGCCAGCCATATTCCCTGGAAAGCGGAATTGCAAAACGACCAGGCGCTTAAAACCTACCAGGGTGGCGACCTGCAGGGCGTCATCAACAAACTGGGTTATCTCGATTCCCTCGGCATAACGGCGATCTGGCTGTCGCCGGTGTTCGATAACAGTGATCAGGATTTTGTCGGCTGGTATCCCTATCATGGCTATCACCCGGTCGATTTTTATGCGGTGGACGAGCATTTCGGTACAATGGATAATTTAAAAGAATTGGTTCACCTGGCGCACCAACGCAGCATCAAGATTATTCTCGATATGATTTGCAACCACGTAGCCCCTGATCATCCCTGGGTAGTTGACCCTGAAAAATGGGACGGTAAAGGCTACCGCAATTGGTTCCATCCGCACAGCGGTGTGGACGCATCTACCAGTATAGAGGACTGGCAAAACCAGCAACAACTGGAAAACCGTGAACTGAACGGCCTGCCGGACCTGGATCAGGATAATCCGCTGGTCTACGATTTTCTGCTGGACGTCGCCCGTTTCTGGATCAAGGAGACCGGCTGCGATGGTTTTCGGCTCGACGCCGTCAAGCATATTCCACAAAATTTTTGGGTAAAATACTGCCGTGATATACACGAGTTTGCCGGTGCAGACTTTATTCTGCTGGGTGAAGTATTTGAAGGCAGCGCCCAATACGTGGCCGGCTATCGTTCGCTGGGTTTTAATTCGCTATTCGATATACCCATGTATTATACCATGAACCGGGTATTTGCCCAGGGCGCCAATATCAACCTGCTCAGCGAACAATTGACAGCAAATGATAGCAGCTATAACGGCCTGATTCTCAGCTCATTGCTGGACAATCATGATGTGGCCCGTTTCAGTTACCGGGCCGGGAATAATGCGGCGGAAAAGCTGATCCCCGGACTTGTTTTCATGCTTACGCAAAGCGGCATGCCGATGATTTATTATGGCTCCGAAATACCCCTGCCGGGCGCAGCCCCGGAAAACGAACAAACCGGCGCCGGACAGGATTACCTGAACCGCCTGCCTATGGACTGGCAGCGGCTTTATACGCAGAAAAGCCTGCTAACCAATATTAAAAAGCTTACCCAACTACGCAATAAATTTACTGCACTGCAAAGCGGACTGACCTGGGAACTGTACAAAGATTATGGTATCTATGCTTATGTGCGTTACGATTCAACCGGGGCGATCTTGGCAGCTTTGAACAATTCCGCCTGTTCGGAACAACGGGCTATACCTGCAGATAAAATCATTACCGGCCATTTCCACCTGACTGATATAATAAATAACCTGCCGCTTGTCATTAACAACGATACGCTGTATATCACCTTACCACCTTTCGGAGCTGCGCTCTATAATATTGGCGAACTGATACAACCGGCAAACTTGCCGTTTCAAAACCATCGCTGTACGTTCACTCCCCGCCTCACTGGTGATTACCGGGTAATTCCATTTTACTATACCGCCGGAAAAGGCGACATCATCACCAGTATCACTGTGGCCGGGGATTTTAATGGCTGGGCTTCCAGCCTTGATGCCATGAAGGATGAAAACCAGGATGGTACCTGGGAATTGAACCTGCCGCTAAAACCAGGCAAATACCGGTATAAATTTGTTCTCAACGGCAGCAATTGGATTGCCGACCCCACTGCCCGAGAATTTGAATTAGACCCGTATGGGGGGAAAAACTCGCTATTAATCGTCCCCTGATTTATTTCTTTGTATCATTCATGATACCACGCAATTGTAAAAAAAAGTTAAAAATCTACTTTTTTTATTTAATTTGGGAACCATTGCTGAAACACACAGTACTATTTTTCGTAACCTTGATAATAACATTACCGGTCTGTCTTGCCACATATCTGTATTATTATATCGAAATATAGCATACCACCACAATACGGGCGCGTCTGTGGATTAGCGGGGAAATTGATGGTCGTAAAAAAAGATAACTGGTTAATTACCATTTATGAAACAGTTAGAGTCAACCGTAACTGATAGTATTTTAGAATTTTAAATTATATTTATGCAGCGCTGCAATAAATCAGGCTTTTGGATTTACATCACAATAATTTCAAGTAAAAAGTCATTTTAAAATCCGATTATACAAATAACAACAAAAGGAGGATTATCAGTGAAACACAACCAATCAAGGCTTTACATCGGGGCAATGAGACTTTTCACCCTTTGTTTATTAACTTTAATAATAAGTACTGCTCATGTATCAGCACAAATCATCGTAGAAGGCCGAATGCTGGTAGCGCAGAACGACAGCGCCAATGCCTGGCAGTTGCCGGAGATAACGGTTTATGCCAACAAGGAAGCTGCTAAAGCGCAGGATATACCGGTCAGTATAACCGCTATGCAGCAGGAAGACATTGCCAAAGCGGATATCCGCCAGGTAAAAGATGCAGCGGCTTTTGCGCCAAATGTACTGATGGGCGATTTTGGGCCCCGGCGGTTGAGCAATCCCTATTTTCGCGGTATCGGCGCCGGGCCGAATAACCCCGGCGTTACCACCAGCCTTGACGGCGTGCCGCAGTTGAGTTCCAATTCCGCCAGTATTGATTTTGTCGACGTGGAACAGATAGAATTTGCCCGCGGCGCCCAGGGCGCCTTGTTTGGCCGTAACTCGTTAGGCGGGGTAATCAATATCAACAGCCGCCGCCCTTCGCCGAATTGGACATTTGAAACCCTGGATTCGTATGGTAACTATAACCAGACGGTAGGTACAATCAGGGTATCCGGGCCCATCAAACCTGGCTCCCTGGGAATCAGCATAGCCGGAGGATATTCCAGCCGCGATGGATTTACAAAAAATACCGTAACCGATAAAAGCATAGATACCCGTGAATCAATTGCCGGCAAAGCCCAGTTATTATATACCGCCGGACAAAAATTTGAAGCGCGGTTGATCAGCAGCTTTGAACAGGATGACGACGGCGACTATGCCCTGGGCGATCTGAAAGCGCTGCGCGCCAAACCTTATGAGGTTGCACATGACTTTGATGGGTATACCGAGCGCGATATACTTGCTCACACCCTGTTATTAACATATTATACCGATTTTATGGAAATCAATTCTATTTCCGGCGCAGGTTTTTGGGAACTCGTAGAGAAAACCGACCTGGACTATTCCGCAATGCCGTTTATGACAAGCAGTAATAAGGAAGAACAAACTCAATATACTCAGGAAGTTCGCTTTTCATCGCCAAAAAACCGGCCGATTACTTGGAATAACTCTCTGGCATTGAACTGGCAGGCAGGTATATTTGTTTTTAAACAGGATTATAACCAGGATAATCTGCGTAACATCTATGTTGATTTTTCAACCTACCAACCAATAACAGCAAAAAATCAGTCCAAGTCCGATATTGTTACTAATGGTATCGGTGTTTATGGCCAGGCGGCTATACAGGCCTGGGAAAAACTGGTTTTAACCGCAGGGCTGCGTTATGACTCTGAAAATGCCGAAGCAACTCTAAATACAATACCGCCAATGGGAATACCAGGCAAACAAGAAATAAGTAAAGACTTTGATGAAGTATCGCCGCAAGTTTCGCTCGGTTATCATTTCAATCCTGCGGTTATGGGTTATGCCAGCGTCGGAAAGGGATACAAAGCCGGCGGTTTCAATGCAGGTGCAAGCGGAGATAAAGAGTTTTATGGCGAGGAACACAGCCTTAACCAGGAAATCGGTATCAAAACCCGTTGGCTGAATAACCGCATCCAAATCAATGCAGCAATATTTGCTATCAACTGGGATGATTTACAGCTAAACGTACCCAACCCCGATCCCCGTGCCTCTGTTTCATATTATGTTAAAAACGTTGGTGAAGCGGAGAGCAAAGGAATGGAACTGGAAATGCAGTGCCGCCTTTTGAACGGCTGGGATGTATTCGGCAGCTTTGGTCTGGCATCCGCCAAATTCCTCAACGGCAGTCAAATGCTGGGCACAACTCTTAAAGACAAGGATTTACCTCTGACGCCGGAATATACCGGTAATCTTGCCGCCCAATATGCCAGGGTAATAGCCAATGCGTTTACCATGTATGCCCGTGCCGGTATTACATTGTGTGGAAAATATCATTATGATGTTTCCAATGCCGAGGGACAGGATGCCTATAACCTGGCCGATTTCCGTCTGGGGGTACAACGTAATGGTTGGCTGGTCGAGGGCTGGGTGAAAAACGCTTTTGACACAGAGTATATCCCCGTCGCCTTTGCATACCAAATGGCTCCCTCCGGGTATCTGGGTGAATATGGCCCGGGAATGACCGGCGGGGTCAGGTTCGGTATAAAATTATAACCCGGGTATTTTACAAGAGCATCAGACCAGGGCTTAAAACGCTCTGGTCTTATTTATTATATATTTCATCAAGACGGATAAAGTTTTTTATTCCAGAATAATTTTCACTGAATCTACACAAATGGAGCCAAACACACCAACTCCGCCTTCCACCAGATTAAAATCCGTACCAACCAGGGAGGCCATTTCATTTTTGCTGGCATAATCGTATAGCATTCGGTCGATGGCCTCGATCTTGATCATGGCAGTATCGGAAATTGTTCCTGCCGGCGCATTAAAAAAAGAATCATCAATATGAACGAGATTTGCCGGGGGGTCATAATACATTTCATATTCATCGTCTAGAATATTAATCCACGTAGCCGGTATATAACCGCCTTTATAGTGAATGGCCTTTGTCTTTATTAATAAAGACACACAATAAGCAACCGCATCGGGATCATCTTTCCATTTTACCAGCACATTTTTCAGTTCACTGCGTTTTATTCTGCTAAAAGATTGTGGCGCATAAATTTCCGGCGCTTCAGGTAGTGTGGTTTGCGCAGTTACCTCACGGCCATCCGGGACTTGCACTTTTAGTTTATAGCTTTTACCGGGTATCGCGAAAAACTTTTGATTAAAATCTACATACATATTGGAGATGATATAATCTCCTTCTGCATAATAAGACATGTGATTGACATTTTCAGTAAACATGAATTCGGTAGTGTCGGAATCACTCATAATAGTCACAATAGCATCATCAATTGTTATTTTTGAATGACCGGTTTCGTATCTTTCGTTCAACTGCATGGTTCGTTCCACAACCACAAACTCCTGCGAACCGTTGTTGGAAAGAACTCCAAAAACACTTATTTCCGGTGTATATTCCGGCATATAGACTTCTTCTTTAATCGAGAAACCGCTGCATGAAACCAGTAACAAACACACAAATATTATTAAATATCGCATAATTGACTCCGTTAAAATTCAAAGTTAACGCCAATAGTCGGAACAAAAGGAAACATGCCCACCCCTTTACGGGTTGCCGGTTGGGGTTTGCCGACAGAATCAAATTTCTGCTCCAGGTCATAATTATACATGAAAATATTTTTATTATTGGATAAATTTATAATCTGGAAAAACGGCTGCATGGACCAGTTTTTGAATTTGTAATCACGCGAAACACTGACATCGATACGAAAATAACCGGGGTAGCGTTGCGATGCTTTTTCATCTTTTACCGGAATGGGGTAGGCAGTTACAGAAAAGGGCTCATCGCTTAATATGTAATTATTCTTCCAGCCGATAGTTGGTGTTTCCGGGAAACCGGAGGCAAAAGTCAAACGGCTCCCCAGTTGCCATTGTTCTGAAACTTTATACCCGGCAACAATTGTTAAAGAGTGGCGTCGATCATAGTTGGGATAATAGGTAATATAATCCTTTTTAAATGTAGAACCGGCAATAAAATTAGATGGCCGCGCTGTTTGAATTGTTTTACGGGTATTGGCCAACGTATAACCAACCCAGCCGGTCAGTTTGCCATACTGTTTACGTAATAAAAATTCCAAACCGGTAGCATAGCCCCATCCGGTTAAAAAGTCGTCATTTTCGCCCTTGTCGCCCATTTCATTCAGATCGAGCAAATCATTATAATCTTTATAATAGGCTTCGGCAGAAAACATATATTCATCATTATTAAACAAGTATTCTATACCTGCAATATAATGAAAAGCCCGGATTGGTTTGTAGCGTTGATCTATCGGGAACCACAGATCCAGCAACCGCAAATAGCTGAGAAAATCAATATCTTCGGGATTAAAAGTATAAAAATATTGATGATACACCCCGAAAGACGCTTTCAGATTGATATTATCCTGTAGCCGGTAGCGGGCGCCGATGCGCGGATCAACACGAAAATAATCGCCCAGGTTGTAATAGGTAAAGCGCATGCCGCTTTGGATATTGAATAACGGGGAGAGCTTCCAGTCGTCCTGGATGTAGCTGGAATAGAACTGTGATTGCCGCTCATAATCCATCAACTTGAACTCGTTAAACTTTAAAAAGATTTTAAAACGTAATTGCTGATATTGCATGCCAAGCTTTACTTCATGTTTATCGGACATGTACCAGGTCAGATCGCCATTCATAGAATAGTCCTGTATCAGATCCTCCGCCCTGCCGGATTCATCATAATAATCTCCCAAATATTTAACCCGAAAACGGCTGCGGGTGAAAAGGAACTCGGAAAACAGTTTGGGATTAAAAATATATTGCCATTTCAGAGCAGTGGAAAAATTACCAAATCGAATATCCGTCACTTCTGTGGTGGTACGGAAACGGTTAATTCTATCATCATAATTATAAACATCTTCTTCCGCATGCAAAATATCGTCGCCATAAAATCCGCTCAAAGTAATTTTATTGTTTGGCGAGAAAGAATAATTGACCTTGCCATTAAAATCATAAAAATAATAGGGAAAATCAAAATCGGAATCTGCCACGTTGCCGCGGACAAAAGTATTGTATAAAACATCGAAATAGGTTCGGCGCCCGCTTATTAAAAACGAGCCGTTGGGGATCGGTCCCTCCAATAATAACCGGGAGCTTAGCAAACTAACGCTGCCTTTGCCGTGAAATTGCTGATTATTACCATCCCGGTTGGTAACGGAAATGACTGAGGAAACCGCATTGCCATAACGGGTTGGAAATCCGCCCAATGAAATATCCACGCTTTTAATCGCATCCGTATTAAAAGTGCTAAACACCCCGCCAAGATGATAGGGATTATAAATGCGCACATCATCCAGTAAAATAATATTTTCAGATGGATTGCCGCCACGAATATAGAGAGCGCTGGAAAAGTCGCTTTGCGTTGTAACACCGGGCAGGGTTTGCAGGGTGCGGAATAAATCGGCTTCAACCAGCGCCGGGGTTGAATGGATGTCGCGTGGAGATAGCTGTATTGCGCTTGACTCAATCTGGCGCTCAAATTTTTCCCGGTCGGCGGTTTTAATTACTGTCTCTCCCAAAAGCGCACTCACAGGGAGCATAAAATCAAAAGTAACAGTTTCACCACCGGAAAAAACAACTTTTTTTTCCAGAGGCGCATACCCCAGCATCATAGCTTTAACAATATATGAGCCATCCGGAATTTTCGGGATTACATAATAGCCGTTCTCATCCGCAGCGTCGCCAATAAACAAATCCTCAATAATGACGGTTGTATATGGTATAGTCTCTCCATTTTCAACATCCCGAACAAACCCCTTCAAGGTATTGAGTCGATTTTTTTGACCACTACCCCTGTCTGATTTTGGTATAATGATATACTGCGGCCCCGTTTTTTTCCAGGTAAGAGGGGTGGATTGTAATAATATGGTCAAACCACGGGCAATTGTTACATTATCCGCTTTTGCAGTTATAGTTACACCCAAGACTTGTTTTTCCTGGTAAACAATCGGCAGGTTATATTTTTCAACAAGCTGGTTAAGCGCCAGCCTTAATTCGGTGTGCTGAAATGAAAAAGAAATGTGCTTTTCTTTTTTTTGTGCAAATAAATCCCCGTTAACTGTCACGAACAGAATGAGAAGGAGATGTATCGAAAACAATAATCTTATCTTCAAAATGATACTCCTTGTTTACAAGTATGCTGAGAGTATTCAATATTTCGTCAATAGCGCCGGCGTCAAAAAGACCTGATATTTCTGTTTGCGCCAGCGCTTGATCAGTAATGCGAATCTGTACGTCAAAAAGACGCTCGATTTCATCGCATACTTCACGAAATGATGAATTATTGACGGTTATTTTATGATTCATCCAGAAAGGAAACTGGCTGAAACTACAGTTTTGCAATGGTTCCGGGAATTGCCCGGCACGGCGGGAAACATATTGCTTTGCAGTCAGGCAGATACTACTATCCCGGCCGGCATTTCGCACAGTCAATTGCACCACACCTTCATTAACGGTAATTTCAATTCGGCTGTTTCGTTCACGTACATTAAATTCTGTGCCAATAACCTGTACCGAACCAGTTTCTGTACTAATGATAAACGGATGTTCAGCAGGAGTCACCTGGAAACAGGCTTCTCCGCTTAATTGTACATTGCGGTTCCTGTCATTAAAGCCTTCAAGTACTGTCAGGCGGCTATCACAATTTAATTGTACAACCGATTGATCAGCCAGAGTCACAGTTTTTTGCTGCTGATTAACAGTACTAAATTCAATGATACTATCAGGTCGTTTCATGACCATCAAGATCAGGAAACCCGCAATACAAACCATTCCCAGGGCGGCAGTCAATTTCAACGCCGGGAAGACGTTAACAGGGCGGGCAACAAACTCTTGCTGCCTGATCCGACGCCTTAAAATATCCCACTCTTGCTCTACATCAGGTGGAGTGGGAATGCAATAATACTCCGGCGCATTCAGATCAATAGAATCATTTTGACTGATCCCTGTTTCAGGATTCCTTTTTTTAAAACCAAACCAGTTAATAATTGAATTCATAATTTCCTCTCCGGACAGGACAGCAATGCAGACGCAGCGCTGTGAATTCACTATATATACGTTTATAAAGTAAAGTACACCTAGATAAATTTTATTAATTTTTTACGAACTAGTTGTAAAGCACGGGACAACTGATTTTCGACTGTTTTGAGACTGATATTTAATGTTGCGGCAATTTCAGGAGCGGACAAGCCTTCAAAGCGGCTCATTATAAATACAGTACGGCACCTGGCAGGTAAATAGCGGTTCACAATCTGGTGCAGAGCCTGTTGCAATTGCTGAAAATGGACGTTCTCACCCGGTTCCGATCCGGCAGGAGAATTATCAGGATAATAATTCTCTCGGTGTTTGTCAACCACCGAACGATGCCGGTAATGATCTTTGAGCAGGTTTTCAGAAATTTTAATTAGAAATGCCTTAAAAGAACGATTGGGGTCCAGGCGGCAACGATGCTGCCAGACGCGGATAAATGTTTCTTGCGCAATATCCCGCGCCAGGTCATAATCGCGGCAGCGTCCACATATATAACGGAACAGCCCCGGGTGAAAGCCGGTAAATAACTCATGAAAAGCGCTCATATCGCCCTGGTTGACTCTGGAGATTAATAGTACAAGCTGTTCCTGATCCATAATATCCGCTACCCTGTATAAATAACCATGAGGTGATTTGAATTTGTAGCATAATTTAATAAAAAAACTGATAATAATAAAGCGGTAGCACAATTCAATTGCTACTAAAATTATTCAACTAGTTTTAATACAGGGAAAATAAAAATTAGTTACAAAACATTAGGGGGAAAAAAGAAGAAAAATTCTGCTTCCAACCAGAAACAAAAATTGCCATTAGCATTATTTGTACCGGTAAAGGAATCGGGGCTGCAGAGCAATAATTACAAATTCACAACAAGTGCAAATAATAAAACGGCAAACACTTTGCGGGTCAACAATTAACTGTATACACAAGAACAAGTTTACAACAGGCAATAAAGTATAGCATTACATATATAAATCAATATGCCCTTCAGGGGCAACATTAACATTGGACTGGTACATCATTTTGAGCAATGCGTTGGCCTGCTGCTTTGTCTGTTCCTGCGTCTGTTTGACCACAGCCATAGAGATTTGCTCGCGAACACTCGCAGCTTTCATATCGGCGGCTATCGAAGCCATATTTGTTATATTTAGTTCCATATTACAAGTATCGGACATTCCAGTAAAAACTTGAGACAATTATTAACAAACAATAATGATTTATCACTTGATAATGAAAAGAAACCGTATCGGTTTGGATTATGTTTATAATTTATATTCTCAAATTAGAATTATCAGTCGGGCAATTTGACCAAATTTTTTTTATTGCATAAGCAGATAAAAATCACTACTATTTCTATTGCCCCGTGTACTTGCGGGCCGACAATAAAGATAATGACCATAATGTATTGCTATTATTTGGGTACAAAAACAGGCTAGAACCTGATTTGGTAACATGCGTTATACAATAAAGACCCTGGTTCTAAAAGTCAACATATACAACTTGAAAGGAGTTATTTGATGAAACGTAGAGATTTTCTTAAAAACACTGCGGGAATGGCGCTTTTTGCGGGAACAATTCCCCTTTTAAACAGTAGTTGTCAGGCGAAACAAAGAAAACTGGATAAAGTAGGTTTGCAGCTTTACAGTGTGCGCCAGCTTATGCAGCAAGACTTTACCGGCACCATAACCCGGGTCGTCCAGGCTGGTTATGACCAGGTGGAATTTGCCGGTTACTATAATCATTCACCCGAAGAGATCAAAGCGCTGCTGGATAAACTGGCTATCACCTCCCCTGCCAACCACACACAATACAACACCCTTAAAGAAGATACCATTGAGCAAACCATTAATGCAGCAAAAATTATCGGCCATGAATACCTGGTACTGCCCTCGCTGCCGATGGAATTCCCCAGACCGCCAAGACAACAACCGCAAGGCAATCAACCGGGACAAAAACCACCGGAAGGTCAAAAGCCATCGGAAAATCAAAAACCACCGGAAGGTCAACCGGTACAACCACCCCGGCAAAGACCGCAAATGCCGGCTTTTACCCTGGATAAAGTTAAAGAATTTGCCGCTATCTTTAACCGCATAGGAGAAACCTGCAAACAAGCTGGATTAGGATTTGCCTATCACAATCATAGTATGGAATTTAATAAAATTGAAGGCAGTGAAGATATTATGTATGATGTTTTGCTCAAAGAAAGCAATCCAGAATATGTCGATTTTGAAATGGATTTGGGCTGGGCAGTTGCCGCAGGCGCTGACCCGCTGGCATATTTTGATAAATTCCCGGGTCGTTTCAAACTATTCCATGTGAAAGATATGAATGCAGAAAATCAATCGGTGGTGAATGGTCAGGGTGTAATAGATTTTGCACCCATTTTTGCCCAATCGGAAAAAGCCGGTGTTAAATACTATATTGTTGAATATGAAGGTCGCGAAGAACCCATGGCCAGTGTTGAAGCAGGCGTAAAATTTTTAAAGAATATGACCTTTTAATACTGATAGACTGATTCGGATCGTGCAATCAAATATATAAAGGAGTAAGAGTAATGGAAAAGAAGAATAATCAGGAAGGTCAAAAAAATAGCAACCTGTCACGTCGCAAATTTATCGGTTTAACCGGGGCCTCAATGGCTGCTTTTACCATTGTGCCACGCCATGTATTGGGCGGCGATGGTTATACGGCGCCCAGCGATATGCTCAATATAGCCGGCATTGGCGTTGGCGGTATGGGAAAACGCAATATTATGTCAATCAGCACCCCGGAAGCCATGCTGGAAAATATGAAACAACAGCAACAACAAGCGCAAACCCAGGGAAACAACAATGGAGACCAACCACGTCCGCCTCGCAGAAGAGGATTTGGCGAACCGAAAAACCTGGCAAATATTTATGCCCTCTGCGATGTGGATGATGAATATGCCGGCGAAACTTTTAAATCGTATCCAAAAGCCAAAATCTATAAAGACTATCGCAAGATGCTCGACGAAGAAAAGGAAATTGATGCGGTTGTTATTGCCACCCCCGATCACACCCACGCTGTAATTGCCATGTATGCTATGGAAAGGGGCAAACATATTTTTTGCCAAAAGCCTCTAACGAGGACAATTTACGAAGCCCGAAAACTGGCCGAAGCAGCAAAAAAGTATAATGTGGTTACGCAAATGGGCAACCAGGGTCACGCCAGCGAAGACGCCCGCCTGATCAAAGAATGGATACAGGATGGCGCCATTGGTCAAGTCCGAAAAGTTGCTGTTTGGACAAATCGTCCAATCTGGCCGCAAGGCGACCTGACTCGCCCCGACGAAGCCCCTGTTCCGGCAACACTGGATTGGGATTTATGGCTAGGGCCGGCGCCGTTAAAGCCCTATCATCCGGATGTCTGCCATTTCAACTGGCGCGGCTGGCGCGATTATGGCACCGGCGCTTTGGGCGATATGGGTGCGCATCTGATCGACCATCCCTTCTGGGCGCTGGATCTCGGTCAACCTCTGAGCGTTCAAGCCAGTTCCACCATTTACAGCGATGAAGCTTTCCCGGTTGCTTCCATTGTTACTTATGAATTTGCCGCTCGCGACAATATGCCGCCTGTAAAAATGACCTGGTATGACGGCGGCTTGTTGCCGGAACGTCCCGATGAGTTGGAACCCGGTCGTATGATGGGAACCGGCGGCAGCGGTGTATTTTATTATGGCGACAAGGGGATGTTGATGCATGGCGATTATGGCAACGGCCCGCGCTTGATTCCCGAAACAAAAATGAAAGAATACCAGAAACCGGAAAAGACTATTCCCCGCTCGCCCGGTATTCATGAAGAATGGATAGAAGCAATTAAAAACGGCGGTAAATCTACAACCGATTTCTCCTATTCCGGCCCATTGACCGAGACCATGCTGCTTGGTAACGTAGCCATACTGATGAAAAAAAGAAATACCAAACTGCTTTGGGATTCGGCAAATATGAAATTCACAAATATGGAAGATGCTAATGAACTGGTGCATTACCAATATCGTGAAGGCTGGTCATTATAAAATTTCCTGAACCATGATTGAAACGCCGGGAAAAAACCTCCGGCGTTTCAATTTTAATGAATAAAATAATTATCAAAAGGGCAATAACAATGAATAGAGTCTTAAAAATAACTAGCATTTTGATCACGGCTTTTATTCTAATCACCATACCACTTTATAGCGCCGGTAAAAAGGTACAGGCGGTTTCCCGTAACGCCTCGCCGGAAGCGCAAGCTTTGCTGGAATTCATTTACAGCATTTCCGGCACTTATACTTTAACCGGACAACACAATTATCCCAATACAAAAGATCGTAATTCTCAATTTGCCGCCCGCTATATTGGTAAAACCCCGGTTGTCTGGAGTACGGATATGGGTTTTGCCGAGGATGGCGATACGGACTCGTACCTGGCTCGTCCCGATATTGTTAAAGAAGCCAAACGGCAGCATGATCTGGGTGCAATTGTGACCATCTGCTGGCACGCCGTACCACCCACCGCTGATGAACCGGTTACATTCTCCCCCCGGCGCAATGCCAAACCGGAATCATTGGCTACTGTACAGGGACAATTGCTGGATCAGCAATTTAAGGACGTACTCACTCCGGGCACAGAACTGTATAAACGCTGGTGCGCGCAGGTTGATTCCATTGCCGTATACCTGAAAAAAATGCAGGAATTGCATGTACCCATCTTGTGGCGGCCATATCATGAAATGAATGGTAGTTGGTTCTGGTGGGGCGGTCGGCATGGAAAATATGGTACAGCTGCTTTATACCGACAAATTTACAACCGGCTGGTTAATTACCACAAACTCAATAACCTGGTATGGGTGTGGAGCATGGATCGCCCGAACAATCCGGCTATGCATTTCTCACATTATTATCCGGGTGACAAGTACCTGGATATTGTGGCATTGGATGTTTATGGCAGTGATTTTAACCAGACCTATTATGACAGCCTGGTAATCCTGGCCAAAGGCAAACCGGTCGTACTCGGAGAGGTTGGCAACCCTCCTACTCCGGAAATATTGAAAAACCAGCCCCGCTGGGCATTTTGGGTGGTGTGGGCCGGCATGGTTCGCAATACTACAAAAAAGCAATACGAAACGCTGGCCAATGACTCGCGCATCCTCTTTCAGGAAGATGCTGCTTATATCCGGGCAATTGCTCCATACCGCACGGCCTGTGGATTGCCGCCTCTGCAAGTGAAAACCAAGCCGCCGGTTAATTTCTCCGGGGAATGGCTATTCAATGAAGAAAAAAGTATTGCCGATAATTTCGGCGGCGGACAGGCTTATAAAATGGCCATAACTCATAAAGACCTGAATTTGACTATTCAGCGCTCCTTTCTTGTTGAATGGGGCGACGATCGCCTTATGGAAGAATCATATATTTTGGATGGTCAGGAAGTGAAAACCGAATTCCGCAATATGCCGCGGGTAACAACAGCTAAAATATCGCCGGATGGTAATGGCGTTTATATTGAATCAAAATCCACCTTTACCAGGGGCGAAGAAAAAATAGAGATGATCAGTAAAGAAACCTGGACGTTGCTGGAAAATGGTACAGTATTATCAATAAAGCAAACCTCTTCCTCGCCCCGTGGTGACAGAAGCAGTACCTTGATTTTTGAGAAAAATTAAAATCGCATACATGAACAGGAGTTATGTTATGTAACTCCTGTTCATGATTCTAATTTTAATGGTGTTAGTTGTATTTTTTAGTAATTGCCATAACTGGAACAAGAACGGTAAATTTCACTACGATCAGGATCAAGTATGTACTTTTATTAATCATGTTAGCGGCTCTCCCCTTTCGGTCTTACACAGATCCCCCCTGTACGTAAAGTTGGCTGCTAAAATGGAGAAAACCAATATGATGAAGAAATTCGCTTTTGAAATTGGTTCCTGGAGCCTGGAATATCACGTACCGAAAAGTAGTATCAGCGAAGCAAACTCGGGGGCTGGTTAAGGTACAATTAAATGAGCATTAAATGGTAAATATGTCATTTTCGATTGCGAATGCTCTCTTTCGGACGGAGATGACCAGGCGTATGGGGTTTTTGCCTGGGATGGCGGAATCAATTTATATCACTATTGGTGATTCAAAGATTCCGGCAGCTATATGCTGGCCACCTGTGACTTTATTAAAGACAGACTGCTGATTATAAACCCGAATAACATTTTTCCCTGCTCAAGCGCCAGTGATACTATTTCAATTGGTTATACGATAATACAACATTGCGCCAACTTTGCTCAACGCCATCACCGATAAAATAATAACCAGGTCCCAACGGATAATTGATTTTGTGAAAAAATCATAAAAATACCAGCCACCACCGAACAAAGCAGTTACCATTGCCGCAAAACGAGTTGAATATAACCGGTGCATTTTAAGACGTTCATCCATTATGATCTCTCCTTTCGTTTAAATAATACATCAATGGAACACTCGAACAATTCAGCAAACCGGATCGCTAACGGCAAACTGGGTATATATTTTCCTTTTTCAATGGAATTGATACTCTGACGGGAAACCCCTGCCCTTTTTGCCAGTTCTTCCTGCGTCCAGCCCTGATTCTGCCGGAATTCTTTGATGTAATTAATTATTTCGATTATTCATCACCACAAGGTAAAGTTAACTTGACATAAATTACATAATTATTTTTGAAAAGTCAAGCAAACTTTACATTATTTAATTAAAAAATCACCCGGAGAAACATCAACACTCAAATTTTTACACTATTCAGCCCCTAAAGTGATTAAAATACTGATGAATAACAAGAAAAACTGAAACCTTTCCTTAATCATCCCGTAACAATTTTGTCAAGTTATCTCTCAAAATAAAATCAAACCATCCTCTGCTTACAGATCATGCCGGAATTTTGACAATATTATAAAGAAACCAATATTATAAAAATATTTGCAAACCTTCAAGAGCGTCAAGTGTCCAATTGTTAAACCTGAACACAGGTAAATAAAATGATCGGGTTTGTTGTAATCATAAACAGTATAGACAAAAAAAGTATAAATACAATCAGCTCAATAATATTTAAACAATAATTGACATTTTTAAAACAGAGTGGAATGTTTTATACTAAATGAATCGTTCAATAAAAGGATTTTTAATGAAACAGTCCCTTATCTTGCTCCTCCTCCTTGTAATAATGATCGCCATTAAAACAAGCGCTGCTCCAAAAAATCCAATAGAAAACAAACCACCCATGCATGCGGTGCGCCTCTCCAGTCCGGTGAAAATTGATGGTATATTAGACGAGCCGGTATGGCAAAATGAATACGGATATGAACATTTTACCCAAAGTGAACCGCTTGAAGGCGCTTTGCCGACAGAGAAAACAGTCGCCCGTATTGCTTACGATGACAATGCATTATATGTAGGTTTGCGAATGTACGATTCATCTCCGGATTCAATCGTCGCCAGGTTATGGCGCAGGGATCAGGGCAACAAATCAGATGAAATATTTCTCGCTATCGATCCATACTATGACAAGCGTAGCGGCTTTTTTTTTGGATTAAATGCCGCCGGCACCAGTTATGACGGCATCATTTATAACGATGAATGGACCGATGATTCCTGGGACGGGGTTTGGACCGGTGATGTGAATATTGATGACAAGGGTTGGACTGCCGAAATGCGCATCCCCTTTTCACAATTACGCTTTAAAGACAAGGATCACTATATATGGGGAGGTAATGTTTTACGCCGCATAGCCCGCAAAAACGAAGAAGACAATATTGTTTATACTCCTAAAAACGAAAGCGGGTTTGCATCCCGGTTTGTAGATTTAACCGGTATTGAAAATATTCATTCATCACGCAACTTTGAGGTCCTTCCATATACCCGCGCCCGGGCTTCCTATACTGATCCGCAAGCGGATAACCCCTTTGATGATGGCTCCAGTTACACAAAAGGAATCGGCCTGGATTTAAAATATGGCATCGGCAGCAATCTCACCCTGGATCTAACGGTAAACCCGGATTTTGGTCAGGTGGAGGTTGATCCAGCTGTTGTCAACCTTTCCGATTATGAAACATTCTACTCGGAAAAACGCCCGTTTTTTATAGAGGGTTCTTCGATCTTTAATTTCGGGTATGGCGGTTCGCGCAGCCATTGGGGATTTAACTGGGGTACTCCCTCATTTTTCTATAGCCGAAGAATTGGTCGCTCGCCGCAACGTGAAATGCCGGATAATGATTACGCGGATATTCCGGAAAGCGCCAATATTATCGGTGCGGCAAAATTGACCGGTAAAGTTGGTACTAACTGGAATATCGGTATGATTCATGCCGTTACCTCGCGAGAATATGCCGATCTGTCGTTGAATGGCGCCCGCAACCGGGTCGAAGCCGAACCGGCGACTTGTTATAGCGTATTTCGCGCCCAAAAAGAGATAAAGGAAGGCCGCTATGGAATTGGATTTTTATCCACAATAATGGAGCGAAATTTTAAAGATGATGTATTAAAGGATGAATTAAACCAATCGGCATATACATTCGGTATGGATGGTTGGGCATTTCTGGACCCTTCCAAAACCTGGGTTGTGTCCAGTTGGTTATATGGCTCGCAACTTGAAGCAAATGCGCAGCAAATGCTTAACGTGCAAACCAGCTCCCGGCATTATTTTCAAAGACCGGACGCCAGGCATAACCGCCTTGACAGTACTGCAACCAGTATGGAAGGCCTTGCCGGACGTATATTGATCAATAAACAAAAAGGCCGTGTAATATTCAACTCTGCCCTGGGAATTATCAGTCCGGGATTTGATGTCAATGATATGGGATATATTTCAAATACCGACAAAATTAACCTGCATATCGGTGGCGGTTATAAATGGACCGAGCCCGGTAAAGTATTCCGCGAGACATATCTGTTAGCATGTATATTCCAAAACTGGGATTTTGATTATAATACAACCTGGAAAGGGGTATGGCAAAGCGGAGAATTTGAATTTGTAAATTATTACACATTTAATTACAGTCTTGCCTATAATCCGCAAACAGTCAGTAACCGGGCAACCCGCGGCGGCCCGTTAATGATAAATCCCCCCGGGTATGAAATCAATTTTGACTGGGAAACGGATGACAGAAAACCATTCATTTTCGAAATGTATTTTAACAGCTATACACAAGCTAAAAATGACTATTATTTGGGGATCGGCGTCGATTTTGAATGGAAACCGCGTTCCAATTTATCTGTCAGCTTTGGACCTGATCTGGGTATAGAAAAAGAAGCCGTACAATGGGTAGATGCGTTTGATGATGTTTTAGCAACGCAAACATTTGGCAAACGTTATGTTTTCGCGGCAATGATGCAAAAAGAGTTAAGCGCCGGGATCCGTTTGAATTGGACTTTTACTCCCAAACTCAGTTTGCAATTGTATGCACAACCTCTAATATCAAATGGCGACTATACTGATTTTAAAGAACTGGCCAAACCGAAAAGTTATGCTTTTAACAAGTATAAAGCAAAGTATATATCAGGCAGCAATGATGACGAATTAACAGTTGATCCCGACGGCTCCGGCCCGGCAGAATCGCTCACATTTGATAACCCCGATTTCGATTTCAAATCTCTGCGCGGCAATGCTGTACTGCGCTGGGAATACAGGCCAGGCTCTACCTTTTACCTGGTATGGACGCAGCGCCGCTCGGATTCGGAATACGAGAGTGATTTTAAATTCAACCGCTCATTCAAAAAATTATGGACCACCCAGGCAGATAATGTCTTTATGGTTAAATTCAGTTATTGGTGGAATATGTAAAATTGCTGTCAGTTGTTAGCTGTCAGTTTTCAGCTTTTAGCCAACAGCTTTCAGTTGGGAAAAAAGCGGGGAAAAATAACCCGCTTTATTCATAAAAAATTTTTCTATTCCTCAACAGCAATTTTCAACACAACTTTATGAATAGCGCCATTGCCGACCATTGGCGCATGAGCGTCGGCGGGGAAAAAAATGGCGAACGAACCGGCCGGGACGGGCGTCCAGGTTACCGGCTCATCTTTAAAAAATTCAATATCCTTTGAGGAATCATAAGCAGTATCCACCAGGGAACATTCAGCTCTGCGTTTCCAGCCCATTGTATCCATTCCGGTGATGACATACTGAATATCAATGTATTTACGGTGCGCTTCCAGTTTAGCCTCGTCTTGAGATTTGCCCGGGCCAATGCTTACCATATAATACAAACGGTCGCCATCTACATTATACCTTCCAGGCGCTCGCTGCGCCAGTGAATTACTGCGTAACAGCGCAAACGCCACCGGAAAAGCCGGGTGCAATGAATAATATTTTTCTGCCTGGGCGAGGGCATCGGTAATCATGTTTTGAGATGGTGTTGGCACCTGGCCTCCATGTATTTGGTACAAATAATTATAATTAATATAATGGCATTGAAAATTATTATTATGAGTTAACGGCAATTATATCTTTTATTGA
>CAYNSO010000025.1:0-37673 GCA_964399735.1 uncultured Cytophagia bacterium
GGCGGACTGGGCGGCAGCTTTGGCGGCGTTATCATCGCCGAGCCGGATGCCGTGCCCGCGCCGCTCGACAACCCGGCCGGCATTGCCTTCCAGCGCGCGCCGCAGGTATTTGCGGGAATGAATTTGCAATTTAACAAATATGAAAATGATTATTACCGAGCCAAATTAAGCGAATCCACAAATTGGGAATCGGAAATTAATCCCGGGCAACTCGCCGGGTCGTATCCGCTCAACCTGCTGCACCGTGAAGCGGCGCTGGCTTTTTCACTGGCAAAAATTCCCGCGCCGGAATTTGAAGCCGGTTATGTTACAAAAATCGATTCTTATCCCGATATGAATCACGACAGAACCGGTAATGTGGGGACTGCGATAATCGGCGTCAGCATGAAAGTTACGCCCACCCTCAGCTTTGGCCTGAGCTACACCCGCTGGCTGGGCAGTTGGTCCTGGGAAGATAAGGAAATTATTCGTCCTAATGCCATAGAAGTGAACAGATATGGAAAAGGAAAATTTATTTATGATGGTAATTGTTTCTCGCTGGGCATGATCAAACAGATGAACCGCTTTTCCATCGGAGTATTACTGCAATCGCCTTTTACACTGATGCACGCAGAAGATACTATCATTTATAACTGGATTTTATATCAAACTATTCATGTAAAACAACAATACAACGGAGCCGCTGCTATCGGGTTGTGCTGGCGCTTGATCGATAGCGCCAAATTAGGACTCGGTTATCGTTTCCAGAATGATATGAAGCTCTCTTATAAAAGTACTTTTAAAGATTGGGAGCCGCGAAAACAACTATTTCATAAACTCTCTATAGCAGCAGAGTATACATTACATTATCATAATGCCAGCATTCCGCTGTACCTTGCGTATCAACATGTCTGGCAGGAAGGTTATGCTAATGTTTATAGATACAATGGCGAGTATATGAGATTAACAGTCAGGGACGATCAGCGTATAAACGGCAGCTTGCAAATGGGTGTAAACTGTTACTATAAATCTTTTGCCGTTCACCTGGCCGCCAGGTGGCAACAGTATACTCTGAATGTGTTCAATGATCCAAACAGCCCTCCCAGTTCCATGGTTGCGTTAACCTCAAGATATGATACAAAAAAAACCTGTATCATGATTGATATGGGCGTGTCGTATTTTATTCGTTAAGTGGACTTGGCTCCCGCAACCAACTTTAATAAAAAACACCCGGCTATAATAATGCGGTCGGGTGTTTTTTATTTGCCTGCTAGTTGTAATCAGTACAAAAAATTTTAGTACTACTTGTCTGTCACGAGCATTCCAGGTAAGCCCTGTTAATTTCCGCCAGAAACTGATCCTGATTTTGCGCCCACCAGCGATTGGAAAAGATTTCCACTTCATTAAAACCGGCGAATCCGGCCTTTTCCACCCAGGCGCGAATGGCGCGCAAGGGAATGCAGCCCTCGCCCATCAGGCCGCGGTCGTTCAGCATATCCACGGTAGGCGTCAGCCAGTCGCAAATGTGAAACGCCAGCAAATAACCGCTTGCGCCGCAGCGCGCAATTTCATGTTCCAGGTCCGGATCCCACCACAGGTGGTACACGTCCACCGCCACACCCAGGTATGGATCACGCAAGCAGTCGCACAGGTCATTAGCCTGTTTCAGGGTATTAATGGCGGAACGGTCTGCGGCGTACATCGGGTGCAGTGGTTCAATCGCCAGCTTGACCTGCGCCGCGCGGGCATGGTCGAGACAAGCGGCAATCCCGTCCTGTATCTGGCGGCGGGATTCCTCAAGCGGCTGGCCGGGAACTGCCCCGCACACCAGCACCACATGCGGCGCGCCGATAGCGGCTGCTTCATCGATGGCGCGTAGATTGTCGTCAATAACCGCACGCCGGGATTTTTTATCAAGCGCCGGAAAGAATCCGCCGCGGCACAGGGATACGATTGTCAATCCTGCGGCTTTGATTGCTGCTCCAATCTGTGCGGCATTCCTTCCCTCCAAAACATTCCGCCACACGGTTATCCCCTTGATTCCTGCCTCTGCATATTTATCAATTGCGGTTTCAATAGGCCAGGGTTTGGTGGTTATGGTGTGGATTGCCAGGCGGGAAAAATCAGTCAACTTTTCTGTTGCCATATTCTGCCTTTATTTTAAGGGCCAGGCCGATTTGTAAGCAGTGATAATCCGGTCCAGCAAGTTATTGTAATCTTGGTCTATTTTTTGCCATTCGGGATGTTGATTATACCAGCCGATAATTTCCTGAGCGCCCTCGCTAAAGGGGATGGTACATTTAAAATCGGGGACCAACGCTTTAATTTTGCTGTTGTCAAAAATCATACTGTGCGCCTTGTCGCCCAGCAGTCCTGCGCCCCATTCCGGGTCAAAAGCATTGATAACCGCCGAGGGAACATTGATGATCTCGGCCTTTGCTCCGGCTGCCTGCGCCAGGGTTTGATAAATGCCGTTCCAGGTGAGCAGTTCATCCGAGGTGATGTGGAATGCCTCACCGAGCGCGCGCTGGTTGCCCAGCAGCCCAACCAATCCTTTGGCAAAATCGCGGTGATGCGTCAACACCCACACAGAAGCGCCGTCGCCATGCACCACCACCGGCAAGCCGCGTTTCATGCGGTCGATTTCCGTCCAGCGGCCGTGATTGGGCAGCAGGGTTTGATCGTATGTATGCGAGGGCCGCACCACAGTAACAGGAAAACCGCTTTGCCGCCAGGCTTTAAACAACAATTCTTCGCAGGCTATTTTGTCCCGCGAATATTGCCAAAAGGGATTTTCCAGCGGGGTTGCTTCTGTTACCGGCAGTCTGGCCGGTGGAGTTTGATAGGCCGAGGCGGAACTGATAAATATATATTGACCGGTTTTATTGCGGAACAATTCAATATCGGTTTCGATATGCTGCGGGGTAAAGGCAACCCAGTCCACCACCACATCAAAAGAGTAATCATTTAAAATTGAACGCATTCTTTCTTTGTCGCGAATATCACCGGTAATAATTTTGGCTTTTGCCGGAGTCTGCCGAAACGAGGTAACGCCGCGATTGAGCAAGAACAGATCAATTCCCCGTTCTACCGCCAAATGCGAGCATGCGGAACTGATAATGCCGGTGCCGCCAATAAACAAAACTTGCATATTTTGCCTTTCCGGAATGTTATTTACAGATTATTTGCATGGTATCAAGCCAACGCTCTATTCACGAACTGTCAGCTTTTCAAATATAACAAATAAAACAAAAACAGCCAATAGCTTGTTTTTGCCTGGAATGAACGGCAGATTATTTTTAAGAATCAGATATATCAACCTTGAAGGAGCTTTATTAAATTGGTATTAATTCTGTAATGAAACTGGCGGGTATAGAGTTTAATCAATTTTTTTACGATTAACATGATTATCATCAAATTATCATAAAACAAGCCCCTGATAATTATAGTAACAG
This sequence comes from uncultured Cytophagia bacterium, assembly GCA_964399735.1. Classification (GTDB taxonomy): domain Bacteria; phylum Zhuqueibacterota; class Zhuqueibacteria; order Residuimicrobiales; family Krinioviventaceae; genus Fontivivens. The sequence continues at coordinate 3,435 of CAYNSO010000025.1, forward strand.
ATATGCCATAAAGCAAAAAAGCCTGTGGATGCCACAGGCTTTTTTGTTACAGACAAGGTACAGATTAATAATCCATACCACCCATACCGCCACCCGGAGGCATCGGCATATTTTGTTTGGGTTCGGGTTTATCAACAATTGTAGCTTCGGTCATCAGCAGCAACGACGCAACACTGGAAGCATTTTCCAGAGCGATACGAGCAACTTTGGCCGGATCGATAACGCCAGCTTTGTACAGGTCTTCAAATATCTCGGTGGAGGCGTTAAAACCAAAACCGTCTTTACCTTCTTTAACTTTTTGAATGACGATGGAACCTTCCCATCCGGCATTTTCAGCAATCTGGCGAACCGGTTCTTCCAATACGCGTCTGAGAATATTGATACCGATCTTTTCATCGCCTTCGATAGTCAATTTATCAAGAACTGGAAGAGCTCTTACAAAAGCAACACCGCCGCCCGGAATGATACCTTCTTCAACCGCAGCACGGGTAGCATGCAGTGCGTCTTCAACGCGGGCTTTCTTTTCTTTCATTTCAACTTCGGTAGCTGCGCCAACATTCAATACCGCTACGCCGCCAGCCAGTTTTGCCAGACGTTCCTGCAATTTTTCGCGGTCATAATCAGAAGTCGTAACTTCGATCTGCTTTTTAATCTGGGAAATACGGCCTTTGATATCTTCGGTTTTGCCGCCGCCTTCAACGATGGTGGTGTTGTCTTTATCGATGGTGATGCGTTTTGCAGAACCCAGATCGGAAACGGTAGCGTTTTCCAGTTTAAAGCCGGTTTCTTCAGAAATGACGCGGCCGTTAGTCAATACGGCAATGTCATCCAGCATGGCTTTACGACGGTCTCCAAATCCCGGAGCTTTAACGGCTGCAACACGCAGGGTGCCGCGTAATTTATTAACAACCAGGGTTGCCAATGCTTCGCCTTCAACGTCTTCGGAAATAATCATCAGGGGTTTGCCCATCTGCGCAACTTTTTCCAAAATCGGCAGCAGGTCTTTCATGGCGCTGATCTTTTTATCGTGAATGAGTACCAGGGGTTCTTCCAGAACTGCTTCCATGGTTTCCTGGTTGGTGGCAAAATAGGGGGACAGGTAACCGCGATCAAACTGCATACCTTCAACAACTTCAAGAGTGGTATCGGTAGTTTTGGCTTCTTCAACGGTGATAACGCCGTCTTTGCCGACTTTTTCCATTGCATCTGCAATCAGGTTGCCAATTTCAATATCGTTATTTGCAGAGATCGAACCAACCTGGGCAATTTCAGTTTTGCCTGGCAGTGGTTTGCTCATTTTTTTCAATTCAGCAACAATCGCTTTTACACCTTTTTCAATACCGCGTTTGATGGCGGCAGGATTGGAACCGGCGGTAACATTCTTTAAACCTTCGCGCACGATAACCTGTGCCAAAACAGTAGCTGTGGTGGTGCCGTCACCGGCAATATCGCTGGTTTTGGAAGCGACTTCTTTAACCATCTGCGCACCCATATTTTCCAGCGGGTCTTCCAGTTCAACTTCTTTTGCAACGGTAACGCCGTCTTTGGTAATGGTCGGTGCGCCAAATTTCTTGTCAATTACTACATTTCTGCCCTTGGGTCCAAGGGTTACCTTGACAGCATCAGCAAGCTGATCGACGCCATTTTTCAGGGCGTTTCTTGCTTCTACATTAAATTTGATAATTTTAGGCATATTTCAATATCCTCCATTCATATCTTGATATAATTAATACTAGATTAGATCACTGCCAATATATCGCTTTCGCGCATAATTAAATAATCTTCACCATCTACGGTTACTTCTGTACCGGAATATTTACCGTATAATATCTTGTCGCCAACTTTGACTTCCATTGCTATTTTGGCGCCGTTTTCTGCAATTTTGCCGGGGCCAATAGCGATGACTGTGCCCTGTTGCGGTTTTTCTTTGGCGGTATCGGGAATAATAATGCTTCCCTGCTTTGTTTCTTTTTCTTCAACCGGCTTGACAACAACTCTGTCTGCCAATGGTTTAATGTTCATAGATATTCCTCCTTGGTTATTTTTATTCATCTTTTTGTTAGCACTCACACACATAGAGTGCTAATAATAGTATAATATACTCAATTAAAAATAAAAAGCAAGAAAAAAATTCACATAATTGAATAATTCTCATAAAACCATTGTTAAGTAAAGGATTCGATAATAAAATAAAATAATTACTCTCTTTATTATTCTTTTTTGTAAATAATTACTTTACAATAATTTATAACTCAGCAAACCCTGATTGATTCTGATAATAAATACTAAAAATGTTCCAGTCTTGAGCTTTTCTGGCGTTGCTCTGCTAACGAATAACGGATTATATCAGGATAACATACAGTAAAAGAAAGCGCTGTTTTTTATATCACTCAGTTTATGATTTTCTCTGCATCCCTGCTGTATTTTGCAAATAACACAGTGATAACCGCCGGGATGATAAAAAGGAAAAGAAAAAGTGGTTACTCTTTACACAGCAGAATTCAAACAAATATATTATTTTTTTCGAGTATGTACATTATACAGTCGTTTCCAAACAGAACCACCAACATCGAATCGGAAAAAAAGTAATTTTTTGGTAATTATTTAGTACAATTCTGAAAAAAAAATGAAAACCATTCATTTTTTACTTGACATTTAACAAGGTAATAAATATATTCATTAAATATAATAAATTATAAATAATAAAGATACGCAATTCACCATAATTACTATAAGGAGGTTGCCGGCAGTTATTGAAACAGGGCTTGTTTGCGCAAAAACTAAAGGACAGCTAATAAACTAGAACGGGTAATGATTTTTCAGCCAGAAGGGGCTTTTGGTTATGAAGGAATTCGTAGAACACATTGTTAAGCATCTCGTTGACAATCCCGACAAAGTAAAAGTAACAGAAGTGTTTGGAGAAACGACTGTTGTTTATGAGTTACGAGTTGATCAACCGGATATGGGTAAAGTAATCGGCAAAAACGGCCGCACCGCTCATGCTATACGCGTCATTTTAAGCGCAGTTGCTCGCAAAGCTGGAAAACACGCAACTTTGGAAATTTTGGAATAGCGTAACATTGATACAACCTCTTGTTACAACCAGGAGGTATTGAAACAGTTTCAGGGGGCATTATTGACCATCAGAGTCTGTTGGCATGATGGTTTTTTTTATTTATTTGTGATATTTTTCTCCGCGCAGTATAGTGCAGGCGCGGTATAATTGTTCCAGCAACAGGGTGAGCGCCAGTTCGTGGGCAAGAGTCATTGCCGAAAAAGAGAGCTGCATATTGGCCCTCGATAACAGCTCAGGCGCCAAACCAAGCGGGCCGCCAATTATAAAAGTAAGAGTTTTGGCGCTGTGCAGCATTTTCTGCTCAATAAATCCGGCAAATTCTGTTGATGTCATGCTGCTGCCGCTTTTATCCAGAGCTATTACAAATTCCTGCGGGGTTAATTTTTGCAGCAATCGTTCCGCTTCATTCCGCATTAAAAGGCTTGCGGATTGCCCGCTTATTCTTTCCCCTTTCACATGTTCCAGGGTTGCCTGATTGTAGTGAGTTATGCGCTGCATATACATAGCGCATAACTCCTGGTAATTTTTATTCTCCGGTTTGCCGACGGTGATGATGCGTATTTTCAAAACTATTTCCCCTGACTCTTTTTGTTTTATCGTTAACTTTTTTTCGCCATATATTGTTTCAATGCCTCGGCAACAATTTTAATTCCCGCTTCAATCTTAACTTCCGGGGTGTGCGAGAACGACAGCCGCAGGCAATTGTTTTTAACGCCCAGCGGATCAAACGTGCTGCCAATTACAAAAACTGCGCCATTGGCAATCGCTATCTTGAGAATTTCCGTCGCGTCCATATTTTCCGGCAGCGTCACCCAGATGTAAAAACCGCCGCGTGGCTGGGTCCAGCTTATTCCTGCGGGCATGTTCTCTTTCAGGGCATTCAACATCGTGTTAGCGCGACGGGCATAAATAACGCGCATTTTTTCCAGGTAGGTCTGCATTTTTCCTTGAACCAAAAATTCATGCGCCAGCACCTGGGTAAAAGTTGAGGAACAGGCATCAAGAGATTGCTTGGCCAGTTCACATTTTTCCGCGATTTCCGGCGGCGCCAACAGCCAACCAAGGCGCAAACCAGGCCCGATATATTTGGAAAAAGAACAAGTATAACAGATCGGCAGTGAACCGCTGTTCATGGTTTTTAGCGGCCGGGTTAATTCCTTATCTGCAGCATCAAAATACAGTTCCCCATACGCATCGTCTTCAAGCAGCACAATATCTTCTTTTTTCAGCAATTCCAGCAAATCCGTTTTTCTTTTTTGACTGTATATAATACCGGCCGGATTGTGAAAATAGGGAGTTATATATAATAATTTTGCTTTGGGTTTCTTGTCGCGCAAAGCAGAACGTAAATCTTCAAGTACAATGCCTTCATCATCAATTTTTACCGGATCCAATGCTGCCTGGTATGACTTGAAAGCTGAAATGGCGCCGATAAAAGCAGGATTTTCCAGGATTACGCGATCATTCGGGTCGATAAATACTTTGGCGATCATATTAATCGCCTGCAGAGAACCGGTGGTAATGATCAAATGGTTCGAGTCAACCGGCATTCCCTTTTGCCGTAAATAATCCTGCAGCGCCTCCAGCAGCGGCGGGTAACCGGTGGTGGGGCCGTATTGAAACCCCGTGCGTTTGACGTCAACCGAAAGTTTGTTAAAAATTTCATCCATTTCGGCGACCGGGAACAATTCATTTCCCGGCATTCCACCGGCAAAAGAGATCATATCCGGCCGGGTAGCCAGGCTCATCAGTTCACGAATGGCAGATGAGCGCATCGAGACGGCGCTAGCGGAAAAGCGTAACATGCTGGTTTCTCCTGTTTATATAAATAAGCAAATAATTCTTACTGAATCAGAAATTAACAGTTTTCAATGGTTTTGTCAAGCAGCTTTTTTATTTGTCTAAACGATTGTCAAACCATTCCTGCAAAACCTGACGGTATTTTGCAAAGCCCATGATCTGTGGAATATTGGTATGGTTGGCGCCCTCTATTAAATGTAATGTTTTGGGCTGCGGTGCGTTTTGAAAAACCACCCGGCCATTATCGCGATAGCGGACAAAATCATCATCGGTTCCGTGCAGCACTAGCAACGGGGTGTTAATATGTTTTATTTTATCGGCATTGTTAAAATCACCTTTTGTCAGCCAGCCAACCGGCAAATCGAGACCCACGCCGGATTGGGTGAGCGAGTTGGCAGAGGCAAACGGCGCTTCGGCTATCAAAACCATAGGGTCGACCTTGTCTGATGCCAGGTAGATTGAAACCACATTACCCAGGGAATAACCATACAGGCACAGGGAATCGGCAGGTATTTTCATCTCTTCAAGAACATAATGCAGCGCGGCATCGCCGTCCCGGTACAGACTCTGCTCCGTAGAAGAACCTTCCGAGAGACCAAAGCCGCGATAGTCAAAAATAAAAATATTCACACCGAGTTCATACAAAAACAACACCCGATCCCAATAATTATCAATATTATGCTTGTTGCCGTGACAGTATAATATACTCAAACCGGGGCGGCTGCCGTTGGATTCCACCCAATAGCCGTACAGGGTATTGCCCTCGCTGTTAAAAGTGACCTGGTGTATGTGTGTCTCCGGTATCGTGTTGCCGGGCAGGGTATAGCGGCTGATTTTTTTTTCATTAAATAAAAAGCTGTCCACAGTACAGGCCAGTAACAGAGTCAGCATGAGCAGAAATAGTAATAGCGCTTTCTTCATTAAAAGCTCCTTGCAATGGAAAAGAGAGTTGAAAGTGCGCCATGCCTGGAAACCGGCAGATATTCAACTGCCAGTTGGTCGGTACGAATATTGGCGCCGTTCCATTTCAGTTCAGTGTAAAGCCAGGTTCTTTCTCCCAGTTTCCATTTATAGCCAATGAACGGAGAAAAAATAACCTTTTCTGCATCCTCATCAAAATCGGCGTAAGAGAATGGAATCGTGGTATCGAGGCCTGTATAAGCGTAACCCGCACCACATTGCCAGGCTGCCGCACCGGAAAATATTGGATAAATCCGAAAACGGTCGCCAATTCCACTTTTCAAACTGGCAAGGGCGAGCAGCCGGCCTTGCAAGCCCACAGTGGGGATCACTCCATCATTCAGCAAAGGAAACCAGGTAGCGCCAAAATCACCGCCTAAAACACCATACCCAAGCGGCAGCAGGTGCAGAGAGCCATTAAAATCCAGATTATCGGCAAAACCATAATTGACGCCGCCGGTTGCATAAGGAATTGGAATATGCGCGCCAAAAGCTTTCACAACCGGCCCGCCAATACTGCAATTTGCTTCCAGTTTTTTTGCCCCCACCGGCTGCAAATTGCTATGCGCCGCACATCCTGTCAAGAGGAGGCCCAGGAACAAAATATAGATCAGACCTTTTTTAATCATTTTTCCTCGTTATTGCCGATTTGCATTCCCATTGATCATTTCAATTAATCCACATTCATTTATTTGTCCATGCCGGTTTTTTATGGAACTAAACTCACGGCTCTCCGTAAGATAATGAGAAATATTATAAAATGGAACATAAACCGTAACCTCTTGTTTAAAACTAAATTTTACAGACAGTAAATTTATTTTCACCAAAACATCAATGCCCAAGGATATAACAGGATTTAAACGATGAATTATCTCTTGATTGATTTATGGCGCTATGCCCGGATAGTAAAAAATTACACACAAAAACGGCTTGACCTGGTAACCCGTATCGAGATCATCCTGTTCTCCGGTTTTCTGCTGTTTTATTGTTTTTTTACCTGGAATCGGGAGTTTAGCTGGACCCTGAATGTCAAAGGCCAGGTGGAGGTTTGGCACAAATTCCTGATGTTTAGCCAAATTTTTATCCTCTCCCTGCTAATGACCGGTTATACGCTGACCAACAAATGGCTGCGTACCGGCAAAAACGAAATTCTGCTGGCCCTGCCGGTATCCCGGTCTGTTTTTGCCCGCGAACGGCTGCTCGACCTCTGTTTGCCCCCGGCGCTGTTTTATCCGGTGTGGTTTATGTTGTATTTTCTGTTCGCCCGTTATACGGAAATGACTAGCGGCAATTTTGTGCTGCTGGCAGTGGCTTGCTCCGGCTGGTATTTTTTCGCGTTTTTTTCAGGTTTCCTGCTGTACCTGGCAATCACTTTTCCCCACCAGACAGCTGCTTTTTTTATTGCCATTATAATGGCAGCCCTGTTAATACTCTCTGTGATCTTTGCCGGGCAGTTACAAACTTTTCATTTTCAATGGTTGTATGCCATTTCCATGCCGGCAATGACTATTGCGGCCGGCTTTACCATGCTGCGAATTTTAAAAATCCTTGCCAAAAAATACCCGGAACGGCTGGCGCCGAAACAAGCCAAAGCCAGGTTCCAGACCGGCAATGTATTGTTCAAGGTATACTCTTTTCTAACTCCCCCTCGCCTCAAAACATTGGTAGTAAAAGACTGTACCTACATGTTTCGTAATTACAAATCCTTTTTAATGATTTTTCTCGTGTTGTTGATTGTGCTGGTTGCGGGGATCGGCAAATCCACAATTGCCGGCGACGGTATTCAGTGGTACATTTCGATCATCATCGCTGCCGCCTGGGTGTTGGCCAATGCTTCTTTTCGCTTTGTCGAGCAGCGCTCTGAAAATTTATCCATCATTCGTTCCCTGCCGGTAAAAGCTGGCGTTTATTGGTGGAGCAAATTCTGGCTGTCATTTTTACCGATATTGTGGATGGTTATTGCCGGAGCTATTGTTTATATGATCAGGTTTGGGCTGGCCGACCCGACTCTTTATCAAATCATGGCAGCGGCGCTGTTTATTGCCTTTACCCTGATCTTTGTACAAACCAATTTTGCCTTGTTTTCCTATCCATATCCACGGTATGCGGTTATCTGGTATAATTTATATTTAATCCTCGCCGTGGCATTTTTTACAGTGCTGCTTTCTCCTCTTATTACAATTGGATTTTTACTATTTGGTTATGCCGCTATATTGCTGGTGTTGAAACGAGTTAATCATGTGGAGATCATCAATGATTGATATTAACAAAGTATGTAAAGATTATGAAACAATCCGCGCTCTGGATGAATTGAGTTTACATGTCGGCAAGGGCGAGTTCATCGGCCTGATTGGCCCCAACGGCGCCGGAAAAACAACCCTGTTAAAATCATTAATGGGGCTGGTTCGTCCTGAATCCGGCACAATTACAATTCATGGCATGAACATCCTTGAAAAACCGGTTGAAACCCGGCAGTTAACCGGCTATTCACCCGAACCGCCGGTATTGTATGATTACCTGACCGGAGCAGAATATCTGCAATTCACCGGGCGGATGCGCGGCTTGAATAAAAAAATGCTCGATGACAGAATTGTATGTTTAATGCAGAACCTGGCCCTGCAAGACAAAGCCGGAGAGATCATTGCCGATTATTCGCACGGTATGAAGAAAAAGATCGCTCTTGCCGCAGCGCTCCTGGCTGAGCCGCCGTTGTTGCTGCTGGATGAGCCTACCGGCGGCCTTGATCCGGAAATCATCTTTTCCCTGAAAAAAATGCTGTTAGAACTGCACCGGCAAGGAACAACGATCATCTTTTCCTCGCATATTCTGGAAACTGTGGAAAAACTGTGCACCCGCGTAGTCATGATCAACAAGGGTAAAATAGTTGCAGACGATAGCATGGAAAACCTGCACCGACAGTTTGGCAGCAGCGCAACCCTGGAAGATATTTTTATTGCCGCAATAAAAAAATAATTGACCCTGACGAAAAAATTTTGTTTATTCTAAAATAAAAAACTATATTGAATTTATGAGAATGAACAAAATTAATATACATTATTGCCTTATCGCGTTTATCTTCTTCCTTGCACTGCCGGTATATGCCGTTAAAATTCAGGTCGTATATCCAAAGGAGGGGGATACTATTAGCGCCACCTCGCGAGATTCCACCTTTATTTTCGGCAATGTTACCCCTGCCAAAACAGCATTGTCGATCAACGGACACCCGATTCGGGTCTATTCCAACGGCGCATTTCTTGCCTGGCTGCCGATAGAACCGGGAAATTTTGCATTTAATTGTGTTGCAGTGAGCAAAACAGACACGGCGCGGACACAACGAAATGTTTATATCCCCCTGCCCTTACAAACCCCATCCACCGACAACCTGCAGATTGTAGCGGGCTCGGAACGCCCGAATGTGGTTTACCGGTTATTACCCGGAGATTTACTGCGGGTCTCTTTTCGGGGCACACCCGGATGCTCTGCAGTTTGCTTTGTGGAGGGCATTCAAACGCCAATCCCGATGGCCGAAAACGCCCCGGCGCCGGAATATTATTTAAGTGAATTTATTTTTGGCGACATCAAGCCACCGGTTACCGGAAATATCTGCGGGTTATATACCGGCAGTTATGTGCTCCAGCCCGGCGATAGCTGCCGCAACGCCCGAATCATTATGCAACTGGGCAGAAATTCCGGGGAAATTGTAACATCGACCGCCACCGGGACTGTTGATTTAATCGACCCGCAAATTCCTGAAATGGTGGAACTGCTGCCGGAAGAAACCGTGCTGCGGACTGCCCGCAATACCGGCTATTATTATTTTCTGCCACGCGCCACCAAATTGTGGATCACCGGCCAAAAAGGCGATTTTTTACGGGCGCGTCTCTCCCCTGCCGAAGAAGCCTGGGTGCAAATAACAAGTACCAGGCAGCTGCCGTCCGGAACGATCCCGCCGCAGATCATTGTCAATGTAGTGCGTACCCGGTCTTTTGCCGGGTTTACCAGGGTTACCGTCAATACCAGGGAAAAGCTACCATTTCGGGTAGAGCAGAATATTGCCAACCGTACAATGACTGTGCGGTTTTACGGGGTCATATCCGATACGGACTGGATGCGCTTTGATTGCGACGACCCGCTCATCCGGGAAATTCGCTGGAACCAGGAATCTCCGGAAGTATATATGTTGACAATCCATTTACAACAAAAGCAGCAATGGGGCTACCAAACCCGTTTTAATGAACAAGGGCATTTTGAACTGGATATTAAAAAAAGCCCGGCCAAAACGGGATGGTTTTCCTCGCCGCTAAAAAACACATTCATTGTCCTCGATCCCGGTCACACGCCGGACAAGGGCGCGGTAGGGCCAACCGGCGCTATGGAAAAAGATGTTAACCTGATCCTGGCCCGGGAACTGGGTGAAAAACTGCGCAAAAAAGGGGCTTTTGTATTTTATACCCACGAAGAGGACGGCATTTCGCTGGCGGGTCGCAAGCGTTTGGCGGAAATACTCAACCCGGATTTTTTGCTCAGTCTGCATCACAATGCTATTCCAGATGGCATAAATCCTTTTTCAAGCCGGGGTACGAGTGTTTATTATTTTCATCCACAGAGCTGCGATCTGGCCCGGCTGGTGCAAAACAAACTATTGCAGGAATTCAAATTGCCAAATTTCGGCCTGTTTTACGATAACCTGGCGATGTGCCGGCCTACGCAAATGCCGGCAATTCTGATTGAACCGGCGTTTATGATGCACCCGGAAGAAGAAATGCTGATCTTGAGCAAAAAATACCCTGGCCGCTGCGCCAATGCAATTATCGATGCTCTTGAAGAATACCTGGAAAAAAATCGTGATTGACTGGAGGATAGTTGCACTATAAATATTGTCCCCAATGTGGACAAATTCTAATAAAAAAATTTCAGGATGGCCGTAACCGCATGGTATGCGAGAAATGCGGTTTTATTCAATATCAAAACCCTTTGCCGGCTGCTGCGGTGGTGGTAATGCAGAACAAACAAGCGCTGTTGGTCAAAAGAAAGTTTGAACCGCATGCCGGAGAATGGAGCTTGCCGGCCGGTTTTGTAGAACATGATGAAACCCCCGCAGAAGCAGCGATACGCGAGACCGCCGAGGAAACCGGACTGAATGTGCGAATTAAACAACTGCTGGATGTTACCGGGACCTGTGAAGACCACAGGTCCAATATTGTGCTGGTTATCTATGAAGCCGAATTGATCGGTGGCGAGCTTGACGCCGGTGATGACGCCGCAGAAGCCGGTTTTTATCCGGTCGACAATTTGCCGGGTAAAATTGCTTTTGCCAGCCATAAAAAGATATTGGAAAAATTCAGAAACAGGTCTTGATTTTTTACAATTTATGAAATATATTATTTTATCGGTACGCACATGCCAACGTTTCGTGTATTTATGACGGTACAAAACAAACTGATATAATAACAGATAAAATCGGCTTGCTGGCGTATAAAATCTGCCTTGCAACCCGGTTATTATGCAAATCAATACCCGCAAGCAGGCAGCGCAGAAGAGATTTAAAACAAACATAGAGGGATTACCTGTCAATGAGCATATACGACGAACTGGCGAATTCGATCCTGGCACAGGATTTATCACAGGACGATCTGCAAAAACTTGCAGAAATCGCCAGAGAGCAACATTATTATAAAGATGAGGTTATCTTTACCGAAAATGAACAGGGAGACAAATTCTATTTGTTAATGGAAGGCAAGGTCTGCATCGAACGGCGCATCATGTCCTCCTTTTTACCCGTACCCAGGCAAATTGTTACCGTGAAAAAGGGGCAAATTTTCGGTGAAATGGCTTTTGTTGAAAAGACCACCCGTTCCGCAACCGCGCGCTGTAAAAGTAATGTGCGGGTGCTCTATTTTAGCTATAACGACCTGAAGCAGCTTTTCACACAGCATACCGAGCTGGCAAATAAAATGCTGACCAATATGGCCGGCATTCTTAGTAAACGCTTGCGCCGTATGAATGACCAGTGGTTAAGTACTCATGCCAGATTTCCAGCTGCATAACCCTGGAGAATAAGCCGCGGCAGCATTTGAAATTCAGGATAATATAATGAACACCTGTTTGGTTTTCAGGGAGTGTTTTATATATGAAACCATTGATCCTGACATTGCTTCTTGTCATCCTGGGGAGTTTTTGCATGAATGACAGAGAAAAAAAAACTCAAACCGGCAGCAATATTAAAGATGATTTTGCTACAAGCCGTAACGAGATGGTGGAATACCAGATCCAGGCCCGCCATATACGCAACAAAAACGTGCTGCAAGCTATGCGCAAAGTGCCGCGCCACAAATATGTCCCCGCAAAATATTTATATCATGCCTATGAAGACAACCCTCTGCCTATTGGCTATGGGCAAACCATATCCCAACCATATATTGTTGCATTTATGACGGAAGCTCTGGAATTAACCGGAGAGGAACGGGTGCTGGAAATTGGCACCGGCTCTGGTTACCAGGCTGCTATATTATGCGAACTGGTTAAAGAGGTATACTCGATAGAGATTGTCGAGCCGTTGTGTAAAACAGCACAGCAGACCCTTGCGGAACAGGGTTATAGCAACTTTCAGGGCCGCTGTGGTGACGGCTATGCCGGGTGGCCGGAAGCCGCGCCTTTTGACGCCATCATTATCACCGCTGCGCCGCTAGAAATACCACAGCCCCTGGTAGAGCAATTGAAACCCGGCGGTAAAATGATTCTGCCCGTCGGCGATTCCTTTCAAAAACTGATCATGGTCACCAAAAAACCGGACGGCACAGTTTCCAGCAAAGACCTGATCGGCGTGCGGTTTGTGCCCATGACCGGTAAAGCGGAACAGCATAATTAGGCGGGTTTCAACCATTCAACAATCAGAATTGCCACACACGGGTGAGCGTATGAAACATTTACCCGGCGAATTGCGTATTTGTAAGAGATAGTAAAATGTATTGATCTAATCATGCGAGGCAATATATGACCGAGTCAACAAATACAAAAAAGCTTTATCGCTCCGGCGTGCAGAAAATGATTGGCGGAGTTTGCGGCGGGGTTGCCGATTATTTAAACATTGATCCCACCCTGGTTCGCGTTTTATGGTCATTAGCTGTTTTGCTTAACGGTATTGGTCTTTTGGCTTATATCGTTTGCCTTATTTTTGTCCCCTTGAATCCGCAACATGCAGGTCTCCCTCCTGCAGCCCGGCCAAAAAATAATGATTTTGGACTTTTCGTCGGAATTGCGGTTGTTTTCATCGGAGTGATGTTTTTATTTAACAATATTTTTAACTTTCTCTGGCCGTTTCACTGGCGCTGGTATGGTTTCTGGCCATTTCACTGGCATACCTTCTGGCCGTTAATTCTCATTGCCTTTGGCGGGTGGTATATTTACTATACCATGCAAAAGGATAAACAATCGCCCGATACCGATGCACCGGATGAGCAAGGCAAAACCAGGTTATATCGCAGCAGATCGACCCGCATGATTGCCGGCGTGTGCGGCGGCCTGGCCCATTACTGGAATGTGGATGTTAATGTGATTCGGATTAGCTTTATTATTATGACTTTTCTAACCCACATTGTACTTGGTATTGGTATTTATATCGCCCTGATTCTGCTGGCTCCTGAAGAACCGCTGACCAGGCCAATAAACCAGGAAATTTCTGTCAAGCAAGACAATAAAAATACTGCGGAGGTGTGAAATGCGTAACCAATTTTCCTCCATCATTACCGGTGTTTTTTTTATCGTCATCGGTATTATATTATTATTAAACAAGCTGAATATAATTAACTTTGGCTGGGATGAAGCGGTTCCCTATATTCTTATTGCCATAAGCCTGATTTCATTTTACAGCGCTTTTACCGGTAAAAAAGGCAATTCGTTCTGGGGAGGGTTTTTTGGCACCCTTGGCGCCTTTTATTTACTGCAAAATTTTGATGTGTTTAATTACTTTTGGTTTGGCGATACCTGGCCGGTTTTTATGCTGGCGTTCGGCGTTGGCTTTATCGTTATGTTCCTTTTCAACCCGCGTGACTGGGGTGTGTTGATTCCCGGTGGTTTTTTTACTCTACTCGGACTGAATTTCTTTCTGGAAACACTTGATTTGAGCAGCAAGACGATACATTTGATAAAAAATATGTGGCCGCTGCTCCTGGTGTTGATTGGCATTGGTCTCATTAACAGTTCGCTGTCAAAACAACGTCAGGTTGCCGATAAAAATGAATAACCATTGATAATATCCAAACATAACGGTTGATCATCGTTAATTCCGGGTGGGCATTAAAAACCGCCCGGAATTTTTTCTCTCTTTATAAATTGAATCTCCTGATTTACAGCTCGCCTTCATACTTGATCTCGGCCGGTTCGGGTCAAACCCCGTACAGATGACAATCATACGCGCTATACAAAAACCCGGCTTTCGCCGGGCTTTATTATAATATTACCAGCTATCGCAATAACAACATCTTGATCGTTTGGCTGGTATGGCCCGAACTTGTCCGGCAGTAATATACCCCGCTGGCGACCGGTTTTCCGAAATCATCACACGAGTTCCACTCCAGGTTGTGAATTCCCTGTGGATAATACTCCCCGGCAAAAGCACGAACAATTTTTCCATGAATATTCAATATCTGCATGGTTACATACTGGGGTTTTTCCAGACGGAAAGAAATTGTGGTTACCGGGTTGAACGGATTGGGGTAATTTGCATACAATTCAATACTTGCCGGTAATGCCGCTCTATCCTTTTGAATGATCCCGGTTTGCACACCGGTTGCGTTCAAGGTTATGCTGTATATGCTGGTGCCGGAAGTGATATACAAGGTGTTGCGAGCCAAATCACCCCAGGCTACGTTGGTGGTTTGCTCCGGGACGTCAATTTTATCCAGCAGAGCGCCGTCCGGATTGTAAATCCATACCCCGCCGGGGCCGGCAGAATAAATATTGCCATTGCTATCCATTTCCATACCGTCAGCTGAGCCGTTGCCGGTCATGGTGGCGAACAATTTTTTATTTTCAATGCCATAGTCCGCTTTCACATCCCACACATAAATTTTTCTGGCCTGGGAATCATTCACATACAGTTTGCTTTCATCCGGGGAAAAAACAATACCGTTAGGCCGGGACAAGCTATTGTCCAAAAGGATCAGTTCACCTTCCGTCGTTAACCGGAAAATACCGTAAAAACCCAGTTCCTCCTGCCAGGCATTAATCCCGTAAGGCGGATCTGTGAAATAGATGGAACCGTCCGATTTAACCGCAATATCGTTGGGACTGTTTAACCGTTTGGAATCATAATGGGTTGCCAGGGGTGTTTCTGAGCCGTCATCCTCCAGCCGGGCAATCTGCCGGTTGCCATGCTGGGCCATCAGCACCCGTCCCTGCAAATCCGCCGCCAGGCCGTTTGAATTACCCGACGGGGTGTAAAAAGTTTCTTTACCGCCATCTGGCGACCATTTATAGATTGTATTGCCATTAATATCACTAAAAATAAGATAGCCGGGTTCCCGCCACAACGGGCCTTCCACAAACTGGTAACCACCGGCTATTTTATCTACTTCTGCGCCATCCGGCACCGGGGATTGCGCCCAAATGGTTTGCAAGACTGGAACAAATGACATTAAAAAAACCAAACATATAAAAAACTTGCTCTTTTTCATCTTGTCTCCAAAAAAATTTTACATTCCCCCGGAGTGATTTACAAACAACCAGGGGATGACAACCGAGTTTACCAAAACAGAATTGGTTTACTGCTTAAATTCCTGCGCCAACCACCTCGATCATATCCAGGTCATAATTGCCCATGCCCAGTTCCGAAGCCTTTTTAAGATAATTAATACATGTTGTAAATGGTTTGGTCATGTCGGCTGCCATGGGGTCGTAACCAATTATTTTGGTGGAAATGGAATCTACTGCTACAGGATCCTTACCGGCAACAAGGCGGTTAAAACTTTTAGGATTGATCTGACGATTCCAGGGGCCTTCACTACCGAGCACGGTTTTAACCGCGTCGTTGATCACCAGGTTAATTGGCGTGGCATGATTCAGATCAAGAATTACCCGGCACAGGTTACTATCCGGGTTACCCTCAAATTTATCCCGATGATTATGAATTTTCGACCGGTTACTGTCACCAACATTATTATAAATTCCTGCAGGCATAGGCAAAGTTCCAACCAGATTTTTCATGCCATGAGTTACCCCTGCGCCAATATGCACCTTTGCTTTGGGCAGCGAAATAAAACAATCCAGGTCATTCAAAACGCCGTTTTGAGTGAGATTGGGATAGATTAATTTATAATTGCCAACGGGACGTGAGGCATACCCGCTGTAAGGGGCTTTGCCGTTCAAATCCACAAAGGTCGCGCCCACATGGTTAATAACATCTGAATAACCAAAACTATCCAGAGACGCCTGATCATAAATGGCTTCCAGCACGTATATCGTGCCGGCGCCGGCATCTTTCATCAGTTCGCAGACGGCTTGCAAAACTACCGGGTTGGTCCAGTATGTTTCGCCCACCGGTAAACCGGATGAACGCTCATAGGAAGAAGCGCTGCCGGCCCCGCCGGTAAGATTAATCTTGATACCGACTGTATCGCCGCTTTTTAAAATATCACCCACACCGCCAATCTGTTCCAGCATGGTTTGAATTGAGCTTTTTAGTGTAGAAAGGTCATAACTCGTCAGTTTGGCTGTAGCTACTTTGGAAGAACCCTCCGGATATACTTTGGGCGTAGTCTTTTTGGGCTCTGTCGGGCTGTCTTTGCCGCAGGCGCCCGCTAATAATCCGGCAGTTGCCAAACCTGCCGAGGTTAAAAACTGCCGCCGGGAAAAATGGGGGTAACGATTTAATGCGCGCTTTTCCTGTTCATTTCTGTCATTCGGATTTTTCATAGCATTTCACCTTTTATAGAATACTGTTTCATTTTCCTTTATTTAATTACCTGGCCAAAATCAACTTCCAGGTTGTGCTAAATCCTGCCGAGGTTAAAGATGCAAAATAAATGCCGGATTGGGCTGCAAACCCTCTGTCATCTCGGCCATCCCACATTATATTGTAATGCCCGGATGAATAATGGTTTTCAACAAGCGACCGGATCTTTTGCCCGGTGATATTAAAGATTGTAATACAGGTCATTCCCGAAACCGGTAAAGTAAATTCAAAAGTTGTGGACATGTTGAACGGATTCGGATAGCTGTTAATGCTAACCGCTGCCGGAGTTTGCATCGGAGTTTCTGCAATAGCCGCGCCCTCCGCCAGGTATCGTGACACTCCAGCGTTGGTGGCGAACCAAACAGCGCCATTGGCGCCAACCGCAATATCAAACACTTCATTTCCGGCCAGTCCGTTGGCAGTTGTTAAAGTATGCCAGGCTGTGCCGTCAAACCGGGAAACGCCCGCTTTGGTGCCGAACCACATATTGCCTTGTTTATCACGGGCTATGGCCTGCACAAAATTATTAATCAGACCATGTGCGGTGGTATAGGTTTTCCAGTCTCGTTCGGTACTGTAACTGGTATGCAGGCATACGCCGTGGTCGGTGCCGAACCATTGATGGCCATTGGCTTCGATCAATATCGAATAGACGCTGTCCGATACCAGTTTGTTGTGTTCCGGGTCTTCCTTGCCGCTCCAGGCCCAATCGATTGTTGAAGCCGCAGTGATGCCGTCAACAGGATCCATTTTTAAACGCGCAACGCCGGTACCTTCAGTACCCAGGTAAACCATGCCATCGGGGCCGGCGGCCATGGATTTTATCATATTAGAGTCCAGCCACCAATTTTGCTCCGTATAGGTTCCCCACTGGCTGCCGGTGAAACTATTGGCTCCCTGATCGGTGCCGAACCAGCGAACGTGGCCGGGATCGACTGCAAGGGCATTGACAGTGTTGGAAACCAGCGAACTGTTATTTGACCGGTATAATGTAGAGAATACAACTGCCTCAGCAGCGGAAATATCCAGCGTGGATATTCCATTGCGGGTTGCTACCCACAATTGTTTGCCCTGGGGTGAATTCTGATAAACCAAATCATTAATATAATTGTCAGCCAGCATGGCATTGGTTGAAGCGGTTGTAAATGCCCGCCAGGTTGAACCATCAAACAAAGCCAGCCCGTTGCCGGTACCAAACCAGATTCTGTTATAACCGTCAATACAAACTGCGTTAACATGATTATCCGGCAGGCTGCTGTTTTGGGCAGTAAAGTTAGTCCATTCCGCAGCTGTTGCCGTTACAGGTAACAAAAAAAACAACCAGAGATAACGCCACATTTTTATCATCTAAAAAACCTCCGCCAACCAGTCCAAACAGGGATAATGAAAATTAAAAAAACCATTAATCCTTTAGAAATATTTAACATTCTCAATAATCTATAAAGTACTAACTCTTATTCAATCCTCCATACTAAAACAATCAGTCAGGGGCCAGTCGAGCCGCTTCCGGCAATATGGAAACAAATGTTACTATTAGCATATAAAGATTATGCCTTTTACCGAACTTAAATAACAAAATTTTTCGCTCAAATCAAATAAAATTTTAACGAAATGATTATCCCCCGGCAAATTACGACCTGCAAGTTATGCAGCAATCAAAAAAAGCGAGAAAATTCGGTATTTCGCATAGAGCATAAACTGATATATAACAAAAGATTAACACGTCCTAAATATTTGTCAAATTCCCGTCAATTTATATCTAGAATTACTATCTGAAATTTTACAATTATTTACAATTGCCCGGCTGAATAAATATAAAAGCGGCCTACCGGTAACAGGTAGTACCGCTTTTTAATGTTATTGTCTGATTATTTGGAAATTTCTGTTCCCGCAGGAATATGCCTGTTATATCATGCAGAAAAACTTAATCAACAATTGCAAAATCAGCCATCACGCCATCAACAGAATTACCGCCAATCCACACATTAAAATCACCCGGCTCGGCGGTAAATTTCATATTAATATCATAAAAAGCCAAATCATCCGTGCTCAAATCAAAGGATACTGTTTTACTTTCGCCGGGTTGTAATGCCACACGGGTAAAGCCTTTCAACTCTTTGACCGGACGGGTGACGCTGCCGAACAAATCTCGTACATACAATTGCACAACCTCTTCACCAATAACCTTGCCGGTATTTTTGATATCCGCGGTAACAGTCAGCTTGTCGCCCATTTTAATTTGATCGGCGGAAAGTTTTATATTGCTATACTCAAACCTGGTATAAGAAAGACCATAACCGAATGGATATTCCGGGGTAAAATCAACATCAAGGTATTTGGAAGTAAAGCCCTGCGGATCCAGCGGAGTACCCAATGGAATACCCAGTTCATGGGCAGAGGGCGGACGACCGGTATTCTTGTGTGCATAATAGATCGGCGCCTGGCCAACAGTACGCGGAAAGGTAACCGGCAATTTACCGGAAGGATTGGCAATACCAAACACCACATCGGCAATCGCCGGGCCGCCCATGGTACCGGGGTGCCAGGCATATATTATAGATTGCACCTGGTCGGCGACAGTTCTAAAAGTGAGCGGACGACCGGCCATAATAATAGCGGCAATCGGTTTGCCGGTTTTGGTAACAGCCGCTACCAGTTCTTCCTGGGCGCCGGGCAGGTTCAAAAAAGCGCGGCTATGTGCTTCACCGGAAAGAATTTGTTCTTCACCAAGAAACAATAACACAACATCGGCTTGTTGAGCAGCCTGAACCGCTTTGCCAAAACCGGCAGTATCAGTGGTGCGGCTGGTAGCCAAACCGGCGGCATAAATCACATTGGCTTCGCCAATCAGTTCCCGAATCGCTTTTAACGGCGTTACAGCATCTGCTGTATTACCATCCAAAACCCAGGTTCCCATCTGATCCAAAGGCGCATCTGCCAGCGGGCCTATAATTGCCAGGCGTTTGTCTTTGGCAATGGGCAGCAGGTTATTTTTATTTTGCAATAGAACCAAACTTTGCACAGCGATATCTTTTGCCGCAGCCAGGTGTTCAGGTGCAAGGATAACGGACGGTTTGGCGGTATCGGTGATGGGATTATCAAACAAACCGGTGCGGAATTTAATTCGCAAAATATTAGCGGCCGCTTCATCAATCAATTTTTCTGAAATTTTTCCGGCTTTTACCAGCCCTTCCAGTTCATGCAGGTAACTCTGGCTAACCATCTCCATATCCACACCGGCCTTTAAAGATTTTAAAGCCACTTCCTTTTCATCCTTGCAATAGCCGTGTGCAATCATTTCCGTCATCGAGGTCCAGTCGCTGACGACAAAACCATCGAACTGCCACTCTTTACGCAGCACCTGTCGCAAGGTGAATTCGTTACCGGAGGCGGGTACGCCGTTTATATCGTTAAAAGCGCTCATCAAAGTTGCCACGCCGGCATCAACAGCCGCATGAAATGGCGGCAGGTATACATCGCGCAACTGGCGTTCGGGAATCAGGGTCGTATTATAGTCTTTACCGGCTTCGGCTGCGCCATAACCGACATAATGTTTGGCACAGGCGGCAATACTGGTCGGGTCAGCCAGGTCTTTGCCCTGAAAACCGCGTACCATTGCAACACCCAGAGCGCTGGCAAGATATGGATCTTCACCGCAGGATTCGGCAATTCTGCCCCAGCGCGGATCGCGGGATATATCGATCATTGGCGCAAAAGTCCATTTCACGCCCTGGGAGGAAGCTTCAATAGCGGCAACCCGCGCGCCTTTTTCTACCAGCGCCGGATTCCAACTGGCGGCCTGACCAAGCGGTATCGGCATAATCGTCTTGTAACCATGAATCACATCGCGGCCAAAGATCAACGGTATTCCCAACCGGCTTTCGCTTGTGGCAATTCGCTGAATTTCGTTTTTGATTTCCACATTCCCGGCATTTAAAAAAGAGCCTATTTGCCCTTTGCGGATTGCTTCTTTGGTCGCTTCATTCAGTTCATCGCCCAGATTTTGCTGCATCATCTGGCCGATCTTTTCCTCAAGGGTCATTTTCGCTAACAGGGCAGCAACCTTTTTTTCGATTTCCGAATCTTTTGCTGTTGCTGTTTTAATTGTCGTACAATTCATAATCCATACCATTGCGATCAACATAATTCCGGCTACCAGTAACACCCGGAAAGGTTTGAATGAGGTTTTACTTTTCATCCTTTTACTCCCGCTTTCGGTGAAATATTGAGTGATTTAATCATTTATCAGCTCGCTTTGCTGTTCTCTTGTCTATAATCTGGTAATATAATTTATAAATAACAATTTTTTTCAAAATGCTCTTTATTAAATATACAAAAAAAACAGCAACAGGTAAAGTAATTTAAACGGTTAAAATGCAGAAGAACCCCAAACAAGCGGGACGGCGCAGGGCCGTCCCGCTTTGGCAAGATGAACTCAAACTTTATCAGGAACTAGATACGGGTAACGATAATTACGCGTCAAATAGCCGTTGGCTTGATCGTCATTGATAAACTTTTCGCTATGCGAGTCAAACTGCAGTTCGCGGCCAAGACGATTGGAAATATTTGCCAGGTGGCACATTGCGGTAGATAAATGGCCTTCCAACACATCGGCGTTCAGCTTGAAACTGTCACTAGCGCGAATGGCGTCGATAAAATTGACAAAATGCGCAGAACTACCGGCGCCAGCCAGGTTCATCGGGTCGGCTACCGAGCCGGCGCCGTCATATTTCGGGCCCGGTTCATTATTACGGCCTATATAGGTAGCCCATTTATCGCCATCCAGACGCATCCAGCCTTTGGAGCCATAGAACAAATTTCCGATAAGAATGCCGTCCTCGTTATTGGTATATACGCCGCGTACTTCAAACTGAACGATACGGCCATCGTCATACTCAAAAGTGGCAAGCTGGGTATTTGGAGTTTCCTGGTCGGAATCAAATGCAAAATAATCGCCAACACACTTTATCTTTTTCGGCAGTTCATTGATATTCATACCCCAGCGGGCAATGTCCATCTGGTGCGGGCCCTGGTTGCCAAGATCGGTGCAGCCATAGTCCCAAAACCAGTGCCAGTTATAATGAAAGCGGTTGGGATTAAAAGGGCGATACGGCGCCGGGCCCAGCCACAGGTCATAATGCACGCCGGCAGGAACAGGTGTATTCACCATGTGGCCTATGGAATCGCGCGGTTTAAAGCACAACCCTTTGGCCATATAAATCTCGCCCAGTTCTCCGGAATGTAATAATTCCATGGCCTTGCGCACACCTAAAATACTGCGGTTTTGCATTCCACATTGTACAATACGGTTATAGCGGCGCGCAGCTTCCACCATTTTACGGCCTTCCCAAATGTTATGAGAGAGCGGCTTTTCAGCATACACATGCTTGCCCGCCTGACACGCCCAAATTGCCTGTAACGCATGCCAGTGATCGGGACTTGCGGTTGATATTGCGTCCAGATTTTTATCTTCCAGAACCTTGCGCAGGTCTACCTCTGTTTTCGGTTTTTTACCCTGCAATCTTTCGGCATCGGCTACGCCTTTTGCAAACAAATTTTCGTCCGGGTCTACAAGATATGTTATTTCCACATTGGGAATTTTGCTCCATTCCTCAATATGCGTCGCACCGCGACTGCGAATACCCACAACCGCAATATTGATCCTGTCGTTAGCGCCCAATACCCGCGCAGGGATTGTGCTGAAAGCCGTAGTGGCTGCCGCCACTCCTGCGGCTGTTTTGGCGCTGGTGGACATGAAATTGCGGCGGGTTACCTTTTTTTCTTCCGCCATTCTTACCTCCTGTTAATCGTTCATACGCAATTATTGCTTTATGATTAAACTTAAACGTTTGCTGAACCGGTTTAGCAAAGTAAAACAATTTTAAATAATTGTCAATACTTTTGTGATTTGAAAAATTTGAAAACAAACCAACCGTGCCGAATTCTTTAAACTGAGCATCTCGAACAGAACATTCCAATGGTTCATTTCTAAAAGTCAGCTACAGCCCTGTTCGGTGACCGGTGTTATGCAATAGTTATACCGGTTTTAGCCGCGCAAAGCATCTTTGCCGAAGTAAAAGCGCTACGTACCTTGAATCTGTTCGATATTAAAAATATTCAAAATAACCGGGATTAATCTGGTTATTTGAAAGTCAAAGTCCGAGGTGCGTAGCGCTTTATCATCAGGAACAGATGCTTCGCCCCTGCCCAAAAAATTGTTATTACTTTTCACTTACTGTAATCACCACCCGCGCCAGGCCTTCGTCACCCTCGTTATCGGTAACGCCCAGTTCCACTTTATAAACACCGGGGGTGGTATATGTATAGCTCACACTCATCCCGCCGGCATGGTTGCTGCCGTCGCCAAACTGCCAGCCATACGAAATAATACTGCCATCCGGATCAGCGGAACCGGAAGCGTTAAATTTCACCGTCAACGGCGCCGCGCCGGTGATGGTATTGGTCATCACCTGCGCCACCGGCGGATGATTGGCTATTTTCACATTTAAATAAGGCGCCATAGCCCGGAACCAGTTTTGCGCCAGTTTCAAATCCCCGGCCTGATTCGGATGCACCCAGTCCACCGTATGTGTGCCCGGCTGCTGTGGATCGCTGATCCAGCCGGTATGGTGCCGAACAGTTACCACCGGCGATTCGTCAGTTGTCTTTTGCCGGGCCAGGTCGATGTATGATTCGCTCAACTCTGGATACTGCTGCCATTCGCTGATGGACAAACCCAAAAAGATAATCACTTGAGGATTATCGGCGCGCAGCAGATCAATGATCTTGCCCATTTCTTCCGTTGTGCCGGTAACATCCTCGTTGTTATCCAGGTCATTGGAGCCAAGCAGCAACAGGGCCATATCCGGGGTATAGCCGTTTAACCAGCCCGGCAGCTGCGCCAAAATTTCATCTGCCCGCCATCCCCAGTGGCCTTCATGATCGCGGTCGAACGACAGCCCCTTGTAATCGGGCCAGTCCGGGTCGCCTTTAAAGCCGCCGGTCAGCGAACCGACAAAATCAAAATTCACCCCGGTTTCAACCAACTTTTTCCAAAGCGGATAGCGAAAGCTCTGCGTGGCCGGTTCCGCCGCGCGCCCCTGGGTTATCGAATCGCCAATCGCAACGATCCGCACCGGTTGCTCATTGTTTTTAGAACAACCGGGAATCATTATTAATATTAGCAATATCAAAAAATATCGCATCTATTCCTCCTCAATCCTGAACCTTCATTGAATACCTCTATTGAATCCAATGGATATAATAATTTTACACCAGCAAAATACAATGCATAAAGGCGCTGCATTGCAGTGATTTATAGATAATAAAAAACCCCGCCCGTTTTTTACAACCGCGGGGTTTATATTCTTGCTTTATGCTATTTAACGGAATTAACGCAACAAATTATTCCATTTTTTTGACCGTCGATTTGCCGCCGGCAACCCAAATATCCGCGCCGGTCACCTTGCCATTACTTACTAAAAATTCAAATTCCAGGTTAATCTTTTGGGAAAAGAATTTGGTCTCGGATTCGGCATAAATGGGATTAAAATCATCGCTGCTCACCGCGGCCAGCAATTCGTCATTTTCCAGCTTGATGCGGAGAAACGGATTCGGGCCGCCCATGGAATAAGAACCGACATATTTTTTCAAGGTCTCCATGGCCAGGGTATACGTAGCCCGCGGCGCTTTTTCGCCAACACCCGGCGCCGGCAGTTCCCGCACCCAGATATTGCGGTACAGCACCGGGTTGCCATGATCCTGCAGCGATAACGGCAATTTTTCAGCATGGTAAGAATAGGCGTCGCGGCGCAGCCAGTTGGTGGGGCCCATTAATTCCATATTATCCTGGGTCAGCACGCCATTTTGAAATACGGTTATATTTGCCGGTTTTACCAGTTCCTTTTTTTCATTAAACACCGGGGCATGAAAAATAATATCATAGGTCTGCCATTCACCCGGTTTACGGCAGGCATTCACCTGCGGAGGATACTGACCATATAACGCGGAACACTGGCCGTCCGCATAAGTAACATTTTCATAGCTATCCAGTACCTGTACTTCATACATGCCCATCAGGAACACACCGCTGTTGCCGCGGCCCTGACTGCTGCCTTCCGGAGGGGTTGGCGTGGCAAATTCCACATGCAACTGGCAATCGCCAAAATTACGCGCCGTGCGGATATAACCGCTGCCGCGCACGCATTCCATCCGTCCGTCTTTGACAATCCATTTGGCGGCTGTTCCTTCCATGCTGCGCCATTGGGACAAATCTTTGCCGTCAAACAATACTAAAGCATCGGAGGGCGGCAGGCCGGGTTTATCCTGGCTGCTAAAAGTTCCCGGGGCAATCACAGCCGGATTGGGCCGGGACAGGTCATGAATTCGCCATTTAGGGCCGGCAAGAGAAAACGTAACGATGGATACCAGCAATAATGCAACCAACAAGAATATTTTGATAATGCTTTTCATTGTGCTCTCTCCTTTTTAAATACCTATTCCACCAGTTTCATTGTGCCGAATACTCCGGCGTCGATATAAGCGCGGTTTTTGTCCGTACCGGCAATGGCTATTGACCCGATAAAACTCTCCCTGGTTTTGCTGTTGTCGCTGTCGCAATAAGCCAGGGCATAGCCCAGTTCTTTGCCCAGCGTCAATGTTACGACAGGATTATTTTCCGCGCCATAGACAAAAGCATCGTTATATACGGTAATCGCAAATTCCCAGGTATATTTTGTGCCAACAATCGTGCGAAGAACAGATACATGGTCATTATACAAATGCGCCTGCCCATCAATACCTAAATCAACAGCGTCATAAAAAATTGATACATGATAGGCAAAAGCATTATAATTGTTTTGATGATTTCCATCCGAGTTATTTTCATCGATGAAAAACTCTAAACAGTCATCTTCCCAATAAGAGTTGAGTGGATTGGCGCGGCTGTCCATCAGCACATCATCAACAATTTCTGCCAGCAGGTACAGTTTATCCGCAGTCCACACAAATTTATAACGGCCGGTAAAATCAGCAGCCGCCGGCGCTGCGCCCAGCCAGAGCTGGTCGATATTGGCCCATTCCGCATGCGCCCAGCAAGAGTCCTGGCCGCTGCCGTCGATGACCGGGGCAGTTGCCGCCATCGGAGCGCTGTAATCTGCGGTAGTAACAGGTTTGGTAGTTTTCGGTTTGGTCGGTTCATCCTCGGAACATGCCGCAGCCAGGATCATCAAGCCCAGACCGACAGTCATTGTGATTTTTGTAAATGTTGTCATACATTTCCTTTCAATTGATTACCAATATATTTTAACATCGATTATTGTTCAAATAACACGCATTACTTCTGCCACACTCCGGCGGGTGGATACGGCCACGTTATTTTCCTCCGGCAGCATGCCTGCGGCAATCAGCATAATCGGCACATCCGCCTTGTGCAGTCCCGCGGCCTTTTTCAAACGACGGATACTTTTACGATCGAGATTTAAATTCAGGCAGCAGGTGCCCACCCCCTGGGCATGCAGCGCCCATACCAGGGTCATGGCGAACAAACCACCGTCGATAAACGGGGCATAGCGCTCGCGGCTCTCGCGGTAAAATTCAACGCTGGCAGTGACCAGCAGCATCTTGTCCGGCTGATCGCGCCAGCCGCGCTGGTTATTCTGCACGTTCAACACCCGGTCGCGTACCTTTTTATCCTGCAAAACATGCACACGTACCGGCTGACGGTTACAGGCCGAAGGCGACTGGATAGCCATTTGCACGGCTTGTTCAATTTTCGCCATATCCACCGGCGCAGAGGTGTATTGGCGAAAACTGTGCCGGGTGGTAATAACACGGGTAAATTCCGGCGCGCCGGCGCTAAAGATGTCGGCGGTTTTGATATTGATATACCCCCCGCCGGTTTCATCCTCCAGATCCGCTGGAACCTGTTTTTGCAGTCCCTCCAGCCGGCGATTGAGATTCTCAAATTCAATACCCAGGTTACGATTAAATTCTACATACTGCTGCAATACATTCAGGGCAATTTTACAGTAAAAATCTACTTTGAATTTCGCGGCATACTTTTCCAGGGCGCTCACCAGCCGGTTCACAGTCTTCATACCATACCCCGGTTTGGGATCGGGATACGATAACCCGACCTCGATGCCGTGATACATGCGGATGATATAGGCTTGCAGCGTCCGCTGTGTGCGGGCCAGGCTAAAGGTGCCGGACCAGCGGCTGTATATAGCGGCATCATACAGAAAATCCAGCGGCACTTCCAGGTTCTCTTTGATTAACCGGTAAGTATCGCCCAGCTTTACCCGGATGCGGGATAACAAGTTGGTCATTGATTTATCTTTCATCACTTCTCCATTTTCACTCATTCTTTAAATGAAATCCACTTTGATAACTCACAGCGTGCCTGCAATGCGTTTGTAAACAGAATGCCGGTTATACCTTGCGCTGCAGCCGCGGCAACGTTCTGCGCGCTGTCATCCAGGTAAACAATCTGCTGCGGCGGCAAAGACAGTTCCCGGATCACCTCTGTATATATGCGCGGGTCAGGCTTGACCATGTGCATAGTAAAGGACAAAAAGACCCGTGTAAAATATCGCTCAAAACGATACCGTCCGTTCAGGACCTGATACCACTCTTGCCGGGTATTGCTCAACAGCGCCAAAGGGTATTCTTGCAGCGATTCCAGTAACTCAAAACTACCGGGCAGCGGCTTGATAGAATCCAGCACAGCATTGTCCAATTCCTGCCAAGTTGCGCTTGTGCCGAGATCGGCATTGATACGCTGCCAGAACTGGCGGGAGTTGATCTTGCCAAGATCAAAATCCGTTTCCCGGTTCCGGTACACCGGAGCAATTTCCTCAACCGGCCGGTTCATCAGTAACGACAATTCATCCTGCGCCGAGCCCAGACTGGAAGAAAGCAATACGCCAAACAGATCAAAAACGAGTATCATTTGCACTATACACCACAACTTGCTCCAGTTTGCTTTCAACCCGGTTCAGAACGGGATAAATAACTCAAACCCATTTCACGCAGCCGCTTTTTGTCCAAATCTGGCGATTCGATGTTATCCAGATAGCGATCAAATTCCACCGCCAGAGACTCGATGCGGGAACCGGTTACCAACTGGTCGCTGCCGGCCGCTTCCCGTAACAGGGTTTTTTGCAAAAAGAAAACCGGGCTAAAAATATTATCAATTTCACGCATATCCAGTTTTAAAAAGGTGCTGCTTTCAATATTCTCCAGGGTCAGACTGACCATCGCCTGTTCCATCTCTGGTTGCACAAGATTTTGCAAATCGGCATAAATCATAGCGGCAGTTTTGCCCTGGCAGTCTACCGCCGGCAGCCGATACATAGGCCGGGTGTTAATTTCATGGTATGTTCTTTCGCCGCTATCCAGATCTACCAGCAGATAGCCGCAAGTATTACCGGCTTCGTTCATGCTGGTTCGCTCGGTGGAACCGCAATAACAGGCATTCGGGGTGACATCCAGGCGTTTGTGATAATGGCCAAGGGCTATATAATCAAACTCTATACCCAGCGCACTTTCAACATCAGGAATGCGCTGCTCGTTAAACTCGCCCATGCCATACACCTGCTTGCCGCTCCAGGCGCCGTGGGTTAAAAATACATTCTTTTCTGCGTCCGGGGCAATAGTGACCGCGGCAAAAGCCGCTTCCAGTTCTTCGGTGAGCGAACAATGCGGCACACAGTGAAAATCACAACCATTAATCCGAAAACGTTCATAAACGCTGTTATATGCAGCGTAAACATGATTAAAAAGCGCAATAGATTCAAAAATGGAACCGGTAGCTTTGATGCGCGGGGTTTCGTGGTTGCCGGATATAATGACCAGCGGAATTCCTGCATCGCTGATTTTTTGAATGCTCTCAAGGGCGATCCGAATCGCCCGGTTGCTGGGGCGCGGGGTATGAAACAGATCGCCGGTATGCAGCACAACGTCGGGATGGTGTACAAATATCGCCTCGATAACCTGCTGCCAGGCGTCATAAAAATCCTGTTCCCGCTTGTTAATGCCGCTTACCGGGTCGATGCGGTTGTACTCGGAATAGCCGAGATGGGTATCGGAAAAATGGAATAATTTCATTGCTGTTTTCCACAATCATAGAGTATTCTTTTTACAACACTGCAATATAACAAGTTTGTTTTTCCTAGTCAAGGATTGTGAATTCCAGAGTTGGGGCAGACATGCCACACATTACACAGATCCAGACAAAAAACCTGTAAATATTTTACTTTACGGCAACACTTGTCCCCGGGCGATACAGAGTCAAACCTAAATAATTCAATATATTATAATACAATAAAAATAATCAGAATTATTTCTCTCTCCTCATCAGATCAGGCATAATGTTTGCGTTTACAAAAACAATTAACAGTACACAGTTTTTTAACAGGAATCCCATGATCGACACGATACTCATAATTGAAGACAGCCCCGCGGCCAAAGATCTATATATTGACCTGTTTAAAAACGATTGCGCCAATATCTCGATTCAGACAGATATTACCCGCGTACCCGAACTGATTGCCGAAAACCCGGAAATAGAATGCGTGCTGCTAAATTCCAATTCCCTGCAAAACACCAGAGACAGCATATTACCGCATATTAAAGCAATTCGTTCCGACATTATCATTCTGGTCACCGGGCCGCTGCCGACCGATACGTTAATTCAATATATTAAATATGGCGTGGACGATTATTTCGACAACCCGGCAGCGAATCCGGAAGAATTGCTCAATACAATTCAATCTCTGCACCAGCGCAAAGAGAACGAACGGACAGTGGTCTATCACAAGGAAATCAACCCGCTGGGTCGTGAGACCGGCTCGTTTCTCGGCAATAGCAACGCTATACTCGATCTTAAAAAATTAGCCATAAAAGCGGCGCCCCTGGACGCTACAGTTCTCATCACCGGGGAAACCGGCGTTGGCAAGGAAGTGCTGGCTCGTATGATCCATGCCGGCAGTCCCGCCAAATTCCATGATTTTATTGCTGTGCATTGCGGCGGCATTCCAGATACACTGCTGGAAAGCGCCCTGTTTGGTCACGAAAAAGGCGCATTTACCGGCGCCTGCAAGGAACACAAGGGCTATTTTGAAATTGCCGACCAGGGCTCTATCTTTCTGGATGAAATCGGCGACACCTCCCCGGCCATGCAAATCAAATTACTGCGCGTTTTGCAGGACAAAACCTTTCGCCGGGTTGGCGGCAACGAAACCCTGAAAACCGGGGCACGGGTAATTGCCGCAACACATCGCGATTTATTGAAAATGGTGGAAAAGAATAAATTCCGCAGGGATTTGTATTATCGCCTGAACGTCATTGCCCTGCATATTCCGCCGCTGCGTGAACGACCGGAGGATATTCAGCTGTTGATTCGCCATTTTGTGCAGCTTTATTCAAAAAAGCATAACCATCTGGGCGTCTATTTAAAACCGGAAACCACCGAACTATTATCACATTATACCTGGCCCGGTAATGTACGTGAACTGGAACATGTTATTGAACGATTGATCGTTCTGTCCGATACGGACTGGATTGGCCCGGCAGAATTGCCACAGGAATATTATAGCATTTCTAAACCCGTGGCAGCTTGTTGTGTCTCTCCCCTGCCATACCCGGAAGCTAAAAAGCTGTTTGAATTGAACTATCTCAATCAGCTGTTACAGAGCGCAGGCGGCAATATTACCCGCGCCGCAGAAATTGCCAAAATGCCGCGCCAAAATTTATACCTGAAACTCAATAAATATAAAATTGATAGCCGCAGCTACTCTCCCATAAAACCGGATTCGGATACGCCCATTAAAGTTTAACACTTTTATTTCAAGATTTTCATCTCTCCTCAGAGGCCGTAATTATAAAAAACTGAAATTACGGCCTTTTTGGTTTTTCCACTAGAATACATTTATATCCTGACTGCCGCCTCGCAGTTTGATCTGTTTGCCCTTCCATACAAATCGTCCTTTTACGCCATCGGGCAATACCACTTTGCCGCTTATGCCTTGCTCGCCCTTGCGTTCCAGTTCTACGCGAATCGTGCCCTGCGGATGCGGCATTTCGCCCTTGATCCATTGCAGCGGACCCGGATGCGGCTGAATGAGCGCCGCAGCGAACCCCGGCGCATCGGGCATAATACCGCATACTGTGGCCAGCAGATCATAATTCGGGCTGGCGCTCCAGGCATGGCAGTCCGAGCGGCTCGGTTCGGGGCGTTCTGCAAAAGTGGTCAGGCCGATACTGAGCATATCGCGCCAGTATTTTAACTGTTCCACATACAGGTCACCCAAACCGGCGCTTTTCATCGCCCGGATCAGGTAAAAACGGTAATACAGGGTACATTGAATGAGACTTTTATCCTGGATGATATTCTGTAACAATGTTCCAGCCTGCTCCTTCTTTTCCAGTCCGGATAACACGGCCATGATATTGGCATGCTGGCTGAATACCTTTTTATCCGGCGTATCGGCATATATACCCCGATCTGAATCGAAGCACAGACGACGGGTTGCCCCGGTGAGCGATGCACATAATTTGCGGTAATGCCTGGCGACCGCTGGATTGTCAAAAGCATCAAACAATTCGGCGGCCATGTTCAGCGTGTATGCATATTGCAAAGTAAGAATAGACGAATTGCCATCTTCGGCGCCGTCAGGAATGCCGCCAATTCCTTTTTCAGAAGACCAGGCCCATTCATTCGGCCAGTCCACAAAATTCCAGAACGGCATGGGGCCGAGCATCCCGGTCTTGTCGATATGCTTTTCATACCAGTTCAACACGCCCTGAATACCCATTAAAAACTCGCTTACAAATTCCGTGTCCGGTTTGTGCATCCAGTAATCGTGAATCATGGCGACCCAGAACAGTGAAAAGGGTGGAATGATCTGCGGAATTTCAGAGGGGTAACGGCTGGCCGTCAGGCCGTCGGGAATGCGCGAATCCTCAAAATGGCGGATGGCGTTGCGCATCAGCCGGTCGTCGCCGGTGACATACAACGAAATAAGCGCCTGGATGCGGGTATCGCCGACATATTGCAGTTGTTCGTAATAAGGACAATCGAAATAGTTTTCCCCGGCACAGAGCCGTGCGGTGCGCCAGCCGGTATTCCAAATGTCCTTCAGTGATGAATCGCTGCTGCTAAACACGGCTTTTTCCGCAAAGGGAAAAGCTGTGAAAACTCCATAAAAATCATGGATGATCAAAGGTTCATCCGCAGTTTGCACTTCCAGTTGGATGTACCGCCAGGTGCGCAGCCATAGCGGGCGGAACATACGTTTTTCGCCGCCATCCGGCAAAAACACATCGTAAAAGCCATATATGGTACGGTTATCCACGTCATTGCGGTTGCCTTTGTGACGATTTTTGTCAAACATCGCCTCGGCATAGACCAGAGTTATCCGGCTTTTATTGCCGCCGCTGAGCAGAATTTCCGGGTAACCAATCGTTAAAAAGGCTTGATCAAGCAAAATCGTCCCATTGCTGTTAGCCGGAATGACCAGATCCTTCCCCCCCCTGAGAAAACCATCATCGGCAGCAATACCTGTAAATTTTCTAATTTTGGTAATGCGTTGTTGTTTTTCTTCCATTGGTGGAATACTGCGCGGCGCCAGCAGCCATTTCATGCCGGCGTCGTGAAAGCCGCGCGGCGTGCCGTTTCCCAGGCTAACAGGAATGCCCCATTTTTCATCATTATAATCACATTCCGTCCATCCCCAGGGGAACTGGGCGCCATAAACCCGGTCACCGGGACCGACTACCTGGTATTGCCCCGGCTCCGAGCGTTCTTTCCAGGTTGGTGAATAGGCCATGTTGATCAATACCTTCCAGTCTTGATTGGTATTAACAATAGCTTGCTGCTGCGTATTACCCTGCAAAATAAAGGCAGTTTTAAAGGTCATTTGCGCTACCGGGGCATACTCGGCAAAATTCCACACCTGGGCGGCTAGCACGTTTTTGCCGGTCTTTAAATATGGGGCAATATCAACTGTTTCAAAACGCCAATGCGGCAGGTCGCCGCGCGCCGGGCCGGCGCTTACCGCCACGCCATTTACGAACAACCGGTAACGGTTATCGGCAGAAACATGAATAACAAATGATTTCGGCTTTATCTGCAAATTAAATGATCGCCGAAAATGATAAACGCCATATTCATACAATGATACATTCGCCGGGGCAATCCATTGTGCGTTCCAGCGTTTTTGCAGCAATTCAGGGTTGATCGTTTGTTTGTCCGCTTCCCCGGCAATGACATAACTGGCAGATAAAAGTAGAAATAAAAAAATTACTTTTTTCATATACAAACTCCTCCAGTCAGAAAGATGATCATGTTAAATAACGCTATGCTTTATAATGAAAGGATAATTTTTCTGTTTCTAAAAATTCCATCAAAACACAACCTGTTCAGGTTATTTTAAACCTGCTGTCATTCATACAGATCATTAATATCGCAGGCAGCCAGTTCAATATAGTAATCGGCAATTTTTACCAGCATATCTTTTAAATAAGCGGCGCCTTTGCGGGCGGTGGCTTTGGCCGGGTTGCCGATGCCGGTATCTTGCGTAACCAGCGGCCATTCACGCGGCGCCCAGGCTATCCCTTCGCGTATACCCCGCAAGCGGGATTTTTTGGCTTGGCCGGAACCGGCCTCTTCCAGCGGCAGAACCAGCTCCGGCGCGATGTGCAGCATGACGCTGGTTTCCATTTCCGCGCCGTGATCGCCGGGATCTTCAAAGTAGGTTTTGATATCTAAAATTTTATACCACTCCATTGTCGAAAGAAAAATATCGGGATGTTGCGGTTGCAGTTCGCGCACCATTTGCCGGAAATCATTGCCGCCATGGCCGTTCAAGATGACCAGTTTGGTTATATTCTGATGTGCCAGGGAGACAATCACATCCTGCAATACCGCCGCCTGGGTAGAGGGATTCATATTTATATCCAGCTTGATATCCAGTTGCCCGGTATTGACGCCAAAGGGTATGGTTGGCAGCGCTATCACTTTTGCCCCGGCTTCCCAGGCCAGGCGCGCCGATTCGGCGGCGATGTATTCACTTTCAATGACGTCAGTTCCATAAGGTAAATGATAATTATGCGCTTCGGTTGCGCCCCAGGGCAAGATGGCGACCTGGTACTCCATATCTTTAACGGTTTTCCAGTTTACTTCACGGAGTATGTAAGGACGGGCAGTCACGGTGTTTCTCCTTAATATTATTCTCTTATTCACAGGCAATGCAAACGGGACGGCTGTGGTAACAGCCGGCGTTTCAATATAAGCATTGTAACCGAACTTTTAAAGGAAATAATAAAAACTCGTAGGGTGAAATTCTAACCCACCATTTTATGAACGCAAGGCGTTAAGCAGGACAACATGTCTTGCCTTATTGTCCGCCCTGGGGACGGACTCCCAGGTATTCTCCCATCCAAACTCCAG
>CAYNSO010000026.1:0-37501 GCA_964399735.1 uncultured Cytophagia bacterium
ATATTTTAGATGCCTGGCACATAAAGGCTGCTCCGTTTGAAACAAATATGGTCTATAAACGGGGTCATATCTCTATAAACCAATTTTGCCAGGAAAGCGGACTGTGTTTTTGATTATTCCTTTTTACCCCAAATAAAATTTTTTTAACATAAAACTGCATGGTTTCGTTCCGTCAAGAACGTTATTCACCAGGTAAAGACGCAAAGAGAAAGTCCTTTGATCTGCTTTCGTCACCCCCTTGAAAAACCCTGAATCATAAATTACACCCGGTTATGCGCAATCAACATGGTTTGCGGATCAAGTTTAAGGCGTAATCGTTGCGGCTTTTCTGTTCCGGCCGCTTTAAGTAAATTAAAATCAATAAAATCCTCTTTAGGATTCAGCATAATAATTACCGACCATAGATCATAAAATTTATTCACCGGCGCCGGCACACCCTTTTCATCAAGCTGCATGTCCTCGCGGTGCAGCGTCGCTGAAAACCATATTTCCACACCACTTTCAACAGCAAACTGTTTCCATTGCTGTAACTGTTCGGGACTGGCTGTATCAAATGAAAATCCGTCAACAAAAATTTTTTGCGGAATAAAAGATGCGTTTTTTGTAATTTGTTGATAATTACTTTTAATCTGGGTCAATGAAACGTCTTTTTGCTTAAAATGTAATATCAATCTGCGGGTTAACAACTGGTCATAAATGTCTTTGGACTCGTCAAGCTTGTATTGTTTAGCCATTTCCAGAAAAACCTGTTTGTACCAGTTTTCCAAATGCTGTGGATCTTCGGCAAAAGAAATATGCAATACATTATGTTCCTGCAGCATTGTGTCGGTTGCAATATGAACAAGACTGGCAGTTTTACCAATCCCTTTGCGCGCTGTAAAAACACCCAAATTCCCTTTACCCAAACCGCCATGAATACCGCTTTCCAGCACACGTATCGGACTTTTTTTAATTAATTCAGTTTTCTGCATGCACATGCCTCATAATCTATTAATACTATCACTTTCTGTCACCGGTTACGGAAGACCTTCCGCTCCGTTTATTGTATCTTTTCCTCACTGCCGGAGATATATCAGGTCTAGTCAATGACCTTCTACCAGTTGCTATTCTTTCCTAATATAATCCGGTAAAAGTCAAAAAACAACTTTTTATCTGGCTTTTTTCTGTTTTTCTGCAAACTGCTTTTTCAAATCTTCAGCTATCGATTCCGGAACTTTGGCATAACGGGAAAATTCCATCGTAAATTCCGCCTTGCCCTGAGTTGAAGAACGCAAAACGGTTGAATAACCAAACATTTCTGCCAGCGGCACTTCTGCTTCAATCACGGTAAAATTACCGTCCTCGGTTGCGCTATGGATGATACCACGCCGCTGATTGATTGTTCCTAAAATTGCGCCCTGAAACTCGGAAGGGCTTTCCACTCCTACGCGCATGATCGGTTCCAGAATCATGGGTTTACATTTAAGATACACTTCACGAAATGCAGACAATCCGGCGGTTTGGAACGCCATATCTGAAGAGTCCACCGGATGATATGCGCCATCATTAATAGTCAATTTAATATTTACAATCGGAAAACCCGTCAACGGCCCTTTTTCCATGGCTATTTCAAAGCCCTTTTTACAGGAAGGAATATATTCTGTTGGAATTACCCCGCCCTTGATCTCATCAACAAATTCAAACAGATTTTCCTGACAAGGCTCCATTATTCCGGCAACCCGCGCATACTGACCTGCGCCTCCGGTTTGCTTTCTATGTGTATAATTAAAAGTTCCCGACTGTAGAATACTTTCCCGATATGCCACTTGTGGCGGACCGGTCTCCAGTTCCACATGATATTCGCGGCGCATCCGTTCCAGGTATACGTCCAGATGCAATTCGCCCATGCCGCGGATAATTGTATCGTTAGTTTCCGGGTCGACAAAGGATTGGAAAGTAGGGTCTTCCTTGCAAAAGCGGTTGATGGCTTTGCTCATATTTTCCAGGGCTTTGTTATCTTTGGGTATTATAGAAAGAGAGATAACCGGCGTTGGAACATACATTGATGTCATGGAATAATTAATATTCGGCGAGGTAAAGGTATCACCGGAAGCGCAATCAATACCAAACATAGCGACAATATCGCCGGCGCCGGCATCGGTAATATCTTCCATTTCATCAGCATGCATACGAATCAGTCGGCCAACCCGCGCTTTACGGCCATTCCGGCGATTGATTATTTCATCGCCTTTTTTAAGATGTCCCTGGTATATACGTACATAAGTTAATTGACCAAATCGGGTATCGTCCAGTTTAAAAGCCAAAAGCACCAGGGGCAGATCGGTAGTGGATGATAACTGCACCTGCTCCTCATTATTATCCAGGTCTAATGCTGTATTGGTTACTTCAGCAGGTGAAGGCAGGTACTGCATCACGGCATCGAGCAACAACTGCACCCCCTTGTTTTTAACGGCAGAGCCAAGGAATACCGGGGTCAACTCTAGAGAAAGAGTGCCTTTTCGCACTGCTGGATAGATCAATTCCGGGGTCACCCGGTCTTCCAGATAGGCTTCCATCAGTTCGTCGCTAAACATGGAAACCGCATCGAGCATAATATCACGTTTAATTTTGGCTTTTTCCAGCAAGTGTTCGGGTATTTCAGCTTCACGAATGGTGGTTCCGTCCTGGCCTTCAAAATAAAAGGCTTTCATTTTGATCAGGTCGATTACCCCTTCATGTTTATCTTCCAGCCCGACAGGATATTGCATCATAACCGCATTTTGATTCAATTTATCGCGCAATTGCCGGGTTACTTTTTCCGGGTCAGCTCCCATCCGGTCACATTTATTTACAAAAGCAATTCTGGGGACTTTATAACGGGTCATTTGCCGGTCAACCGTGATCGATTGCGACTGCACTCCGCCTACAGAACAAAGTACCAGAATAGCGCCATCCAATACCCGCAAAGAACGTTCCACTTCAACAGTAAAGTCCACATGCCCGGGAGTATCAATAATATTAATTGAATGTTTTTTCCATTCCACATTTGTAGAAGCAGAGGAAATTGTAATTCCCCGTTCACGCTCCAAATCCATGGAATCCATTGTTGCGCCCACACCATCCTTACCGCGTACTTCATGAATAGCATGTATTTTATTGGTAAAAAACAAAATCCTTTCCGTCAGGGTAGTTTTGCCGGAATCAATATGCGCGCTGATACCAATATTGCGCATTTTTTCAATATCTTTGATCATAACCTTCTCTATAATAATGACTGGTAAAAATAATGCTTTTTAAAATGCAAAGACAATAATTTAACAATATTACTTTACAATTCCAAATAATTTATTTTTTCTTGTTCCATTATCCATTTAAAATAATTTTGTCTTGTTATTTATCTAATAAAACAGAACTTAGCCCTTGTGTATTTCTTTTTTTGCAAATTAATTGTTCTTGTCCCATAAAAAAAACTATTTTTCATCTTGATATTGCCCCCATATTTGATTACTTTAAACTATGGGGGACTCGAAAATAACATGTGGATAACTAGAACACACTGCTGATCGGGAAAGACTATACTTTCCCGGCTATTAACGAAAATGTGGATAACCTGGCATGTTGTTGATTAACCTGTTGTTTTTCTGTCTTTACACCAAGACTCCTTTTTGTAGTCTATGTGGATAACTTGAAAAAAATGTGGAAAAGTTCTTTTTCTCTTTTTTCTGGTTTTTTATTTTGATTATTAAACTATATATAGATTTTTACTTTTACTTTGTTGAATAAATGAAAATATTAATCAATTAATTCACGGGATGGCTTATGCAAGGACAGATTTACGAGACCTGGGAGAAAATTCTAAAACTGATCAAGGAAAATGTAAATTCCAACAGTTTTTCAACCTGGTTTAAACCAATCAAACCATTCAAACTGGAAAAGAATTCTTTAACAATTCAGGTGCCCAGCCAGTTTTTTTATGAATGGCTGGAACAACACTACAGCAAAGTTATCAACAACGCTGTTTCCCAGATAGTCGGTAATGATTGCAAACTGGTTTATTCTGTCATCATGGATTCCACCACTCCGGCGGTTCAGCTGCCATCCATGAAAAAGCCGGCCCCGGTAAGAAATTCCAACGGACAGGATAATTTAAGCGACCGCTTTACTTTTGACAGCTTTGTGGAAGGCGGTTGTAATAAATTTGCCAAGGCGGCTTCGCTGGCTGTCAGCAAATCACCAGGAAAAACCACGTTCAACCCGCTGGTTGTTTATGGTGGTGTAGGCCTGGGTAAAACTCATCTAATTCAGGCCATTGGCAATTATTGTAAATATAATACCAATACCAGCCGGGTACTATATGTAGATAGTGAACGGTTTACTATGGATTTTATAAATTCTATCCAAAAAAACAAAACCACAGAATTTAGCAGTGTCTATCGAAATGTAGATTTACTTATTGTTGACGATATTCAATTTTTTAGTAACAAGGAACGCACCCAGGAAGAATTTTTCCACACGTTTAACACTCTGCATCAAAAAGGAAAACAGATCGTCCTTTCATCGGACAAGCCCCCCAAAGAGCTGAAAGGCATTGAAGAACGGCTCATCTCCCGGTTTCAGTGGGGTTTGGTAGTAGATATTCAGCTGCCGGAACTGGAAACCCGTCAGGCAATTTTGCAAAAAAAAGCCGAAGAAAATGGCCTCGATATTCCAATGGAAATATATCATTTTATTGCCACCCATATCACCAGTAATGTTCGGGAACTGGAAGGCGCCCTCATTCGGCTGCTGGCTTATTCTTCCCTGAACGGACAGGATATTACCCTGGAACTGGCGAAAAGTCTGCTCAAAGATGTTTGTATTTCCAAAGTTAAAGCGATCAGTATTGAATTTATTCAACAGACAACCGCTGAATATTTCGGTTTTCCTGATGATATGCTGCGCGCCAAAACCAGAAAAAAAGAGATCGTTCAGGCACGGCAGCTGGCTATGTATTTGTGTAAACAAATGACCGACAGTTCGTTAAAAACCATTGGCCTGCATTTTGGCGGCAGAGATCACAGTACGGTTATCCATGCCATTACCAGCACAGAAGAAAACATGCAAGCCGATAACAAGTTACGCGAACAGGTCGATATGATTAAAAATAAAATTGAAATAGCGCAATTATAACTGTTATTTTCATGTTGTTAAATATATTTTTGCTTGTAATATTATCAGGTTTTTTCTATCTTTAAGTACTTGTTTGATAGATCATAATTAAGGAGGCACGAATGAACTTTACCATTTCCAAATCAGAGTTTTATGAAGCTCTGCATAAAGTGGTTGGTGTTGTTCCACAAAAAACTACAATTTCTGTACTGACCTGTATTCTGCTGGAACTGGAAAACCAGCAATTGCGCTTGACCGGAACCGACCTGGAAGTTTCCGTAACAATTTCTCTGCCGGTAAAAGCCGAGGAAGACGGCTCTGTTGCGATCCCTGCCAAGTTATTGCTGGAAATTGTCCGTGAATTGCCAGATGTGCCTCTAAACATATTTTCCGACATGGGCGACAAGATTGTCATTAAAACAGAAAAAGGCGTGTATAAAATTGCTACCCAGCCCAGGGAAGATTTTCCCAGGATCAATATTGAAGAAGGTGATACCTCGTTTGCGATTGACAGCAAATTATTGTCCCGTATGACGGATAAAACCATATTTGCCGTATCCAATGATGAATTGCGCCCGGCTCTCACCGGTATCAATATGACTCTTTCTGCTACAGAGATCAGTTTTGTCGGCACCGACGGCCATCGTCTTTCCCGCATGGTTTCACGAAAATTCAATGCCCCGAATTTAGCGCCGATTAATATTATAGTGCCTACCAAGGCGTTAAATTTGGTAATGCGTATATTAAATTCCCAGGAATCGTTGCAGGTTCAGGTGGGTGAAGATCATATCCAGTTTGAATTTGCCGGGGCAGTTATTTATTCCAAACTGATTAATGGCTCTTTCCCCAATTATGAACGGGTCATTCCCAAAGATAATGATAAAAAACTCCAGGTTAACCGGGAATTGCTGATTTCTACCCTGCGCAGGGTTTCTATCTTTTCAAGCTCCCTCACCAACCAGGTGCGGTTTGTCATTAACCCTGCCGAAATTACCATTCATTCGGAAGATATTGAATTTGGCGCAGAAGCCAAAGAATCCATTCCGGCAACCTTTAGTGATGAATGGATGCAGATCGGCTATAATTCCAATTACCTGATGGATGTTTTGCGTCATATTGACCAGGAAGAGGTAATTTTTGAACTGAAAGACGGCGCCAGCGCTGCCATTGTTTACCCGGACAACCAGGATAAAGATGAAAGCCTGCTCATGTTGATAATGCCGATTCGGATTAATGAAGAACCCGAAGAAACAGAAGAGCCAGTCGAAGGAGATGTTGAGCAAGAGTAGCAAATGTACATTCATAAATTAGATATTCATATCTTTCGTAACTTACAAAATATCAACCTCGAATTTACGCAAGACATAAATTTTATTTTTGGAGATAACGCACAGGGTAAAACAAATATTATTGAAACAATCTATATTCTGTGCCTGGCAAAAAGTTTTAGAACCCATGACGAGTCGGAATTGGTACCGTTTGCCCGCGATACTTATTCCTTTGATGGTCTTTTTATGAATGATGCGGCAATTTGTAACCGGGTAGCGGTTTATTACACCCTTACGCAGGGGAAAAAGATCAAGGTTGACAATAAACTTGTTACTCAATTTTCAAAATTGGTGGGCAAATTCCCCATTGTGATCCTTTCTTCGGACGATCATGTTATCACCTCAGGGCCGCCGGCGCAAAGACGTAAATTTTTTAATATCCTGCTTTCTCAAAGTTCTTCCCTGTATCTGGATGATTTGAAAAGATACGAAAGGGTATTAAAACAAAAAAATAAAATTCTACTCTCTCCGCCTCAAGATCAAGCGGCGCTAAGAGATCAACTGGAAATTTGGAACAGCCAGCTAATTCTTGCGGGAGTAAACATTATCAAAGCCCGTATGAAAATGGTTAACGAAATAAACAGCCATCTGGCGCAATATTATAAAATGATAACCGCATCGGATTACACTTTGCAAATCCACTACCAGCCGTGTGTACCGGTTAATGAGGAACAAAACCTGACCGCTGTTTTTACAGCTATGGTTAAAGCGGCAATGACCAAAGAAATCCGCCGCGGGATGACGCTGGTTGGTCCGCACCGCGACGAATTTATCTTTACCATTTCCGGAAACGACCTGCGTAAATATGGTTCACGGGGTGAACATAAAAGCGCGCTGGTGAGCCTCAAAGCCGCAGAAACAGTGTTTTTAAAAAAGAAAACCCAAACCGATCCCATCCTGTTGCTCGACGATTTGTATGCAGAACTGGATATTGAAAGAGGCGCCAGGGTAATGGAACTATTTGCAAAATCCGGTCAAACCATTATTACCGGCACATCTCTTGATATGGCAACCATGAAAAACATGGGCTTGCAGGATAAAAACTATAACTCTTTTTTAGTAAAATCAGGGCAGGTGTCCAGAGCTTGATATGAATCACAAACCGACCTTAATTGGAGAAACCCTGCAGGATTTGTTTAAAGACCTGGGGCTTGAGAAAAAAATTAAACAATATGATTTAATTTCTTCCTGGCCTGAACTGGTTGGCGAAAAAATATCACTATTTACCGATGCTGTCAGAATCAGAGATAACATTTTATATGTAAAAGTAAAAAGCATGACCTGGCGCACAGAATTAATGTTTCAAAAGCCCCATATTTTATCAAAAATTACAGAAAAATATGGCCAGGGTCTGATATCCGATATACGATTTCAATAAAACTAAAAGAAGAAAATGGCAGCAAAAAAAGAACAAGTATATGATGCAGAACAAATCCAGGTCCTGAAAGGACTTGATGCGGTTCGTAAAAGACCGGCCATGTACATTGGTGATATATCCATTCGTGGTTTGCATCACCTTGTCTACGAAGCGGTAGACAACAGTATAGACGAGGCGCTGGCTGGCTTTTGCACAGAAATTGAAGTAATCATGCACAAAGACGATAGCGTTTCTGTTTATGATAATGGCCGGGGTATTCCGGTGGACATTCATAAAGAAATGAATAAATCAGCGCTGGAAGTAGTAATGACAGTGCTGCATGCCGGCGGTAAATTTGATAAAAAGGCTTACAAGGTTTCCGGCGGCCTGCATGGCGTTGGTATTTCTGTGGTTAACGCCTTGTCCGAATGGCTCAAGGTTGAAGTGGCCCGTGATGGCAAGGTATACCGGCAGGAATATAATATCGGCGCGCCGGTTTCATCGGTTCGCACGGTTGGCTCCCGTAAAACAACCGGAACACGAGTTACCTTTTTGCCCGACAAGACCATTTTCAAAAAGAATAAATTCAGCTTTGAAATTCTCTCGGAACGGCTGCGCGAACTGGCTTTTTTGAACAAAGACCTGAAAATTTCTATCAGTGATGAAAAAAGCGGGCGCAATGAAAAATTCCGTTATAAAGGCGGCCTGATATCGTTTATTGAATACCTGGATCAAAATCGCCAAACCATTACCAAAAAGCCGATCTATTTTGCCGCTGAAAAAGATCATATCTCTGTAGAAATTTCTCTGGCGTATAACGATTCCTACACGGAAAATCTCTATTCCTATGTTAACAATATCCATACCATCGAAGGCGGCACCCATTTGATCGGTTTCAAAACCGCTCTCACCCGCAGTTTGAACAATTTTGCTATAAAAAGTAAACTGCTTAAAAACGGCGATCCGTCCCTCACCGGCGAAGATGTGCGCGAAGGGTTGACCGCTATTATCAGCATAAAACACCCGGAACCCCAGTTTGAAGGACAAACCAAAACCAAGCTGGGTAACAGTGAAGTGCGCGGCCTGGTTGAATCGATTGTCAACGAAGCGCTGACCGAACAATTGGAACAAAATGTTACCATTGCCCGCAAAATAATTGACAAGTGCCGGTCATCCGCATTGTCGCGCGAAGCGGCCCGCAAAGCCAAAGAACTGACCCGGCGTAAAACCACCCTCGAAAGCGAAGGACTGCCGGGCAAACTGGCAGATTGTTCCGCCCGCGGCCCGGAAAAAACTGAAATTTTCATTGTCGAAGGCGACTCTGCCGGTGGCAGCGCCAAACAAGGTCGTAACCGCCGCTTTCAGGCAATTTTACCCCTGCGCGGGAAAATCCTCAATGTTGAAAAAGCCCGTGTTGATAAAATGCTTTCTAACGAAGAAATTCGCATTATCGTTGCTTCGCTGGGCACGGGTATCGGCCGGGAGGATTTTCAACTCGACCGGCTGCGCTATGAAAAAATTATCATCATGACCGATGCGGACGTGGATGGCGCACACATCCGTACCCTGCTGCTGACATTTTTCTTTCGCCACATGCGCGAACTGGTGGATAAAGGTCATCTCTATATTGCCCAGCCGCCCTTGTACCGCGTCAAAGTGGGTAAAGATTATACCTATCTCTATGATGACGAAGAACTGGATGCGTTTTTGAAAAAAAACAAAAAATCCGAAACCGATAAAATTGACATGCAGCGTTACAAAGGGTTGGGAGAAATGAACCCGGAACAACTCTGGAAAACCACCATGGACCCGGAACAGCGGACTCTATTGCAAGTAACAATAGAAGAAGCCTTTGAGGCGGATTATGTGTTTTCCATGTTGATGGGAGATAATGTGGAACCACGCCGCAAGTTTATTGAAGAAAACGCCAAATATGTACGTAACCTGGATGTATAAATTATAACCGAGGTCTTGTTAAATGCCTGATCATACCGATAAAAATATTCAACCTGTTTTTATAGAAGAAGAAATGCGCAATTCGTACATTGATTATGCAATGTCCGTTATTGTTTCGCGCGCTCTGCCCGATGTCCGTGACGGTTTGAAACCCGCGCACCGGCGGGTATTATTCGGT
Source organism: uncultured Cytophagia bacterium (assembly GCA_964399735.1). GTDB lineage: Bacteria > Zhuqueibacterota > Zhuqueibacteria > Residuimicrobiales > Krinioviventaceae > Fontivivens. The sequence continues at coordinate 9,947 of CAYNSO010000026.1, forward strand.
ATGCTGGAACTGGGTCTACGACCTTCGTCTGCTTACAAAAAAAGCGCCCGTATCGTTGGTGAAGTATTGGGTAAATATCACCCTCATGGCGACAGGGCCGTATACGATACAATGGTGCGTATGGAGCAAGATTTTTCCCTGCGCTACCCGTTGGTAGACGGTCAGGGCAACTTTGGCTCGATAGATGGCGATTCGGCAGCGGCTATGCGTTACACAGAAGCCCGGCTTTCCGCTATTGCCGAAGAAGTGATCCGTGATATTGAAAAAGATACTGTAGATTTTGTACCAAACTTTGATGATTCATTAAAAGAACCATCGGTAATGCCTTCGTTACTGCCGGGGCTGGTTGTGAACGGCGCTTCGGGAATTGCCGTGGGTATGGCTACAAACATACCGCCGCATAATTTAAACGAAACGGTCGACGCCCTGGCCGCACTGATCGATAAACCCGGCATAAAACCCGCCGGTCTGCTGGACTATATGAAGGGCCCGGATTTTCCTACCGGCGCTGTCATTCTGGGTGAAGAAGAAATTGAAGCCTATTTTAATACCGGCCGCGGCCGTTTAACTGTACAGGCCCGCGTACACGTTGAAGATATGGGGGCATCGCGCGAGCGCATTGTCGTTACAGAAATTCCCTACCAGGTGAATAAAAGCGCCCTTTTGGAAAAAGTTGCCTCCCTGGTTCGCGAAAAAAAGATTGACGGCATCCAGGAAATACGCGATGAATCGGATCGTGAAGGCATGCGCGTTGTGTTTGAGCTGCGCAAGGAAGCCTCTTCCGATAAAATCATCAAAGACCTGTTCACCCATACACAAATGCAAGCCACCTTTGGTGTTATCCTGTTGGCGTTAGTCAAGGGCGAACCCAAAATTCTGAATATGAAAGAAATGTTGACAGAATTTCTGGAATTTCGTCACGACGTAATTTTGCGCCGCACCCGCTTTGAACTGGATAAAGCCGAAAAACGCGCCCATATTCTGGAAGGACTAAAAATTGCCCTCGATAATATCGACGCAATTATTGCCTTGATCAAAAAATCCAAAGATGTGGACACTGCCCGGCGCGGTTTGATGAAAAATTTCAAACTTTCCGAAATCCAGGCGCAGGCTATTCTCGATATGCGCTTGCAGCGTCTGACCGGTCTGGAACGTAAAAAAATTGAAATGGAATACCTGGAAGTTATTAAACTGATCGAAAAATTAAAATCCCTGCTGGCCAGCAAACCGCGGCGGATGCAGCTGGTCAAGGAAGAACTGTTAACCCTCAAAGAGCGATATGGTGATGCGCGCCGGACGCAGATTATTGGCAAAGGCAGTAAAAAAACTATCCAGGAACTGATGAAAGAAGACGAGACGCAAATCATCATCACCAATACCGGCTCTATTCGACGGTTTTCACTAACAGATAAAAAGTCAGTAGAAGAAAAGATCGAGGCCGCCGGGGAAGCGGAATTTATCGAGTATTCCTTCAAGTCCGCCAACAGCCATTACCTGATGATTTTGAGTAACGCCGGTAAAGTCTATCCGCTACGCACCAGTTTTATTCCCCCGGACAATAATGGCGACAGCGGCTCATCTTTGGAAAAGCTGATCCATTTGGGTAAGGAAGAAAAAATTCTTGCCGTCTTTGAAATTGATAAATTTGATGAAAATAAATATTTATATTTTGTTACCCGCGAGGGGTTGATCAAAAAATCCTCGCTCGGCATCTTTTCAAAACTGCGTGAAGGAGCGGCGACAGCCATGCCTCTGAAAGATAAAGATCAGCTTGCCGCCGTAGCGCTCGATCATAAAGACGCCGAAATAATTATCGGCACGACGCTTGGTCAGGCCATCCGCTTCCCCGGCAGTGAACTGCGCGATGATATGGGCATAACTGCCGGCGGCGTAAAGGGAATAACTCTGGATAAAGATGATGTTGTAATCGGCATGGTGACAATCCAAAATCCCAAAGCCATGTTATTATCTGTTACCAGCCTGGGTTTTGGAAAAAAGAGCGACCTGGCTGAATATAGCGTTATTGGCCGGGGCGGTAAAGGAATAAGGAACTATTTGTTCTCGGAAAAGACTGGTAAAATTATTGCAATAAAGGAAATAAATGACCAGGAACTTTTATACTTTATTACTAAAAAAGGCAAGATAAAAAGGCAAAAAGCCAGGTTAATAAAGAAAATGGGGCGCGCCACCAAAGGCATGCCGCTGGTAAACCTGGCACAAAAAGATGAAATTGAAAAAATCGTCTCGGTTACGCAAATAAAAAAGTGACACTTGAAGGAGTGAAACTATGTTAAAAAATAAACTTTTGATTATTGGAATGGCCAGTCTGGCAACTATAATTTTGCTGATCGGCCTGAGCTTGGCAATAGATACGGATCATCAACGCGGTTTGGTTACACGTGTGGAAGGCTCTGCGAAAAAACAAAAACTGGCGGAAATTGAATGGACCAATGTTGCAACCAATTCGGAAGTAACCGGCGGTGAACGGGTACGTACATTTGCTCAATCGCGAGCCGAACTGGAACTGGCCCGGCTGGATAAAATCCGCCTGGCGCCCAAAACAACCATTGATATTTTAAAGCTCTATGAAGAAACCAAAGATCAAAAACGGGAAACACAAATGTTACTTCAGGAAGGGGATTTGTGGGCTAATGTTGCGCAAAAATCCGAAAACATGACCTTTTCTATCAATACCCCCATAGCCGCAGCCGCTATTACCGGCACCACCCTGCGCATGAGCGTAGGCGCCGACTCTTCCTCGGAGCTCAAGGTATATAAAGGTGAGGTTATTATTACCAATGCCCCCGATCTGAGCACAGTTGTGCCGCAATCAATTGTTCCCTATGAAATTCAGGGGCCACATGAAATACCTGGCCCGCGGGAAGTATCGATGGAAGAATGGGCGCTGATCGTAAAAAACATGCAAAAAGTTACCATTGATAAAAAAGGGCAGGTAACCTATTCCGGGAATTTTGCTGCCACCGACCAGGACGAAAACACTGACTGGGTGCGCTGGAACCTGGAACAGGATAGATTGAATAAATAGCTTAGAAACTATACCCGGCAGAAAAATAGATTCTTTCGTCATGTGCGCTACTCTGTCCATACGCAACAGAAAATGGGCCTAACGGTGTTTTTAATAATATCGCCAGGCCCTTTCCATTTATAAAGTCACGGGGCTCTATAACCAGTTCGCTTTTCCAAACTGCGCCAAAATCATACCGAAACGCCAAAAACGCATCAAACAACCACAATTTGCTGATAAACGAACGAACTTGCATACTGGACAAGAAAACATGGCGGCCTTGTAATTGAGCTTCCTGAAGGCCGTAAAAAGATTCTTCGCCGCCCAGTTTAAATTGTTCTGAAAACGGGGTCGTCAGGTCCGAGGTGCCCCAGAACAGCCTGGGGCTAAAAGTCAATCTTTTCAGTATTGTAAAATAGGTCGAAAGATAATTTTGCACTTTAAAAAAGGATATATCATTCCCTAAAAAATTACCGGTGGAAACTTCATACTCAAAACGGTGATACTTGCCGTTGGCAGGAAAAGGAACCTGGTTACGGGTATCTACGATGGAATTAATACCTATTGTATTAATTCTCAGGGCGCCGTCATCAAAACCGGTTCCGGCAAGTTTAATAATATCAATTTCTTCCAAACGCATAATTGCAGAAATCGTTCCCACTCTTTCGATGTGCTGGCCAATGCTGAAAATAACGCCGGTTGCCTGCCGGTTGTATTCGCCTACCTGGGAGCTCTTGTCCCAGGCATAATACTTGTTTTGGTTTTGATGCAGATCAACCTGGGCCGTCAGGTAGGTATTGAAAATTCGATCTGCGCGGTATGCTGCGGACAGGATCCGATCTCTTGACCCATATTGTCCATGCAAAGTCAGATCATTACCCATTCCCAAAACATTCTCATCGGCAAATTCCAGGAACGACCTGCCCCAGCGTTCATTATCATAGCGGATCCCGTAACGAACCACTGTGGAACTTTTTTCCTGTAAATGAATGTTCAGGGCAACCCCTTCTTCCTTGCGGGCAAGATTAAGAGTAGCCGAATTGAACAGCCCGGTACCATAAATATTATTTATTCCTTTTTGCGCCAGGTCGCTGCGAAACACTTTGCCGGGGTGTAAATTCAATTCGTTGGCCAAAACAAAATTTCTTGTTTTTTTGTTTCCGGAAAAACTGATAGAATTGATTTTCCCTTCTGTAATATAGATAACCGCCCGATGCAAATGCGGGGAATAGTCTATCTTTTGAATTTCTGCCAGCGAATAGCCTTTTTTGCGAAACAATTGCAGAGTTTTACGCAGCGCCTGTGCCGACTGGCCGCTGTTGATCGGTTTGCCCAGCAGTTCCTGGAAATTCTCTTGTAAAACCGAATCGGGAAAAATTGTTTGCCCGATAAATAATACATGATCCAGCCGGGGGTTCAAGGTCAATTGGTATTGCAGAGACAGGGTATCATTAGCCTGAACGATCCTTGCTGTTGCATTCTCAAAATCTCCGGTTTGGTATATTTTTTCCAGGGTGGCGTAAATTTCATTGCCGGTAATGCGGCGGGTACCCCTGGTGTTGATAATGGAACCCAAACCGGTATGAATTGTTGTATCCACTTCAATTTTATTTACAAAGAACAACCCGTTGCCGGTTTCATTTTTTTTATCATTATACAACAAGCGAATTTTTTCCAGCAAAGCGGTAGCGCGTTCCCGCCCGGCATGATATAGCGAATCAATCATATCCTGGTCTGTGGAACTACCGCGTAAATCTTCAAACGAGATCACAACATCGGCTTGGGCCAATTGTTCTTTATTCTTTTGCTGCTGCATAATTGTGGTCACCTGGTCGGCAATTTCCCAGGGTGATTGTAATTGCTCCCTGGTGCGTAAAGGAGATGTGGTATTGACGGCTATGACCAGGTCGGCGCCATAATTACGGGTTTCTTCAACCGGAATGTTGTCGAGCACCCCGCCATCCACCAGTAAATGTTCATCATCTTCAACCGGATTAAATAATAATGGAATTGCAATAGAAGAACGCATCCTTTCTGCAAGGTCGCCATGGTCTATAATTTTTTTATATCCAGTTAAAATATCGGTGGCAATAATGCGCAAGGGAATTTTCAGGTTTTTAAATTCTTGAGAATGATACGGAGCATTTAGAACAATCCGGGTTAAAAATTCTCCCAGATTTTGCCCTTGAATTAATGCCTCCGGCAAAATCGGGCGGAAATTTTCCATGCGAAATTGTACAATTGCCCGGCCCCGTTTTTGCTTTTCACCTAAAAACAGCGATGACCTTTCCGGGGTATCGTGCAGAACACTGCTCCAGTCGAAGGATTTGGTTATCTTCCAGATATCGTCCGGGGAATAACCCGAAGCATACAGCCCGCCTACCACCGCGCCAATGCTGGTTCCGACAATACAATCAATCGGAATATTTGCTTCTTCCAGCGCTTTTAAAACTCCAATTTGCGATACCCCGCGTAATCCTCCGCCACTCAATGCCAGGCCAATTTTGGGCGCTGCCAATTGCTTGTGTGGTATAATACTAAACGGAGCGCTGGTGGGCTGGCTGGAAAAGTAGAGTTCAAAAGTTTTTATGCTCTTGATCGAATTTACCTGAGAAAAGGCCGGTGATACCCCCGCCAATAACAGGCAAAAACAGCCAATTAAAAAACCTGCTTTTCGGTTATATTTTAACAATTGTATTGTTCCGGATTGGTATCTGTTCATTTCAGCTCTAGAATAACTCGAGAATATTTCTCGTGCGAATATAGACAGCTCTGCTTGAAAAAGCAAGCGCAAAATTGAGTTGAATAAAGTTTTTGTTTTTACTATTTTAGACTCTATAAAAGGGAAAATTGTTTATGGTAAAAAATAATACTCGAAAAATAATTTATGCAGGTATCTTTACGGCCTTGACGGCTGCCGGGGCGTTTATTAAAATTCCGCTGCCGCCAGTTCCCCTTACGCTGCAAACATTCTTTACAATTCTGGCCGGAGCTGTTTTACCACCCCGCTATGCGTTTACCAGTCAAATCGCTTACCTGCTGTTGGGGCTTGCCGGGCTGCCGGTTTTTGCCCTCGGCGGCGGCATGGGCTATATTCTTCAACCTTCTTTTGGCTATTTGCTGAGCCTGCCTTTTGTTGCTTGTCTGATTGCTCTTGGCGTCCGGCAATTTAATTCCAAAAAAACTCTTGTTCCCTTTATCTGGATCAATTTCCTCGGCGCTGGCGTCGTTCTCTTTTTGGGAACGATGTGGATGTATGTCGCCGTCAATTACTTTTCGGGTAAATCATTTTCTATACAAAGCGCCTTGCTTGCCGGATTTATATTGTTTGTTCCCGGCGAACTGGTTAAAGCTGTTATTGCTGCATATCTAGCTGTACAATATTACAAAAAGGTTGAACGCTCTAAAATTATGTAACTGTATTCAGATTTCTGCAAATTATATTGACGACGGGGCTTTTCTGATCCCTGGTTATTTATAAAAATATTGTTTTTGAATTGTTATAACTGCCTGTTTCCCCACAAAAAAATGCCTGATGATACGGCTATCCTGCATCCGTACCATCAGGCATAAATAATATTACTTATTCAATAAAAGCGGGATTTCCCGTAACTTCCAACTCGGCGCTGACGACCTGGGTCGTAGCGGCGCCGGGCAGATCGGGTTGTTTACCGCCAACCGATATTTTAAACATTCCCGGTTCTTCAACGCGTTTATTTTCCGCATCAATAATGGAAAGCTGCGTTGGTGTGAGGCTAAAGCTAACCGTTTTACTTTCGCCGGGTTTTAAAAGCAACCGGTTATAACCCTGCAAGGAACGTACCGGAACAGGGACGGATGCCTGGAGATCGGTTACATATAATTGCACCACTTCTTCACCGGCCATATTACCGGTGTTCTTTACAGTAGCCGTCACCGTTACCGGCTGACCGGCTTCAACGCTGGCGGGAACAGTCAAATCACTATATTCAAACGTGGTATAGGACATTCCATGCCCGAACGCATACAGCGGTTCACCGGTAAAGTAACGATAAGTTTGGTTGGTCATGTTATAATCTGTAAATGCCGGAAGCTGATTGACCGATTTATAAAAAGTCACCGGCAGCCGGCCGCCTGGGTTATAATCGCCAAACAATACATCGGCAATTGCTGTACCCGCCGCCTGACCCGGATACCAGGCTTCGACGATGGCAGGAATATTTTCATTTGCCCAGTTGATGGAAACCGCACTGCCGTTCAACAAAACCAATACCATCGGTTTGCCGAGGTGGTTCAGGGTCTGCATCAATTTTTCCTGAATAGGCGGCAGATCAAAGGTCAAACGGTCGCCGCCTTCAAAACCGGCAACTTTGACTTTCATTTCTTCACCTTCAAGACGCGGGGATAAACCCATGAAAAGAACAATCACTTCTGCCTGTTCGGCTGCTTCAACGGCCTGTTTTTCAAAATCATAACCCGGCACTGCCCATAATAATCTCATACTGGCATCGCCGGCAAGTTCAAAATATTCCACTTTGATCTTGTAAGACTGACCGGCAACCAGGTCGATGTTTTCGTAGGTTTTGCTGGGATGATGAATATCAAAGAAATTGCAGAATGGCGCATCGTCGATAAAAATGCGAAAACCATTAAAGCCTTCACCGCCAACAGCATAAGTGCCGGTAACCGGAGCGACAAACTCTCCGCTCCACCGTACCGAAAAATTATCGTCATCGAGACCTTCAACCGGAGCGGATTCCCACCAGTAAAAATCAACTTTTTCGTCAATTCGGGTTACCACAGGCTCGCCTTTTAATTCACGGTTGTTAAAGTATTCCGCTTTCAAACCCGGTTTCTTTTCACCGTTTTCTTCTGTAAACAGAACGGAATCGGGTATGGTTGTAAATACCGGCAAGCCTTCTGCCCATTCACAGCCCAAAGCATAATGCACCTGGGTCTCTGCCGAAACTTTATCCTTAATTCCCTGTAAAGGCGATACCGGGGCAACCGGAACGCCGTTATAATTTGCCAGCAACACTTCAACATCATCGGCATTCGGGCCAATGACGGCAATGGATTTGAGATTCTTTTTTAATGGCAGGGCATTGTTATCATTTTTCAGCAAGACAATCGATTTCCGCGCTGTTTCCAGAGCCAGGTTACGATGCGCCGGGCAGTCCACAACTTCATAAGGAATTTTGCTATAAGGAACCATTTCTTCCGGATCGAACATGCCCAGTTTATAACGGGCAGTAAACAAACGCTTTACAGCAACATCAATTTCCGCCTCGGTAATATAACCTTTTTCAACCGCTTCAACCAGGTAGGGGTATTGGTTGCCGCAATTCAGATCGCAGCCGGTTTTAACAGCCAGAGCGGCGGCTTCTGCTGAACTGTTGACGATTTTGTGATTATGCCAAATATCAAAAATTGCTCCACAGTCGGATACAACATAACCCTCAAAACCCCATTGTTCCCGTAAAATCTGGTTTTGCAGGAAATTGCTGCCACAGCACGCTTCACCCATATAACGATTATAGGCGCACATGACCGAATAAGCGCGCGATTCCATAATGCTGGTGCGGAAATGAGGCAGATAAGTCTCCTGAAAATCACGCTCGCTGACACGGGCGTCAAAAGTATGGCGTTCCGGTTCCGGGCCGCTGTGAACAACAAAGTGTTTTGCTGTGGCTACTACTTTGAGGTATTTGGGATGATCGCCCTGCAAGCCTTTAATAAATTGAACGGCCATGTGACCGGTGAGATATGGATCTTCGCCATAGGTTTCCATACCGCGTCCCCAGCGGGGATCACGAAAGATGTTGATGTTGGGGGACCAAAAAGTTAATCCCTGGTATATACCCCGTTTACCCTTGCGCAGGTATTCATGATGCTTGGCGCGGGCTTCATCGGATATTGCAGTGGCAACCCGCAGCATGTGGTCGCTATCCCAGGTTGCGGCCATGCCTATAGCCTGTGGAAATACAGTCGCTTTGCCGGATCTGGCGACGCCATGCAGGCACTCATTCCACCAGTTATATTCAGGAACATCCAGGGTATCTATGGCGGGCGCGGCGTTCACCATTTGCGATACTTTTTGCTCCAGGGTCATCCGGCCGACAAGATCATCGACCCGTTCTTCAACGGACAATGTTGGATTCTTGTACGCCGGCAGCATACTATAATCCGTTTTTTTTGCGCAGCTTTGCAAACCTGAAAACACTAAAATACTTGCAACCAGAACAATTACCCGGTCAGTACGTTTCTTAAACATTGCTAGACCTCCTTTTTCATTATGATAAACTGTTCAGGGTTCCGGAAAATCTTGTACTCTTGATTTAACCCGGTTGTTTGCCCTGAGATAATTCACAAAACAGGAAAAATCATTTAATCTTTTAAATGACTTTATGATGTACTAGTAATTGAAACAATGTGTTTTTGCATTGCATAATATTGTAAACTCGAGAATGCAGAGGTGTTGTAAAAAAAAGCTGTTTGTGTTCTCGTTTTCATTAAAACGTTAAAGCCCGCTTTGGCGGGCCTTTATTAATTTAAACCTTTAATAATATGAAAGCCAAAATCAGTTTCTACTATATCACTTATTTTATCTTTTTTTAAACTGAAAGCAACATCTTCAAAAGGTTTTACCATATCGCCGCGTTTGAATTTTCCCAGGGTACCGCCATTTGCCTTGCTTGGGCAATCCGAATATGTTCTTGCCAATTCGGCAAAATCGGCGCCGGCTTTGGCCTGTTCACGCAAAGAATCGGCAAGGGCTTTGGCCTCTTCTTTTGAACGGGTTACAGTATCAAAAGCGTTTTTTGAACCCTTATACATAATTAAAATATGGGCTACATTGGCTTCGGTTTTTTCTTTTTGGCCGCAGCCGGACAGACCAGCCAATGTTAGAATAAAAACAAATGATAAAGATATTAGAGTTAACTTTTTTAACATTGCATATCTCCATTTTTTTTGATTAAATTAACTATATAATGTAATAAATCCGGTTATACTTTACAATATTTTCTTGTTAAAAGCCAGGCGACTTGAAAAAAAACAGACAAAAATTTCACATAATCAATGAATTGATTAAATTTTCCTTCTTGTCCTTTTTTATTGACTGGCTCGAACCGGGAACATGTTTTTTAAAAACCGGGTTTAACGGATCATTACATAATAATTTTTTTGAGCGTAAATCATAAATCGACCAAACCATGGCCTGATTTAATAAAATCACAGGAAATACTTTGAAAACCCCTCTTTTCCTTGTTTGGTTGGCAATTGCCGTCCCTGCATTCCCTGTTGAATTCCAGGTTAATAAAGATCGGGAAAACCAGGTTATTTTTAATTCCGATTCCCCATTGAATAAAATGCACGGTGTGACCAGCGCTATTGACGGCTATGTCCTTTACGATCATTCAAACCCGTTATTAAAGAATGAACTGTATTTTCAGGTTGATTTAACAACCCTTGACACCGGCATCAAAGCTCGTAACCGACAAATGCAGGAAAATTTTCTGCATACGGAGAAATTTCAGTATGCCTTTTTTCGTGGAACAATTCAGGCCATCGATACGCTGGAAACCGACAAATTGTATCAGGTTGTGGTAAACGGCTTATTGAATGTTCATGGTGTGGAAAAACCTTATACGATAAACGGAGCCGTAACCAGAGAAAATAGCGAAATACATGTGGCAAGTTATTTTGAAATGGCTCTGGCGGAACACAATATAAAATCCCCGGGGATTTTATTTATCAGGTCAGGTTCGATTTTGCAAATAGAGGTAGATTTTTACTTGAAGCAGCAGGAATAACATTCGGCAGCAGACTGTTTTATTTGCTTGAACAGAGTAATTAGTCGTTCGTGTTCAATTTTGCCAGCCGGTTACAATCCGGCGATGATGCTTGTGAATTCAGAAACGGCCAGGCGTAAATGACACAGTTACAATAAACTGTTCTCTACAAAAAGTATAATTAATTTTGGAGATGTTTATGAAGACACTTTATCAGGTGGTATTGCTCAATCTGATGCTGTTTTTGGTAGCTGAAATTTCTTTTGCGCGTTCTTTCCGGGTAGATCAGATTCCGAATGGTACAAAATTCAATTGCACAAATTGTCATACCGGGTATGGCGGCCCACGGAATGCTTTCGGAACGCAGGTATTTAATAACTATATGGATGCCAAAACCAGCGCTGGAAATGTATTATGGGGCCCGGCTCTGGCGGCTGAAAATGCCGACCTGGATGCTGCCACGAATGGCCAGGAATTACAGGATCCTGCCGGAACATGGCAAACAGGCAATCCTGCGCCCGGCGATTTAACCCTGGTATCCAATCCAGGTGATCCGAACAGCACAACAGCTGCGCATGAATCGCCAATCACAACCCCGCAGACCCTGATATTACAGCAGAATTATCCCAATCCCTTTAATCCGCAAACGCATATCCGGTTTGTTGCACCGCAATCAGGGCATGCCGTTCTGCAAATCTTTAACACCCGCGGGCAGTTGATTAGCACCCTGTTGAATGAATTTATTCCTGCCGGAGAACACCGGGTAACCTGGGATGGCGTTAATGCGGAAGGAAAGTCACCGGTTTCAGGTATATACTTGTATCGTTTGTCTATCAACGGCCTTGTGGAAACGCGGCAGATGTTATTATTAAAATAACAAATAAGAATAGATGACGGAATTTTTTACTGATAGCTGACGACTGAAAGCTGACAGCTATTTACAACCCCCAGCCGCCGCTGACCAGAATTTCTGTGCCGGTAACATAATTTGCTGCATCGCTTAACAGATACAGCACAGCCCCGGCCAGGTCATCAGCGGTACCGGTCCGGTTCATTGGCACCATGCGGCTTTGCTGGCGTACCTGTTCCTGGTCCAGACTGCCGTTGTTCATCAGCCCCGGCGCTACGACATTTACCGTAATACCATGCGCCGCTTCATTGAGAGCCAGGGATTTTGAGAGGATATGCACCCCGGTTTTGGCAATGGCATAAGGAAGTACATGTATAAAAGCGTGCATTCCGGCATTCCCCAGCCCGATATTAACAATACGGCCAAAATTTTGTTTGCGCATAAACGGCAGCGTTGCCTTGCAGCAATAAAAGCAGCTGTTCAGATTGCTGTCCAGCATGGCGTGCCAGTCTTTCACATCCAGCTTGTCGAATTCTTTGTAAATAAAATCACCAACATTATTGATCAAAAAATCAATACTGCCCCATTCGTTGATGATATTGGTCACCATAGTGCGCACCTGCGGCCATTCGCGCACGTCTGCGCATTGCGCCATAGCGCGGCGGCCTTTGCCAAGAATTTCACTGACTGTCTCTTCTGCTTCTTTTTGATGCTGCCGGTAATTGACGATGACATTTACGCCATGATCTGCCAGCGCCAAAGCAATACCCCGGCCTAATCCCCGTGACGCCCCGGTTACCAGGGCGTTTTTCCCTGCCAGTCCGTTCATTTGTTGAGTATTATCCTCATTGTTGTTCCTTTGCCAACATGTGTTTCTTTTATTAATAATTTCCCCTTGTGATATTCTTCCACAATACGCTGCGCCAGGTTAAGACCCAGCCCCCAGCCGCGTTGCTTGGTGCTGTACCCGGCTTTGAAAATATCGCGTCGACCGCGCGGGGTTATGCCTGTGCCATTATCACAAATATCAATGTAAATTTTACCATTATCCGGCAGAACACCCGTGCAAATTTCTATTCTTCCTTTTTTACCCCTTACCGCATCAATGGCATTTTTAACCAGGTTTTCCACAGCCCATTCAAACAGGTCTTTGTTAAGGGCAATGAGCGGCAATCCCGCATAGTTTTCCACCAATTTTATCTCTTTTCCGGCCTGCGGCAAGCGGCGTTGAAAATACTTGACAATATCGGCAAGAATGGGATTTATTTCCTGTTCCTTTAATTGCGTTTGTGAACCGATTTGTGAAAACCGGGCCGCCACTTTTTCCAGACGGGTTATGTCCGATTCCATTTCCCGCGCTACCAAACTCACATTATCAGGCTTATCATAACCGGTTTTCAGCAATTCCTGCCAGCCCATCAGCGAAGAGATCGGTGTGCCCAACTGGTGCGCCGTTTCTTTGGCCATACCCACCCAGATAAAACGCTGCTCGCTTTTTTTTATACTGCTAAAACCAAAAAATGCTATCAGCACCAGCAAACCGATAGCGCTAAATGAGATATAGGGCAACGCCAATAACTGCAAGATCATTTTGGAATCGCCATAATATAAATAATTCAGCACAGTATCGTCATAGGTTATCACCACCGGTTCATTTTCCATACCCATTTTGGTCATGATATTGCGGACTTTTTTAAGGGCTTCGGGCGAAGCGTCGGACTCGGCAATATTGATCCCTTTCCAGGTTGTGGGATTCTTTTCTGCATCGGTGAGAATCAAGGGGAAATTGGTACGCTGGGTGATATTTTCAAACAGCCAGCCCAGCGCCGCCGGATCGAGTTGATCGGAGGCGATGCGTTTTATTGTTGTGGCATAAAACTCTACGATCTGTTTTGATTCCTTGCGTAATTCTTTAACAATATGCTGGGTATACATGCTGATGCCGAGGATTACGGCAATGATGACCACAAAAAACAGGCCCCGTAACGTGCCTGAAAAACGATATAAGGTTTGACGTATTGACATAGAGTCTTCCTGTTCGTGGCCGGGCAGGTTTGCTAATATGACTTGATAAGCCGATATAATCTTTGCCGGCAGTTATAATCAATAATACTTGAAACAATATGGTTTTGCAGAATTATTCGGGGTACCGAAACTAAAGTTATAAAAATCAAGCGGAATCATTCATCCTGGCTTCCAGGTAACAAAACAAGGGGTGGTTAACCCCTTGTTTCGGGTGTAGTGTAAAACTTTTCGGCTAGTTCCAGGAATGTGACAGGATGAACAATTCATCCGCTCAATTTTCAGATTTTTTATGAGTCTTTCGCCATGCGGCATACCCGGTGGCGCCCAGCATAGCCAGTAATATGATCAGCGTCACCAGGCTTATCCACAAACCCAGTTTGAACGACGCCGGGGCAAATTTGAATTCGATGGTATGCGAACCGGGCTCCAGGAAAATGGAGCGTAAAACATAGTTGGTTTTATAGATATGGGTCTCGATACCATCCACATAAGCCTTCCAGCCGGAAGGATAATAGATTTCACTCAACACCATAATCGCCGGTTTGCTAACAGTGGCTTTGATCTTGATATTATGAATGTCATACGCGGTAACCTGGGCCGTATTGCTATCCGCCGGGGCAACGGTAAACGGCGGGTACTCTTCGAGAATAGCAACCTGACCGGGATCAAAAGTTACGTTTTTCATGCGGTCAAAAATACTGCGCCGGCCGGTCAGCACTTCTACCGTATCGGCAAAGAATACACGCGGCAGTACATTGAGATTTTCATAAACATAAGCGCTTAATCTTTGCCCGCCGTACATCACCGCATAGCTGTAAGCCACTTGATAATCCGGATCGGGAATGGGCGCACCCAGCGATAGCAGGTATTTGACATTCAGCATGTTCAGCACATTATTGGAAAGCGGGCCGCCATACAGGGTTTCTTCAAGGAATTCCTGGTAGATACGCAGCTTGGCCGCGCTGTAGCCGTTGATGTTGCTAATAAAATGATACATATACCAGTTGGCGCTTTTATCGTCGCGCAGGGGTAAAATACGATACAGACTGGTATCAGCTTTCAGGAATTTGGTTGTGGGGGTTTCGGCAAAATAGGTTTTTTCATCTACTGCCGGTTGAGGGTGAACAATTTTAAAATCGACAAACCACAAATCAACCACAACCAGGGCAGTAAACGCAATAACAACAACCTGCGCTGATAGCTTGTTTTTGAGGTACTGAAATACCAAAACGCAGCCCAATCCGGCCAGAATCAGCGCCTTGAAGCTGTCTCCAGCTGCCATTTCCCAGGCTCTTTCGCGCATGGCAATATCCATTTTATTGCTGCCACCGGTTATCAAATCCATAAAGGCTGTTTTGGCAAGCAGCACAAACAGGGCAAACGCCCCAATGACCGACAGAAAGACAAATAAATAGCGTTTCAGATTCTTGTCCGGCGATTTTTGTTTTTTTGAGGTTTCGGCTTTTTTATGGTATTCCAGCAGGGCATGCAATCCATATCCGGCGAGAACGATCATACAAATATCCAGCAGGATGTGGATCATGCTGGGAACACGGAATTTATTGAAAAACGGCAGTAATTTAAACATGGGGGCATATAATAAAGGAAAATGCTTGCCGAAAGAAACCAGCAGCGATACCAGGGCAGTGACGCCAAAAAACCAGGTAAACCGGTCGCGGCGCAGGATAAAAGCCACCCCGGCGAGCAGCAGGATTATGATGCTGAAATAGAGCGGATAATCGGTAAACGGCATTTTACCCCAGTAGGTCTGTCCGCCAAAGCCCATAAAAGAGGGAATGATAAAAGTGATCATTTCCAGTGGATGGAAAGACCAGTCCGTTGCATAATCAAAATCCAGGCCGGCGCCGGCGGATGCGCCGCGAATAGAGTATCTTTGATAATCAAACACCGAAACATACAGTACCGATGATAACAAGGCGCCAACCGCAATTACGCCGAATAAAAGACCGACCGGGGCTAAAATATCGCTGATCTTTTTGCTGTGGCGATAATCTGCCACAACCTTGAAAATTAAATAAATTCCCAGCAAAAGATAGGTATAATAACAAACCTGTACATGCGCCCGGATAAGCTGATAGCCAATAGTCAGAGCGGTGAGACTAAAATAAAAGGCATTGCGCTTTTCAAACAGTCGTTCGGTTAATAAAAAAACCAACGGGATCAGCATTAAAGACAAAAATTTGGTATTATGCCCGTAAGCGGTAAAAGCAATGAATTGCGGAATAAAAATGACCGCCACCCCGGCAAACATGGCAACCAATGGCGATACCTTTTGATGACGAAGTAACAGGTACATAAGCATGGCGAACAAAATATAATTGATCAGAATAAAAATAAAATTGGTATCTGGAAAGATGGGCTGCAATCCTTTGAGGATGGTTCTTACCGGCGAATCAATAATGTTAATGCGCGGCGCACTTAGCAGGCTGGCATACGAAGGCATGCCGCCAAAGATATAAGGACACCAGAGCGGAAAGATGTTGCGTTCAAAAGCATCTTTGACAAACGGTTTAAAAGATTGCGAAGTCATTTTATCCGGTGATAACAGCACCTTGCCATCAAACAGAATCGGAAAATAAAAAATTGCCAACAGCAAAAACGCGACCAGCGCGGTTACCAGCAACGGATGCCGCTGGAAATAGTTTTTTTTGCCAGGGGCTGCCGGTTGATTGGGTTTGTTTGTCTTTTTGGTTGCCACGTTAACCTCTCTTGTTCAGGGTTATAGAAATATGGTACGATTTTAACCGTTATTACCGGTTAATAGCTCTCAACAGGATGAATTGAATATAATTATATTTTAAAAAAAATAAAATGATTTATCGGCTTTTCAGGTTTTGTCAAATCACGCATTAGCTGCAAACTGGTTAATATCTGTTATTGAACAAACTTTATTATTATGACAATTCCTCCGGGGAATTATAAGAATTTTATTTCACTTACTCAACTCTTTTTATATTATTTTCCTGTCAAAAGCATATTAATACCGGCGGTTTGGAAAATAAAATTCTGCCGGGCTGAAAAAACCTGTGTTGTAAAAACCGGCTAACGATGCGTTTGTGTATGCCAGCAAAGTATTCTGCGAGGTTGTTTTTATTTTATTGTATATGGAACATACGTTATACTCAAAGGTTAAACTTTTGTGCCCCAAAAAAATGCTTTTTAATTTTAAAAAAACCAAAAATATTCGTATCTTGTAGAAAATTATTCAGGAGAGCTTTGTTTGTTAAAACCCGTCAATAACAATAATTTTGCCAGGAAAAAATATTTCTGGGATACTCTGCAACTGGGCTCCGGCACTGCCATTTCGCAACTGATATTGATTTTATCAATTCCGGTACTGTCGCGGATTTTTACCCCGGAAGATTTTGGTATTGCAGCCTTGTTCAGTTCCCTGGTTATGATATTATCAGCTATTTCCGCCCTGCGATATGAACTGGCAATTTTACTGCCGGAAGATCAAAATGACGGTTACATTATTTTTATAATGCAATCCCTTATTACCCTGGTATTTGGGGCAATAAGCAGTATTGTTTTTTGGTTTGGTAAGGAGGCAATTGCAAATTGGCTCAAAGCTCCGCAGATTGAGCCGTATTTATGGTTGAGCGGTCCGGCCATAATTTTTTTCGGGTTGCTGAATGGCCTGAATTTGTGGAACAGCCGGTTGAAAAAGTACCGGCTTATCTCTATGGGGAAAATTGCCGGCAGCGGCGCAACGGCAGGAATTCAGCTCTTGTTCGGCCTGCTCGGCTCTGTTTCTCCGGCAGGCTTGATAAACGGTACTATATGGGGCAAAGTTGCAGAATGCCTTACCCAAAGTTTTCCATTGCTAAAGAAAGAACAACGCTCTCCAAAAAAAATTGCCTGGCAGGAGATGAAAACACTTGCAATCAGGTATAACAAATTTCCAAAATTCTATTGTTTATCAACACTAATCAACAATTTATCCTGGAACATACCGGGCTTTTTTTTAAACTTTTATTTTTCGCCGGCGGTGGTTGGTTTTTACTCACAGGGCGACCGTTTAATTCGCACACCGATGAATATGATCAGCCAAACCGTTTCACAGGTGTTTTTTCAGCGCGGCGCCGAAGCGCACCGTAACGGCTCTATGCAACTATTGTTCCTGGAAACCGTGCAAATGCTCACCAGGGCGGGGTTGCTGCCGGTTCTCGTTTTAACCATTGCCGGACCAGAACTGTTTAGCGTCATTTTAGGAAAACAGTGGGTGCAAGCCGGCGTCTATGCGCAAATATTGGCCCTGTTTACATTTTTCCGTTTTCTCTCTTCACCCATGACACACATTTTCAGCATTGTTGAAAAACAGGAAAACTCGTTGAAATTCAACATTATCAACCTGGTCATTCGCGTTGCTGCCCTGGTTCTTGGCGGTATTATGCAAAATCCTATTATTACATTGCTATTGTTTTCTATATCCGGTGTTATAACTTATGGCTGGTTATTGATCTGGCTGGGCCGGGATGCCGGTGTGAGGTTTAAACGTCTGTTGCAGGAATTTTTCAAATTCGATATTGTGCTTTCTTTTATTTCAGGCGGATTGGTTTTATTGGTTAAACTGTCCGGGTGGTGTAATACATTTTTGCTGGTTGTGGTTTGTGCTTTGGTAATGGGAATTTACTATTTCTATTTGCTGCTTCGTTATAAAAGTTTGTTTAAAAAATAAAGTGTCTGTGTTCAAAGCGATAATCAATAATTAATTATCAGGATGAATATGAAAACAAAAATTACCCTGGTTGGCGCGCGGCTGTCGCTCAATTTTGGCGGGCCTTCATTGCTTGCGGCTACCAAAACCGTGCTTGATACGCATTTTCAAAATCCCGAATACACCCTGATTATACCCTACAAAACCATAGCTCTCGACCAACAACTGGCTCCGCAATACGGGGTGTCGGTTCTACCGTTTCGGCCCAAAATCTGGACGATTCCGATGGTGTTGATAAAGCGCTGGTTCCGTTTGCTGGCGGGGCCGGCAGATCAAAAAGCAATTATCCGCAACCTGGCAGCTGCAGATGTGGTTATTGACATTTGGGGGATAATGCACGCCGATTCGCTGCACAATACTTTTATATTCCGGCTGCTGGTCGGCCTGCATTTATGGATGGCTAAATTCCTCGGCAAGCCGGTTATCAAATACACCGCTGCCCTGGGGCCTTTTGAACAAAAGTGGAACCGTTTGTTTGCCCGTTTTTATTTGGGCAGGAATACCGATCTTGTTCTCGTGCGCGACAATACCAGCTTTGCCAGTCTTGAAAAATTACAACTCGGCACCCCCGCTTATATTATTCCCGATACCGCGTTTTTACTACCGGTGCAGGAAAGCGCCCTGTCTGCAGAAATTGCACAGCTTCAGCAAAACAAACCTGTTATTTGCCTGTCCGTCAGTTACCAGGCGCGTAACCGCGAAAAAGCGCCGGGGGCCTATACCGCTTCGATGGTTAGTTTAATTCGCCATATTAATGCAACTCACCAGGCGCAGGTGGTTTTATTGCCAAATGAATTATCCTCCGGTTTGGATGACGACATCAAAGTAGGCCGGAATATTCTGGAACAGCTTGGCGAAGCCGATTGCCGGCTGATTGATACCGAAAAACTGACCGCCGCAGAGATCAAGGGTATTATCCGGGCATGTAACATTGTTGTCGCAGCGCGCTACCATACCATCGTCGCCGCGTTATCGCTGGGAATTCCCACCCTGGCGATTGCCTGGCACCACAAATACCGCGAAGTACTGGGTTTATTTGACCAGGAACAGTGGTTATGCAATATTGATGAATTGAGCGATGCAGATCTAACCGCCAGGTTTGACGCTCTTTGGCAGCAACAGGAAAAAAGCCGCGTTATGATCACTCATTACCTGCCGCAAGTTCAGGAATGTATTATGAAAGGCGGTCTGCTGGTGCAGAAAGTATTGAATCTGTCGGCACAGGGTAAACGTTTGGAAAAGGATTAATTTGGGGGTTGTTTGCTGACGAGAGAAAGAATAGTCGCCAGTTCGCCGGTGAGGGCACGGCGTTCAAACTGGTGATGACGGGCAGTATTCCACCTCGCTGAATCACTTGTACAAGCAGTAACCATGTTTGTCAGCGCCTGTTTGATTTCTTCCACCTGCCTGGGATGTGCAACCAGCCCCAGCTTGTATTGGCGGATCAGATCCGCGGCGTTTCCCTGTGGAGCCAGCGCTAAAATCGGCAACCCGGCGCCGATATATTCAAACAGCTTGCCGGTCAATATGCCGGCATTTTCCGGGGCGTCGTCGATGATCAGCAGGGCTATGTCGCTGCCGAGCAGGTATTCCAGGCTTTCGGCGTGGGTAACATAAGGCACCCGTTCAATGATGCCATGAACCGGGGATTTTTGCATACGTTTTACAATGGCCTCTCCTATTCTTCCCACAAATAACAAGCGAATTTTATCCAGTAACGGAGCTTTTTCCCGTTGTAATTCTTCCAGGGCGCGCAGCAGGTATTCCGGATTGCGGTTGCCATAGAGCGAACCGGAATAAATAATGGTAACTTTAACTGCTTTGGGTTTGGGAGTAAGCGCGGCAAAATCCTCAGCATCATACCCGTTATATAATAAATGCCAGCGGTCGTCCCGGCAGTGCGGGTTGCGGCTTAACAGGTCTTCTTTAACCCCCGGTGTAACGCTAAGCAATTTGGTAGCTTTGGTCAGCACCGCGGTTTCCATACGCCGTTCCAGGGCGCGCGACAATTTGGGCCGCCACTGGGGAGTAGAAAGCCAGCCGATCCACGAATCGCGAAAATCGGCTACCCAGGGGATACCGCACAATTTATGCAACAACAAGCCAATCAGATGGGTGGTATAGGGCGGCGCAGAGGAAACAATGACATCAATTTTTTCTGCGGCAATGATCTTTTTTCCCATAGCCACAGCAAAGGGCAGCCAGCCGATGCGGGCGTCCGGAACAAACAATGCTGAGCGCACCCATTCCGAGACCCGTTCCGACAATTTGCGTTTATCTTGCTCATCCAGCGTTAATGTGGCAATGTCGGTCGATTCGTTGGCTTGCCGACCGGTAAATTTACGGTATAACCGGTAGGGCTCGATGATGCGGGAGCGGTAAACGTGCACGTCCCTGGGGATCTCTTGCAGCAGGGTTTGATCCCAGGCGGGGTAATCGGCATTGGCGGCGGTAAGCACCACCGGTTCCCAACCGAATTCACGCAGGTACTTGACAAATTTCAGGGTACGCTGCACCCCGGAGCCGCCGGATGGCGGAAAATAATAGGTAATGAGCAAAACCTTTTTCGGTGTGCCGGTCATATCGTTTCGTTTAAAACATTCACGGGTTTGGTCAATCGGGTCATTGATTGTCTGTGGTGGTTTCTTGCCAGCCCAGTTTGCGTTTGATCTGG
The DNA here is from genome assembly GCA_964399735.1 of uncultured Cytophagia bacterium. Lineage (GTDB taxonomy): Bacteria > Zhuqueibacterota > Zhuqueibacteria > Residuimicrobiales > Krinioviventaceae > Fontivivens. Next base: position 31,034 of record CAYNSO010000026.1, read on the forward strand.
TACGTGTCGTTTTCATGGCGCACAGAGATGATCATTTCGCCAATGAGTCCCAGCGAAAAAAATTGCATACCAACGATAATAAGCAGCACGCCCAGAAACAGCAACGGCCGGTTGCTGAGGTATTGATTTAATACCAGGCGCTGATAAACCAGGATCAGGGAAATAATCAAACCTGCCAAAAAGGTCAATATGCCAAACAAACCAAAAAAATGCAGCGGACGTTTTTTATACTTGGTTAAAAACGTCACCGTCAGCAGGTCAAAAGCGCCGCGGCTAAAACGTGCCATGCCAAATTTTGATTGACCGTGCTTGCGTTCGTGATGTTTGACCGGCATTTCCGTAACCCGGAAGCCGTTATGATGCGCCAATACCGGCAGGTAGCGGTGCATTTCACCGTAAACCTGAAAACTCTTTACAACATCACTGCGATAGGCTTTCAGGCCGCAATTAAAATCATGCAGACGAATACCGCTAAAAACAGAGGTAAAGTGATTATAAATTTTTGAGGTTATCCGTTTAATAAAGGGATCATGACGGACTTTTTTCCAGCCGGAGACCAGGTCAAAGCCCTGTTCGAGTTTGGCAATGAGGTTGGGTATTTCTTCGGGGTCATCCTGCAGGTCGGCGTCCATTGTGACCACAAACCTGCCCCGCGCATGATCGAACCCGGCGGCCAGCGCTGCTGATTTGCCATAATTTTTTCTAAATTGCAGCATCTTTACCTGCGGGTTGCCGGCTGCAAGTTTCTGAATGACGGCAACAGACTGATCGGTGGAACCGTCGTCTATAAAGATGATTTCAAATGAATACCCGGCTTTTTGCATTACCCCGACAATTTTATCGTGCAGTTCGGGCAGCGATTTTTCTTCATTCAACAGCGGGATGATAATGGAAACATCAACCGGTTTTGTCGTCAGGTCTTCGGACATGGTCTAGTCACCCGAATTTATAAATTGACTTTAAATGCACTTTCGGGAATTTTTACATAAAAATCCTTCCCGGACATTTTTTTGTTAATTTTTAATTGTGTATAAAAAAGCGATAATGATTCTTTAGTCAGTGGCCGTTGCACCCGGATTGTATGTGGTATGGTAAAGCCATTGATCTTTTTAAAACGGCTGAATTCGTGCAGCGAAACCAGGCGGGCTTGCGGATCGTGAATTTCCAGCTTTTTTACCAAACCGTGGGCCCGATCGAGGTAATAGGTATAAGATAATGAATCGACCATGCCGGAGAGGATAATATGATCTTTACCTTGCCGGGTTTGCGAATATTGCAATTGCACCGGAATTTCGGCGCCGGCGCAAATTTCCAGCAATTTATCATAGCTGATATCCATATCAAACAAGGGCGCTTTTTGTAATGAATCCACCGATCCGGTGTAGCAAATGTTTTCCATAGGGGAATATAAAAGATAATTCCGGCGATTGGCAAAAAAGACGCCTACATCCAGCCCCAGTGCGGCTTCAATTTTTAAATACAGGGAATCGGGGCGTTTCATTTTTATGCGGGTTTCAGCGCTAAAAGCCTGCCCGGCGGACTGAACGGTAAGCTGCGCCTGGCCTTCAAGGGTTTTGAGATGGCTATAATTGATGCGTGAAATTTTGTTAATTACAGCCCAGTTTAACTCACGATCAGAAAGAACCGATTTTTGGGAAATGCCGGCGCAATCAAAAAAAATCAAGACTGTAAAAACAAGCAGAAACAATAAAGAAATAAGGGGCTTTTTTTTTTCTGTCATCATTTTTTGGATTGCCCAAGTTTTTCCAAAAGATGGGTGCGTTGGCCATCCAGTTGCAGCGATTTTTTCCAGTATTTTTCAGCATTCACCAGATCGCCTTTTTTAAAATAAACATCTCCCAGGTGTTCCATCACTTCCGGAGATTCCTGGTCTACGGCCAGTGACTTTTCAATATAATAAATAGCCTGATCATAATCGCCGAGCTTGTAGTAAATCCATCCCAGGGTATCCAGGTAAGGCGCGTTCTCCGGGTCGGCTTGTAATGCTTTTTTAGAATGTTCCAGGGCTTTTTCCAGATTTACACCGCGAACGGAAAGATGATAGGCATAGTTATTGTTAATAACCGGACTTTCCGGGCTGAGCGCCAGTATTTTTAAATAAAGCGGTTCCGATTTTCCGAATTCCTTTAATTCATCATAAGCGCCGGCTAACGACAAAATTGCCTGAACATTATCCGGTTCTTTTTCGCTGGATTTTTCAAAATATTCAATCGCCTGGGCGAATTTTCTTTGCCGGCTGAGAATTGAACCGGCATAATAATTCAAGCCCGGATCATCTGGAAAGTCTTTGAGAGATGCTTTAAAGTTTTCCAGCGCCAGATCGAGGCTGTCCATTTCAATATAATTAATGCCGCGCAAGATCCACAAATGAGTGATATCGTGTCGCAGTTCCAGGGTTTTATCAAAAAACACACCGGCGTTTTGATGCTGCCCGGTGAGGAAATAATAACGCCCCAGGGTGATGGGCACCCGCCAGTCTGTGCCATGCGATTCCATGAGCGGTTTCATATAATCAATCGCCTCCAGAGAATCGCCCTGCATCATTAGAATATTAGCAATTTCGATGCGCGAACTGACAAATGTAGAATCATTTTTTTGCAGGGGCAGATACAAATCGACAGCTTTTGCCCATTGTTGCTGCCTTGTATACAGGTTCTTCAACCCCTGGCGGATAGTGGAAAAGGAGCTGCTTTTTTGCAGGGCTTCTTCATAGAGCCGCTCAATTGCCAGGGTATCTTGTTTCATTTGTAGTAAAGACGCCAGGGCAAGATAGGAATTTTCTCGCAGAGGATAGGTTTTGATTGCATTTTGAAAAACGGCAATAGCGCCGGTTGTATCGCCTTTATCGAAATAGAAATTACCCAGCAAAAGTTGGTTGGCAAGATTATCCGGGTTTTTTTGCACCAGGGAACTGAAAAAGCTTATCGCCTCGTCCCAGGATTGATTCTTTTCATACCAGGCGCGTAGTTCAGCGCGAACGTCTCTAAAAGTATCATTATACTCCAGAGCCGTTTTATACCACGAAACAGCTTTTGTCGTATCTCCTTGTGCCTTGGCAGTGGCAGCCAGCGCCAGGTAAATTTCTTCCAATTCCGGGTGTTGTTGATAAATACCGAGGTAAACCTTTTCTGCCTGCTGTAGCGCCTGGCCTTGCAAAAACAGGTAACCAATCCTCATGCAAAAGTCCGGGTCCTCCAGTCCGTTTTGCACCATGGTCTGGTAGGAAGCAAGGGCTTTATCATAATTTTTTACAATAATTTGCAGTGAAGTAAGGTAATATAAATGTTCAAGATTGCCGGGGTTGTTTTTGACAATTTCTTCATAAACCAGCATAGCCCGATAATAGTCGTTTTGTTTTTCATAACAAGCGGCCAGCAAAATCAGCGCATCCAGGTTTTGGGGGTCGAGGTTGAGAACTTTGTTAATGATTTTGATGCTGGTTTTATCTTCACCGAGGTAATAATAATTTTCCGCCATAGCCAAAAAAATACCGGGCGAGGAGGAATCGAATTCTGCCGCCTGGTGAAATTTCAACAGCGCCTCTTTATTCATACCAATAATATCGGCAATTGTGCCGTCTATAACCATATTCAGAGCTTCCTGGTTATAGGTCGGCTGAGGGTTTTCTTTTTGAATGACCCGGTTGCTGCTGCAACCGGTCAGCCACAACACTGCCAAAAAAAATATAATATACGGCGCTTTTTTCATAACTACCTGTTTGATTGAAATTTATAGAATAAAATATATTGTTTTTTTCCTATAATCACAAGCAAAAAGTACCGCTTTAGCTGAAAGTGCTTGAACTTGACAGCATAAATCAATACTTTATTGCATATATGTTTTACAGATCACGTGAATTATATTGTTTTAACCGGAAAAAGTTCCTGTTTACAAAGGAGGCTTTATGAAAATATTAAAATGGTTTATCCCGGCGCTGCTAATTATTGTCTTTGCCTTTTGTGTTGTCTTTTTGTCAAAACCGCTTCTTTCACAATCGCAAGACGAACTGGAAACGACAGAGACAGTTGAAGAAACCCCGGTGTATGATGATATTGCCACGATATACTATTATGGTCATGGCGATACCCGCATTCATACCTGGCTCAATACCGGAAATAACTCTTTTACCTATTCCGGCTCCAATGGCTGGTTCAGCACCAAAAAGGGCGGTTATGAAGGCAACAAGCTGTTACATAGCGTGTCCGGGGACTGGAATGGCGATGGATATTCGGACATTGCCGGATTTTATGACTATGGTCAGGGCGTTACCCGTATTCATGTGTGGCTGAACGAGGGCGGAACTACTTTTAATTACCAGACCTCCAAAGGCTGGTGGGATAGCGCCCGTGGTTATGAAGCAAAAAACATTGTTTCTGCTATAGCGGGAGATTATGATGGCGATGGAAATGATGATATTGCCGCCTTTTATGATTACGGGAACGGTGAAATACGTATCCACGTATGGTTGAGCAATGGTTTGGATGAATTTAATTATGAAAGCTCCAGAGGCTGGTGGGCAACAAAAGGTTATCCGGCAACCGGCATTATCAATTCTGTATCCGGAGACTTTAATTAACTACCAACGGGGATAGACATTCTATTCCCGCTTTAACTATAAAGGTGATTTTTGGATACCATGAAAAAACAGCCATTTGAGCAATTCAGCCGTTGTAAAGCAATCGTTTGTGATCTGGACGGGACATTATACCTTGACAATATCCCTTTTGCCGCCTCTTTTCCGTTTTTGGAAAAAATTATTCAATCCGGACGCAAGCTTTTCTATTTTACCAACAACAGTTCCCGCTCCCGCGCCACGTATTTGCAAAAACTGGCAAAAATCGGGTTTCCGGTTCAGGATGAATATATGATCACTTCTACCGACTGCGCGGAAAGCTATCTGCGCAGACACGGTTTATATCCGGATATTTATCTGGTAGGCAATCGCGACCTGGTGCATGATTTTAAAGAGCGGAATTTTAATTGTCTTACCGAAGAGGAGGCTTTACAGGGAACGCCTGCTGCAGTGGTGTTGGGTTTTGATACAGAGTTGACATATAAAAAAATTCAAACCTGCTATGACTTGATTCTGCGGGGAACGCCATATATTGCAACTCATGCCGACCTGTTATGCCCGGTTACCAAAGATACATTCAAGCCTGATGTCGGTTCTTTTATTTCCATGTTTGATACGGCAACCGGCGGTAAACGCCCCGTTGTGGTAGGCAAGCCGCATAAAGAAGCGGTCGAGGCGATCAGTGAACGGGCCGGCTGCCCCCCTCACGAGATTGCCTTTATTGGCGACCGTTTATACACAGATATCCGCATGGCGCAAAATTATGATATGATCGGCGTTCTGGTACTAAGCGGTGAAACCAGCCTTGCAATGTTGGCTCAATCCCCCGATCAGCCAAAAATCGTCGTGGAAAGCGTTGCGGATTTAATGGCCTGGCTCTAGTTATTTTTTATTGTTACTATTCATCGCCGCGATGATTATGGCTTTGTTGCCGAGCCAGTAATCAATAGCAGACCAGATCGTGATTATACAGGCAATAAAAATTAAAATCGTTGCAATTGGAATATCCAACCAGGCAAATGGAACAGGGATCAAACCTGCTTTTTGGCAAATCAGAATAGCCAAAACGCCAAAAATACTTAGACCCTGCGCCCAGGCCTTAATTTTTCCGCTTTTACGAGCAGAGACAACTACGCCTTCTCGCATGGAAAAGACGCGGATAACAGAGACCAGCACATCACGGTAAAAGAAAATTGCAATGATCCAAACCGGCGCCAAACCGGAGCTGAGAAAACATAAAAAGATCGTAAACCGGGAGATGCTGTCCGCAAAGGGATCCATTAATTTGCCAAAATCGCTGATCATATTATTGCGGCGGGCTATGTTGCCATCAAGAAAATCGGTTAATTCAAAAATCCCTGCCAGCAACAGGCAGACAAGCAGTGACCAGAAGGTATCGATCCAGTAAAAAAGCAAAAAAAATGGAGAAGCGCCGATCCTGATTAATGTTAAAGTATTTGGTTTCATCATAATAAATCTTTACGGTTTGTTCAAGTTTGCGGTTTTTTTTACCTGTTATTCATTTTGAAAAGGATTCGTCCTTTCCGGGTAAAAACCGGTTTCTATACAAGTAAAATAGCAATAATAAAGGGAATCATCAAGTTATTTTAAAAATTTCCGGTGCAAAGTAAATAAATTATTAAAAAATGAATACCGGACTATTTTTTTTCGTATCAGAAAATGGTAAACAGGTTATTAAAATGTTTTTGCACTTTTGGTTAGCATAAATGGTTTTATATGCTTTTTTGTTGGTAATTTTACTGAATGAACCATGGTTTTTGAGTATAAACGGCAAAAAAGAACTCTGGCTGTATAAAGTTATTTTAATTATAAAAGACCTGGAAAGGTTTTACTCTTTTTGCCCTCTGCGTCCT
>CAYNSO010000027.1:0-37467 GCA_964399735.1 uncultured Cytophagia bacterium
TGAAATCCGTGTTTCATCCGTGTCAATCAGTGGCTAAAAACTATCCCCACAATACCCGGCAAATAAACAGCGCCGCCAGAATGCCCGCCGCATCCGCCAACAGTCCCGCCGGGACGGCAAAGCGCGTCTTTTTGATCTGCACCGCGCCGAAATACACCGCCAGCACATAAAAGGTCGTCTCCGTGCAGCCGTAAATCGTGGAGGACAGCATACCGATAAACGAATCCGGGCCGTGCGTCTGCATCAACTCGGTGATAATGCCCAACGTACCGTTTGCCGAGAGCGGCCGCATCAACGCCGCCGGTAATACTTCGGCGGGCATGCCGATTAGATTGGTAAGCGGCGACAATACTGTAACCAAAAACTTTAACGCTCCGGAAGCACGAAACATGCCGATGGCTACCAGCAACCCCACCAGGTAAGGAATGATGCGTATCGCTACCTGGAAACCCTCTTTGGCGCCCTCGACAAACTCTTCAAACACCCGCACCTTGCGCGCAAACGCCAGCGTCGGAATCACCAGCAACAATACCGGGATCAGCCAGGTCGAAACCAGCATCACCCCGCTTTTAAAAGCAACGGGGTCCAGCCAGCGGGAGGCCGCCCATAATAGTCCTGCAAGAACCAGCACGATGGCCAGAGCCACCGGCAAGGATTTACCGATGCTTTTAAAATTCCCGCCGGAACCGAGCGCCATAAAAATCTTGACCGCCAGAATAGCGACAATTGTGGCCATCACCGAGGAAAAGATCGTTGGGCCGATAATCGCCACCGGGTTCGCCGAGTTCAGTCCCGTGCGCACGCCAATGATGGTCATGGGTACCAAAGTGATACTTGCGGTATTCAACGCCATCAGCATGATCATAGCATTGGAGGCGGTGTCTTTGACCGGGTTCAGATCCTGTAAATGCTCCATCGCCTTGATACCAAAAGGCGTGGCGGCGTTGCCGAGCCCCAGCCAGTTGGCGGAGATATTTAGCGTCATAGCGCCGATAGCCGGATGATCGCCGGGCACATCCGGGAACAAAAAACGGGCAATTGGTTTAACAGCTTTGGCCAGCAGTTGTATAAACCCGGCCTTTTCGGCTATTTTCATCACCCCCAGCCATAACGCCATAATACCAATCAAATCCAGGGCAATGGACACAGCGGTTTTGGCGCTGTTAAATACCGCCGCCGTTAAAGGCTCCATTTGCCCGGTAAAAGCGGCAACAATTACCGATATTGCCACAAGACCCAGCCAGACATAATTCAACATAAATCCATGATCTCCATTTACTTATATAATGCAATGCTCTTGTAACAAACAATATATTGTCTGATTATTTGTTATGGCCGCTGATTGATACAGATAAAACATGGGTAAAAGGGAATAAAATTTATCAACAAGCCTGGTTTCTCTTTCCGCGTTTAATTTGTAAAAATCAGTGGCTTGTTCAAATTACTTGTGCGAGCTATTAAAGAATAAAAATATACAATAATAGTATTAGAAACAAAACAAAATACTTGTTTCCTTCAAACATTGTTTGTACATTTTACTTGCTAACTATTAAAATTATGAATTTGGAGGATAATATGAAAGCTTCTGTAGATCCCGATCTGTGTACAGGTTGCGAATTATGCGTAGACACTTGTCCGGAAGTATTTGAAATGGATGGCGATGTAGCCAAGGCAAAAAGTGGCCCTATCCCGGCTGACGCTGAAGAAGCAGCAAAAGAAGCTGCAGAATCTTGTCCCGCAGAGGCGATTACTATTAAAGAGTAATCCTGCTCAACACTATATTTATCGAGATATAATAAATGGCCGGCTTTTGTCGGCTATTTTTTTTTAGCTTGGGTATTATTATTCAAATGATTCTTTCTTTTAAAAATATTGACAATCATTTCTCAATTAATTATATTAATAAAACTTGAACCGGTTTAAATTTTTTGGAGGTTTCTATGTTTTCACCAGAAATGCGTACAGGGTTGAGTGTTCTGCTGTTGTCCTGTTCTTTATTGTTTACCGGTTGTTTCGGTGGCAAGGACGACAAGGTCAACTTGAAACTGGCGCATGGCCTTAACGAAACTCACCCGGTTCACAAAGGTTTGCTGTTTTTAGCGCAAAGCGCATTGGAGAAATCCGATTCTTCCCTGGTCATTACCATCTACCCCAACGAACAACTGGGCAATGAAAAAGAATGTATAGAAAAACTGCAATTCGGCAGCCTCGATATAACCAAAGTTTCCAGCAGCGCGCTGGAAAGCTTCATTCCCGAACTGGGCGTATACGCCCTTCCCTTCCTGTTCCGTGACGCCAACCATAAATGGCAGGTATTTCAGAGCGCCATTGGCAAAAAGCTGCTCGATGCGGGTATTTTTGCGCGTTTGAAAGGGTTAGCCTATTATGACGCCGGCGCCCGTAGTTTTTACACCACCAAACGGCCGATTATGCACCCGGATTCCCTGAAAGGACTAAAAATTCGCACCCAGCAAAGCATCATGGCCATGAAAATGATCGCTGCCCTCGGCGGCTCTGCTACGCCAATTTCATGGGGCGAATTATATACCGCCTTGCAGCAGGGAGTCGTTGATGGCGCAGAAAACAACCCACCCAGCGTGTTTACAGCCAATCATTATGAAATCAGTAAATACTATTGCCTTGACGAGCATTCGGCGGTGCCCGATATAATTATGATCAGCACGCTGACCTGGAACAAGCTTTCAGATAAACATAAACAAATTTTACAGCAAGCTGCGGATGAATCCGTTATTGTGCAAAGAAAAGTATGGCAAGAATTTGTTGATGATTGCATGGAAAAAATGCAAAACAAAGGCTTGCAGGTATTATATCCGGACAAAAAACCGTTCCTGGAAAAAGGCAAGGAGCTTTGGAAGGAATTTGACGGTACCAGTATAGGTGATTTAGCCAAACAAATATCCGAGGTACAATAATGATGTGGAAAACGATAAAAAAAATCCTGGATAAATTTCTGGAAACGATAACCGCCGCTTCAATGGCGATACTGGTGCTTGTCGTCGCCTGGCAGGTAATCACCCGTTTTATTCTTAAACATCCCAGTTCGTGGACGGAAGAACTGGCAATTTATTTGATGATCTGGGTGGGTATGCTTGGTTCGGCAGTAGCTCTCAATCGCAAGGCACACCTTGGTATCGACTATTTTGTCGGCAAGCTAAAAATCAAACAACGGGCATTTTTGGAATTACTGGTTTATCTGGGTATTGCCATCTTTGCCATTGCAGTATTGATTGTCGGTGGTTTTAATATTGTATCATTTTATTTTGCCGTACCCCAGGTTTCGCCGGCTCTGGGAATTAACGTTGCCTGGGTGTACCTGGCAATCCCGATTTCCGGATTTTTCATTGCGTTTTACAGTATGGAATTTTTTATCACAACATTATTGACCCTGAAAAAACAATAAACCCACAGGAACGCTTATGGATTGGCCTTTAATAGTTTTAATAACCAGTTTTTTATTGCTGCTGTTAATAAATGTTCCGATCTCTTTTTCGATAGGCATAGCAACATTATTAACCGTATTTGCCATGGGCAGTTTTTCTCCTTTTCAAAGCGTTGCCCACAGCATAACCACAGGATTTGACAGCTTTGCGCTGCTGGCAATTCCCTTTTTCATTCTGGCCGGACAACTGATGGGCCGCGGTGGTATTGCCAAACGTCTGATCGATTTTGCCAATGTGCTGGTAGGCCGCTTTCCCGGCGGTTTATCTTTTGTCAACATTATGACCTGTATGCTGTTCGGCGCCATTTCCGGCTCGGCTGTTGCCGCAGTTTCCAGCGTCGGCGGCTTTATGATCCCGTTGATGAACAAAGAAGGCTATCATCGCGATTTTAACGCTTCGGTTAGCATCACCGCCGCCACTACCGGGCTGCTTATTCCTCCCAGCAATGTTATGATCGTCTATTCCCTGGCTACCGGTGGCGCCGTCTCTATCGCCGCTATATTCCTGGCCGGGTTCCTGCCGGGTATTCTCATGGGCGTCGGCCTGATGGTTGTGAGCGGTATCATCTCTATTAAAAATCATTATGGCAAGGGAACGGTTTTTGGCTTTAAAGAAAGCCTGGTAAAATTCTTTACAGCAATCCCCGCTTTGTTGCTGGTGGTTATTGTATTGGGCGGCATACTGGCCGGGTACTTTACAGCCACTGAGGCTTCAGCCATTGCTGTTATTTATGCCTTCCTGCTTTCCGTTGTGGTTTATCGGGAAGTAAAATTTAAAGACTTGCCGGGCATTTTTTTACAAGCCGGTATTACTACGGCGGTAGTGATGCTGTTGATCGGGACATCCATGGCCATGTCCGCTGTGTTTGCCGAATTGCGCCTGCCGGAAACGATCAGCGCTTTGCTGCTGGGTATCTCCAATAACAAAATTATTCTTTTACTGATTATTAACCTGATTTTATTATTCATAGGTACTTTTATGGACATGACCCCGGCGGTATTGATCTTTACGCCGATATTCTTGCCCATCGTTATGAACCTTGGTATTGACCCGATTCACTTTGGCATCATCATGATCATGAACCTTTGCATCGGTATCTGTACGCCGCCGGTCGGTTCATGCCTGTTTGTCGGCTGCGGCATTGCAGGAACCACAATTACCAATGTTGTTCGGCATATTATGCCGTTCTTTATTGCGATGATTGTTGTGCTCTTGATTATTTCTTTCATACCCTGGATAACTCTGGTTGTACCGAAATTATTTGGTTTTTAGATGAACATAAATCATATTTCAAAATATAATATATACTACTATCGGCTGAAATATCATGTATAGCAATTGTTATAATTTCCTTAAAAAAGGACATCTGGCTTTTTGTAAAAATTTATAATAGAGAATCAAATTAAAATAAAACTGGAAAAACAATGGCAATGACAATTGGCGATATTGCAAAACTTGCAAACGTATCTCGCGCCACCGTATCAGGCGTGTTGAATAACAGCCCCACGGTAGGCGCCAAGACCCGTAAAAAAGTATTGGCTATCATCGAGGAACATAATTTCAAACCGAATGAAATTGCCCGCGCACTGGCTTTGAATCAAACCGGTTTAATCGGTTTGATTGTTAAAGACATCTCTAATCCACTATACAACAAAATTGCGCTGGGTGTGGAAGAGGTGTGCGATGAAAATGGTTACAGTATGATCATCAGCAATACTCATGTGGATTATGACCGGCAAATTAAAAACATCAACATCCTTAAACGGCGTCGTGTCGATGGTCTTATTATCTTTCCCTTGCAACGCATGACGGAACTGGATGATTTTCATGCCCTGGTTAAAGAAAAATTTCCTTTTGTATTACTGGCAGAACTGCCGGAAGTTTCTGCCGATATTATCCGCGCCGACGATCAGACCGGCTCCTTTAATGCTGCCGAACATCTGATCAAATTGGGCCGCCGTAAAATAGCATACGTCAGTGGTCCGGCGAATGCCCTGGCTTCAACAAGACGATTAAACGGCTACAAACAGGCGCTGCAGCACAATAATATAGCATTTGATGAGCGGCTGGTTTTGCAAGGCGGCTGGCGTAATATGGATGGATATAATACCGGTTTACAATTATTGGCCCGCGGCGAAAATCTGCCGGACGCTGTTTTTTGTTATAACGACTCGGTGGCAATTGGTTTTATCCGGGCGCTGGTTGAAAACGGCAAACGGATTCCGGAAGATGTGGCCGTTATTGGTGTTGATGATTCCCACGTCTCCTCCTACCTGGAAACATCTCTGACCACCGTTGCCCAGCCGACCAAAAGAATTGGCCGGATGGCAGCAGAAATATTACTTGGCCGGATTAAAAATAAAAATAAAAAATATGTACCGCAAAAAATTCTCATCGAAACCCAGTTAATGATCCGTGAAACCTGCGGCGCGAATAAAAAAGGCGCGGCAACCAGTCACATTACACTATAAAATTCAAGACAGAAAAAAATGTTGAGCAAAAAAAATATTGAAGAAATGATCTCCTGTGCCGCTCGCTCGGCAGGGTTGGAGATTGTCAAAATCTATCACCAGTCCCTGCAAAAAGCCGGAGAATCATGTTACATTATGGTCAAAACGCTGGCCGGGCGTTCTATCATCTGCTTTGGCGCAGCCAGGAACAGAAAACTCTATGGCGATACAATACCAGTAACCTGCAATGGTGAAAAAATCAAGGTGCAAATCTGCCCCTGCATCCATGAGAATGCCGATGTCATCCGCAGGCTGTTCCCCTGGATAGCGCCACAATATATTGGTCAGCGGTCCTCTTTTGGCGCCGGTGATCGTCTGGGGCTGGCATCCGCCGGGCACCTCCGCGCTTTAAAAAAATACCAAATTTCCCCGGTTCTGGCCCAGCAATCTGTGCGCGAAATGACCCGCACCCTGCGTTCCCCCGATGAAGTGCTCGATGATGCCGCCTGGGGTGTGTTTCAGGAAGGCTTTACAGATGGCTATGGTTCGGACGCCGACCATATAAAAACTGAAACGGATTTATACAACCTGATTGCCGCAGGATTTACAGGTTTCACCATCGATCCATCCGATCACATCAATTACACCGCCGATAAAATGGATGTAAATTCCCTGCCGGCTGCCCTGGCAGAATTATTTGATGAAAAGGAAGAAATCAGTGGATTTCTTGATAAATATGCGGGTAAGGATATTATCATTACAGGCAAAAAGCACACGTTTTCAATGGCAACAAGCGATATGGCAGTAACCCGCATGGCGATAAAATACTTGCCGGCAATTCGCTATACAATAAAATGCTTTTATATCATCAAAAAAACGCTGCGTAATGAACCGTTTGATTTTGAAATATCAATAGATGAAACGGAAACCCCAACCTCTGCTGCCGCGCATTATATTATTGCCAAAGAATTGATCGAGGCAGGGGTGAAATTTACTTCCCTGGCGCCGCGCTTTGCCGATGAATTTCAAAAAGCAATTGACTATACAGGCGATATTCATGAATTCAAGGCCAGTCTTGCCGACCATGCCGCTATTGCCGAACAACTGGGCGGGTACAAAATCAGCATCCATCCCGGCAGCGATAATTTTTCTATTTTAACGGTTGTAAATGAAATCACCGGCGGCTATTTCCACGAAAAAACCGCCGGCGCCAGTTACCTGGAAGCATTGCGGGTTATTTGCCGCTTTGACAAATCCTTATTCCGGGATATTGTTAAATACGCCCTGAAAAGTTTTGAAAAAGAACGTTCATCTTGTCATGTGACCACCGATCTCGCCCAAATTGCAGATGTAAATAAACTGGCGGATAGTGAACTCGAAACCCTGCTTGATGAAAATAATGCCCGCCAGGTGTTACACATCACCTGCAGTGCGATTCTGACAGCAAAAGATAGCGACGATGAGTTTCGTTTTCGTAACCGTTTGATGAGTGTGCTGGATGAACATGAAGAAGAGTATTATGAAATACTGAATAAACTGATCTGCGCCCATCTCGATGCCCTGCAGGTCGACAAAAAATAATCTGGAGGTACTTTGAATTATATTAAAGAACTATTTAGCCTGAAAGGCAAAACCGCAGCGGTAATCGGCGGCGGCGGCGTTCTGGCCGGGGAAATGGCGCTTGGCCTGGCAAGGGCTGGCGCAAATATCGCCATTTTGGACCTGAGCCGTGAGAATGCCGACAAAAATGCAGAATTATGCAGGAAACAAGGCGTCAAGGCTCTTGCTATCCAGGTCGACGCTACATCCAAAGAAGGTCTGGTTCAGGCTGAAGCGGAAATTAGCGCAAAACTTGGCGTTGCAGATATTGTTATTAATGCGCCGGGAATCAATTCCAGCACCCCTTTTGCAGAGATAAGCGAGCAGGAATGGGATAAAATAATAAATGTCAATTTAAAAAGCATGTTCCTGGCCTGCCAGATTTTTGGCGGAAAAATGATTGAGAATAACAAAAAAGGCAGCATTATCAATGTATCTTCCGCCTCTTCCGGGCCGCCGCTTTCCAAAGTGTTTACCTATAGCGTCAGCAAAGCGGGCGTTAATAACCTCACCCAGTTCCTGGCGCGCGAATGGGCCGAACAGGGTGTGCGGGTGAATGCCATTGCTCCGGGCTTCTTCCCGGCGGAACAAAACCGCAAGATACTAACCCCCGAACGCACTGCCAGTATTATGCGCCATACCCCCATGAACCGTTTTGGCGAAGCGCAGGAACTGATTGGCGCGGTTATCTGGCTGGCATCCGAGAAAGCCTCGTCCTTTGTAACCGGCTCCATTGTGCGCGTTGACGGCGGTTTTACAGCAATGACGATCTAATTTAGTGTATAAACCTGAAGGAGAATAATATGAGTACAAATGATATAGGTCTGATTGGCCTGGCTGTTATGGGTGAAAACCTGATCTTGAATATGGAAAGCCATGGTTTTGCAGTGGCAGTATATAACCGCACGGTCAGCAAAGTGGATAATTTTATAAACGGACGCGCCAAAGGGAAAAATATCAAGGGTTGCTATAGTATTGAAGAATTAACTGCCAGCCTGAAAAAACCCCGCCGGGTTATGCTTATGGTCAAAGCCGGACAGGCAGTAGATGATTTTATTGAATTGCTGATCCCGCATCTGGAAAAAGGCGATATTATTATCGACGGCGGTAACAGCCATTTCCCCGATACCATTCGCCGTACCGCTTACCTGGAAGGCAAAGGCTTGCTGTATATCGGCACCGGTGTTTCCGGCGGAGAAGAAGGCGCGCTAAAAGGCCCGTCCATCATGCCGGGCGGTTCCCCGGAAGCCTGGCCGCATGTAAAAAATATTTTCCAAAGCATCGCCGCCAAAGTTCCGGATGGTTCACCCTGCTGCGAATGGGTAGGCAGCAACGGCGCCGGGCACTTTGTTAAAATGGTGCATAACGGCATTGAATATGGCGATATGCAAATGATCAGTGAAGCATATTGGCTGATGAAAAATATTCTCAATCTTTCTTATAAAGAAATGCACGATGTGTTTGCCGAATGGAACAAGGGCGAACTGGACAGCTACCTGATTGAAATTACCCGCGATATTATGGCGAAACTGGACGAGGAAACCGGACAGCCCATGCTGGAAGTCATTCTTGATACCGCCGGACAAAAAGGCACAGGCAAGTGGACCAGCGAAGCCGCCCTCGATTTGGGCATTCCCGCCCAAACTGTAGCAGAAGCGGTTTTCGCCCGGGCTATGAGCGCCATCAAGGAAGAACGGGTCGCTGCCTCTAAAGAGCTTTCCGGCCCCAAACCGCAATTCACCGGCGACAAACAAGAATTCATCGAAATGATCCGCAAAGCGCTTTACGCTTCCAAAATCTGTTCTTATGCCCAGGGTTACCAGTTGATGCGCGCCGCCGCCGCTGAATATAAATGGAGTTTGAAATACGGTGACATTGCCCTGATGTGGCGGAACGGCTGTATTATTCGCGCCCAGTTCCTGGGCAAGATCAAGGAAGCCTTTGATAAAAATCCCACCCTGGCCAACTTGCTGCTGGATCCGTATTTTAAGGAAATCATCGAGGCGAACCAGGCGGCCTGGCGTACTGTGGTAGCAAAAGCGGTCGAACAGGGCATTCCGGTGCCGGCGTTCAGCAGCGCCCTGTCGTATTTTGACGGCTATCGCAGCGCCCGCCTGTCGGCCAATCTATTACAGGCACAGCGCGATTATTTCGGCGCTCATACTTATGAACGGGTGGACAAGCCGCGCGGCGCTTATTTTCACACCAACTGGACAGGACGCGGCGGCAACACCTCTGCCTCACAGTATACAGTGTAATTGAATAGAACACATACCCGGATGATTTTGCATACCATCCGGGTGTTTCGTATAATGAATTCAATATGCCAGCATATAGGTTAACACAATTACTTTTATCACCGGCGCCGCTCTGCTTCCGGCTTGGTCTCAGGTAGATTTGTTTACCAAGTAAATGATTTATAAAGACGGCGGCTGGCTGGCGCAATTATAAATTACAGGATAAAAATGGTTACAGGTTACGGCTCTACAACAGAATTACTCTCTGAACAAAAAATAACCGAACTTGCTGCACAGGGGTTAGGTTTATATCAATTTAGCGGCAAAAAAATACTGGTAGTCATTCCCGATCACTCGCGCACTGCGCCGATAGACGTTATGTTCCGCACGGTATACAATCTGCTGGCGGACAAGGTGAAATTACTCGATTTTATCATAGCGCTCGGTACGCATCCGCCCATGTCCGATGAGGCCATCAATCACCGGGTCGGCATTACACAACAGGAACGCGCTACCAAATACCCTCGGGCCCGGTTTTTCAATCATCACTGGAACGACCCGCAGCAACTGGTAACGATTGGCGCGCTTTCGGAACAACAGGTTAAGGAAATTTCCGGCGGTTTGATGTCCGCAAAGGTCAATGTTACTATCAATAAAATGGCGCTCGATTATGATGTTATCATGATCATTGGCCCTACCTTTCCCCACGAAGTGGTTGGTTTTTCCGGCGGCAGTAAATACCTTTTCCCCGGACTGGCCGGCCAGGAAATTATCGACATGTTTCACTGGCTGGGCGCACTCATCACCAATCCTGCAATTATTGGCACAAAATACACGCCGGTACGCAATGTAGTAGACCTGGCGGCAGACATGATAAAAGCACAGCAAGTCTGTCTCAGCCTGGTGGTACAGGGCGAAGGACTGGCCGGTCTGTATATCGGCGAACCCCGCGAGGCGTGGGAAAAAGCAGCCGATCTTTCGGAAAAACTGCATATACAATATATGGATCACCCATTTCATACCGTGTTATCCTGCGCCCCGGCAATGTACGACGACCTGTGGACCGGCGGTAAATGTATGTACAAGCTGGAGCCGGTGGTCGCCGATGGCGGCGAGTTGATTATTTACGCCCCGCATATCAAAGAGGTTTCGGTGACTCATGGGGCAATGATCGAAAAAATCGGTTACCATGTGCGCGATTATTATGTCAAACAAATGGATAAATTTAGAGATGTGCCCGGCGGCGTCATGGCCCATTCCACCCATGTGCGCGGGGTCGGTGAATTTATAAACGGGGTGGAAAAACCGCGCATTCGGGTGACGCTGGCAACGCAAATCCCGGAATCATTATGTAAAAAGATCAATATGGGCTATCACAATCCGGCAACCATTAACAAACAGGACTATATGAACCGGGAACAGGAAGGCATACTCTATGTTGCCAAAGCGGGAGAAATGCTCTACCGGCTGAAAAATGATCCTTTCAGAAAATAAAAAAGGTTGATCTGAATATCAATTTTGATGTGGAGGAAACAGAACACAATGAACAAAAATGTCATAATAGCGCAATCCGGCGGGCCGTCGCCGGTCATCAACAATACCCTGCGCGGGATCATAGAAACCTGCAAAATGTTCCCGGACAAATTTGAAAAAATATACGGCGGCTGGCATGGCATTGAAGGCGTGCTGAAAGAAGAACTGCTCGTCCTTTCCGCCCAGCAGGAAGAAGAGATCAGCCTGCTGCGCACAACACCGGCTGCCGGCTCTATCGGCACCTGCCGCTACAAATTAAAAGCAAACCAAACCGAGGACATGGAACGGGTCATCCAGGTTCTTAAAGCACACAACATTGGTTACTTTTTTTACATTGGCGGCAACGATTCGATGGATACGGCCAACAAAATTGCCGCCCTGGCCCATGAACGAGGTTTGGACCTGATTGCAGTTGGCGGCTCTAAAACCATCGACAATGATGTCGGCGACTCGGAATTTAAACTGGTAGACCACACTCCCGGATATGGCAGCGTGGCGCGTTTTTGGGCTTACAATGTACAAAACGCCAATGAAGAAAACCTTGGTTCCTCCCCGGCCGACCCGGTGTTGGTTATGCAGGTTATGGGCCGAAAGATCGGCTTTATTCCTGCCGCCGCCCGGCTAGCGGATCCGAAACGGCAAATGCCCTTGCAAATCTATATGCCGGAATCAAAACTAACCCTGGCGGAATTGACCGATAATGTCAATGACGAACTGGGTAAAAGCAAACGCTGCCTGGTCATCGTCAGCGAAGGGTTCGATGTTGGCGACATTGGCGCAGCCAAAGACTCTTTCGGGCACACTGAATTCAGCGCCAGCATGTTTACCGCCCAGCAGGTTATCGTTAATCATTTGAATAAAGCAGGATTAAAAGCCAGAGGTTTGGCGCGCGGCCAGGTCGTCGGCACCGATCAGCGCGATACCATGATCTATGCTTCCACTGTAGATCTTGATGAAGCTTACAAAGTAGGACAAAATGCGGTCGTCATTGCCCTGCAGCATGGCTCCGGTTACATGTCTACTATCCTGCGCCGGCCCGGCTTGATCTATAATGTCGATTACGATAAAGTTCCGCTGGATGTGGTCGCCAATTCTGAACGGGAATTCCCAAAACACTGGATTGCGCCCAATAAAATGGATGTAACCGATGAATTTATCAATTACGCCAGGCCCCTCATCGGTGAAGACTGGGTCAGCGTGCCGGTTATCAATGGCGTGCAGCGTTTTGCCAGGTTTGAACACATTTTTGCCGGACAAAAATTACCAAAATACAACTTGCAGGCTGGCAAATAATCAGCCTGGTTATGAACGTACAATATGGCACGAGCAAAATTTAATAACGAAAACAAAAGGAAATTGATAATGGCAGATGCACATGCAGAATTAATAAATATTGAACCAAAACACAAATTTCTGGTAGCTATAGATTCGGATGGCTGCGCTTTTGATACCATGGAAATAAAACACAAGGAATGCTTTATTCCCAATATCGTCAAATACTGGGATCTGCAGCCGGTCTCAAAATATGCCCGCTCCGCCGCTGAATTTGTCAACCTCTATTCAAAATGGCGCGGTATTAACCGCTTTCCCGCCCTGATTATGGCTTTAGATTTATTACGAGACTGGCCGGATGTGCTAAAAAGAAAAGTAGCAATCCCTGTAGCCCAGCCGCTGCGGGACTGGATTGGCAGGGAAACCAAACTTGGCAATCCCGCCCTTAAATCGGAAGTTGAAAAAACCGGCGACCCAATTCTCCGACAGGCGCTGGATTGGAGTGAAGCGGTCAATGCTGCCGTCGCCAATATCGTCTATAATGTTCCCCCGTTCCCCTTTGTGCGTGAAAGCCTGGAACTGATTGCCGAATGGGCGGATGTAATAGTTTGTTCCGCTACTCCGGGTGAAGCGTTAGTCCGTGAATGGGAAGAACATAAAATTGCTCAATATACACGCGTTATTGCAGGTCAGGAAATGGGCAGCAAAAAAGAGATCATTCATTATGCTGCCGAAGGAAAATATGACCGGGATAAAATTATCATGATTGGCGATGCCCCCGGTGATATGAAGGCAGCCCGCGATAACAACGCCCTGTTCTTCCCCATCAAACCGGGGCATGAAGATGAATCATGGGAATTCTTTTTTAAAGAAGCAGCAGTTCAATTTAAAAACGGTCTTTATTCTCAAGCTTACGAGGCAAAGCTCATTACAGAATTTGAACGGTTGTTGCCCGACACCCCACCCTGGCATTAATATTTGATAAAGCAAGGGCTTTCCTGTTTTCAGGAAAGCCCTTTTTTTGGTTAAATGTTATCCCAACCCAAGACTAACCGATTTCTGCTCATTCATGTCAGTCATACTACTGTACTGATGTCAGATTTACCAAAGAACCTGTTCATTCATGCCAGTCAACTCACTGTGCTGATGCCGGGTTCCCCGGTAAGAACCAGCGCCCGATCATTCATGCCAGTCAACCTACTGTGCTGATGTCAGGAAATCCGGTGGGATTACTTCAGCAACTCCAATTTTTTGCAAAACATCGCTGGTAAACATGTCCTTCAAATGATCATAATGGGTTATATTCAATATAATCTTTTTACCGCTGGTTTCTTCAATATAGCCAAGCAAGGCGCCGGACTGGATATAATCCATTGACGAAGTGACCAAAGAGATTTTTTTCTCCTTGCATTTGGAAAGAATATAAAGTTTGTTCGTTTTGTTGGCGAATACCTCGTCATCATAAACTATCAAAATACTATTTTCGGCAAGTTTTTTGGTGCCGTTGCCAATATCAGATGCGTTATCAATATCATATATTAACGCTTTTAGCTGAAACTGTACCGTGGCCCGGGCAATTTTTTCTTTTTCGTCTGCCAGATTCGTTTTGGAAATAAAAATATTTACTTCACTTGCTTCCGGAAACGCCTGCTTGACAAGGTAAAATAATTGCATACTGGACACTTTGGCAAAAGCCGGAATGCTTGATAACAAAATTAATACAAGCATATACACTAGAGCAGAATATCTGCGGCTCATTCCTCTCCTCCATTATAAGTTTATTGTTATTAAATTATATTGATTCTCTACATTTTGGTATACATTTTTGTCATTCACTTACCTTTACGCAATTAACATGCCACTAGTCATTTGATAATGCTTAAAATGTCGGGACGGCTAGACTATCTCCATAAAGAAGCAAAAGTATCAAATCACTAAAACTATATAAAACAATTAATTACAATACATGAAAACTAACATGAAATCCCTTTATACATTTAAAATGTACAATATTGTAAAACAAAACTTGACAACCTGAACTAAAGTTTAAGATTGTGACATTGAATGGACAAATGTGGCATTTCAAATCCCATCAAGGTAACACTGTCCAAAAAAAGCAACAACCCCCTTTTTTTTCTTTATATTGTTAAATAATTTTTGTAAAATTTATCACACTATTGTTGAATACTTTTCATTTCTTTGCTTCACACAAATTCTATAACTCTACTGTCGTTACTTTCTTCAAATCAAAAGGAAAACATGAAAAAAACAACTTGCTTGCTTTTACTAGTATTCAGTTCATTGCTAACCGCCCAAAACTTGCAATTCCATTATGATTTTGGTAAGGATCGCGATTATGTTACCACAACTCTGGAAATGTTCAAACCCGATGAGTATGGCGCATTTTTCTTTTTTGTGGATATGGATTATGACTATCCCGGCAATAAAAGCATGTCCACAGGCTATTGGGAAATTGCCCGGTATTTTGCCGTTCCAGGTCTTGCTCCCGGCTTTACAATACAATACAATGACGGCATTATGGCATACGCATCTGGTAATGGCGAGATGGCAGCGGCGCCACTTGGTCAGGCCTGGCTGGGGGGAATTACTTGTCCGGTAAACCTGGGTTTTATTACTCTGAATACAGAATTGTTATATCGCCAGGCGCGCGGCTCCGACGCTCCGGATATGCAATTCACTTTTGTATGGGCTGAAAACTTGCTACTGGAAAAACTGTTGTTTACCGGTTATTTCGATTACTGGACCCAGGATAATAGCAGCGGTGAAAAAATGCATGTTTTTCAACTGGAACCGCAGATCTGGTACGCTCTTGATAAGCATATTTCAATAGGCGGCGAAGTGGAGATCAGTAAAAACTTTTTACCCTGTAATGGCTGGCAATTTATGCCAACGCTGGGAATGAAATGGGACTTTTAATGAGGAAAGGAAATGCTATGAAAGACTTTTTCCAACTTGAAAAATACGGATCAACCGTAAAAACCGAAATCATCGCCGGCTGCGCCACTTTTCTGGCGACCATGTATATCATTGTTGTCAACCCCGGCATTCTGAGCGATCAAACCGGCATGTCCTTCAGCGGGGTATTAACGGCCACTATCCTGGTGAGCGCCTTTAGCAGCATTATGATGGGGCTGTATGCCAACAACCCGATTGTATTGGCGCCGGGTATGGGGATCAATGTGTTTTTCACTTATTCGGTTGTTCTGGGTATGAATGTACCCTGGCAAACAGCGCTGGGTGCAGTATTCTGGTCCGGCATTATTTTTTTACTGTTGTCAATATTCAATGTCCGGGTTATTATTCTTAAAGCGATTCCCAAACAGCTTCGTTATGCCGTAGCGGCGGGTATCGGTCTGTTAATAAGCGTTCTGGGGCTGTTTAACGCTAAATTTATCATATCAAACCCGGCGACTATTGTTGGGCCCGGGCAACTGAACAGCATTACCCTGACATTTTTAGCCGGCCTGTTGATTACTGCCGTGCTGATCGTAAAAGGCTTTAAAGGCTCCCTGATCGCGGGGATTGCAGTGACCACTCTGCTGGCTATACCTATTGGCCGCTGGTGGGGCGATGCCACTGAATTATTCAACTCGCCGACCCTGGTCAACTGGAACGGCTTTTTTGCCGCCCCGGATTTCAGCCTCCTCCTGAAAATGGATCTGGTGCATTCATTAACTTTATCTCTCTGGCCGGTTATTTTTGCTTTTTTGTTTACCGATCTCTTTGACAGTCTCTCTACTTTTATTGGCGTAGCAGAAGCCGCCAATATTACCGATGCTGACGGCGAGCCCCGCAATGTCAAACGATCGCTGGTCGTCGATGCACTCTCTACCACCATGTCCGGTCTGGTGGGAACCAGCGCCGGTACCAGTTATATCGAATCCGCCGCTGGTATTGAAGAGGGCGGGCGTACCGGCCTGACGGCCATTGTTGCCGGATTATTGTTTTTACCATTTCTGTTCCTGTCACCGCTTCTTTCAGTAATACCCAAAATTGCCACTGCCCCGGCCCTGGTTCTGGTCGGCGTTTTTATGATGAAACCGGTAATCAAAATCAACTGGCGCCATTTTGACGATGCCATCCCGGCATTCCTGGCCATGGTTCTCATCCCGCTCTCCTCTTCCATTACCCTGGGTATTGTATGGGGATTTTTAAGCTGGACGATTATTAAACTGGCCAAAGGAAAATTTAACGAAATAACCCCGGTATTGCTGGTAATAGATGTGTTTGCGATTCTGGCGTTGATTGTGCGATAAAAATATGTTGCCGGTAAAAGCCTTGAAAATATGGGTTGTGGACGTTATGAACAAATATCCAAAACACCCGGTCCCCGACCAGGTTCGCCTGTTTTAATATATGATCGCACCGGGATTCACATCCCGGTGCGGGAAATGAATCAGGGTTTCCAACCCTGGAACAGGGAAAGAGAAAAAGCCGGGTTGGGAAACCCGCTGCCATTGCCCGTCCGGGGTAATGAAACCCCGGACGATCTTTGATCGCGCCGAAGCATTGCCCTCACCATGACGATCAATATAGCAGAATACAGGGCGGAATTCTGGCCCTCCCTGCCGGTTTCTTACCGCAACAATAACAACTTTTTCCTGAACACCTTGTTTTCCACCCGCAGGGTATAAAAATATATAGCCGAGGCAGCCGGCTGCCCGTTGTTGTCTGTGCCATCCCATTCTATCGTATGCCAACCCGCCGACTGGCTGGCGGATACGAGGGTCTTTACTGTACGTCCAAGTATATCGTTAATAACCAGGTCGACATTGGCGCGGCGAGGCAGGCCATATTTAATGGTGGTAACAGGATTGAACGGATTCGGGTAATTTTGCATCAATTGAAATTCCGTTACCAGGGCATGATTCTCCGCGGTTCCGGCATAATCGGCGACATTGTTTGTCAAGGTGCATTGCGTTACACCCAGCGGGGTGTTGTGATTATCAAAAAACTCTACACTCATCACCTCGCCGCTCTTCCAGTTTTTATTTGGCCCGCCCAGTTGTACCAGCCAGTTATTGCTATAAATGTAACATCCCGGCATCCCCGGTTTGTACGTAATATCATCTTTACCGATAATTTTTGCACAAAACATAACGGCGCGGCTATTAGCGCCGCCAGGTAAATCGCCATAAACAACATGCGGCGCCTGATTTTCATTACTGCCGGAATTAGCTATACGTGCCGCTTTGCATATACGTCGGTTCCTGATGCTATCCGGCCAGGTTCCCGGTCGGGTAACATTTACAAAATAAGGGTAACCCGCCCGAACAGGAAAATCAGAAAATTCCAGTTCCGGGATGTATTGCTCGTAACCCTGGCTTGCCGCATTCCAGCGCGCTACGCTGTTACAGCCGGGAATATCCGCCAGCAGTTGCGAAGCAAGGGTATTGTTGGTTTTATCCAGGGGCAGCATGATCTCATTAAAGTCGGTTTGGTCGGTTATTACCAATGCAAAAGATTGACGCCCGGGAAATCCGGCGACGCTGAACATACTGTTGAATTGCATGTTGACCAAATATCCACTGCCCGATTGTACCGGGAAATTGGAGACAACCACTTGCGGTACATATTGATCATAATTTTGCATTCTTGCATCCCAACGAACAACAGAACTGCAACCGGGAATTGCCGTCAGCAATTCCGCGGCAGTAGTATAAAGAATGCTATCCAGAGGTAAGGCAATTGCATTAAAAGCGGTTGAGCTGTTTGTAACAAGCTCATAATCAAACTCGCCGACCACTGCCGAGGGTGCGCTTTCTATTCCTCCCCTGACGGCAGTAACCACATAAAAATAATTCAGACTTGCATTCCCCACCCCGGCAGCAGTATCTACCCATTGCACACCCGACTCTACCACATCACAATCGGTGACCTGTACGGCAATGCGATTGCCATTTGCTGTCGGGTTCGGGGTAAAAAAAGCCAGGGTATCACGATAGACGTGATAATAATCCGCTCGCTCCACCGGCGCCCAGGATAATTGCAACCGATTGTTAAAAATTATAACAGGTCGCAACATCTGCGGGGCATCCAATTCTGTTTGCGGCCCACCTGCTATAATTTGTTGATCTGCCTTCACTCCCCGCAATTCCAAAACCCGTGCATCGGTTAATTCCACTTTAATATCACACTCTGAAAACTGACCCAGCCCGAAATGCAAAGCCTCCTGGTTACGGGACATGTACCCCGTAGCGGAAACGCTTTCCTGAAAACCCAACAGGTGTTTACGACTGTTATAGTATCCGGGTTGATATACATAAACCCTGGTACCGTAACCGCCATAATCTCCTCCAGTTCCCAAACACAACACATTTATATAATGATTGGAATTTTCCAGGTCATTACGCAGTAAATAGTTTTGCCCCTCGGTGCAGGTAATAAAAAGATCAAGATCACCGTCCCGGTCAATATCCGCCAGCGCTGCGCCCCGCGCATCCACAGCAGGTACTTCCAGACCGCTGTAATAGTAATAAGTAAATTGCCCGGCGCCGTCGTTCAGGTAAAGCTGCGGCCGGGCATCGGGCTCTTTTTTATTGTTGCGGATCAGAAACATATCCGGATCGCTATCATTATCCGCATCGCCGAAAACAACCGCATAAGCGCTGCTGTAAATACTATATTCCGCGCTAACATCATGAAAAGTACCGTCGCCGCGGTTCATATAAACACCTGATAACGGCAGACCCTCGGCTGGCATTGAATATTTGGCGACAAACAAATCCATATCGCCGTCGCGATCTATATCGGCAAAGGTTGCCCCCCGCGATCGCGCCGTCAACGCCACTCCCCGTTCTGCGGCTTGCTCGGTAAAATAGCCCATCCCGTCGTTGATAAATAACCAGTTGGGCTGCTCGTTACGGCACACATAAATATCCATATCGCCATCCAGGTCGACATCTGCTGTGGTCATGGCTGATTTTTCGGAAACATCCCCGGCTGGCCCGTCAGCTCCGCGATGTACGCGCCGCATATTCCCGGTTCCGTCATTCAGATACATCATGTTAGCTGCGCCATGGTTGCTTTCATACAAATCCAGCCAGCCATCGCCGTTAAAATCTCCCGCTACTGCGCCGCGGCTATATTTAAACTCTTTGATGATTCCGGCAGCTAGCGTTATATCTGTAAAATTGCCGATTCCATCATTGCGGTACATTTTATTGGCGCCAACTGTGCGATTCGAGCCCACCGGCTGGTTGGTGTAATACGCATCAGCGTCTCCGTCATTATCAAAATCCGCCAGCAGTACACTATGGGTATGGCCATAATCATTTACACCCCGTGCGGTTGCCTGCGATGTAAAACTCTCTTGCCCGCTATTCATATATAACAAATCATTCAAATAACCGCCGCCGGCCCTGGCAACGAACATGTCGAACCTGCCATCCAAATCCACATCTCCACAGGTTATTCCCTGGCTATAACCGGGTGCAGCAATAGCACAGCCAGCGCTGCCGGTAATCTCGGTAAACCCATGCGTTACAGCGCCCACCTGAATATAATTGTGTTTAACCAGGGAATCCGCCCCTGCCGGCCCGGTTACTTTTAAAGTGACCGAATACAAACCGGGTACGCTATAGACATGCGCCGGATGTTGTTCATTGCTAAAAACGCTGTTATCGCCAAAATCCCACACCCAGGTATTGCTATAAACAGAACGATCCGAGAACTGTACTGACAACGGTGGCAGACCGGAAATCGGATGGGCAATAAAATCGGCGCTCGTCCGGGGAGTTATAATAATTTCCATCATTTGCCCGGCAGTGTTGAATTTAATCCAGGTATAATTTTTTTCTGCATCGTAATACCATCCGGAAAAAGAATTTTCAAATTGCACATAGCTATTCAATGCGGGTAGAGCGCCGCCATTAAGCAGAATATGCGCGGGCCCGGCAGGATCCTTGACGCGGAAAATAAAATCTTCCGCGCACTGTGACAGGTTCAGCCGGACAATGTCCCCGGTCTTTTCGCATTCCATGAGTATACTCTGATCTTCTTTATGCAGGGTAAAGGATGAAACAGCTTTCGGGTATACCAAAACGGTAATTTTGCCGTCAGAAGCGCTTGAACCATGCCCGGTAAGCCCATCTTTTACCGACATTGGAATAATGGCGCCGGATTTAATGAACAGCGGGTACCGGTACAGCGGACAATCATAGTTCGTCAGAGTCGTGCCGCCGGTAAAAGTCTCATCATCATTCCAGTAATCGATCCAGTCGCAATCCGCCGGCAAGGTTACAGCGCGAAACATGGCATCCTCATACATAGCGGCGACAAATAATTCTTCACCCAGGGTATACTGCCAGTCCCCTGCTGCAGGACGCAATATCGGCATGCCGGTTTCATGCGCTAACACACCATAAGAATAAAAGTAAGGGACGAGTTGACTATGTAGTTTGGCAAAATAGCGGTAGATAGTCAATGTTTGTTCATCAAACATCCAGGGGCGGCGCTCGCCATGCCCGCCGTTTTCCATAATCGGGCACAACGCGCCAAACTGCGCCCAGCGGATCAACAGATTTTTTTCTATTTCCATATCCCCCATGTACCCGCCAATATCGGAGCCCACTGCCACATATCTTTTTTGTGCTGACAAAAAAATGTTCTGCAGCGCATTACCAAAACCCTTATTACTCCAATCGTGTAACTGATCGCCCATAAAAGTAGTTGGAGTATAATTGACCGGTACATACATGGAATCGCGTCGGTCTTCATCAAAAGGCTTGGCAAAAATTATAGTCTGCTCGCCATTTTTTTGCTGCGTGTATTCATAAAAATCCTGGTAATACAAGTGACTGTATTCTTGACGGGTGATCAGGCCGTTAAAGCATTCTGTCGTATCCGGGAAAGCCCGGCAGCCGGCGTCGGTCTTCCAACCGTCCAGTCCCAGTTCCAGAGCCTGATCCATCTGTCCATGCCACCAGGTCAGGGCATCCGGATTTGTATAATCTAAAAAACTGCCCCAGCCTTTCCACCACTCGTAGGTCTGTCCATTATTGACAAAATACTTGTTTTGCAGCGCCAGGTCATAGTTCGGAGCTTTGCCTTTACTATAACTTTCCAAAGATCGGGCATTGATTAGCGAAGTGATCCAGGCTAGCACCCTGATATCTTGCGCATGAAGATCAGCAATCAAACCCTGTGCATCGGGGTACAGAGTGGAATCAAATAAAAAAGTATTATATTCTGTTTCCCAGGGACTATCAATAATAACCGCGCCAACCGGAATATCCCGGTCACGATAACCCCGTACCAACTCGCGAACATGAGTTTCCGTGTTGCCGCCATCTTCCCACACCCAGGGTTCATACACCCAGGGCGGCGGTATCGGCAGGTTTGTGCGCTGCCGGGCATTAATAAAATTTGATTTCGTTATTGACTTGCTGCCGCCGTTGCTTTTCACAGTCAGCGTGACAGAATATACACCTGCACGGGTATAAACATGCGCAGGATTTTGCAGGGCTGAGCGCCTTGTCCCGTCGCCAAAATTCCATTGCCATTCAACAACATCCTGGCTGGACAGATCGTGAAACTGCACCCGGAACGGGATATTTCCTGAAGCGAGGTCGACGGTAAAATCAGCTTCAGGCAAGGCAGCAGATATGCCCGACATTACGCTGAAAAATATACTGGAAAAAATAATACAAACTTTTAAAAGCCAACGGCACATGTTACAGCGCTCCGGTTAATCTCCTTAAATGTGATAAGAAAATTTAAAATTTGCAAAGAGAATTTACGTGCCTGTTTATAATAATATTAATTCGCAACAGCTATAATCATGGAAATTATTTTATAGTTCTAAAAAAAATCCTTGACAAAGGAAATATAATATAATATATTGATGTTAGATATATAGAGAGTCTATATAATTACAATCTACATATAAAGCACAAAACCATGAAGCTGACCTTTGAAATACAAAATCTGACTAAAAGCTGCAACGAATTACTCATCCTGTCTACATTGCTTGCTGAAAAAAAGCATGGTTACCAGATCGCCCTGGAGATTGAAGATAATAGCGCCGGTTATTTTAAATTCAATCATGGTACACTTTACCCCATTTTACATAAAATGGAAAAAGAAAAATACATAAAGGGAACATGGCAGCAGGAAGGTCCAAAAAGAAAACGTAAATATTACACAATTACCGATAAAGGGAAAAAGTATTATGCCGCCCAAAACACGGGCTGGCAAGAATTTTTTAATCAATTTATGAAAATATTCGGAGAGAAAAACGCATGAAACGTTTTACCCCATTGTTAATAGAATTGAATGAAAAATTAAATTTACCCCAACCGGATAAATCCCGTATTTTGCTGGAATTTGGGGCCGACATGAATGATCTCTTTAACCATTATATGGCACAGGGTAAAAGCGAGACAGAAGCGATGCAGCTCATTATGGAGAAATTCCGGGTATCCGATGAAGCGCTTTGCGAATTGGTTAAAGTCCACCAGGGCCTGTTTCAAAAACTGGCCAACAAGTTTTCTCGCCAGGCGCAATCCCGTTGGGAACGAACAGGACTGTTATTATTTCTTCTTTTTATTATTCTGTTTTGTGGCCGTATTATTATGTCATCGCAATTCTTTCATATTGCCAGTTCATACATTGCCCTGGTAATAATATTTACTGTGCTCATCTCTGTACTGACACTTTCCAAATTTTATTCTCTGTATATAAAAAAGAATCATTCAATTAAAACCCTCAATTACGGAATGAAAGAATTAGTGTTTCTCGGTTGTGGCTGCCTGTTTATCGGGTTGTATGGTTACTTTATGGAACTTTACAGTACATTTCATGTAATGTCAGTCCAACCCGACAACAGTACACTGTTGCTTTTCGCATGGCTGGAAAAAACAACCCCGCTGATGGTTTATACATTATCGGCCACATCTGTCACCGGACTTTTATGGTATGTGTTGCAAAATAAAATAAACAAAATTCAAAATGATGAATTAACCTTTTTACTGAGTATGTAATGCCTGTTACTATACGAAAACCCGTAATATATTAAAACGCAGGAGGTTTAATATGTTATCAATATTTGTTATTGGCGGCCCGTTTATGTGGCTTTTATTGCTCTTTTCCCTGGCTATTCTTTATCTGACAATTAAAAAGGGAATTGACATCTTTATCAAAAAGGAGCAAACCCCGGAAAAACAAAATGAAGGAGTAAATGGCATATTATTCTGGGGAATTCTCAGTGTCATTTGCGGATTTTTATCACATTATTCCGGTATTTACCTGGCTGTAAATGAAATCCGTAAAGCTGCTGATATTTCCCCGCAACTCATTTTAGAAGGTTTTGCCAGTTCGCTTATTGCAATTATTGCAGGAATGTGGATATTTATCATTTCTGCAATAATCTGGTATGTCTACAAAGCAAAAATACACAAACTGTAAATTAACCAAAAAATACTGTATATAACAGGCACAAACCCGGCTGGAGAAAATTACCGGCCGGGTTTTTTATTAAAAAGTCAATAGGCCGAATCGTTGCAATGCTTGCTTTACATCTTTTTTAAATTTTTTTACCTCCTTTTCCGCATCGCTCATAATTTCACGGTAACGAAAAAACTCTAAAATACCAATACCCACAATCTCTGGTTTAACATATACCTCAATCGCAACTTGTTGACGCTTACCAGCCAGAATCGAATCCTGCATGATCTGAAAAGTGTTCATCACACTGTCAAAGATGGTTGGAATTTTGTTTGTGGCGTGGATTTCAGGATGGCCGGAGACATCGATAGCAATCAACACATCGCAATCATCGCGAATAATATCACAAGGCAGGGGGTTTACTGCGCCGCCATCAACAAGAACCTGGTCGTTATGCAATACCGGCTCGAATATTGCGGGTATAGACATACTTGCCCGTATCGCGGGGATCAATTCACCGCTTTCCAGAACCACCTGCGTATGCTGCCAAAAATCTGTGGCCACTACTTTTAACGGTATTTCAAGTTCTTTAAATGTTTTTATTTTTATATACTTGTTGAAAAAATCCGTCACCCCGTTTCCCTTTAGCATGGCACGATGCAACAAGTTAAAATCCAGCATTTTGTTTATATCGCGCAGCCCCATTTTGTCCACAATTGCCCTGATTTCGGCGCCGGAATACCCGGCGGCATAAAAAGCGCCGACAATTGCTCCAATACTGGTTCCGGCTATGATCTCCGGTTTAATACCCATTTCATCCAGCGCTTCCAGAAATACGATATGGCAAAAACCACGCGCACCGCCGCCGCCCAATGCCAGTCCAACTTTTTTCATATAATCACCTTTTTTTTATTAACCGGTAATTCTTTCACCCACACTAAAAATCACATCATTTAAAAATAAAGATAATATCAAAACAATTCAAGTATGAATATTATTTTGTTCAAAAGACCATCTTATGCAATGGCATTCATACAGGCGTTGATTACTGCATTGCGAATCATTCAAAAAAATTGTACTTTATGTTTTTAATCACAAGGTAAAAGCAAGATGAACCTCATTTTACTAACAGAAGCAGATTTTATAGCTGCGGACCGAGTTCGCCTGACAGATGCCCGTTTTGAACATATTCATACGATTCATCAACCCCGGCCCGGCGATTTTTTAAAAACCGGCCTGCTTGATGGCAATATCGGCGCCGGAGAGGTTATCAACATCGGCCCGGGCAGCATTGAAATGCGTGTACAATTTACCACTCCGCCGCCAACCCCGCTGCCGGTTAATTTGATCCTGGCTCTGCCACGCCCTAAAATGTTGAAAAGAATTATTGAATCCTCCGTTTCCCTTGGTGTTAAAAATATTTATCTGATTAATGCGTATCGGGTTGAAAAAAGTTACTGGGGCAGTCCGGTCTTGCAAAAACCGGAATTACAACACTATTGCCAGCTTGGCCTGGAACAGGCTATTGATACAATAATGCCGCAAATCACA
Source organism: uncultured Cytophagia bacterium (assembly GCA_964399735.1). GTDB lineage: Bacteria > Zhuqueibacterota > Zhuqueibacteria > Residuimicrobiales > Krinioviventaceae > Fontivivens. The sequence continues at coordinate 25,510 of CAYNSO010000027.1, forward strand.
ATGAAACGACTTTTAAAACCTTTTGTTCAGGACGAATTGCCGCAAATTGCTGCCGGCACAATTCCACTTGTCGGGCATCCCTATACTACCAACCCGTGCCCCGTTGATATTAAAAAACCGGTTACACTGGCTGTCGGCCCCGAAGGTGGATTTATTCCCTGGGAGATCGAATTGTTACAATCTGCAGGGTTTGTTCCTGTGCATATCGGCAAACGAATTCTCAAAGTAGAAACCGCTATTCCATACCTGCTGGCGCGCTTGTTCATTTCTTTTGCCGGTTGATCTATGTATACTAGAGTCATTTAACCAAAACCATGGCTGGTGGCTTTACTATCATCTTGATAATTCATCAACAAAATTCCAGATTTTCAATGGAATAATAATTGCAACATTTATATAAACTTACAGGTTATATTTTTATTGTATATTATTAACCTTTCACAAGTTCAATACAAATAATAATTTAAAGCCAACTGTCCGGTGCTGTAAAAAATACAATCAAATTTTACAGGACGCAAACGAGAAAAAATTGCCCTAATGACCAACCTGGCGAACGGTAAAATCCTGACAGAAAAAATAACCAGAATAACTATCTGTAACCTGTTAATTCTGTTACTTTGCTCTTGCTTGTCGGCGCAAACATTAAATGTTGAAAACATTTCCATCGAAAGAGGGCTCTCTCATAGTGAAGTATCTTGTATTGAGCAAGATCAATATGGCCTTTTATGGTTCGGCACCAGCGATGGACTCAATATGTATGACGGTATAAGATTTCTAGTTTACAAACCGGACCCTGACAACCCCGCCAGCATCAGCCATACTCATATTAACACGATCTATAATGACCGACAGGGCCAGCTTTGGATTGGCACCCAGGATGGTTTAAATCTCTATAATCACAAAACCAATTGTTTCACCCGCTTTCGCCCTTTTCCTTCTGATTCTGTGTTACTACAATTCAATATTAACGTGATTTATGAAGATCACAAAGGCTCTTTTTGGGTTGGCACAGAGCATAGCGGCTTGTACCGGTACGAACGTTCAGATAATAAATTTTATAAACATCCGTTGATCCAGAAAACAAACAAAACAGAAATAACCATCAACGCCCTTTACGAAGATAGTAAAGGTACTTTGTGGCTGGGCAGCGGCGGCCAGGGATTATTCTGTTATGCAAATGAACGGGACACTTTTGAACCTTTTTATCCACGCCCAGCCTCGTTACAACAAAATTTTCATACGATAAACACTTTTTATGAATCCCATGACAACCACTTTTTTATTGGAACCAGTGAGGGACTTTATTTATTAAACAGAACAACCGGTCAGGTAGAAACCTGCACTAATTTATTCTCGTGCAAACAGGCAGAGTCATGTAAAAACATTACTAAAATCCTTCAGGATCACAAGAATGTTTTATGGGTTTCCAGTAATGGCGGCGGCCTGGTATCCATCGACAACACTCAAAAGATCACAGTATACAGAAAAAATCCTCTGGCTTTAAACTCGTTAAAGTCAGAACAGATTCAAACGCTGTACATTGATAAAAGCAATATATTATGGGCCGGAACAATAGGTTCGGGTATTGCCAAATTATACATCGATCAAAAAAAATTTTCCTTATATCAGAACGATCCCGTCAACCCGAACAGCCTCAACGACAACCTGGTACGGGCGATTCTGGAAGATAAAGACGGCATTTTATGGATAGGAACTGAAAATGGCGGGTTGAACAAATTTAACAGAAAAACCGGTAAATACCAACACTACACACACGATGCGGACAACCCCGATAGCATCAGCGATAATAAAATCTGCAAAATTATTCAGGATCACACCGGGCAGTTGTGGATTGGCACCGATAAGGGCGGACTGAACAGGTTTGATCCTGAAAGTGAACGCTTTTCTGTTTATAAACACATTCCGGAAAATTCTGCCAGCCTCAGCGACAATTCCGTGTGGTCAATTCTGGAGGATCATGAAGGCACACTATGGATTGGTACCGGCGGCGGTGGATTGAACAAATTCAACCGTAAAACCGGGGCTTTCTCCTGTTACAAACATGATCCTGACAATAATAACAGCTTGTGCAATAATTATATTTGGACCATTTGCGAACCCATTCCCGGCTCTTTATGGATTGGTACTAACGGTGGGGGAATCAGTGTTTTTAATATTAAATCTGAACATTTTACAAATTTTGAAAGTAAACCGGATGATCCAAACAGCCTCAGTAGTAATTTTATATACTCCATTTTCAAAGATATTGAGGGCACAATCTGGACAGGAACTCTGGGAGGAGGATTATGCCGGTATAATCCCATGAATAATACCTTTATTCAATTTCAAGGTCAAAATATTCTGCCCAATGAAGTTATAAATGGTATAGAAGAGGATAATAACGGAAACTTGTGGCTTGCCACCAACAAAGGAATCACTCGTTTTAATCCCCGTACCTTGTTAACCAAAAATTTCATCCCCAGAGATGGCTTGCAAAGCAATGAATTCAATAATGGCGCCCATTTCAAGTCAATAAGTGGTGAAATGTTCTTTGGCGGTATATATGGCTTTAACAGTTTTTTCCCGGACAGCATCAAAAACAATCAATACATCCCGCCGATCATTATTACCGACTATCAGGTGTTTGATTCATCTTCTCCCTCCGGCATTACAACCGGCAGTTCGGCAAACAGGTTTATCCAAATCTTTGGACAGGACACCCTGCTATTATCAAGCAAAGAAAATAATATCAGAATTCGTTATGCAGCTCTGGATTTCGTAGCTCCGGAATATAATCAATATGCCTTTCAAATAACAGGAGTTGATAAAGACTGGAATTATGTCGGCAACCGGCGCTTTGCCACCTATACCAAACTCCCCCCTGGAAAATATAAATTTCGAGTTATCGGCTCAAATAACGATGAACAATGGAACGAAAAAGGGGCAACCCTGACTATTATCATAAAATCCCCATATTGGTCAAAAGCCTGGTTTATTGTATTGTGCGCTGGGTTATTACTGGCAGCGATTTATTGCATCTATTTTACAACCACCCGTAAAATTAAACAGCGGAATAAACGACTGGAAGAAATTAATGAAAATTTAAACAGGGAAATTCAGGAAAGACACAAAGCAGAAATGGAACTGCGCGAACGCAAGGAATTCCTCGATACTATTTTAAACAGCATCGAAGAAGGAATCGGCATAGTCGATCCTGATGAAAATATCATCTTTTGCAATAATTCCTTTGCCAGAATTATGGAATACCCGCAGGACAAATTGATTGGTGTTAACCTGTTTGATATTTTTCCACAGGAAACCCAGGCATTAATTCTTGAAGAAACACAAAAAAGAAAAAAAGGAGAAAAATCAACCTATAAACTGTACTATTATACTCCGGCGGGAAAAAAGAAATATATACGGGTAAACATCACCCCCTGGTTCAATGATAAAAATGAATTTATCGGCGCAATCGGCGCGATTATAGATACAACCAGCCAGGTGCTGGCCGAAGAAAACAAGGCAATGATCGAAACGCAATTACGCCAGGCGCAAAAACTGGAAACAATCGGTACATTGGCCGGCGGAATTGCGCATGACTTTAATAATATTCTGGTTCCGATTATTGGTTATACAGAAATGTCTCTGGAATTATTGACAGACAATAAACAGGTAAGGTCGAACCTGGAAAAAATATTAAAATCCTCGAAAAGAGCCAAAGAGCTTATTAAACAAATATTAACTTTTAGCCGTCAGGATAAAGTAGGCCTGGAACCCGTTGAAATACACTCCCTGGTTAAAGAGGCATTAAAGCTGATTCGTTCGTCCTTCCCCACTACCATTGAAATCCGTCAGCATATTGATGAAAACTGTGGCACAATTCTGGCCGATCCAACACAAATTCACCAGGTGTTGATGAATCTCTGCACAAACGCTTATCATGCCATGCGGAATAGCGGCGGTGTTCTGGATATCCGAATGGGTATTATTGAAGCGGATTATGAACTAGCTGAAAAGGACAAATATTTCAATCCCGGTAAAAACTATATTGTGCTGACAATCAAAGATACCGGCCAGGGTATGGATAAAGCCACCCAGGAACGGATTTTTGAACCCTTTTTTACCACAAAAAAGGTTGGCGAAGGCACCGGTCTGGGTTTATCAGCTGTGCATGGTATTGTTATCAGCCATGGTGGCAAGATAAATATTCAAAGCCAACCTGGTAAAGGAAGTACTTTTACTATATACCTGCCCCAGGCAGACGACAAAAAAATCAAAGTAAAAAAAATAAACGATCCACTACCCAAGGGGCATGAACATATTTTATTTGTTGATGATGAAAAAGACATTGTTACACTTTATAAACAAATACTAGAAAATCTTGGTTACGTGGTGACTGCAAAAACCAATAGCCTGGAAACCCTGGAAGAGTTTAAAAAAAATCCCGATATTTACAACCTGGTAATAACTGACCAAACCATGCCCAATTTAACCGGAGCCGATCTGGCCAAAGAAATTCTCCATATTCGTCCGGATTTACCAATAATTCTTTGCACCGGTTATAGTGAAAGCATAACCCAGGAAAAAGCGCTGGCCATCGGTATTAAAGATTATATCTTGAAACCATTAACCATGACCACCATTGCCTCTGCCATTCGCAGGTTGCTGGATAATAAGGATCAATAAGAATTATCCTGTTACCCGGAAATTTTTAATCTGTTTTCTTGCTTTCTAGTAAAAAGACCAATCATTTGCCTTTGCTACACCTTTCTCATCAGGTATTAATAACACCCCTGATAACTGTTACCGCCTGACCGCTCAATAATACCCGGTCGTTACGAACCCCGACCTGCATTATGCCGCCCCGCGCAGAAGCCTGATACGCTACAAAATCAGTCTTGCCCAGCTGTTTCTGCCAAAACGGGCCGAGACAGCAATGCGCAGAACCGGTTACCGGGTCTTCATCAATACCATCATAAGGTGCAAAAAAACGGGAAACAAAGTCATAAGCAGAGTTTTCTGCTTTTGCAGTTACAATAACACCACGCACCGGAATCTCACGGAGCAAATTCATGTCCGGCTTTATTTCTTGTATCTGTTTTTCGCTGGCAAATTGAAACAAATAGTCCAACCGGTTTTTACCCGTATAAACTGGTTGTTCACCAATGGCTCGTATCAATATGGGAGGGGCATCTACCGGGCTTTCCGGTTCGGCAGGGAAATTCATTTCCAGATGATCTCCCTTTTTGCTCACCGTTAACAAACCGCTGCGCGTATGGAACCGCGCTTCTTCATCCAGTTGCAACAATCCTTCTTCATACAGGATATGCGCAGTGGCAAGAGTAGCATGACCGCACAGCTCTTCCTCAACATGCGGCGTAAACCAGCGCAGTTTGTAACCATCTTTTATTTTAAATACAAAAGCGGTTTCAGATAAATTCATCTCCATAGCAATTTGCTGCATAAGCCGCTCATCCATTTGTTTTTCAAGCAGGCACACTCCTGCCGGATTGCCTTTGAAAGCCTCGGCGGTAAAAGCATCAACCTGGAATATTTTATTCAATTCACAACTCCATACTTGTTTTTATTTAATAGAATTAACCGACGGACAAGATTCACATCAAACCTGATAATCCGCTACAACCCGCGATTCCCTCAACCGACCCGCCAGTTCCGCCACCTTTAAATGTTCAGGATGATATTGATAAACCCGCAAATCATTCGCGGTTTTACATTCCAAACAGAGAACCAGGTCAAAAGCCGCTTCAGAATTATTAAAATTTATGCCCACTTCAATGTGGTCAATAACCGGTATTTTTTCCTTTAAAGCCTCCAGTTCTTGCTTTAACAGCGCGGCATTTTGTTGCTTTGTTCTTCCTTCCGCACTTTCTTTTAATTTCCAAAGCACAATATGTTTTACCATTTTCGTCTTCCTATTGATGTCATGTATTGATATTTACAATAATTGAGTGAAAAAAACTTTTGGTTCCGATCATTGACTTGAATTTAAAAAAATTTTTTATTAAAAACACCACTAAACTCTGCTTTTCTTGATATTGTCCTTGTTTTTTTCAGTGTAAGAAAATTAACAGTATCTTGTTGAATTATACCGGATTATTGATTATTTTATCTGGTATAAAACCGGCTCATATTTTTACCAATATTGATGCGGTTTAATAACATCATTATAACAATTCCTTTAATCTTGATTAATAATTTTGAGACCGGAAATAAGCTATCCCGGCACAGTTAACAAGTGAGAAAATCGATGCCCTATCAACAGGTAAAGCCCGAGCAAATACATGTGCAGCCCCTGGCACAGCGCCGCAGCAAAACCAGGATCACAGAAATTTCCATTGACCCGGAATCCGCACCGGCGCCCGCTCCAGAGATTGAAGAAGCGGCAGACCTGGCCGCCCGAAAAATTCTGTCTGCCCGGCGGCAGGGCGCTGCGGTAATTCTTGCCTTTGGCGCGCATCTGGTCAAAAACGGCGCCGGATCGTTATTAATAAAATTGATGGAAAATGGCTGGCTCACCCACCTGGCTACCCAGGGCGCCGGCGGCATCCATGACTGGGAATTTGCTTTCCAGGGTATGTCCGAAGAAGATGTACGGCAAAATGCGGCTGACGGCACTTTTGGCGCCTGGGAAGAAACCGGCAAATATATCAACCTGGCAGTGCAATGCGGCGCTGTTTCAGGCATGGGCTACGGAGAATCGCTGGGCGCTATGATCCTGAACAAAGGGCTGAATATACCCAAATCTGAACAACTGGAAGCAAATATTAAAACCGGCCTGGCTATCGCCGAACCCCTCTTACCGGCCAATGTACAACTATGGAGCGCCATAAAAAAATTCAACCTCAAACCAGGCTTTTTGTCCATTCCCCACCCTTTTAGCAGTTATTCCATTTTCGGCAATGCCTGCCGTTTGCGTATACCGGTTACGGTACATCCCGGCATCGGTTATGATATTATTTACAACAACCCTTACGCTAATGGCGCGGCGCTGGGCCGGGGTGCGCATATCGATTATAATATCTTTGTCAATTCCGTTCTTAACCTGAGCGGCGGGGTTTTTCTGTCCATCGGCTCGGCTATCATGGCGCCGCAAGTGTTTGAAAAAGCAGTCTCCTTTGCCAATAATATCTTGTCAAGAAATGATAAAAAAATCCGTGATCATTTCATTCTGATTGATGATTTACAGGAATCCGTATGGGACTGGTGCAAAGGAGAACCGCCCAAAAGCTCACCGGATTATTATCTGCGTTTTCTCAAATCCTTTTACCGCATGGGGGGTACGGTAAAATACATTGCTGCCGACAATCGGCTATTGCTGCATCATTTATATGCCAGGCTTCAACAACTCGCCTGATCTGTAATCGGGCAGCTATGCCCGGCTTTTGATTGCAGCGCCTCAAGCGTTAGAACGGTTTTAAATGCCGGATTTTTTAATTATGAACTAACCTGTTTTATCATATATTTGAGAGCACAGAACAAAAACATACACATTATTTTTTTATCAGATAATTCTTGCAATCCAACACCTGGTCTGCCAGATTTGTTCTGAAAAATTACAAAACTCTTGGATTTGTTTTTCAGTTTTTATTTGCAGAACAAAACGTTCCTTCTCCTGCAAAAAGCCCGTGGCTTGCTATCAACTCGTTCTGCCGGTTCGTCTCATAATAAATGCTGCCAACCCTCCCGGATGATATAATTTGTATGGTATTTAAACTAACTTTTTGTACTTTAACTGTTAAAAAAAATCGGAATATCTATGAGTGACTATGATAAAGAAGGATTAAAAACAGAGCCCCCTCTGGACTGGCACGGCTCACCGGAAGCCGCAGTAATGCTGCCCAAACCTGAAGAAGGCCCGGAATTGACCCGCATTCCGTTGAGTCGGGCAATTTTTAAACTGGCATGGCCTGCTTTTGCTTCGATGATTTTGCTAATGATCTTTAACCTGGTTGATATCTGGTGGGTTGGCAAACTGGGTGCACAGGCGTTAGCCGGAGTGAGCGCCGCTTCTTTTATGGTGTGGACGTTGCAGTCCATTGCCACCCTGGTAGATACCGGCGTTAATGCAATGGTAGCCCGTTTTTTCGGCTCCCGGAATAACGAACTCGCCAGCAAAGTCGCAGGGCAAGGTTTGATCCTGGCCTCTTTCCTTGCCATTACTTTTGGCATTTTGGGCTATTTATTCCAAAACCATATTTACGCATATATGGGGCTGGAAGACCAGGTGATGCAAAATGCCCGTACATATATGAATTTCTTTTTCGCCGGCATGATTACTGTCTTTACAACCTATGCCGCAGATGCTGTTTTCCGTGGTATGGGTGATACCAAAACACCGCTTAAAATCATTTCTGCAGCATTGTTGCTTAATTTTATCCTCGACCCGTTGCTGATCTTTGGTATAGGACCATTCCCGCGCCTGGAAATCGGCGGCGCCGCGCTGGCTACCATAATCAGCCATATTCTTGCCATTTTCTGGAGCCTGTTTCTATTGCGGCGTCGGGAAGTGAAAATTAAAATTTTCTTTAAATGGAAACAATTTATCAACCCCAATCTGATGTGGCGAATTTCCCGCGTTGGAGCCCCGATTGCATTCAGCGGCATCATGTTCAGCATCAGCTATATGCTGCTCACCCGTGTCATCACTCGTTTTGGTTCGGAACCACTGGCAGCGCTGGGTTTGGGGCACCGCATCGAAGGCCTGGCCTATTTTGCCGCCGTCGGCTTCTCTGTAGCCGCAGCTACCCTGGTAGGACAAAATCTTGGCGCGCATAAACCGGAACGCGCAGAAAAAGCTGCCTGGCTTTCTGTTCTATACACCTCGGTTTTTTTATTAATTGTTTCATTCCTGTTCTTCTTTTTCAGCAAATGGATCATCATGTTCTTTATTAATGATCCCCTGGTAATTGACGAAGGCGTGCGTTACCTGCGTATCATTGCCTTATTTGAAGTATTTCTGGGGCTGGAAATCGTCTTTGAAGGCGCATTCGGCGGCGCCGGAAATTCCTTGCCGCCAATGCTAGTATCGGTTCCCATAACCTGGGCGCGAATTCCCCTGGCAATTTTTTTGGCCAACATGATCGGAATGGGCAGCGATGGGGTCTGGTGGGCTATTTCTTCAACAACAGCTCTAAAAGGAATAATTATGGCGCTATGGTTCAAGCGGGGTCATTGGAAAACGAAAAATGTGTAACAAACATTGATAAACGATAAAAGCGAGGATACAACCAGTCAAATACCAAAAAATATCTGTCATTGAAAAACTAACGCCAACAAGGGTGCGGCCAATGAAGGACTGCCGTATATCCTGCAGAACAGAATTATTCAACAATTGCGAGAACTCGACAATGACCGTAAAGACAAAAACCAGCGCCGTTGCTTTTAGGGGGTCCATCAGCGGCTTTACGAATAGTACTAAAAATATCCAAAACATGGGGTAAAAAATATCGCCGGCATAACTATGTACCCAGCTTTGGCCGGGACCGGTATAAAATTTTGTATAAAAACCTGCCGGAATGATAAGCACAAGCAAAGACAGCAGAGACAATCTGAGTTTGATTTTCATACGTAATTCGTTTAACGGCGGGGTTAACCGCCGTTAAATGCCGGCCAGGTTAAAGGTTTTTAAAATTACTGGTGATTTTGGCAATTGTAGTAAATTTTGAAATCACCTTATCCAGACCTTCACCCATTCGATATGTATCTTTATCCAGACGGCCCTGGGGATCGAGTTCGGTAAGAACATTCGCCTGCTGCAGATTGGGATTCTCTTTTGCAAAAGGCCACAGCCGGAACGAACCGCCGCTGATCTCATCAATCAGGTACACATCGCCATCGATCATGCCGTATTCCAGTTTCATATCCACTAGCTGGATTTTAAATTGCGCAAAAGCGCGTTCCAGATGCAAAAAAACCTGCACATTCAAATCCACCATTTTTTTATACTGCCAGCCATTCTTTTTGGCAATAATAAATTCAATATACTTTTGATCAAGCAAAGGATCGTGCAGGGGGTCGTCTTTATAATGGAATTGGGTAATGGGCGTATCATAACGTGTGCCTTCCACAGCGTTGCCCCAGTGCAAAATCGATCCCGTTGCCACCCGCCGCGACACAACTTCAAGATTGATTTTTTGGTCTAACTTTTTCACCAGCGACACTTTTACTTCGGGACTGTTAATATAATGAGTTTGCACCCCGCAACGGTTCAGGTATTCAAAAATATCCTTGTTGGTCTGCCAGTCCACCAGGGCCTTGCCTTCGATAATGTCATGCTTGACGCCGTCTCCGGCGGTTATGTCGTCCTTGAACTGCATATAAACAGTTTTCGGGTCCATCGGGTTTTCATAAATAACTTTGGTTTTACCTTCGTTTATTTTTTTAAATGCCGAAAAATCCAGGGCCATACTTTCCTCCTTGCTTTATAATGACTAGATAATGTAAAACAACTGCAACACTTTTCAAAGAAATTTATCTACGTTGATATGGAAATAAACAGGGTATTGACAGATTCTATAATTACTTGTGTATTATTACTAATGTCAGCAGTTTACAGGTTAATGCACAATTCAAGGCATGGTTTGTATAGCGGATTGAAACCGACGCAATTGCGGGTTATCCGGATCAATAGCCGCCCACAATGCCGCGGTTTGCTGACATTCGAGCTTTTTCTGCGAGCGGTAAAAATAATTGCCCCATTCAGAGAGAATTTGCTGCAAATTGTTCAGATCTGCCGGTTCCATAATTCGCAATTCCAGCATAGACGGAACAATCGAGGTGGTAGATTGCCAGTTTTTTTGTATCCAGTTCAGGTGAAGCGTATTAAAAAAAGACGCCCGGCTGTTTTGTGCAAACTCTTTCACTTCCGGGTGGCGGGTGCAGGCGACCTCGAATACCTCAAAAGCCCGTTCATAGTTCTGTTCGTCAAACAGCTTTTTGCCCCATCTGTGATAGAGATCGATTTCAAAATGATAATTGGAACGTGAATCGCGATTGAACAGCTGCGCCAGGGTGACAAAATCAAAGGCAGAACGATAGTCCTTGATCTGCATGGCAAAATAGGCGCGGTTGTATGCCAACAGCCCCAACAGTTCAGTGTTGTTAATCTGCCGGCCTTTAGTGTTCTCGTGTGCATAGATTCTATCTAAACCAATCTGGTAGGCCTGATTTCCCGGGTAAAATTGCAGCAGGTACTGCGAATATTCTTTTAAATTTTCCATGATGTTGAATCCCATACCGGAGGTATTTTCCACCATCAACCGTCGGGAAAAATCCGTAAAAATGGTATAGGTATGGGTGGGCGTTTCAAAAGCTTCGGTTGCCCAGCCCATATCCTCACAGACCAGGTTATATAAAATAGTCCCGGCCACACAGTTGTATTGCTTTTGTTTCACCACATTAATGAGCGTAGTGGCTTTTTCCTGATATGTTAGCAGCCAGTTACTATGCAAATAAGCAAATACTTTACCGGCAGAATTGATGCGGTCAAAAGGATCAAAATTATAATTTTTCAGGGTTTGCACAAGAGTGTTGTACCAGTTTAAATAATACTCCAGGGAATCGGCATGGGTGGCGCCGGATAGTATAAAAGCTGCTTTAATTTTACTAAAATTGTCCAGACGGTTGTCTTCCATGTCTTTGCGCAGCCGGGATTCAATATAGGAATCCGCCAGGCAGGGCATGACCGCAAGAAATATAAAAAAGATTATATAATGTTTTTTACTATTCATAGCTTTCTCGGTTTTGCACAACATAACAATTTGCAACATTATTTTCAAGTGAAATCAAAGCCGGCAAGGAAATATATCAGTAAGAGAGGGGCATTTATAAAACAAATAAGACATCAAAAGCAGATTTAGTGTTTTTAGCGGCAACAAGGTCTAGCAAAGCTGTAAAATTATTAGCGACGCTACCGTTTTTCATTTTTTCGATCGTCCG
>CAYNSO010000028.1:0-37289 GCA_964399735.1 uncultured Cytophagia bacterium
TTTTTTCTTGGTAAAACAATGGGCAATCGGTAAAATTACCCACTAAAAACCACATAGAGCCAAATTCTTGATAAGACCATCTTAAATATTTTCTGGTTCCGGGCCTCTCAATACTGTGTGAAAATGAATAGTTTGACTCATTTTTTCGATTTTTATCTCAAAAAACAATATTTATAATCACTAGTTTTTATTTGTTTTGCGTAGCATTAAGAAATATGTCAAAATTTAAATAATTACTACTTTTTCATGTTTTCACACAATTTATCCCGGTCTGGAACCGCAAGCGCCCGGCTCTACCAGAAATATGAAATTGTTCGGGATTTTATCACCTCGAACGGGCAATGACGCCGGGTTTGTCAATCCGGCAAACGGTGGGTCGATGCCTGCTGCCCGGCAGAGTTCATATCCCCTGGAACGAGGCTGTATCAAAAGCCCCAATTTGAGAAGGGTAAATAAAGCATAAAACTATTTTGTCATTTCGAGCGAAGCGAGAAATCTTGTTTTTCAATATGTTAGCGATAAAAGATTCCTCGTCGCTTTGCTCCTCGGAATGACATGAATGGTTTTTTTAGGCTTTTGATACAGCCCTGCTAATATTCATGCAGGTCGGGCCTGTGGCCCGGCAGGACAACATGTCCTGCTTTATTGTGCGGACCGGGGAACATCAGGCTGTCCGAGCTGGTAATACAAAAACAGGGCTTTAGCCAAAGTGAATATTTGACTAAAGTCAAACTTGTCTGGTTTTAGTAAACCACGTTATGAATGACGTGGCAATGAGCAAAAGATTCCTCCTCGCGCAGCTCGTCTGAATGACTGGGGGGAAAAAACGAACAGCCCGGTCATCGGGCTGATTACGCCGGGATTGTGCCCCGGTGTGTAAAAACCGGCAGGGCTTGGCCCTTCTGCTGCGATTCCCCTGGTTCCGATTTTTCTATGTAATAAATGTTTGAATATCGCTCAAGGAATTCGCTAAATTTTCGGGCCGGGTTAGCCTGAAGCATAACGTAAAAATCAAGTGTTGATTGCAAGCTAACACCGATCTGTCAAACATACGATGGCTGATTGTTGTTAAATATAATCCTTCCCGGCGATTTTCTACAAGACGGGCATACCACGGAAATGGATTCATTCCTTTAACGGCACATTTTTTATCATTTGTGGTCATCGCTATCAAATCTGAATCCGAATGAACTATTTTAAATGTAAAACAGTGTACATAAACGCCAGGCGAGTAAAACGTTTAAAAAAATAATTGTTTTTACACTGCTTATTTAGTAATTTAATCAATACCCTTTTCACTAACATGTATATTAAAAATATTATAAATGGAAAGGCAGGTATGGGTAAAATTAAAATAAAAAAAGGTTTAAATCTTCCTGTGTGCGGGGAACCGGAACAGGAAATAAAACAATGTAATCCGGTAACGCGGGTGGCGCTGCTGGGACAAGATTATATTGGCCTCAAGCCAACCATGCTGGTCAAAATCGGCGATGTCGTCAAGCTCGGTCAGCTGCTGTTTACAGATAAAAAGATGCCGGGCGTCAATTATACCGCGCCGGGCAGCGGCACGGTGGTCGAAATTAACCGCGGCGAAAAACGGGCTTTTGAATCCCTGGTTATTGAACTGAAAGACGAGGAAGAGGTTACTTTTAGTGCGTTCCCTGCTCAAGAACTTGCTGCTCTTGACCGGGAACAGGTTATTGCACAGCTTGTTGAATCCGGCGCCTGGACCAGCCTGCGGGCCCGGCCATTCGGCAGGGTTGCCGATCCGGCTCATCAACCGCATTCCATTTTTGTAACCGCTATGGATACAAATCCCCTGGCTCCCTCGCTGGAGGTTATATTAAAGGGAAAAGAAGATGATTTTAAAAACGGGCTCAAGATCATCACGCGGTTGACAGACGGCAAGGTTTACTTGTGCAAGGCGCCCAATTCCGCCATTCCGACGACAGATAACATTAGCGTAGTAGAGTTTGCCGGGCCGCACCCTGCGGGCAATGCCGGCACACACATTCACTTCCTGGACCCGGTTGGCCGGCATAAAATTGTGTGGCATATTAACGCTCAGGATATAGTCATGATCGGCCGGCTATTTACCACCGGCAAAATAAATACCGAGCGGATAGTGGCGTTGAGCGGCGCCGGCGTTAAAGAACCGCGTTTGATCAAAACCCGCATTGGCGCTTCGGTACAGCAATTAATGGCCAACGAAACGACCGCCAGCGAGAACCGGCTGATTAGCGGCTCAATATTGTACGGATATACAGCAGCGGGCGCTACTGCTTATTTGGGCAGGTTTCATCAGCAAATTTCCGCCATTCAGGAAAATCATCAACGAGAATTTTTTGGCTGGCTGAACAGCGGATTTAACAGGTATTCCGTAAAAAATATAGTCCTTTCCAAACTGTTACCCCGCAAAAAATTTCCTTTCAACACCTCTGCGTATGGAGGCCACCGCGCTATAGTGCCGGTGGGCAGTTATGAAAAAGTGATGCCAATGGATATTTTAGCAACGTATTTATTACGCGCCCTGGCGGTTGACGATGTTGAGGAAGCAGAAAAACTTGGCTGCCTGGAACTGATCGAGGAAGATCTGGCCCTGTGTACTTTTGTGTGCCCCTCCAAAATTGATCATACAGTTAATTTGCGTAGAAATTTAAATTTAATAGAAAAGGAGGGCTAGTTGAAATTCTTTAGAAAATTTCTGGATGCCCAGGGAAAACATTTTCATAAAGGCGGAAAACTGGCCGGCCTGTTTTACCTGTATGAAGCAATGGATACGTTGTTTTATACTCCCGGTAAGGTTACGCAATCTAATGTGCATATCCGCGATGTAATTGACCTGAAGCGAACCATGATGATGGTAATGTATGCGCTAATGCCGGCGGTGCTAATGGCGCTGTATAATACCGGGTATCAGGCCAACCTGGCGCTGGCCGGGGGAGCGGGTGACAGCCAGTTGTTTTGGCAAGCTCAATTTATACAATGGCTGGGCGTTGGTTTTAACCCGGCGAATCTGTGGAGCAATATACTGCACGGCGCGTTGTATTTTTTCCCGGTCTATATTGTTACCCTGGCGGCCGGCGGTTTTTGGGAAGTGTTGTTTGCCTGCGTACGCAAGCATGAAGTGAATGAAGGCTTTTTTGTTACCAGTATGCTGTTCCCGCTTATTTTACCACCGACGATACCATACTGGCAGGTGGCAGTCGGCATCAGTTTTGGCGTGGTATTGGGCAAAGAAGTGTTTGGCGGCGTGGGTATGAATATTTTTAATCCTGCGTTAACCGGCAGGGTGTTTTTGTTTTTCGCCTATCCTGCGCAAATATCCGGCGATAAAGTTTGGGTTGCTGTGGATGGAATCAGCCAGGCAACGCCCCTGGCACAGCTGGCTGACCCTGCCATGCAAATTGCTTCTGGCTGGAAAGATGCGTTTCTGGGTCTTATCCCCGGCTCGATGGGCGAGACCTCGACGCTGGCGTGTCTGCTTGGCGCCGGGTTGTTAATCATAACCGGGATCGGCTCATGGCGGATCATACTGAGTTCGATAGTTGGACTGGTTGGCGTTTCATTGCTGTTTAACGTTATTGGCAGCGCCACCAATCCCATGTTTGCAGTAACTCCGGCATGGCATCTTGTGCTGGGGGGTTTTGCTTTCGGCGCTGTGTTTATGGCTACCGATCCGGTCAGCGCGCCATTAACCATAAACGGGCAATACCTGTATGGATTTCTGATCGGGGCGCTTACCATAATGGTCAGGGTTGTCAATCCGGCCTTCCCCGAAGGAACTATGCTGGCCATTCTGTTCATGAATGTTTTTTCTCCGATTATCGACCGGGTCATTATCAACAGGAATATAAAAAGGAGGCTGTTACGTAATGTCTAATGATAGCATCAAAAAAACGATCATCGTAGCGCTGGGAGTATGCCTTGTCTGTTCGGTGCTTGTTGCAACGGCTACCGTAGCATTACGCGGACGCCAGCAGGAAAACAGGAAACTGGACAAGATAAAAAACATCTTGCAAGCCGGAAATTTGCTAAATCAAACTGACGCGGGTGACAAAAACAAAATTGCAAAAATTTATAATGAGCAAATCCGGCCGGTGATTATCGACTTGAAAACCGGCGAGATAATCCCGGAAAGCGCTTATAATGATAAATTAAACATTGAAAAGTTTGATATTAAAACCATGTCCGACAGTCCGGAATATGGTGAACGTATCCCGTCCGCTGTTGATATTGCCTCGATAAAAAAGATGCCAAAAGTTATGGCAATTTACATTGTGCAGCGCAATGATCAGGTTGAAAAATTTATTTTGCCGGTTTACGGGTATGGATTGTGGTCTACCATGTATGGTTTCATCGCCCTGGGCCGCGACCTGGTAACAATTGAGGGCATTACATTTTACGAGCATGGTGAAACACCCGGCCTGGGTGGAGAAATTGATAACCCGCTTTGGAAAGAACAATGGCAAGGCAAAAAAGCCTTTGATAAAAATCAACAGGTAAAGATCAGTGTAATCAAGGGCAAGGTAGATACTATGGAGCCCGAGGCAATTTACCAGGTAGACGGCCTTTCCGGCTCTACCCTTACCACCCGCGGAGTCGATAACCTGGTTAAATTCTGGCTGGGTGAAAATGGTTACGGCGCGTTTCTGGAAAAACAACGGGAGGTTATTAGCAATGAGTAAAGTTAAAACAATATTATTGGATCCCGTTTTCAACAATAATCCCATCGCAAAACAAATTTTGGGAATTTGTTCGGCGCTGGCAGTAACAACCAAGCTGGAGACTTCAATTGTAATGTCCCTGGCGGTAATTATGGTTGTGTCATTTTCCGATTTTGCCATCAGCCTGATCCGGCATCATATACCAAGCAGTATTCGCATTATCGTAGAAATGACAATTATAGCTTCTATGGTAATTATTGCCGATCAGATCATCAAAGCGTATGCCTTTGATGTCAGCAAGCAGCTATCGGTCTATGTCGGTCTGATCATCACCAATTGTATAATTATGGGCCGGGCGGAAGCCTTTGCATTACAAAATCCACCGTTAGAAAGTTTTCTTGACGGCATCGGCAACGGCCTCGGTTACAGCTTTGTGTTGTTAACTGTTGGCGCGGTTCGGGAACTGCTGGGCAGCGGCAAGCTGTTAGGGTATACTGTGCTTCCTGTGAGTACTGAAGGTGGCTGGTACATGCCGAACGGATTGTTTGTGTTGGCGCCAAGTGCGTTCTTTTTAATTGGTTTGTTGATCTGGATCATCAGAACCTGGAAACCCGAGCAAGTTGAAGAGGAATAATTATGTTTGAACACTATCTCAGTTTGTTTATCAAATCCATTTTTATGGAAAATATGGCCCTGGCCTTTTTCCTGGGAATGTGTACTTTTCTGGCAGTCTCAAAACGCCTGGATACAGCAGTAGGTCTCGGTTTGGCAGTGATTGTGGTACAAGGAATAACCATGCCGGTAAACAATTTAATTTTAACGTATGTCTTGAAACCGGGGGCGTTAGCCTGGGCTGGTCTGCCGGATGTGGATTTGACTTTTCTCGGCTTGATCACTTATATTGGTGTAATTGCCGCTATTGTTCAGATCCTGGAGATGACCCTGGATAAATATGTGCCAAAACTTTACAATTCGCTGGGTATCTTTTTACCTTTAATCACCGTCAACTGCGCTATTTTAGGCGGTTCTTTGTTTATGGTAGAACGAGGATACAATTTCCCCGAAAGTGTTGTTTTTGGTTTTGGTTCAGGCGCAAGTTTTGCCCTGGCAGTGATTGCTCTGGCTGGGATTCGGGAAAAAATGAAATACAGCAACGTCCCGTCTGGTTTACGCGGTTTGGGTATTACCTTTATAACTGTCGGGTTAATGGCCATTGCATTTATGATTTTTTCCGGTATTCAATTATAGAAAGGAAGGGCAAATGCAAGGCATAAGTTTGATTCTCGTTAGTGTATTCATGTTTACATTTATTGTGCTGGCATTGGTCATAATTATATTATTCGCCAAATCCAAACTGGTTGCCAGTGGTAAGGTAAAAATAGTCATCAATGATGACCCCGCTCACACCTATGAATTGCCATTAGGCGGCAAATTGTTAAATGCTCTGGCCGAAAAACAAATTTTCATTCCCTCTGCCTGTGGCGGCGGCGGCACCTGCGGAGAATGCAAAGTGATCATGAAGGCCGGGGGCGGCGATGTCCTTGCAACTGAAAAAGCCAAACTGACCCGCCGTCAAATACGAGAGGGCTATCGCTTGTCCTGCCAGGTGCCGGTCAAAGGAGATATGAAGATCCAGGTTCCGCCGCAAATTTTTGAAATCAAAAAGTGGCAATGTACGGTACGCTCCAATAATAATGTTGCCACCTTTATCAAGGAACTGGTGCTGGATCTCCCGGCCGGAGAACATGTCGATTTCCGCGCCGGCGGTTATATTCAGATCGAAGCGCCCAAACATGTTGTTCATTATCAAGATTTTATCATTGAGGATGAGTACAAGCCGGATTGGGATAAATACAATATGTGGCGGTATGTTTCCAAAGTAGATGAACCGGTGGTGCGCGCTTATTCTATGGCCAATTACCCGGAGGAAAAAGGGATTATTATGCTGAATGTGCGTATTGCCTCGCCGCCACCCAACAAACCGGGTGTTCCCCCCGGTAAAATGTCATCTTACATATTCAACTTGAAACCGGGCGACCAGGTGACCATTTCCGGGCCATATGGTGAATTTTTTGCCCGCGATACCAATAACGAAATGGTATTTATCGGCGGTGGCGCCGGAATGGCGCCTATGCGCTCGCATATTTTTGACCAGTTGAAACGAATCCATAGCAAACGTAAAATGACCTTTTGGTATGGCGCGCGCAGCCTGCGTGAAATTTTTTACCAGCAGGATTTTGATGAATTACAAGCGAAAAATGACAACTTTTGCTGGACAATTGCGCTTTCGGAGCCCTTGCCGGAAGATAACTGGAAGGGCGACGTCGGCTTTATTCACCAGGTATTGTATAATAATTACCTTAAAGATCATCCGGCGCCGGAAGATTGTGAATATTATTTATGCGGGCCGCCAATGATGAACGCCGCTGTATTCAAAATGCTGGAAGATTTGGGTGTGGAGGCGGAAAATATTTTATTTGATGATTTTGGGTTATAGAAATAACTGTCATAAATCATACAACAGGAGAAAAAATGCTGAAAAGAGCAATTGGTGTATTGCTGGTTATTGCGTTATTTATTGCCTGCGCTAAAAAAGAGAATGCCGAACAAACCTTATTACCGGAAGGTGTAATTACGGCAAGTGTCGACTCGCTGCTGCTGGCGCCGGAAAAATACCTCGATCAAACAGTGCAGATTAATGGTTTGGTGAGCCACGTTTGTCGTCACACCGGCAAAAAGCTGTTTATTGCCGGGCAAGCCCCCGAACAACTGATCAAAGTGGTAACCGGTGAAAACATGCCGCAATTTGCTATTGAACTGGAAGGCAGCCGGGTTCAGGTACAAGGTAAATTTGTACAAGAGGTTGTAGCGGTTACCCCGGAAGGCGCTGTTGCAATTGAAACAAAGGGTATTGATTGCGAAACTGATTCCCTGGCGACTTTTTCAATTATTTGCACTTTGTTGAAAAAGGTTAATTAAGACCGGAATACCAGACACTTTTTGCCGGTTAACTGTATAAAGGCTGTAACGAAATGAATTTGTCCAAATTAAATCGAATTCTGCATCGGGAACTGGGTTTTTTGTTTTTTGGCATGACGATTATTTATGCGGTCTCCGGCATCGCCATCAACCACTTGAACGACTGGAACCCGAATTACATTATCGGTAACGAAACCCTGCAATGCCGGGATATACTGCCCGGTTCCCCTGCACTGCTTGATAATGAACAAATAACGCTGATACTGGATAAATTTGGAGAAAAACATAATTATAAAAGTCACTATTATCCCCAAACCGGTATTGTAAAAATATTTCTTCATGGTGGCAGCATAACTGTAGACTTGCAATCCGGCGAAGGAGTGAAGGAAACCATTAAAAGACGTCCGTTATTAAACCAAATCAATTTTTTGCATTATAATCCTGCCCGCTTGTGGACGATTTTTTCGGATGTGTTTGCTTTATGTTTGATAATTATTGCCATTACCGGCTTGTTCCTTGTAAAAGGCAAGAACGGCATTACCGGGCGCGGCGCCTGGCTAACGGCGCTTGGCATTATTATCCCGGTAATCTTTATTATCGCTTATTTCTAAGCTGAAAATAACCTCTATGCGGAGGAGTGTCTATGAAAACTTTACAGGATATTCTGGACAATAAAAAAACAGCAATGATCGCTGTTCCCGAAGAGACCACAATATACAATGCTCTGAAAATAATGGTGGAACACAATATCGGCGCTATGGTTGTAACCCGCGATAACAACGTGGTCGGCATTTGGAGCGAGCGCGATCTCATGCGCAATACCCTGGAACCGGGTTTTGATCCTAAAGTCGCGCAGCTCAAGGATTATATGACCACCGATTTGCTGTCGGCGCCATATAACGAACCGCTGTATAAACTGCTCGATAAATTTGTCGGACGTAAACGCCGTCACCTGTTAATTGAAAAAGACGGCGAATATATCGGCTTTATCTCGTCGCGCGATGTAATGCATGTTTGCCTGTTGGAAAAATTTAGAGAGCTGAAGGAACTAAATGCTATGGTAAGTTGGGAGTATTACGAAAACTGGGGATGGACTCATAAAAAGTAATGAACATGCAGAATAGTACTTTACAGGCAGTAAGTAGAATAACAACGCTGCTGTTTATCAGTCTGGTTTTGACAGCAACGCACTGTAATAAAACCGATCAATATGATCTTTACACTTTGACCGGGCGGACGATGGGTACAACTTTTTCGATAAAAATTGCTACCCCAAAAAATTCCGAAATGGTAAAAGAACAGCTAAAAGAGCAAATTTATGCGCTGCTGGACTCGGTCAATATGAAAATGTCTACTTATATCGAAACGTCGGAATTATCCCGTTTCAACAAGTATCGGGGAAGCGCGTGGTTTCCGGTATCGCCGCAAATGGCTCTGGTAGTGGATCATGCTCAACATATCAGCGAAATCTCCGGAGGAGCTTTTGATATTACCATAGGTCCCCTGGTTAACCTGTGGGGTTTTGGCCCGGAGGTTAACCCGGATGACTTGCCCGCCGCTGCTCAAGTGCAGGAAAGGATGCGGCGAGTTGGTTATCGAAATCTTGAATTACAAAAAAATCCGCCGGCTTTAAAAAAAGCAATACCCGACATGTATTGCGATTTGTCCGCCATTGCCAAAGGGTATGGCGTTGATGTGCTTGCTGACTTTTTGTATAATCAAGGGTTCAAAAACATAATGATCGAGATCGGCGGCGAAATACGGGCTGCCGGCCACAACCATCATGGTAAAAAATGGCGCATTGGCATCTCCTCGCCGGTCACCGCCCCGGGAATACAAAAAGTTCTCACAGTGGACAATTGCGGAATTGCCACTTCGGGTGATTACCGTAATTATTATGAAAAAGATGGCGTCCGTTATTCTCACACTATTGATCCGCTAACCGGGCGGCCCATTACCCACACATTGGCGTCGGTTACGGTTATTCATGATTCCTGTATGGTAGCAGATGGTCTGGCTACGGCAATAAATGTACTAGGGCCGGACAAGGGGTACGAGTTGGCAATAAATCATAAACTTTTGGTGTTTATGATCGTTAAAAGTGATACGGGCTTTGTGGAAAAAATGACGCCCGGATTTGAAAAACTGATTGATGTAATGAATAATAAAAGGTAATAATGTGGAGCAATTTTTAATTTTATTTTTCTTTTTTGTTTTGGCGCTGCTGTTTTTTGGTTTTGCCCTGACGTTCAGCAAATACAAAAAGCGCCCTTCCGGGTGCTGTGGTGGCGGCCATTGCGGCAACGATTTACAAAAGCGCCGCCATGATCCAAAAGCGTGCAAATGTTCTGATGACAAATCCAGAATGATTCGGGAGTTACAATCGTAAACAATAATCGGATTGATCAGGGACGTCTTGCCGCAAACCGAAAGGCAATAAATTTTGCCGCCAGTGGGTTGGTCAGACAGCGCACCTTTATCAACCTGTTACCAGGTCTCGATTTTAATGAACCCAATGTTTGTAAAGACCTTTTAATAAAGCTCCATAAAAAGACATTATTTCCGGCCGGGCTCCCCATATCATTGTTTTTTGTTTAAAAAATCCAGATACAACAAACTGGGCTGCACTCCGGTATTGTTTTGATATTTAGCGCTGCTGTATTTCTCATAATCACCCTGCAAGGTATGATAATAGATCTGGCAAATTTCCACCCCGGCGTAAACACGAACGGGTTGAACGCAAAAAATTTCCAGCGTCCAATAACCCTTAAAACCCGCGTCGCCAAAACCCGCAGTAACATGCACAAACATACCCAGCCGCCCGACCGATGAACGGCCTTCCAGCATCGGCACCAAATTGTCTGTACCGGTAAATTCAACGGTTCTGCCCAGATACAGTTTACCCGGCTGTAACACATAACCTTCTTGTGGAATAACAATCGTTTGCGTCCGGTTAGGTTGCTTCATATCCAAAAGTTCATTTTCATAAACCAGCAGTTCATGATGCAGACTGAGGTTGTAGCTGTTGGGATTGAGTTTATTTTTATCATACGGCTCGATTATGATATCTTTACCAAGCCGTTTTTTAATTTCCAGTCCGGAGAGGATCACAGGCGCCTCGCAATATTAATGATGATTAATTTTCATGTTTACAAAATCAGACAAAACAATCAGCAGTAATTGCATGAACAAAAAACCCCGGCCCGGCATTTCCGAAAACCTCTTTTTTGAAAAATATTTATGAATGAATTAAAAAAAATGGTTCGATATGCTCTTCTGTGGGCAATTTTACCGATTGAACCATTGTTAAAAGTATAAAAGGCTCAATATGAACACATTGTTCAAGTTCTTTAAAATATAAAAAAAGTGGAAAGGTTTTTATTTTTTTCCCCCTCTGCGTCCTCCGGGTATTCTGTGGTTTCTTATGTTTTACCGCAGAGGTCGCCGGGAACGCAGAGAAAAGCATTCAAACAATTGTTATTATAGCGCTTATTGATAGCAGTTTGTTCTTGATAATTTTTAATTTTAAAAATTTGTTTCTATGGATGGCAGGCAATATGTTTCTTAAAACACAAGTTTACTGTAATTAATATTATTTATCAAAGTTGCATTAACCAGGTCTTGATAACTGACAGGACTGTATTCTTGTTCTCAAAATAGTGAGACAATTACCCACTATAAACAATATAGAGCCAAAAAAATTAATTGTTGTTATTCTGTAAGAGATTATTTATATTACACCCTTTTGGCAACTGGTAAAGAAAGTATAAATATATGAATCTGGAACAATTGGAATGTGGACAACGGGCAAGGATAATAACGATCAATGCCGAATCGATAATAACCCGGCGGCTGATATTGCTGGGTTTTGTACCGGGGCGGACGGTTACGATGATAAAAAGTGCGCCATTCCGGGACCCGCTGGAAGTGTCAATCAATGACGGTCATTTGTGTATTCGTCGCAAAGAAGCGGCAAAAATCAAGGTTGACCTTTTGCAGGAAGCAGAATGAAAAATAACCGGGAAATATTGGTTGCCCTGGCTGGCAACCCAAATTCCGGCAAAACCTCCATTTTTAATGCGTTGACCGGAGCGCGGCAAAAAGTCGGCAATTTCCCAGGAGTTACTGTTGAAAAACGCACCGGTCAGGTTTACTCGGAACCTTATAATATTATTGTCGTCGACCTGCCCGGAACTTATAGTCTGACCGCACAATCGCTTGACGAAAAAGTTGCCCGCGATTTTTTACTCAAAGAATCTCCTGATCTTGTCATCAATGTCATCGACGGCGGCTGCCTGGAACGCAGTTTGTATTTGACGACTCAGCTCATTGCCATGGGGCTGGATGTTGTAATTGACATCAACATGTGGGACGAGCTGGTCAAATCCGGGCAAAATATGGACACAGAAAAATTGTCTGTGCTGCTGGGCGCCCCGGTGGTAACTACCGTAGCCAGCAAAGGCGAAGGGGTGCAAAAATTACTGCAAGCCGTTATTGATCTGTACGAAAACAAGCATACCATCCACCATCATCCGCCGGTCTCTTATGGCTCGCAGCTCGATGATATAATTATTGAAGTTGCTGCCGCCATTGATAAAAGCGGCATTACCCCGGTTAACAGCAATTCGCGGTGGATTGCCGTGAAACTGCTGGAAGATGATGTGGAAATAAAAAAGCAATATGGCACGGAAATTGACAAACATCCCCAGTTAAAAGATAAAATAGCACACGGACAAAAGCATATCAAGGCGACCATTTCCCTTGATCCTTACCTGGCATTTGAAGAGGGCCGGTTGGGTTATGTGGCCGGAATCGTCCGTGAAGTTGTAAAGAAAAAAACTGTCAACCGCATGCAGCTTTCCACCCAGATCGACAATTATTTCACCCATCCCTTTTTAGGCTACCCCCTTTTCTTGTTGATTATGTGGTTGATTTTTTATGCCACTTTTGCCATTGGGCAGGCGCCTATGAATGCAATTGAGCAAGCAATTGGCTGGCTGCAAAATTTGATGGATAGCGCCCTGCCGCCCGGCGCCTGGCGCGACTTGATCGTACACGGTATTATCGGCGGAGTGGGAGCGGTAATTGTGTTTTTGCCCAACATTGTCATCCTGTTCTTTGGTATCTCGCTGCTGGAAGATTCCGGCTATATGGCCAGAGCCGCTTTTATTACCGACCGGCCCATGCACTTTTTGGGTTTGCACGGCAAATCGTTCATTCCCATGCTGATGGGTTTTGGCTGTACCGTGCCGGCGATTATGGCTACCCGCACCCTGGAATCGCATCGCGACCGGGTTGTAACCACCCTGCTTTTGCCAATGGTGTCTTGCAGCGCCAAACTGCCGGTTTATATTTTAATAGCCGGAGCTTTTTTCGGCGCGTATGCCGGGCGGGTTGTTTTTTCCCTTTATATTCTGGGCATTGTGATTGCTATTATCGTTGCCAGAATTTACCGGCGTACATTGTTTAAAAAAGAAAGTATGCCCTTTGTTATGGAACTGCCGCCATACCGCTGGCCAACCGCCAAATCTCTGTTTATCCATATCTGGGAACGAACCAAGATATATCTACGCAAAATGGGCGGTGTCATTCTGGTCGCTTCGGTAATTCTTTGGGCTCTGGGGTATTTTCCCCGTAATATACACTATGCCCGAAATTATGAAATGGAAATTCAACTGTGGCAAAACTCGACCGATCCGCAAGCGCCGGAACACATTAAAACATTACAGCGGCAAATGGTTTATGAAGACCTGGAACATTCCTACATCGGCCAAATTGGCCAGGTTCTGGAACCGGTATTTAAACCTTTGGGATTTAACTGGCAAATGAGTGTTTCGCTGCTAACCGGTTTTGCTGCCAAAGAAGTGGTTGTTTCAACTTTGGGAGTTCTCTATCAGATTGGCGATGATACGGAGGATGATACGGTAAGCCTTGCCGCCAAACTGCGCGCCGACGGGATAACCAGTCTGAGCGCCTATTCATTTTTGGTCTTTATTCTGCTTTATACAGCGTGCGTGGCAACGGTTTTAGCCATGAAAAGAGAAATCGGCGTCCGCTGGATGCTGTTTTCGATTGTTTTTCAAACCGCCCTGGCCTGGATCGTTTCGTTCGCGATCTATCAGCTTGGCGTTTTGATTGGATTGTAAACAGGCAGCTTATGGCGCATCAGCACTCTCATCCTCATCAGCATTATCATAAAGCGGCGGGTAATTTGCGCTTTGTTTTTTTGCTGAACTTGATTTTTACAATCATAGAATTTGTCGGCGGACTAGCTACCGGGTCTATGGCTATTTTATCCGATGCCCTGCACGATTCAGGCGATACGCTGACAATCGGTTTGTCATGGTACCTGGAAAAATTTGCCGGTAAAAAACGTGATCAATTTTTTTCGTATGGATACCGACGGTTCTCGCTGGCAGCGGCGTTGATCAGTTCCCTGGCGCTGTTTGCTGGTTCCATTATCATTATTTACCGCGCAGTTCCGGCTATCCTGAATCCTGCGCCGGTGCACAAGACCGGTATGCTGGCGCTGGCGGTTTTTGGAATGGTGGTAAATGGCATTGCCGTAATTAAACTGAAATCCGGCGATACCCGCAATGAGCAGGTTGTACGACTGCACCTGTTGGAAGACGTGCTGGGTTGGGCGGCGGTATTCGTTGGCAGCCTTATCATTATGGCTTTTGATTTTTATGTGATTGATCCGATCTTGTCCCTTTTGATTGCCGGGTATATTCTCTATCGTGTTTTCCTTAGTTTAAAAGAGATAATTCACTTGTTTCTGCAAGGTGTTCCGGCAGGTATCGACTATGATACTATCATGAAAAGACTGGCAGGAATTACAGAGGTGGTTTCGGTTCATGACGTGCATGTCTGGTCGCTGGACGGCAATTATCATATCTTGTCCGCTCATATAGTAGTAAGAGATGGTATGAGCCGGGAAGAAACTGGCGATTTGAAAAAGACGCTGCGCAATGAACTGCTCAGCCTGGCTATTGAACATGCTACCCTGGAAATAGAAACTGTTTCAGAATATTGTGAATATAAAACCTGTTAAGGAAAAATAAATGAAAAAAAGGATCCATTTCTTCCTGAGCGCTTTACTTGTTATACAAACCACGGCAGCGCTTTGCAGCGACCCTGAAATAACAGCAACAGACTTGAAGCAGCATGTTTATTTCCTTGCTGATGATTCGTTACAGGGCCGCAAACCGGGCAGCGCCGGCAGCAAACTGGCCGCAGAATATATCCTTGAAAATTTTAAAAATAATAAAATGCGTCTGGTCGGGCAACAAGGTGTACAGTTATTTGATGTAGTTACATCAATTCAGGCCGGAGAAAAAACCAGCCTGACTGTTGATACTTTGAGAGGCGTTTTACATACGAATTTTACCCCCCTGGCATTTAGTGAAAATAAAACAATCAGCGCCAAAGCAGCATTTGTTGGTTACGGACTGGATTTTGAAACCGATAGTACAAGTTGGCACGATTATACTGGAATCGATGTATCAGGTCGCTGGGTTTTGCTGCTGCTTGGCGACCCTGATATGGATAATGCGGCCAGTGTATTTTCACAGCACAGTCAGTTGCGTCACAAGGTAATGAAAGCCCGCGATCATGGCGCTGCCGGGGTGATATTCGTGGCTGGAGAGCAGTACGATAAAAGTGATGTGTTGCTGGATTTGACATTTGATATGAGCGAGTCCACTGCCGGGTTGCCGGTTGTGCAGGTGAAAAGAACTATCGGCGATTATCTGTTACAGCATTCCGGCAGCAGCGTCAATGACCTGGAAAAGCTCATCAACGAAACCAAACAACCGCACAGCTTTATAATCGAAAAAACCGTTACTGCCGCGATAGAGATCGTTCGGCGCTATGAAAAAGCGGCCAATGTTGTGGCTTTCATAGAGGGCAGTGACGCCGTTCTAAAAAATGAATACATAATCGTTGGCGCGCATTTCGACCACCTGGGCTATGGCGGGTTTGGCTCCGGTTCCCGCATGCCGGATACTCTGGCTATACACAATGGCGCCGATGATAATGCTTCCGGTGTGGCGGCGATACTGGAAGTTGCCGAAAAGTTAGCCGCTCGGCCCCATCAATTAAAGCGCTCGGTATTGTTTGTTGCTTTTGATGGCGAAGAGATGGGAAGGCTGGGGTCAACCTGGTTTGTCCGCAACCCGCTTGTTCCGCTTCAGAATATAGAGATAATGCTTAACATGGATATGATCGGCAGACTGGATTCTCTGAATAAAGTGTTAACAGTTTCCGGAACCGGAACGGCAATGGCGTTGGAAAATATTGTGCTTAAATGTGCGGCAAAATCGGGAATCACCATCAATGCTTCACCCGAAGGATACGGCCCGTCCGATCACGCCTCGTTTTATATAGAGGACATTCCGGTATTAATGTTTTTTACCGGCGCTCATAACGATTACCATACTCCTTTTGATGATGCAGATCGCATTCATTACACCGGGTTAAAAAACATTAGCGAACTTGTTTACGACCTGGTATGCGAACTGGGCAACCGGGAATCACGGCTGATCTTTACCGAAGCCGGGCCAAAAGCCGGTGCAACTGTACGGCGGCGTTTCAATGTTACACTCGGCATTGTCCCGGATCATGCTTCGACGGACGTCCAGGGATTGCGGGTTGACGGCGTGATCAAAGATCGTCCTGCCTGTATTGCCGGAATGAAAAAAGGCGATATTATTGTTGCCCTGGACGGCAAATCGGTGAACAATATTTATGATTATATGAATCGGTTGTCCGATTTTAAAGCAGGGCAAAGAATTAGTGTGGAAATTGTCCGCGCTGGTGAAAAGCAGATATTGATTGTAGAGTTATAAGTGTGTAGACTAGTAATAATAAAGAAGCGAAAATGACGCCGGATATAAAAACAATAATCGACCTGCTGGCCGCACAGGCAAATCCTGAAGCAGTGCAGGGGATGGCGCGGTTTGGGATCAATCCGGAGAAGGTGTTTGGCTGGTCTATGCCGCAATTACGGAAATTGGGCAAACAGCTGGGGCGCAATCATGAACTGGCGCTGCAATTGTGGCAGGCTCGATACCGCGAAACCATGATCCTGGCGGCGCTGGTGGACGACCCGGCGCTGGTAAGTGAGACGCAGATGGAGCAGTGGGTGGCCGATTTTTATGATTGGGAAAGCTGCGACCAGTGTATTATGAACTTGTTTGAAAAGACGCCGTTTGCCTGGCGTAAAGCAGAGGAATGGGCCGGTCGGGAACAAGAATTTGTTAAAAGGGTGGGATTTGTATTGATGGCGCGGCTGGCTGTGAGCGATAAAAAAGCCCTTGACGACAGGTTATGCCGTTTTTCCCATACATGGTGCGCGAGGCGAATGATGAACGCAATGGCGTGAAAAAAGCAGTCAACTGGGCGCTGCGGCAGATTGGCAAGCGTAATTTAGCGCTTTGTCAAAAAGCAATCCAGGTAGGTGAAGAGATCAACAAGCAGTCGTCTTCCTCCGCCCGTTGGGTTGCTGCGGACGCCTTGCGGGAATTACGCAGTGAAGCAGTACAAAGACGGCTGGCTGCAAAAAAAGGAGCAAAATAGTGATTAAATTTGATGTAAAAAAAGAACACAAGAATTTATACCAGCCCGGCGACAAGAAATGTGTGCAGGTGCAGGTGCCGGATATGAATTTCATCATGATTGACGGGCAGGGCGACCCCAATACCGCACCGGAATACCGGCAAGCAGTTGAAACATTGTATGCCGTGGCATATACGCTGAAATTTATGCTGAAAAGGGAAAATCCCGATGTGGATTATATAGTGCCGCCGCTGGAAGGCTTGTGGTGGTGCGATGATATGACACAGTTTAGCGTTGAGGCCAAAGATAAATGGCAATGGACGATGATGATCATGCAGCCGGAGTTTATTACATCTGAAATGGTACAGAACGCCATAACCCAGGTACGGGAGAAAAAGGAAACCCCGGCGCTGGATAGAATACGTTTTGAAAAATACCATGAAGGCAAAGCCGCGCAAATCATGCATGTCGGGCCCTACAGCGCGGAAGGGCCGACCGTGGCGGCAGTGCACGAGTTTATCCGGCAGCAAGGCAAAGAGTTACGCGGCAAGCATCATGAAATCTATTTAAACGATCCGCGCAAAACATCCTGGTCAAAAATGAAAACCGTCATCCGCCAGCCGATGGGGTGATTTTTTGGAAAAAGTGAGGAATGGTTTTTTTACTCGCTTTCTACTTTTTAGACTGTTTGAAAACAAAAAATTTGTTTCCGTAAAAGAAGGAGCGCCTCGCCATTATGCGATGCGCCGAGCCACATCCAGACGTAGGGAATGAACCGGGGTTTCTAACCCTGGAATGGGGCTGTTTCCAAAGCCCCAATTTATGAAAGGTCATTATATCCGCTACTGCGCCAAAAATTAATTTGTCATTTTGAGTAAAGCGAGAAAGCTGGTTTTTACAATATGTTAAATACAAAATATTCTTCGTCGCTTTGCTCCTCGGAATGACAAGAATGATGTTTTTACTCAACTTTAATCCTGGTTTACTTTTTTGCACTTTTGAACCAGCCCCATTTTTAATGAGCGTGAAAAGTGTTGCCCCCCTCTCCGCAAACACCGCAAATACCTGATCAGGTTAAAATTCATCATATTTTCTTTATAGCAGCCCCGCGTTGGAACACACCGATATACTGCCGGGCCACAGTTTCGACCGACAAGCTGCCAATATTTCGCTCTTGCTGACCAGGTAAAAGTATTCTTGCTAAAAGTTGATGGTTATTTTAATTTCAAATCAGGGGCGCCAGTTCGGGAAAAAACAACTCGCCAGGCAGAGTTGTCAACCAATAGCCAGGTTTTCGGCTATCAGCAATCAATTGAAAAAACACTTGACTTTTTGAAATAAAGGTGTATATTATTATTGTACTATACAAATAGTACAATAGATGATTGTATCAATGTTTTATTCAAGGAGGTGGTTAGTTTGATTCAGTTTATGCTCGATCCTAAAAGCGGCGTGCCGTTTTACCGGCAGATTATAGACCAGATTCGTTACGGAATCGCGTCCGGGCAGTTGCAGGTGGGCGAACAGTTGCCAACAGTAAGAGGATTAGCTGTGCAATTAAAAATTAATTTGAATACCATCACCAAAGCCTACAAGGAACTGGAAATACAGAATATCCTGGAAACGCAGCAGGGAACCGGAACCTTTATCGGCGCCCAGGCGCTAGTTATTCCAGAAAAGGAAAAAAACGCCAAATTAAAAAGTATTTGCCAGGAATGTATGATGATAGCCCGCAGCTATGGTTTCAGTCTTGACGAAGTGATTAACGAATTAAAACAAAGTGGAGGCAAGCAATGATAGTAAAAATTGTTCCGGAATCGAGAAAAAATCATATCAAAAGAAAGGGTTCTTTTAATCCCATATCATTTACAGTATTAATGTTATTAACGGGGCTGAATTTTTTGCTCTATTTTTTGTTTTTAAAAAATGAGGCTGTTTTAATCGGCGGCATTATTTTGGGGATGTTGATAGCCTCATCCATAAAAATAGCGGACCAGTGGGAAAAGGCGGTGGTGCTGCGGATGGGCAAGTTCATCGGCCTGAAAGGGCCTGGGCCGTTTTTAATCATCCCAATCATCGACCAGGTGCACAATTATATCGACCAACGGGTGCGGGTGACGGATTTTAAAGCTGAGGAGACGTTGACCAAAGACACCGTGCCGGTGAATGTGGATGCTGTGGTATACTGGACGGTTTGGGATGTGGAAAAAGCCGCCCTTGAGGTACAGGAATATACCAGCGCCGTAGCCTATATTGCTCAGACCGGTTTGCGGGATATTATCGGCAAAC
Source organism: uncultured Cytophagia bacterium (assembly GCA_964399735.1). Classification (GTDB taxonomy): domain Bacteria; phylum Zhuqueibacterota; class Zhuqueibacteria; order Residuimicrobiales; family Krinioviventaceae; genus Fontivivens. Next base: position 19,494 of record CAYNSO010000028.1, read on the forward strand.
ATGAACTGGCCGATCTGCTGCAAAATCGAGAAAAAATTGCCGACGCCCTGCAAAGCACACTGGATGAAAATACCAATCCATGGGGCATAACCTGTCAGAATGTGGGCATCAAAGATATTGTTATCCCTTCCGGCCTGGCGGACGCCATGAGCAAGCAGGCGCAGGCGGAGCGGGAACGGCAGGCGCGGGTTATTCTGGGCACAGCAGAGACGGAAATTTCCGCCAAGTTTGCCCAGGCCAGTGAAAATTATATAAATAATCCTGTGGCCCTGCAATTGCGCGGCATGAATATGTTGTTTGAAGGATTAAAGGAAAAAGGTTCGCTCATTATTGTTCCCAGTTCGGCGCTGGAATCTATGAACCTGGGTGCAATTGGCGGCTTGACTGCCCTGGCGGAACAGCAGGCTAATGAACAAAAATAGTATTAAAATATACCGAACAGTCAGAGCGTTGTATACACCACAGCGCTCTGACCGGGAGGGGAATATGAACCCGGGAATAGATTATTCGCGTCCCCTGCTGGTTATATATATGGTAGCGTTTGTGGTTTGTCTGATTTTGATATTGATCCAATAAAATAGAATATATTGTGGCTTTGATGTTTTCGTTTTTTTCTTGCTTTTCTTCAAAAAATAGAGTATCATTTTTAGCCGGGTTTTCTGACTCGGGAAAAAACTATATCCAGGGTTCATTTGCCATTTTAGTAAAATTTTTTCCGGTCCGGGTTTTCGGCAAGATTTTTGTTTATATTGTTCATACAACTAGTCTGCGTTTGTGAATAGAGTAACAGATTGTTTGTTGTTAAAGGACGACGGAAGGCTGGACTGTTATGAAAAGATTGATCCTGTTTTGCTGGCTGATGTTGATTCAGCCGTTATATAGCCAGGTTCCATTTTTGAGCAACGAGTTTCGCAAAGCAGAAGCGGAACAAAAAAACAGAATAGCCAAAAAAATTCTGGCAAACCAGGAATATGCAAGAGCAGAGTTTGTCGGGTGGGATATTACCTGTTACGCTCTCGATTTATATCCGGATATTGCGACAGAAACTCTTTATGGCCGGGTAAAAGTAACCGGTATTGTGGGAAATCCTGTTATGGAATGGGCAGGCCTGTCCTTATGGTCCGGTATCAAAATCAATTGTATTACTTTATTTACCAATCCTGCCGATACACTGGAATATCTTCAAAAAAACGAAACCGACATTCTGTTGATCAAACTGAACCGGGTATATAACCAGGGTGAAGAAATTTGTTTGCTTATTGATTACCAGGGCCGCCCCCAGGATTCCGGGTACAATGCTTTTGATTTTGGTTTCTATCTCAATAAACCCATGATCTGGACGTTGAGTGAACCGTTTGGCGCCAAAAGCTGGTGGCCTTGCAAAGATACCGCAATCGATAAACCCGATTCCATGGATATCAGGATTACTGTACCAAACGAATTTACAGTTGTTTCTAACGGGTCATTACGCAGTAGAATTACCGACGGAGACTATACCACCTGGTGGTGGCATGAACAGTATCCCATAGCCACGTATCTTGTTTCCCTGGCAATTTATCCTTATGAGATCCATTATGATTATTATTTATACAATAACCGGACGGACACGATGCAGATACAGTTTTATAATTTCCCCGGTGTGTATGAACAATATAAAGACGAAATGAAAAAAGTAAAAAATATGATGGCGCTTTTTTCAAGATTGTTTGGCGAGTATCCTTTTATCAAAGAAAAATATGCCCAGGCCGATTTTGCAGGCGGCGGAGCTATGGAACATCAAACCTGCTCGTCTTTCAGCTTTTTTGGCGAAGCGGTCTATGTTCATGAGCTGGCACATCAATGGTGGGGTGATCTGATAACTTGCAGTGATTTTCATCATATCTGGCTGAATGAAGGCTTTGCTACGTACAGCGAAGCATTGTGGTACGAATGGAACTATCCCGATATGACTGCCAGCCAATATCAAATGAATGCTAATTATTTCATTGGCCACGGAACAATATATGTTGAAGACCCTGAACACGAAAATATTTTTGACGGTGGTTTGAGTTACGCCAAAGCTTCCTGGGTTTTGCACATGCTCAGGCATGTGGTGGGCGATAGTATGTTTTTTCATGTTTTGCGTGAATATGCCAAATCGCCATTACACAGTTATGGATCGGCAACTAGTGAAGATTTTAAAGCAATCTGCGAAGAACTGTCCGGCCTGGATCTTGAGCTTTTTTTTAAGCAATGGATCTATGAGGAAGGATGTCCCCATTATCAATACTCGTGGAACTGGGATAAAACTGCAAGCGGCCTGTACCGGGTTTTTGGGCATATCAAACAAATGCAAACGTTTGGGCCGGTGTTTGCCATGCCCCTGGATATTACCATCGAGATGCAAGATGGTGATACAACCTTTGTTTTGATAAATGACCAAAAGGATATGGACTTTGAATACCTGGTAACAGCATTGCCGGAGATGGTTCTGCTAGATAAAGAAAACTGGATTTTAAAGCAGATAAGCGGAAACTTTACGCCCTGTTTTGTTTTACTGGATTATTCTGTTGATGATTCACAAATGAATAACAATACCCTGGTAGACGCCGGTGAAACAATTACGTTGTTAATTCAGGTTCAAAATACCGGCGTCAAAGCCGTGAATTTACAATTTCAGCTATATACCGACGACCCGGACATTACCATTATCGATGACGCCTTTTCCACCTCAATTCCGGAACGATATGCCGGCGAAATAATTGAAATTCCTTTTACCTTTTCGGTTTCTCCCGCGGCGCTGGGGCATTTGGCAGAATTTCGGTTGAACATATCGACAGGCAATCATTTCAGACAGTCCTTATATTTTAAAGTTGCTGTAAACCTGCCGCATATATTGTTTGTGGATGATGATAACGGGCGGAATTATGATGATTCTATTGAAGCAGTTTTAACCAGGAACTATATTCCCTATGGCAAATGGGATGTGTCTTGTAACGGGCCTGCCGATTTACAAAATGCGGGTATTGTGATATGGTCAACAGGCGCTGATCAGGATAGCGCTCTCACCGCTGGTGAACAACAGCTGATAGCCGCTTATTTGCATAATAACGGCAAATTACTATTAACCGGGCAAAAGACAAGTTATGATCTGGCCGTTCAGGGCTCTGCTGCCGATTCGGCTTTTTTACGAGACTATTTGCATGCCCGCTATCTTGATAACAAAATTGAAAGCGACCTGGTTTTGGGCGTTAAAGATGACCCGCTCGGTGATCATTTGAGGTTTAATTTAAGAGCGCCAGAGGCTAGCCAGTATTCACCAGATGTTATAGCCCCGCTTGAACCGGCTCGCTCGTTTTTATATTATTCAACGACACAGCAATGTGCCGGGCTTTATTACCACAACCAGGACACTGGCGCAAAAGTTATTTATCTTCCCTTTGGCTTTGAAGGTGTATCTGATGAATTAAACCAGGAAAGCGCCGGCAGATTTTTTAAACGAGCATTACAGTGGTTTAGCGAGCCTTTTCAGGCTTCCCCAATTCTACGGCAGCAGAAAAATCCGGCCATGTTTCAATTATACCCCAACTATCCAAATCCTTTCAATGCCCAAACTTGCATTCATTTTGATCTTTCTGAAGCCTGTTTTGTTACGTTGCAGATTTATAATATATTGGGGCGCCTGGTAGCCGAACCGCTACGGGAAAACAAAAGCCCCGGAGCTTATTCTGTAAAGTGGAACGGCAGGGATGATAATGGTATGGTTGTTCCCGGCGGGGTTTATATTTATAAAATGGCGGCCGGTGAGTATAAGGCCGTCAGGAAAATGCTGTTGATACGTTAGGCTGGCCAAACTGTTTTAGCATAAAGCCATGTTTCTTTTATGTTGCATTTATCGCCCTAAACTCTTATCTTTATGAGGTATATCTTTTGCATTCGGGCCAAGTTTCATTAGCGATGTTTTGTTTCATGAATGGAACAAGCAGTTTGTTTTTGGCAAGGTTCAAGAAATTAAAAAAAGGTAGAATTTCTGTAATAATAATATATGCGGGGGATTCCGGCAAGAACCGGAGGCGAGAGCGAATTCCTCTGTAATTAAAACAAACCGACAGAGTAGATCAATTTTCGGTAAGAGGTCAGGAATGATACCAGGTTAATAGCCGATATTATATGAGAATAAACAGAACAATATATTTCTTATCGTGTATACTTTTTCTGCCGTCAGCCGCAGGGCTATCCCAGGAGATTGGCAAACAACGCGAGGAGTTGCGTCGTCTGCGCGATCAAATTTCCAGGTACGAGCAAGAAATTATGAACAAAAAGGCCAAAGAAGCCAATACTCTGGATTTGATATCCAGTCTCGATCGTGAAATAGATGTGGCCCATTCGTACATTGGCGGTTTGCGAACCGATATTCGTGGCCGGGAAAGGTTGATATTTACCCGGGAAAAAGAGATAGCGCAAATAACTGCAGAACAGGAAAAACTGTCTGAACTGATAAAAAAGCGTATGGTGAATTATTATAAACATGGCAAAAGGCAAAGTTTTGACCTGTTGCTTTCCAGTAAATCCTTTAACCAGGTAAAGGTTTGGTTGAGATTTCAAAAAATGATAACTGAAAATGATATACGAACCTACCAAACTTTTATAGACAATAAAAAGCGGATTCTCCAGGGACAACAAGCGTTGCAGGCAGAAATTTATGAAAAAGAGCAAAATCTTACAGAGCATCAAAAGGAAGCCAACCGTCTCAAAACCAGTCGTCAAAAGCGTGAGCAAATTTTAAACACAATCCGTACCGACACACAGCTTTTAGACAAGCAGCTGCAGGAATTAAAGCAATCACAGGATCATATTAAAAATTTAATTACCCGAAGCGAACAAGAACGTATTACCCGCAACGTACGCAGCCCCAAGCCCGATTCCGGCAGTGAAACGGTTATTCCCCCCGGCGCGCGATTTGCCGATTTAAAGGGAAAAATGCCCTGGCCAGCGCAGGGCAGCATAATCAGCCATTTTGGCCGGCAGAGGCACCCTGTATTAAAAACGATAACCGATAACCTGGGTATTGAAATTAAAGCGCCAATGGGGTCTCCGGTTATAGCCGTTAACGCCGGACAAATACAAGCAATTACCTGGCAGCGGGGTCTGGGAAATATTGTGATTCTCAGCCATGATGATGGCTATTATACGGTTTACACACATCTTGCCGAGATAAATGTAGCTCCAATGCAGAATGTGCAGCGGGGCGAGGTGATCGGCACTGTTGGCGACACCGGCTCAATGAATGGCCCAGCGCTGCATTTCCAGATCTGGAAAAATACCCGGAATTTAAATCCTGAAGAATGGATTGCCGGTTAGCAACGAGTTGAAGAATAAGGAAAAGATATTACGGTTATGAGTTACGATAAAGTCATCGGTCAGGTCAGGGCAAAAGAAATTTTACAGCGTGCCATTGAACACCAGCGGGTTCCCCATGCTTATTTATTCAATGGCCCGGACGGCGTTGGCAAGGAAGCGCTGGCGATAGAATTTGCCAAAGCCCTGAATTGCAAATCGGCAGAGCATCGGCCCTGCAATAATTGCCCGAATTGCAATCGTACCGGACGTTTTGAGTATCCTGATTTTTTATTTATTTTTCCGGCGCCAAAATCAGCTTCTGTTCAGGATGAACGCCAGGTGCTGGACAGTTTGGTAAAGAATCCCTACGCACGCAAAAAGCCCTGGGCAGCGCCAACGATCGGTATTGATAAAATTCGGGAACTACGGCGTATCAGTATGCTCAAACCGATGGAAGGTAAACGCGTTGTTATCATTACTGAAGCGCATAATATGACGACCGACGCAGCCAATTCTTTGCTAAAAATTCTGGAAGAACCGCCCCAGGCCATGCATATTATTTTAATTACTTTTAAAATTAATGCTTTACTACCGACCATTATTTCACGATGCCAGGAAGTACGGTTTAGCGCGCTTTCGGATGATGATATTAAACAGGGGTTGATCGACAAGGAAGGCATTGAACCGGAAAAAGCCAGGGTAATTGCGCGGATCAGCCAGGGCAGTTATAGCCGCGCCCTGCAAAGCCTTGATGAAGAGTTTGAAAATACCCGTAACCTGGCGATGGATTTTTTGCGGGTTTCTTTAAAAGCTCCTTCTGCCCAGTTTGAACTGGTTGATAAATTAATGGCTGATTATGATAAAAAAGCCGTTAGAGATATTTTAAACCTGTTGCTCATCTGGTTTCGCGATTCAATGTATTTTATGCAAGGTGAACCACAGATGCAGGAACATATTGTCAACAAAGACAAAATAGAGTTGTTGCAAAAATTTACCAATGCTTTCTCGCATATTGAATTTGAAAAGATATTCCAGCGCCTGGAAAATTCTATTCAATTGCTGGAGAGAAACGTACAAATGAATATTCTTTTGTTTGTATTGCTAATTAAATTGCAGGAATGTTATATCCTTAAAAGGTAATTAGATGATAGAAGTTGTATTCAAAGGGGAAAGAAAAGAGTTGTATGAAAATCCACAGGAATTTCCCTTCAAAGTAGGTGATTTTGTAATTGTGGAAGCAGAAAAGGGCGAAGACCTTGGCGTGGTTAACCAGATTGGTTCCCGGCTAAAGCGAAAAAAAGAGGGTACAGAAACTCGTAATATCATTCGCAAACCTTCCCGCAAAGACCTTGATCGATTCTATACGAACCGTCAAAAAGAAATAGAAGCCTTTAAGGTGTGCCGAACCAGGATCGCCGAGCATGGTCTGGATATGAAACTGGTGGGAGTTGAATACCAGTTCGACGGGCAAAAGATCACTTTTTATTTTACCGCAGAACAACGGGTCGATTTTCGGGAACTTGTCAAGGAACTGGCCAGCATTTATAAAGTACGTATTGAGCTACGGCAGATAGGCGTGCGCGATGAGGCCAAGCGGATTGGCGGTCATGGAACCTGTGGCCGCAAACTGTGCTGCACTACATTTTTAAAAGAGTTTGAACCTATCACCACACAATGCGCCAAAGAACAGAATTTGCCCTTAAATCCACAAAAACTTTCCGGGTTATGTGGCAGGTTGTTGTGTTGTTTAATGTATGAAAGAGAGTTTTATAAAATTCAGGCAGAAAAATTGCCGCCGATTGGCACAAAAATTAAGATGCCACAGGGCCTTGGCGAAGTAATTGAACTGGATGTTTTTAAAGAATTGGTTACTGTAGCCTTTTCGGAAGAAAAAAGAGAAAAATATGATTACCAGGAACTGGAAAAGTATGAAATGATCCGGGTAAAGACTGACGACGACGAAAAAGAACCGGTCAAGGATAAAGAAAAAGCAAAAAAGAATCAAGCGTGAATACTGGAGAAATAGCTAAAAAAATGGAATCGGATTATAAAAGGATACTTGTTACCAGCGCATTACCTTATGCCAATGGCCCCCTGCATTTGGGGCACCTAGCCGGGGCCTATTTGCCGGCAGATATTTATGTGCGCTACCAGCGCCTGAAAAAACGCGATATAATATACATTTGCGGTTCCGACGAACACGGGGTTCCCATAACAATTGCAGCAGAACGGAAAAAGGTATCGCCGCAGTCTATTGTGGATGAATTTCATTTCCGCAACAAGGAAGCGTTTGCCAAATTTGGTATTTCTTTTGATCATTATGGGCGCACCAGCGCAAAAATTCACCACGAAACCTCGCAGGAAATTTTTTTACGCCTGCATAAAAAAGGCATATTCAAGGTAAAAACTGAAAAGCAGTTGTTTGACAAAAAAGCCAACATGTTCCTGGCAGACCGATACGTCAAGGGAACGTGCCCGGTATGTTCCAACCCCGACGCTTATGGCGATCAATGCGAAAAATGCGGTTCTACTTTATCTCCCGCCGAGTTGATCAACCCCCAAAGCGCCTTGACCGGAGAAACGCCGGAATACCGCGAAACCAGACACTGGTACATACCGCTGGGTGATTTTCAGGAAAGAGTAGCAAAATGGATTGAAACCCGCAAGCATTGGAAGGCAAATGTGCTGGGCCAGGTGAAAAGCTGGCTTACCGAAGGGCTTGCCGACCGCGCAGTTACCCGTGATTTAAGCTGGGGCGTGCCGGTGCCGCTCGAAGAAGCTAAAGGCAAAGTGCTGTATGTGTGGTTCGACGCCCCTATCGGTTATATTTCCGCCACCAAAGAATGGGCTGCTTTGCAAGGACGGCCAGAGTTGTGGAAGACATACTGGCAGGACAAACAGACCAAACTGGTGCATTTTATCGGCAAAGATAATATCGTATTTCATTGTATCATGTTCCCTGCAACCCTGATGGAACTGGGCGATTACGTGCTGCCGGATAATGTGCCGGCTAATGAGTTTTTAAATTTGCAGGGCAACAAACTCAGCACCAGCAGAAATTATGCAGTGTGGCTCGATGATTATTTGCAAAAATTCCCGGTCGATCCGTTGCGCTATTATTTAACCTTTAACGCTCCGGAGGCCAAAGATGCGGACTTTACCTGGCAGGATTTTCAACAGCATAATAATAGCGAGCTTGCTGATATTTTAGGTAATTTTGTTAATCGCACCCTGACTTTTGCCGGCAAGCAATTTAACGGCTGTATTCCCGAACGCGGTCAAACCGACGAGCTTGATAACCAGATGCTGGCAATATTGCAAGACGCCCCGCAGAAAATTGGCGCTTTGCTGGAGGACTATGAATTTCGCCGCGCTATTGTTGCCCTGGTTGATGTTGGCCGGGCGGCTAACAAGTATTTTAATGACCAGGAACCCTGGCGTACCGCCAAAGAAAATAAAAGCAAATGCGCAACCACGATAAATATCTGCATCCATGCCGTGCAAACCCTTGCCCTGTTGATGCAGCCCTTTATGCCTGAATCGGCCGCTAAAATCTGGGCGATGCTCGGTCTTGATGAAAAGATCCAGGATGTCTGCTGGGACGACGCCGGCAAGTGCAGAATAACTCCCGGCAAGCCTTTTGGCCCGGTATCTATCTTGTTCCGCAAGATTGAGGATGCAGAAGTTCAACCGGAAATTGAACGGCTGCAAAAAATATCAGCTGCTTTATTATCGGCCCCGGCAGAAACAAAACAGGAAGAAATAAAAAAAATCAAATATGAAGATTTTGCCAAGCTGGATTTGCGAATAGCAAAAGTGCTTGAAGCGGAAAAAGTTGAAAAAGCCGATAAATTATTAAAACTCGTGATCGAGATTGGCGCTGAAAAACGGCAGATCATAGCCGGGGTTGCCAAATTTTATACACCCGAAGAAATGATTGGAAAAAAGATCGTTGTGATAGCCAACCTGGAACCGGCAAAAATTCGTGGACTGGAATCGAACGGCATGCTGCTGGCAGCAGAAGACGGACAGGGGCAATTCAGTTTATTAATGCCGGAAAAAGACCTGGCCAGTGGAGCAAAGATCCGTTGAGGAATGTATTGATAGATACGCACACGCATCTGGACTTTAATCAATATGATGCCGACCGCGAAGAAGTGGTTTGTCGCGCCAAACAAGCGGATGTGGCGGGCATGGTTACCATTGGCACCGATTTGAAAACCTCGCGTAAGGCTGTGGAGATTGCTTGCCAGTTTCGTAATGTTTTTGCCGCCGCGGGCATTCATCCCCACGATGCCGGAAACGCTACGGAAGAGGATTTTGCTGAACTTGAAGAATTGTATAAACATCCCCGCGTGGTAGCGATTGGTGAAGTAGGCCTTGATTATTACCGGAATTTGACCAAACCGGAAATTCAGCGCCGGGTTTTGCGGCGATTTTTGCAATGGGCCAGAGAAATGGATAAACCGCTAATCATTCATACCCGCGAAGCGGAAGAGGATATTCTTGCCATCCTGCGAGATATGAGCAAAAAGGGCTGGCGCGGAGTTTTTCACTGTTTTCCCGGCGACCTGGAGATGGCAGAAAAGGTGATGGATATGGGGTTTTATATTTCTTTTACCGGCTCGATCACCTTTAAAAATTCCACTGCTACGGAAATAGCCAAAAATATACCGCTGGAACGGCTGTTGGTGGAAACAGATTGCCCGTTTATGACGCCGGTTCCGCATCGCGGGAAACGCAATGAACCGGCGAATGTGCATTATGTGGCACAAAAAATTGCTGAACTAAAGCAAATACCTTTTGAAAAGGTTGCTCAATATACAACCAGGAATGCCCTGGAGTTGTTTGGAATTAACCTTGAAGAGGAAGACTAGAGTGCCGCGACCGGAGGTGAAACCCAAGCAGAGTCTTGGTCAAAATTTTTTGGTGGACAGCAACGTCGCCCGAAAAATAGTACAATGTTTGGATTTAAATGCTGATGATGTTGTGCTGGAAATTGGCCCGGGCATGGGTGTTTTGACGCGAATGATTCAGCCGCTGGTAAAAAAGGTGATAGCAGTAGAAATTGACGGCAACCTGGCAGCCAGATTGAAAACAGAATTTGCCTCTTTAGAAAATTGTGAAATTGTCCATGAGGATTTTTTAAAGTATGATCTTGATGGATTATTGGAAAAAAATATTCGCGTGGTGGGTAATATCCCTTATAATATTACCAGCCCGATTTTATTTAAAATTATGGACTATCCCGGCAGGTTTCGGGATTTGACTATGCTGGTACAAAAAGAAGTAGCGCTGCGTGTTGTCTCCAGTCCGAATACCCGTGATTACGGAATATTGGCGGTGCAAAGCCAGGCGGTAGCGCAGGTAGAAATTTTAATGCACGTTCCGGCAACAGTATTTGCGCCCAAGCCCAAAGTGGAGTCATCGCTGATACGCTGGACGTTTACAGAAGAACCGATAAAAAATTTAATAAATCGCCAGGTATTTAAAACTATTGTACGGCAGGCGTTTGGCAAACGCCGCAAGATGTTACGGAATTCGTTAAAAGATATATTCGACATTGCTCCCGAAATTATTGATTTTACCCGACGTCCCGAACAATTATCAATTACGGAGTGGATCGATTTGGCGAATAAAATTAATGAATTAATCCCGGAAAAATTGGAATGACAACCACCGAGGTTGTGCTAAAATAAAGCGAAAAATATGGATTTACAAGACAGAAAAGAGATTACCGAGAATATCAGCTATTTATTACACGAGCAGGATATTCCAAAATTAAAAAATATCATTGTCGATACTCATCCGGCGGATCTTGCCGATATAATCCGGGATATGGATGACGATGAGCGGAGTGATATGTTCAAGCTGCTCGAGCCGGAAATAGCTTCCGAGGTAATGCTCGAGTTTGACGAAGTCACCCGCGATGATGTCATCAAAGATTTGGAAACGAGCCGGTTATCGGAAATTGTTAATGAAATGGATTCCGATGATGCAACCGACTTGATAGCAACGCTTCCGGAACCCGTTGCCAACACTGTTCTTTCTCAAATAGATTCCCAGGATCGTGATGAAGTTGAAAAACTGCTGGTTCACGATGAAGATACCGCCGGCGGTATTATGGCTTTGGAAACTGTTGCGGTTTTTGACGACCAAACGGTTGATGACGCCATTCAGGCGATCAGGCGAAAATCCCGTGAAGTGGAGCAGGTTTACCAGGTCTATGCAATTGACCGGGATAACCGCCTGGTTGGTATTGTTCCGTTAAAAAAGTTGATTTTAAGCAATCCCGAAACCCTGATACGTGATATTATGGAGCGGGAGGTCATTTCCGTTACGGCAGAAAAAGACCAGGAGTATGTGGCCAACCTGGTGAGTAAATATGATCTGTTAACTGTTCCGGTTGTTGACGCCAATAATCGTTTGGTAGGGCGCATTACCATTGATGATATTGTTGATGTTTTGCAAGAGGAAGCAAATGAAGATATTCGCAGAATGGCCGGTATTTCAAGCGAAGAAGTGCTGCAGGAGACCTCTTCTTTTCGAATTTCCCGGCAACGGGCGCCCTGGCTGTTCATTGCTTTTATTGGCGAATTGGTTTCGGCGTTCATTATGAGCCGGTTTAATGCCTCTTTGCAGGAAATTATTGCCCTGTCTTTTTTTGTGCCGGTAATTATGGCGATGGGTGGCAATTCCGGTATCCAGGCTTCAACAATAGTCGTGCGCAGCATTGCCGTAGGTGAGGGCGGCTCCTTTAACCGGTGGGAAATGCTGTACCGTGAATTTCGGGTTGCCTTGTTGAACGGTTTGCTCTTTGCTTTGTTGATTTATGTTTTAATTTATTTCTGGCTGCACGAACCCCTGTTTGGAGTGGTTGTTGCTTTGGCGTTAATGTTTGTGATCATTTTTTCTGTTATAGTTGGCACGCTCATTCCGGTAGCCTTGCACAAAATGAATTTTGATCCGGCTATTGCTACGGGCCCGTTTATTACCACTTCTAATGATGTTTTCGGTTTGTTGATCTATTTCAGCATGGCGGCCGCATATTTAAAGTGGTTTTAACAAGTCAACCAACATGGCAATTAATAAAACTCTGGCAATAGTTTTACATACCCGCAAGCAGGGTGAAACCAGTAAATTGGTAACCATGCTAACGGAACAATATGGCAAGCAAGAGGTTATCGCCAAAGGAGCGCGCAGTATAAAATCCCGCTATTCGGGGTTGCTGGAACCTTGTACGCATATTGCCATTGTGTTTTATCGAAATGAAAACCGCAGTTTTCAGTATTTGAGCCAGGCTGATATGATCGAGCGATTTCCGGATATGCACGAACAGCTTGGCAAGCTGGCCCTGGCAGCAATTCCCTGCGAAATAATCAATCGCTCGGAAAAAGAAGGGCATAAAAATCCGCAGCTGTTTCATCTGTTGTTAGAAACTCTGCAAGCGCTTGAGGAGAGAGATAGCGGATTGAAAAATATAATCCGTTGTTTTCATCTGCGTTTTTTGGAAATTTCCGGTTTAGAGCCGGCGCTGGATTGCTGTGCATTGTGCGGCTATACCGGAACCGACCGCAGTTTTGTGTTTGCTCTGGATAACGGCGTGTATAGCTGCCAGCAATGCGGTTTGTTGACCGAATATACAATAAAACTAACCGGGCAAATTCTGGAATGCCTGCGCTGGCTGCGGCAGGTTGATATGAAGACCGCCGCCGGGGTTAAAATTCCGGCCGCCATTGGCATAGAATTAGATTCCGTATTAATTCGCTATTTGCGGTTTCATGTGGAAGGATTAATGATTTTAAAATCACTGGATTATCTGGAACAGTTGCAATCCAGATTGAATAATAATAAGTAATTTTTCACTATCTAGTATTCAGCTTTTTAAGAAGGAAAGAACATGGCTAAAGTCGAAACAACAATGGACAAACTGGTTTCGTTATGTAAACGGCGGGGTTTTATTTTCCAGTCAAGCGATATTTATGGCGGGCTATCCGCTGTTTATGATTACGGCCCGTTAGGCGTGGAATTGAAAAATAATATCAAAAGATTTTGGTGGCGGTGGATGGTACAAACCCGCGATAATATAGTGGGCCTTGATGCCGCTATTTTAATGGCGCCGCGGGTGTGGGAGGCTTCCGGACATGTGGAAGGCTTTACCGATCCACTGGTGGACTGCAAGAAATGCAAACACCGTTTCCGTGCCGACCTGCTGGAAGATTTAAAAGCGTGCCCGGATTGCGGCGGCGAACTGACCGAATCGCGGCAGTTTAACTTGATGTTCAAAACCTTTGTCGGCCCGGTGGAAGACAGCGCCAGTGTAGTCTATTTGCGCCCGGAGACTGCCCAGGGTATTTATGTCAACTTTCCCAATGTTGTCGATTCCACCCGCGTAAAAATTCCATTTGGCATTGCGCAGATTGGCAAGGCGTTTCGCAATGAAATAACCACCGAAAATTTTATCTTTCGCACCCGCGAATTTGAACAGATGGAAATGCAGTTCTTTGTCAAACCGGGGTCGGACAAGGATTGGTTTGAACGCTGGAAGCAGGATCGTATAAATTATTATAAAACCCTGCAAATTCGCCCGGATAAGGTACGTTTTCACCAGCACGGGCCGGATGAACTGGCGCATTACGCCGCCGATGCGTTCGACATTCAGTACGAGTTTCCGTTTGGCTGGAAGGAACTGGAAGGCATTCATAACCGCACCAATTTCGACCTGAACCGGCATAAGGAATTTTCCGGCAAGGAACTGGCTTATTATGATGATGAAAGTAAAGAAAAATTTGTGCCGTTTATAATAGAGACTTCAGCCGGGGCAGACCGGACGGTTATGGCGGTTCTTTCCGATGCCTATGAGGAACAGCAACTGGAAAACGATTCGCGTACGGTGATGCACTTTGCGCCGGAAATTGCGCCGATCAAAGCCGGTATCTTTCCACTGGTTAAAAAAGAAGGCTTGCCCGAAATAGCCTATAAAATTCGTGACGAACTGAAACCGCATTATTCAGTGTTTTATGATGAAGGCGGCGCCGTTGGCCGTCGTTATCGGCGTCAGGACGAGATCGGCACGCCGTTTTGCATTACTGTCGATTTCCAAACCAAAGAAGATGAAACCGTCACCATCCGCGAACGCGATGCCATGACCCAGGAGCGGGTGAAAATTAGCGACATTCGCAACTGGCTGTTTGAACGCATTGATAACCGTGTAAAATTTAATACATTGTAAAAAGTATTGTTCTCTTCCCTGATAAAGCGAGTCAGGTTCAGCCAGGCTTATTGCTTTCGGCATCAACAAAGCTTTATCAGGGAAAACAGAATGAACGAATATTATTTGATTGCAAGAGAGTGAAATTATTTATAAATTTGTAAAAATCAATAAACCGGTTTGTTTACAGGGAGTTAAACAATGAATACAGTGTATGCGGCTAGAGACGCTAAAAAAATGGTAGAACGGGGCGAAGAGTTTGTTCTGCCTGTTCAACCCTCCACTATTATACGGGATTGGTTTAACAAGCAAAGCGGCTTTGCAATGGATGCCAAGTTCGTCAAGATTACCGATGGGAACCGGGTTGCCTGTGCCGCAATCACCGGTGTTGAAGATTTACTGGAATTTGCTATGGCTCAAAATTACACCATTTATTTTCATCGTGCCATGTTAAAGGTCAGTGATGATAAAAAGTATAACAAGGAAGTCTATCAACAGAAACAAATGTATTATTTTAGAATGGAAAAAAAGCCGGGAGCTTGATCCCGGCTTTTTGCTCTAATGTTATTTGTTTTTTCGGAGGATGAGGGGGAGCAGTAAAATTACCACTGCAATAAAAAACAATACCAGGGTAACAATAACCGCCCAAATATTGACCAACCGGGAATCTACAGTCATTGTAAAATCAGTAAACATGAATTGTTTCGGCTTTATATCCCAGGCAGCTTCTCTGCCTTCTACTGTTTTGGCATTTGTATCCAGGATCAGTCCGGGCATGATAACATGGTTTTCAAAATCTGTCAAACCGATTTCGGCAAGGGACTCCTGTCTTTCCTTTAGTTGGGCAATAATATAAACCAGGTCGTTTTCGAGGCGTTTTACTGCATTGGTGCGGAGCAGAGCCGCGAGTTTGGTCAGGAAATCTTTTTTATATTCAAAATCATCAGATATTTCACCTACAAAGAGTTCGTAAAGCTGCTCTTGCCTGGCCTCGATTACGTCCTCACTCAGGGTGGAATCGTTCAATTCTGCTGCGGCATTGATTAATTCTTTGTAAAAACCGGCAAATATATTACGTTTTTCCCAGTTTTCAATTTTTTCGTCCACAGCTTTGGCTTGTGCTGAACTATCATCCTGAGAAGCTAAAAGTTTTATTTCATCCGGCGACAAAAAGTCGGTTATTGGTACATTGTGCAATTTGTTAACCGCTTTCCAGGTTTCCTTGTATTGATAGATTGTATAAAACCAACGGAATTTCCTTTTCAGTTCAGGCACAATCGTCATTTCCCTGGACTTGTCCCGGCAATAGTTCATTTCTTTGTCCCAATCAGCTACTTTTGGAAAAATTTTCTTTGCGATATAGGTATACTCGCCGGAATCGTATTGAGTGATCGTCCAGGAAGAATCGGTGGGAATGGGAAAAGTACTCCGGCTATTATCGCTGGAATCGCCCTGTACGACGATAGTGTGTTTGCATGATCCATCGGGATATATTTCTGTGGTGGTTTCAATGTCCCTGCAACCGGCAAGCAATGATAACAGAACAAGCAATGCTCCTATGAGGTTATGAATAATTTTTCTATACATGATAATTCTCCTTCCAGTTACAGTGTATTCAACAGCCGGACGATTTGTTGTTTGTTTTCCATGATTCTGGTTATTTCCGGCTGTTCAAGGCCCAACCTGTTTAGTGTATTATATAAATCAGGATTTTTCTGTTGGACGATTTTTAAAAGTAACTCGTTTTGAATTTTTAAATTTTTATTGTTTTCCAACAAGGCTAATAGTATGGTTTTATCTGTCTCTATTTGTTTTGCAGTTAATTTTTTCTCTTGCAGCTCCATTTTGGCAATGATTCCGGTTTCTTCCAGTTGCTGGTAGACGTTTTGCAGGGAAGCAAGTTGATTACTAAAAGGTCGCGAGTCCACAGACATTGCGCTTTGCGTCATTTTCCTTTCCAAATCGGCAATGCGTATCATATAAACGGATTCCTGGATAATAAAGAAACCAAGTAACAAGACAATAGCCGAAGCCAGGGAGAGCCGGAAGCGGGGGTTGAACAACACATGCAACACTCGTGTTAACACACCCTCCGACCGGTAATTTTTCATTCTCTCTAAAGCGGCGACCGAGCTCATTATCGAGGCGGTAAGCGCATCGGTGTCAGCGGCAACCGGTTCAGATTTGGCTAGCACGTCGATATGGTTTTGCATTATTCCCAATTGCGCGGCAATTGCTGCGCATTCAGGGCATTCGGTGAGATGTTGTTGCAGCTTGATTTGCTCTCGCTCTGCAAGTTCGCCGGGGCGATGCAGATATAGCAAGGCTTGTATGGATTTACAGGATGTTTTTTTCATAATGCTTTATACTCCAATAACTTTTCCCGCAATTGCTTGCGGGCTACAAACAGGTTACTTTTAACGGCCTGGCTGCTGATCTGCAGCAATGCGGCAATTTCTTCCATATCCCGGTTTTCTAAATCCCGCAGCGTTAAAACGGTGCGCTGTTTGGGCGGCAAAGTAGTTAACAGTTGCAGGATCACTGCTGTAATATCTTTATTTTGAATAGTCTTTTCCAGGCTGTCGGGTGCTGCAATGATTGTTTCATCAATTTCTTCGTTTCTGCCGCTGTTCCGCTGTTGCGCCCGCAGCCGGTCGTAACACAAATTAACGATGATCTTGTACAGCCAGGTAGTGAATTTCTTGTTCGCATCAAAACGGCGCAGGTTTTGCCAGACGCGGATCAAACACTCCTGAACGGCATCCTCGGCGTCCTGTTTATTCAGCAGCAACCGCCAGGCAACCCGATAGAGAAAATCCTGGTGTTGTTCCACCAGAATTTTAAATGCCGGACGGCTGCCGTTTTGCGCCTGTCGTATGGTTTGGGCTAGTTCATTCAAAAACGCATGACTTTCATATTAGTAATGATTTCTTCTAATGATGATACGATGCAATTCTCAAAAAGTCAAATTATATCTCTAGATTTTGTGAAAATTGCTATGAACGGCTTGAGAGGGATAGAAAGATTCTTGTATAGGCATTGTTGCAAATAGCTTTTTACTTTATTGTCTTAAACGTGGATTTGTTTTTCAATCATGATTTATTACCAACAAAAATTTTTTAAAATATAATTATTTTCCTTGCTTATTTCTATGAAATTATGTTTATTTTATTGAGAAATACGGAGCGAATTACCAGGGCGGAGCGGGATTTAAAACAAGTGAATAAATTTATGGTATATTGTTAATAATTGTTGTCGCTGTGCAA
>CAYNSO010000029.1:0-13280 GCA_964399735.1 uncultured Cytophagia bacterium
TAAAATTATTTAAATATTTTTCAGCATTCCTGATATTCTGTTCTGCAAGTTCCGGTTCATCAGAAACGCACAACACAGTTACTGTGGCAGGACAATTCTCTGCCAGATGGCCAACATATTGCATAACCTGGTTGGCATTCGGGCTGCCGTCATACCCAAACAGGATATTGGTTATTGGCGCTTTGAATTTATCGGCAACAATAATCGGCTTTCTTGCAGCCCGGCTAACAGCTTCAACCGTAGCGCCGAGTTTCTTTTTATCCCAGCGGGAAAATTCACCGCATTTACCCATAATTAGTAAATCGGCAATCTGTGACCGTTCAACTATCGCATCAACAGGAGCTGCAACCTGTTTTTCCAACTCAAAATCAATGTTTTCCTTGTTTAGTAATTGTGCGCATTTATCCAATACCTTGCTGCATTTTTCTTCCATTAAACGGATGGATTCCTTCTGGTATATGCTGGAAGGAGCAATTGGCACAAAACCATCAGCGCTGATTGCAGATGCCCATTCGAAAACCCGAATATCAGCTACAGTCAACACATGAATATGGCTTTGAAATGCCCGCGCTATCATTACCCCCAATGATAATACATACTCGGTATAAATAGAACCGTCCACAGCAAGCATAATATTTTTAAACATACTATTCCTCCATTTTGACGGTCAAATCTAGTTGAATTATGGTTAATACCAAACTTCCGGCTTGGCGTCACGGTTCATTAAATCACGCAAAGCCATTTTGGGTTCCTTGTTCTCAAATAAAACACTGTATACCTGGTGACAGATCGGCATTTCCACATCATATTTTTCTGAAAGTGCGACTGCTGATTTGCATGTTCGCACACCTTCAGCTACCATCACCATGCTTTTCATAACGTCCTCCAGGGAATATCCCTGGCCGATCTGCTCTCCGAGGTAACGGTTGCGGCTGTGATGGCTCATACAGGTAACGATCAGATCACCCATTCCCGATAATCCGGCAAAAGTGTGGGGGTTTGCTCCCAATTTTCGTCCCAGACGGATTATTTCAGCCAGTCCACGCGGTTGCAGGGCGGCTTTGGTATTGTCGCCAAAACCGGCGCCATCGCATATTCCGGCGGCAACGGCAATTACATTCTTTAAAGCTCCGCCCAATTCAACGCCAATAATATCAGGACTTGTATAAATTCTAAAATTTGTGTTGTTCATTACATCCTGAATAAACAGCGCGGCTGCATCATTTTGCGATGCAACAACTACTGCAGTAGGTATTTGCCGGCTAACTTCTTCAGCATGACTGGGACCGGAAAGCACAGCAAAGCGCTCCAGGGGAAATTGTGGTACCACCTGGTGAAAAATTTCCGAGATGCGCATGTGGGTAACATTTTCAATTCCTTTAGTACAACTCACACACACACTCTCTTTGCGGAAATCCAGTTTTGCCATTTCTTGCAGCACACTACGCGCAACATGGGAAGGAATGACAAAAAGAATCAAATTAGCAGTTGTAACTGCTTGCTCAAGTGAACTGGTTATTGTAACAGAGTCCGGGATCTTGACATTTTTTAAGACCTGTTCGCGCATACGGGTTATTTGCAATGTTTGTGCAACTTTATGATCAAATTCCCATAGAGTTACCTGGTGGCCAATACCCGCGCAATGATTGGCAAGGGCTATTCCCCAACTTCCAGCTCCCAGGACGGCAATTTTGGTTTGCTTGGTTAAAATCATATTATTCTGCTGTCACCTGTCCTATATGAACCGGGGTTTCACCGGCAGCGACCAGTTTATTAAATATACTATTATATTGATCCGATTTAACAACAAGAACCAGGCCAATACCAAGATTGAAGGTGCGCCGCATCTCTGTATCATTAACATTTCCATACTGTTGAATCAGTTGAAATTCGGGCGGTTGTTGCCAGGCAGACCAGTCAATTTGAAGATTCAAGCCGGGGCGCAACAACCGATAAGTATTACCCTCAATGCCGCCTCCGGTAATATGGCTGATTCCCGCCAGGCCCTGCATGCCTCGCACCAGCTTGATTACCGGCATATAACTTTTGTGCACACGTAACAGACACTCACCCCACGACATGCCCAGTTCATCAACTGTATTGTGCAAATTGACATTCTTTACTTCAAGTAAAACTTTACGTGCCAGGGAATATCCATTGGTATGCAAGCCGTTAGAAGAAATGCCAATCAATTGATCTCCACTGGCGATTGAGCTGCCATCGATAATATCGCTGCGATTTATAACGCCAATAATAGTACCGGCAAGATCGTACTCGCCAGGTGAATAAAAACCCGGCATTTCTGCGGTTTCTCCGCCAATCAGGGCGCAATCATTTTCCATGCAGGCTTTTGCCATTCCTTTAACGATCAATGCGGCATGATCGGGTTTTAATGCAACCGTACCAATATAATCCAAAAAGAACAACGGATCGGCGCCCGACACCATAATATCGTTAACGCAATGGTTGACCAAATCCTGGCCAATCGAATCATGAATATCCATTGCAAAAGCAATTTTTAATTTGGTTCCCACTCCATCAACACTGGACACAATAACCGGATCATGATATTTTTGCAGATCCAGCTTGAAAAAACCGGAGAATAAACCAATGTCCTTGAGCACATTGGCATTAAAGGTTGACTTGGCCAGTGCAGCTATTTTTTTCGTGGAAGCTTCTGCCGCTTCCAGGTTTACTCCTGAGTCCTTGTAACTGATTGACAATTAGTTAACTCCCTTTTGTAATTGTTGAAAATAGTTATTTCTTTCATTTATAAAAAAAAGCAAATTTTCAGGTTGCATATAATCCGGATACGTCCAGGGGTTAGCCTGAAAGCTACCTTGCCGCCAGACTAGCTGTACATCACCATATATCCCCTTACCCAGATATATGCGGTGACCATAATTTTTAGTTGTGGCCAGCACCAATTTGGGCACTTCAATATAACCGGGATCGATGTTGACATTTCGTTTACTGTGCGAACAAAACTCTTTCTCAATTTCGTTGCTGGTCAGCTTGATATTGACAATATCCATCGGATCAATCAAATTTTCAAAAGAACAATAAAATTTATTTAAATTCTCTCCCATTTCATCCTGGTAATAACGGGTATGGTGAAACGGGAACGGATTACCGGCAGATTTTACAGCGCCATACCGACTGGTCATTTGTTGCAACGCCTGGCGCATATCGGTTTCATTATTATAACAAAATGCTGCAATCAAGAGCACTTTTTGTACCAGTCTTACATCACCCATACATTTCCAATTTTCTAAAACCTGTCATTTATAATCAGGAGTAATATGCAAACTTAGTTTTTTACAGTATTAATCCTTTTTAATTTTCCACCACAATAAGGGCAATATAACCAATTTTCATTTGGAAAAACATGGGTGGAATTTTTCATACATTGCATAACAAAATCCGGCACAAAAAGTACATGCACTGTTTTACCATTTTCCAGGTCGAGTTGTAACTGAAAATCACCTCGATTTGTTGTTCCTGTCAAAAAAACATCAGCTAAAAGAGGTCGTTTTATACGTGAGCGAATGATTTTATCGTGCTTGTCTTTGATAATACAATCTACTTCAAGATCATCCCAATGATAAAATCCCATTTCATCGATATTTTCAAACTTGACTCTTTCTTCCGGTTCAACATATTTTTTCCATTCAACATGTTTTCCCCTAAAACTGGCGGCAATGATGCTGTTAAATCCAACAATTTCTCCATTTTCCAGTGGAATTTGGGTTAATACAGGATAATCGGAAACAACGTAAACACCATATCCCCCATACTTGAAATCCAGTTGCAGATTATCTACTTTGATCCTGTTCTTGCCCGAATCGGATTCAACAAATGCTGTTACTCCATTATCCATATCATTTTGTGATAAAACCGGCTGCGCCGTCAGGAGTAGAAAAGAAATTAAAAACAGCCAATATTTAACCATTTTTCACTCCTTGGATTTACATTAATGAAACAAAAGTCAATTACCTGCAAATTCCATCCTGTCGGGAGCGTTTATCAATACCAGCGACTATAGTGAATTCCGCCCGGTTCCTTGTAAAAACCGGGCGGATTAGCTTAACGGAGATATTGATTGATAATGCTTTCGTACAACTCTTGTTTACCACTTGTTTTAGCGGGTTCACCAGATTTTTTGGCTATTTCAGCAAGCTGATCGAGTTCAAGCTGGCCTTTTTCATATTTGGCGCCATCGCCGCTATCAAAACTTGCGTACCGTTGCTTTTTCAGTTTCGGCAAATCGGATTCGCGTAAAATCCGGTCGGCAATAAGTAGTGCGCGAGCCATGGTATCCATGGAACTGATATGAGCAATGAAAATATCATCCAAATCGGTAGAAGAACGACGGGTTTTCGCGTCGAAATTCATACCGCCTTTACCCAAACCATTGGCAGGCAACAAAACCAACATTGTTTCAACTGCGTCATACAAATTATGCATAAATTCATCGGTATCCCAGCCGTTATAGGGATCGCCCTGGTTAATATCGAGACTACCAAGCAATCCGGCATCAGCAGCAACCTGAATTTCATGAGCAAAGGTATGCCCGGCCAGGGTGGCGTGGTTATTTTCAATATTCAGTTTGAAATCTTTATCCAGGCCATAATTACGCAGAAAACCAATTACCGTGGATACATCGAAATCATACTGATGCTTGGTCGGTTCCATTGGTTTCGGTTCAATCAAAAAAGTACCTGTGAAGCCAATTTTACGACCGTAATCACGGGCTTTGGTTAGAAACATGGCCAAATGTTCGATTTCTCTCTTCATATCGGTATTCAAGAGACTAAAATAACCTTCCCTTCCACCCCAGAACACATAATTTGAACCGCCCAGTTCAACTGTGGCTTCAAGAGCGCCTTTAACTTGCGAAGCAGCATGGGTCAGTACTTGAAAATCCGGATTCGTTGAAGCGCCGTTCATATAACGGGGATGTCCAAACACATTCGCCGTACCCCACAATAACTGGATTCCTGATTCCTGTTGTTTCTTTTTAGCCAGGGTAACGATTTCTTTAAGATTCTTGTCAAGGGTTATGATAGAATCTTCTTCCGGGGCTATATCACGGTCATGGAAGCAATAAAACGGCACACCTAATTTGCTGATGAATTCAAAAGCAGCATCCAGTTTATCTTTGGCGGCTTGCATTTTATTACTGCTTTCATCCCAGGGAAAGTCCTGGGTATCATCGCCGAACGGATCGCTTCCTTTGCCACAGAATGTATGCCAGTAGGCAATAGCAAAGCGGAAATGATCTTTCATGGTTTTTCCGGCAACAACCTGATTTTCATCATAATATTTGAATGCCAGTGGATTTTTGGAATCAGGGCCCTCAAATTTAATTTTACCAATTCCTGGGAAATACTCTTTTTTACCGATTGTTACTTTAATTGACATTATTTTCTCCTCTATCATCAATTAATATTACTATGACCGTAGTCATTGAACAATTACATAATCATGGAAAAATTCCTCTTTCTTCAACAGCCTGAGCCACGCGTTTAACGGCGATCATCATGGCGGCATTGCGTAAATCGGTCTTTTCCTCTTGTGCTAATTTCCATACTGCTTCAAAACTTTTTACAATTACATTCTGCAAATTTTTATTGACTTCTTCTTCATCCCAGAAGAATGATTGAATACTTTGTACCCATTCAAAATAGGAAACAACTACACCGCCGCTATTGGCAAGAATATCGGGAACAATATACTTGCCTTTTTTCAACAGCGCCCTTTCAGCTTCCGGAGTTGTGGGACCATTGGCGCCTTCGATAATTGCGCGGGCTTTGATCTGGTCAACATTGTCAACCGTAATTTGTTTTTCCAAAGCCGCAGGTACAAAAACATCAACATCCAGACCAAAAATTTCATTCATTCCGATCTTGCTGACGCCTGGCGCTGAAAAGCCTTCCAAAACGCCATGACGATTGGTTTTACAGTATTCAATCATGTCTGCAACAGGTAGTCCATTTGGATGATAATAGGCGCCCGTTACATCACTGACGGCCAAAATTTTACATCCTTGTTTATTCAACAAGTCAGCGCTGACCGAACCGACATTTCCAAAGCCCTGAACTGCAACTTTGGTTTGTGCAGGCTGCATGTTCAATCTCTTTAATAATTCCAGAGTATTAAACATTACACCTCTACCGGTTGCCTCACGACGACCAAGTGATCCTCCTAAATCTATGGATTTCCCAGTTACGATGTCTAAAACTGTTGAGCCCTGAAACATACTGACTGTATCCATAATCCAGCCCATAGTTTCAGCATTGGTGCCAACATCCGGCGCCGGTATATCTTTGTGCGGTCCAATAATCGGCATGATCGCTACTGTATAACGACGGGTTAACCGACGTATTTCTTCTTTACTTAATTTGGTAACATCAACCTGCACACCGCCTTTGCCACCGCCATAAGGAATATTGACCACAGCACACTTCCAAGTCATCCACATAGCCAGGGCTTTAACTTCATCTAACGTTACGCTTTGATGAAAGCGAATTCCTCCCTTGCAGGGACCACGGGCGTTGGAATGCTGTACCCTATGCCCGGTAAATACTTCGATACGGCCATCATCCATTACCACAGGACACGAGACTGTTAGTTCTCGTTCCGGATGGCTTAACACTCGCAAGGTACTGTCGCTTATTTTTAATCGCTTTGCGGCAGATTCGAGTTGTTCAAGAGCCATTGCAAATACTCCGGCTTTTGACATGGTAACCTCCATAGCTTCATTAGAGTCGAATCATTCTTTTTGGATTATATAATATGCAGACATTGTAAAAAAATCCCTCAATATCGGGATTCCAGAAATAATTGAATATAACCTCCTTGTTTTTAGATTAAATTTAAACTTGTATATTGGTGGAACAATATAAAAAATACGGCTAATTATTTTATAATGATTATGTTTCACAATTCTTTCAAAGCGGTTTATAGTTATTCCAGTTTCTTTAACTTCAAGCAGCATATCAATTTTATTTTTGGACTCGTGACCAAATTTTAACAATCTTTGGTAAATACTTTTTGGCAACAAATGTATAAAAGGCAATCGGGCGAGGATTGCATTTGCGCACATTTGCTGATGTCCGCCATAAGGCATAGTCCAGGGCGGAAAACCAAAAAAAATGATTCCCGCTGGATTTAAAAAATGCGCCATAAACGGTATAAACTCTTCCTGATGATGAATATGCTCAATTACATCTTTTAATATAATCAAATCAAAGCGAAAACCAATATCTTTTTCTACATCAACATCATAAATATTTTTTGACAAGAACTGAATCCGGCCATCATTGAGTTCCTGATGCATAAATTTTTTGGCCAATTCCACCCGACCGGGGCTTAATTCAATACCGGTACAATGACAGCCTGCCTGGGTAAACGCTTTCAAAACTCCGGCTTCTGCAGATCCAATTTCCAAAACCCGGGTTTGACGGGTTAATGACAGGTATTGCGATACTAACGGCACAATGGAATCGCAGGCAGTTTTGTATTGAATTTCAAAGTATTCTTTTTTATCCGAATGGAAATCAAACATAATTCTGTCAACCGTCGCGGCTTAAAAATCATCAAAATAATCTGTATCCCGGTTCTCGCTACCGAATTTGATATCATCCATTTTGCGCCGTTCTTTTTTTGTCGGACGTCCTTTATATTTTGGTTTTAATCTCTTGACCGATTTATAATACAATGCAACCAGTTCACGGGCTTCAGCGGAAAGCTCCGGTTCCTCTCTAATATATAAATTTCTTGCTTCCTTTGCAGAAACATTTTTATGGGTCAGCGCGGAAACTATAAATTTAATATATCGGCCATCTTTATGCTTGATTGTTATAACATCGCCGACTTTAATTAATTTTGCCGGTTTAACGACCTGGTCATTGACTTTGACTTTACGATCATCGCAGGCTTTGGTAGCCTGGGAACGGGTCTTAAACAAGCAGGTAAAATTCAGCCATTTATCCAATCGCTCATAATCACTCTCAGCGGGGAGTGTATTTTGACTTGCAGTATCTTCCATTCCTTAAAATATTTCAACTTTTAAATAACGCTGCGGATTTTTACGGATATCTTTAACCAGACTGTCCAATTCAGTTGTTACCCGTATCATATCCTGGTATAAGGCCTTGTCGTTAATAGCCTGACCCAAACTGCCATCGCCTTGATCAACTTTTTCAATCACCTTGTTCATTCTTGATACAGCGGCATGCAGATCATTATACAACCGGGGGTCCATAACCAATCGGTTTGCTGAACCCTGCCCGGTACGTAAACTATCGGTAACAATTTTGACATTTTCAACAGAATGTGCCAAATTTTGCGTAAAAACAGAATCACTAAGCAGCATATTGAGAGCGCCTTGCCCCTCATTGATCTGTTTGCCCAGTAATTCAACAAGGCGAAATAAGCGGTCGATATCGAAATAAAAGCGGGGATCGTTTAAAAGCAAAGCAATCGTCCCGTCGCCCTTGTTAATTTTTTCGCTAATTTCTGTGAGTTCGATAGAAGCTTTTTTCAAACTTTTGACAACTTCTACGCCCTCATCAATTAATTTTTCCAAATCAACCGGGTCCGCACTTTTTAACAAATCATTATGGTTTAACATGGGCTGATCCAGCGATCCTATCGTTAAACCGATATATTTATCACCCAGCAAGCCGAGAGTGCCAATATGCGCTTCCGAGTCTTCGCGGATACGCTGCTGCACTTTTTTATCAATTTCCAGGATGACCTCGATTTTTTGATCATCAAGATCGCTGGCAAATTGCACGCCAATAACTGATCCGACCCGCACGCCGGCCAAACGAACCGGCGCCCCGGTTTGCAAACCATTAACCCGCGACATAAGAACCCGCAGTTTGTAACGGTCGCTTAATATGCCCTGTTGTTCACCTACAGATAAAATGGCAAAAACCAGTATGATGATACCAATCAGTATCATCAAACCAACTTTTAGTTCATGACTTTTTTCAGCTTCCTGTCTTGTTTTCATTTTGGTCCTGCTATAAATCGTTGCACAAATTCATTTCGGCTTTTTTTAATTTCTGCAATCGTGCCGATTTCAATAATTTCCCCGTCATTGATTACTCCAACTCTGTCCGCAACGCTAAATCCGCTCTCAAGTTCGTGGGTCACAACAATAGAAGTAACGCCAAATTGTTTTTGAGTTTTACGGATCAACGCATTGATTGTCGTCGCGGTTATAGGGTCCAAACCTGTGGTTGGCTCGTCATAAAGCATAATTTGTGGCTGGCTTGCCATTGCCCGCGCCAGCGCTGCTCTTTTACGCATGCCGCCAGATAAATCGGATGGCATCAACTTTTCGGTGCCTTTGAGTTCAACAAACTCTAAATTTCTCTGTACTATCTCTTCAATTTCAAACCATGGTTTTCGGGTATGCTCTTTTAATGCAAAGGCAACATTCTCTCCAACAGTCAGAGAATCGAACAGCGCTGAACCCTGAAACAACATGCCAACTTTTTGCCGAATACCGAAAAGACTTGCCTCGGTGAGATTTGTAATTTCTGTGCCATCGACAAAAACCCTGCCGGAATCAGCCGGCAAAAGTCCCAATAAAATTTTCAACATTACACTTTTACCACAACCACTGCGCCCGAGAATAACCAGGGTTTCTCCTCTTTTTATTGATAAATCTAGTCCCCGTAAAACCTTTTTATCATCAAAAGATTTATAGACATCCACAAATTCAATCATATTTTCAGTGGCAGGGGTCATTATTATATCCAGGTTATTGATAAGATTAATTTTGTAATGAAAAAATCAAAAATAAAAATTAGTATTGAAGAAATAACCACCGATTGCGTAGTTGCTTCTCCAACACCTTTTGTTCCACCCTTGGCCGTTAAACCCATAAAACAACTGACAGTAGCAATAACCATAGCAAAAACGAGCGGCTTGATTGTGCCGGTAACAATATCGTTAAATGTTACAGCACGGACTACTGTTGCCCAAAAAAATGAAGAACTGATTCCCAACGAAGACGTTGCGATTAAAAGACCGCCCAATATACCTACCATATCGCCAATAATAGTTAGTAAAGGCAACATGATAACAAGCGCCTTAAAACGGGTTGCGGCCAGTTTTTTGATTGGATTGGTGCCCAGGGCGCGCATCGCATCAATTTGCTCGGTAACATTCATCGAACCCAATTCGGCAGTAATACCGGCGCCGACCCGTCCGGCGACGACCAGTGAAACCAGCACCGGGCCGAGTTCACGAACCAGAGAGACGCTGATAAGAGTGCCAACATACATTTTTGCACCAAAAATTGCCATTTCATATCCCGCCTGGAGCGCCAAAACCATGCCGGTAAAACCTGCGGTCATTAAAACAATCAGCAATGAACGCACACCTATGGCATACATCTGATCGAGAGTATCGCGAAGATAAAAAGGCCGTGTAAATGACGCTAAAATCATGCGGCCAAATAACTCGGCAAGCCCATGCAGATGAATTAAAAAATTGATAAAATTTTTGTATTGCTTTTTAAATAGTGTAATTACCATAAAATTAACATGTTCGTTATAAAATGTTTATTGACTTGTAAAAAGTAAAAAATAACTCAAACCGGATAATCAGATTCGTTTTTCAGACCGGGATAAATAAGCCGGTACAGAAGAGCGTTCTAATAAATATACAACAAGACCGATTGTACAAAAAATTAAACCTGGAATATACATAAAAAATTTTAAACCAGGCGTAAGCAGATAATATAATAAAAAAGAAATAATTGCATAAAAAGACACAATAATACCCGACAAATTCAGCAACGGCAGAAAACTGATTTTACTCTGACCAAAAGCATCAACCATGACGCCTATGCCGCTGCCCACGATAGTCAATAATAAAAGTACAACAAAAATAATTACTAGAAGCAGAAGGGCAGAAAATCGGATAATGATCAGCGAATTTTTATCAATAAAGCTACTGACTTGCATGGGAGCAAGATATACAGGTTCATTTTCAATTTCCATCTGAGTGAGATCGATTTTTTCCACATCGTCATGTGACTTTATCAAAATCATATATTCAGATATCAAAACCGAATTCCGGGTAGCGGTGGTAAAGTTGAGAGTATCGGGATCCTTGTCGCAAATGATTTGAACAGCATCACTAATGGTTATTGTAACAGGCACAGGATCGACAAACTCTAATCTGCCATTAAATAACTTGATGTCTGGAAAAGGTTCTACCAAAGCCTGACGATATAAAGTAACATAATCATGAACCTGAAAGGCCAAAGGAATCACAAAAAATCCACATGCCGCAAGTAAACCTGGCAAAGGCAGAATTAAAAACAGATATTTTTTTAATAACAGCGAATACATGAATCCTTTAATCAGTTTATAATAAAACACTAGTATTCTTTTACCATTTCCTGGCCTTGCAAAACACGCAATACACCTTCTGCCATCGCTTCCATTTCCATTTCACCGGGAAAAACAAACACCGGGGCAACAAACATAACTCGGCCGGTAATTTCTGTTACCAGCCGGTTTGAATTGGCCAGGCCGCCGGTTAATACGATTGCTTTAACATCACCATTAACAACCGTAGCCATAGACCCGATTTCTTTGGCGATCTGAAAAGCCATTGCCAGAAATACATTTAAAGCATACTCATCACCGGCTGTTATCATATCTTCAACCTTGGTCAGATCATTGGTTCCCAAATAAGCCATCAGCCCGCCATTACTCATTACCATATCTATAATTTGTTCTTTACTGTGTTTACCGGAAAAGCACAAATCAATAAATGGTAAAAGAGGTAAAGTGCCAGTGCGTTCCGGAGAAAACGGCCCGGCGCTGGATGCATCATTAACATCGATAACCCGGCCATTATGAACTGGCGCAATCGATATGCCGCTGCCAAGATGGGCAACAATAAAGTTATTCTGATTAACATTAATCCCTAATTTTTCTGCAACCCGGAATGCAGCTGCCCGCAAATTGAGAGAATGTGATAATGAGCGTCGTTCCATAGCAGGGTGACCAGAAAACCGGGCAACCGGTTCAAATTCATCAACAGAAACAGGGTCAACTATATAAGCATTGCAATGAAATTTTCGCGCAAAAACCTGAGCCAGAGCACAGCCCAAATTGGAAACATGCATACCGCGGGGGCCAAGCCGGGCATCACGTATCATTTCATCGCTGACCAGGTATGTGCCTCTTTTAAGAGTTTTTAGTATTCCACCTCTGCCAACCACAGCATCCAGAGCGCCATGGATTTTTATTTTAGTGAAAAAACGTTCAATCGTTGCAGTTCTGTAATCAAACTGGTTCCATAATGAATTAAAACTTGCCAATTCTTCTTTGGGGTGAACAATGTTTTCCTGTTCAACCAGTTTCCGTCCCGCAAACAAAGCCACTTTGGTAGATGTGGAGCCGGGATTTATTACCAGAATCAGTGGGTCTTCTTTCATTTGTAACGTTATTCTCCTGATTAAGTTACAATAAACGATTTAGCGCCTTTTCCGGGTAAAGCTCGTTCTTTAACCTGATGATCATTAATTCTGTGCGATATAATAATTGTTACATAATAATCAGAATAAAATTATAAATATAAACAAAAACAATAGTTATGAATATAAAAAACAGAATAGTTACATACAAGCAAAAAGGGAAAAGTTGTTCACTTTTCCCTTTTTTATCATTCGGTTTTAACGATTAAACCGCAGCATCTGAGTACACACTTTTTTTAGTATAATGAGTATGCAACAGCTCATGCGCCTTGTGTCCATTCGGTTCGCCAAGAAATTCCTTGTACAACATTTGTATGGCAGGATTTTCATGCGATTTACGAATTTTCATGTTGCGGTCTTCAAGATAAATCGCTTCAACGCGTTTCTGGCGAATTTCAGGAGACGTGGGTATCGGTTGACCACCGCCACCAATACAGCCGCCAGGACACGCCATAATTTCCACAAAATGATATTGCGCTTCTCCGCTGGCAATGAGATCCAACAGCTTGCGGGCATTTGCCAGACCATTGGCAACTGCGGCTTTAACTTTTAGACCATCAAGATCGATTTCCGCTTCCCTTATACCTTCCAAGCCGCGGACAGACTTGATTTCTATATCATCAAGCGGTTTTTTGGTAACAATTTCATAAACGGTTCGCAATGCGGCTTCCATAACCCCGCCGGTATTGCCAAAAATTACCGCTGCGCCGGTAGAAATACCCAGCGGTTCATCATACGGTTCTTCCGCTAATTCGGGTAAGTT